>NZ_AP025592.1:613571-1227142 GCF_023169965.1 Anaeromyxobacter paludicola | reverse complement strand
CGGCCGCGAGGTGATCGACACCTGGAGGCCGCCGTGGGCCACCGCCACCGGGCGGATGCGGACCCGCTCGCCGGCGACGACGGTGCCGGTGCGCTCGCTCACCACCACCCGCGCCCGCTGGTCGGCGTCGATCTCGAGCGCCTCGAGCCTGGCGACGAGCCCCACCGGATCGGCCTTGAAGCTCTCCGGCACCGTCACCTCCACCGCGGCGGGGTCGAGCGCCCGGGCGGCGCCGGCGCCGAGCGCCCCGTTCACGGCGGCGGCGATCCGGCTCGCGGTGGTGAAGTCGGGCCGGCGGAGCCCGAGCGTGAGGGGGCCCGCCCCGAGCGCCGGGGCGACGGCCCGCTCCACGGTGGCGCCGCCGACCACGCGCCCCGAGGTCGGGGTGTTCTTCCGCTGGGTGTTGCCGAAGCCGCTCGCGTCGTAGCCGCCCACCTGCACCGCCCCCTGCGCGGCCGCGTAGACCTGGCCGTCCGCCGCGGTGAGGGGCGTGAGGAGGAGCACGCCGCCGGCGATGGAGCGGGCGTTGCCCATCGAGGCGACGGCGACGTCGAGGTGGACGCCGGGGCGCGTGAAGCCCGGCAGCCGGGCGGTCACCATCACCGCGGCGACGTTGCGCGCCCGGATGTCGTTGGGGTTGATGCGCACCCCGAGCCGGCCCAGCATGCCGGCGATCGACTGCTTGGTGTAGAGCACCTGCTCGGTGTCGCCGGTGCCGGCGAGGCCGACGACGAGGCCGTAGCCGTACAGCTCGTTGTCGCGGGCGCCCTGCACCTCGGTGAGCTCCTTCACCCGCACCGCGGCGCGGGCGGGCAGGGCGAGGAAGAGGGCGAGGGCGGCGAGGAGGAGGCGTCGCATGGCGTGTGAGGGCTCAGAAGGGCCAGATCCAGCCGAACCACCTCTGGAACCACCCCTGCTTCTGGTTGTCGGTGAGGATCCCGCGGCCGGTGAACTCGATCTCGGCGTCGGCCACCATCGAGCTCTTCACGCTGTTGTCGCCGTCGATGTCGATGGGGCGGACCACGCCCGAGATGTAGAAGTGGTGCTCCTCCGCGTTGACCAGGATGACCCGGTGCCCCTCGACGAAGAGGTTGCCGTTCGGGAGCACCTTGCGGACGATGGCGGGGACCGTGGCCACGAACCGCTCGGTGCGGCCGGTGCTGCCGTCGCCGGTGAAGCCGTTCTGGACGCTGCTCTCGATGGAGAGCTGCGGGGTGGTGGTGGCGACCCCCTGCGCCTTCATCAGCGCGGCGAAGGCGGCGATCTGGGAGTTGTGGGTGAGCTCGGTGTCGGCGCTCCGCTTGGCGTCGGCGATCTCCTCCACCTTGACCACCACGAGGTCGTTCTCGCGCAGCGCGCGGGCGTCGGTGAAGAGGAGCGAGGCGGAGCGGCCGTCGCGCCAGAGGCTGCCGGGCGAGGCCTCCTTGTCGCTGGCGGCGGCCGGCGGCGACTCGTACTCGCGCCGCTTGGGCTTGTACTCGCCGATGTGGGTCTGCGCGGCGCAGCCCGCCGCGAGGGCGAGGAGGAGGGGCGCGAGGCGCTTCACGGGACCTCCAGGAGGAGCTTGCCGCCGACGATGGGCCCCTCGACCCGCCGCCCCGAGGGGAGGAGGGCGCAGGCGCGCCCGGGGGCGCACGGGACGGCGCGCCCGGGCTGCTCGAGCGCCAGGGCGCCGAGCCGCACCACCACCGTGAGCGGCTCGCCCGGCGCCGGGCCGAGCCGGACCAGGGCGGCCTCGACCGGCGCGCCCGCGGCGGCGGGCCCGGCGGCGGTCGCGCCCTCCGGGAGGGCCGCCAGCGGCCGGCGGCCGGGCAGGACCTCCTGCTCGCGCAGCCGGGTCGCGCCGGCGAGCGGCTCGCCCGCCCGGACGTCGCGCGTGAGCTCCAGCGCCGGCGCGTAGACGCGCGCCTCGGCCCAGCTCCAGGCGTCGCAGCCCGGGCCCCGGAAGTGGAGCGCCACGCGGCCCGAGGCCGCCAGCGGGTGCGGGGGCTCGGGCGCGACCTCGGCGCAGGCGGCGGGCGGCGGCGGCGAGAGCCCGACCACCTCGGCCCGCGCGGAGGGCTGCACCAGGGCCGCCGACACCGCGGCCGCGACGGCGGGCGGGATCGGGTCCGGCGGCGGGGCGGCGCCGAGGAGCAGCAGCGCGAGCGCGGGGAGGGCGGCGGCCACGGCGATCACCGGACCTGGCTGAGGCGCTGCAGCATCTGGTCGGCGGTCTGGATCACCTTCGAGTTGAGCTCGTAGGCGCGCTGGGTGGAGATCATGTCGATCATCTCCTCCACCGCCTTTACGTTGGCGGACTCGAGGTAGCCCTGCGACAGCGTCCCGAGCCCCTGCTCGCCGGGGCGGGCGCCGGTGGCCTCGCCGGAGGCGGCGGTGGACTTGAGCAGGTTGCCGCCGAGCGCCTCGAGGCCGCCCGGGTTGGGGAAGCTGTAGAGCTCGAGCTGGCCGACCTCGGAGGGCGCGGTCTGGTTCGGGAGCGTCGCGAGCACCGTCCCGTCGGCCTTGATGGTGACGGCGGTGGTCTCCGGCGGCACGGTGATGCCCGGCTCGATCTGCTGGCCGTTGGGCGTGACCAGCTTGCCCGACGCGTCCACCCGGAAGTTGCCGGCGCGGGTGTAGGCCGGCTCGCCGCCCGCCTGCTGCACGCGGAAGAAGCCGTTGCCCTGGATCGCCACGTCGAGCGGGTTCCCGGTCTGGACCAGGTCGCCCTGCGAGAGCGAGCGGGAGGTGCTGCCGGCCCGGACGCCGAGGCCCACCTGCAGCGGCGACGGCGAGGAGGTGCCGCCGCGGGCGTCGGTGGGCGAGGCGACCCGCAGCGTCTCCGAGAGCAGGTCCTCGAACTGCGCCGACACCTTCTTGAAGCCGGTGGTGTTCGCGTTGGCGAGGTTGTGGGCGATGGTGTCCATCTTGAGCTGCTGGGCGTCCATGCCGGTGGCGGCGGTGTAGAGGGAGCGGAGCATCGGGATCCTTTCGGGCTAGCGGACGCGGCCCACGTCGGTGGAGCGCTGGTCGAGCTGGCGGTAGGTCTGGAGGGCCTGCATGGACGAGTCGAACTGCCGCTGCGCCGAGATGAGCTCGACCATCCCCTCGAGCGCGCTGCCGGTGCCGAGCTCGACCTCGCCGCCGCGGAGCGGGGCGCTCACGGGGCTCGCGGTTCCGCCGGGCGCGGGGACGACGACGGAGGGGCCGAGCCGGTCCGCCGGCCCCTGCAGCTGCACGCGGGCGACCTCGCCCAGCTCGAGGTCGCCGGCCCGCACCACCCCGTCCCGATCCACGGTGGCGGTGCGCTCGGGCGGCACGGTGATGGGCTCGCCGCGGGTGGAGAGCACGAGCCGGCCGCCGGCGGTGAGGCGCCGCTCGGCGTCGAGCGTCATCCGGCCGTCGCGGGTGTAGGCGGTGGCGCCGTCGGCGCCGCGGACCGCCAGGAAGGCGCCGTCCTCGGGGTAGACGTCGAGCGGGTTGCCGGTGCGCACCGCCGGGCCGGGCTTCAGGCTCACGCCCGTCCCGACCGCGGCCGCGTAGACCTTGTCGGGCGCGCCGCCGGCCGGCAGGAACGACTCGAACGCCGGGCGCGAGGGGCGGAACCCCGGCGTCTGGGCGTTGGCGAGGTTGTCGGCGATCGCGTCGAGCTGATCCGACCGCGCCGTCGCGCCGCACATGCTCACGTAGAGACCGTCAGACATCTGGCGTTGCTCCTCCGGAGCGCCTCTACAGCAAGGCCGGTGCCAAGGAGCGGCCGCGTCCCGCCGCCGCGGGGCGCCGTGCCCGCCGGCCGGGGCGGCCGGGCAGGAGCTGCCGCCGAGGTGGGCAATTTCCGCCTCTCGCGCGCCCCTTAAGGGAAGGTTATCGTCGTGCCGAGAGAAGAGGCATGGCGGCGCCCAAGACGCGACTCGACAAGCTGGTGAAGCTCCGCGATCGCTCGGAGGAGACCGCGCTCGCGCACCTCGCGCGCGCGCAGGCCAGCCTGAGCCGCGCCCGCGAGAACCTGGAGGGCGCGCTCACGCGGGCCCGCTCCGACGAGCGGAGCGCGGGCCAGGCGGCGCTCTGGATGCTCGTCGAGGCCGCGCACACGCGGGACCTCCACGGCGTGCGGATCGCCGAGCAGGCGGTGGCCTCGGCCGCCGACGGCGAGGCGCGCGCCCGGGCGAGCTACGGCGACGCGCGGCAGCAGGCCGAGGTGGTGCGGCGCATCGCCGACCGGAAGCGGGCCGAGCTCGTGAAGGAGGAGGAGCGGCGCGAGCGCAAGGTGCTCGACGAGCTCGCCACCATCCGCTTCGGGACCGCGCGCGCGGGGCGGAGCTAGGAGCCGCCGGAGCGGCCCCGGCTCCACGGATCGCCTCGGAGCCCCGCGCGGCGCGGCGCCGGCCGCGATGCCCTCGCTCAGCGGACCGCGGCGGCGAACCAGGGGAACGGCTCCGCCACCGCCTCGGCCCGGAGCGCGAGCGCGGCTCGCACCGGCGCCGGGGCGAGCCGGGAGACCGCGGCCCAGCCGCGCAGCGCCGCCTCCGCCTCCGCCGGCCCGAGCTCCACCTCGAGCGCGCTGTCGCGCCCGAGCGCGAGATCGCAGGTCAGGATCCCGAGCGCCGCCTCGGGCAGCTCGGCGAGCACCGCCGCGCAGGCCTCGCGGGCGCGCGCGACCTCGCCCGCCGCGAAGAGCGCCTGGGCCAGGCGGAGCGCGCCGCGGCCGCGAGGGGGATCCCCCGCCACCCGCGCCAGCGGCGCGCACGCGCCCGCCGCGTCCCCGGCGAGGAGGGCCGCCTCGCCGAGCGCCTGCAGGAGCTCCTCCGACTCGCCGTGCCGGGCGGCGTGCTCCTCCGCGAAGCGGGCGGCCGCCGGCGCGCCGCCGGCGATCCGGGCCAGGCTCGCCGCGGCGACGAGGGCCTCGGGGTCGTGCGGCGCGGCCGAGGCGGCGGCGTCCACCCGGCGGCGGGCCGCCGGGAGGTCGCCGCGCCCGAGCGCGAGGCGCGCCAGCCCGAGCGTCGGCCGCACCGTCGCGAGCTGCACCTGCTCGGTCTCGGGGGCGAGGGCGAGGCAGGCCTCGAAGCGCCGGGCGGCCTCGGCGGCGCGGCCGAGCCGCTCCTCGAGCTCGCCGAGCCGCAGCAGCAGCGGGGCGGCGCGCGGGACGGCGCGCTCGCGGAGGGCGAGGAAGCGGTGCTGCGCGGCCGGGTCGCCGGGGTGGAGCCCCTCGGAGAGGAGCACCAGCCACTCGCCGCCGAAGTGCGCCCGGGCGAGCGCGGCGGGGTCGCGCTCGGCGGCGGCGAGCCCCGGCGCGGCGCGGGCGTGCCAGAGCGCCCGATCGCCCCAGAAGCGCGCCTGCTCGAGCAGCTTGAACCAGGCGTACAGGTCGCCCGGGTCCCGCGCCACGCAGGCGTCGAGGATGGCGACGTCGCGCGCCTTCTTGTCCTTGGCGGCGGCGCGGGCGCGCACGTAGCCGAGGTGCTCGACCGCCCCCTCGAGGTCCACCCGGCGGCGCCCGGTGCGCGCCAGCATGGCGGCCACGTCGGGGCCCACGTCCTCGTGGATGGCGTGCCGGAAGCGGATGGCCGGGTCGGCGCGGAAGAGGCGCAGCAGCCGGGCCTCGCGCACGTGCCCGTGCGGGAGGTGGTTGCGCATGCGCAGGGAGGCGGCCCCGGCGGCGGGATCGGCGAGCGCGCGCCGCGCCTCCGCCACCAGCGCCGGCGAGACCAGCTCGTCGGGGTCGAGCCAGGCGATCCACTCTCCGCGCGCCACCTCGAGCCCGGCGTTGCGGCCGGCGGCGAAGTCGCCGGTCCAGGGCCGCCGCAGCACCCGCGCGCCGGCCGCGGCGAGGAGGGCGGGGGTGGCGTCGGAGGAGCCGGTGTCCACGGCCACGAGCTCGTCCCAGAGCCCGCGCGCCGCGGCGAGGAAGCGGGGCAGGAGCTCCGCCTCGTCCCGGACCAGCAGGCAGAGCGAGAGGCGCGGCCGGCTCACGGCCCCTCGTCGCCGTCCTCGCCCGCGAGGAGCCCGCGCACCTTGCGCACCGCCTCGGAGTGGAGCTGGCAGACCCGCGGCTCGCTCACCTCGAGCACCTGCGCGATCTCGCGGTAGGTGAGCCCCTCGACGTAGTGGAGCGAGAGCACGAGCTGGAGCCGCTCCGGGAGCTGCCCGACGGCGCACGCCAGCCGGCCGCGCAGCTGCGCCCGGTCCACGAGGTCGTCGGCCCGCTCCTCGCTCACGCCCTCGAGCTCGTAGGTCATGGGGAGCACCGGCTGCTCCAGCCCGGCGAGCCCGTCGGCCTCGTCCACCGCGAGCCCCAGCGCGGCGGCGACCTCGTCGGAGGTCGGCTCGCGCTGCAGGTCCTTCGTGAGCTGCGCCCGGGCCCGCCCGAGCTCCTCGGTCCGGGCGCGCAGGCGCCGGGGCAGGTGGTCCATGCGGCGCATCTCGTCGCGCATGGCGCCGCGGATCCGGTGCTCGGCGAAGCTCTCGAAGCGGACGTTCTGGGCCGGGTCGAAGCGCCGGGCCGCCTCGAGCAGGCCGAGCGCGCCCACGCTCCAGAGGTCGTCGGCGCTCACGGCCCCGCCGGTGCGGGCGGCGAGCCGCCGCGCTGCGCGGTCGATGAGCGCCGCGTGGCGCGCGATGAGCGCCCCCTCCTCGGCGCCGGCGGCGGCGTAGCGTGCGTGGGCGAGGTGCATGCGTCCCCCGCGGCCGTCAGCCGGCCGCCGGCCCCCCCGACTCGCGCAGCAGCCGCTGCCAGAGGAACTTGAGGCCGCCCTGGAGCTGCGCCTGGGGACGGGAGGCGAGGAGCCGGTCGCAGATCGCCTCGAGGGCGCGGCTGGCCGGGGAGCGGGGGTAGAGGTCCACCACCGGCCGCTGCGCCATGAGCGCCCGCTGGAGGTTCTCGTCCCGCGGGATGTGGCCGAGGAACGACAGCCGCGCCTGCAGGAAGCGGTCGGTGACGCGGGAGAGCTTGGAGAAGATCTCGCGGCCGTGCGCCTCGGTGGGCATGGGGTTGACGAGCACCTGGAAGTGGTCCACGCCCGCCCGCTGCGAGAGCACCTTCACCGTGGCGTACGCGTCGGTGAGCGAGGTCGGCTCCGGCGAGACCACCAGGATGGCCTCCTGGGCCGCGCCCGCGAAGAAGAGCACGTTGTCGCCGATGCCGGCGCCGCAGTCGATGAGCACGAGGTCGAACTTGCTGTCGAGCGGGTCGAGCGCCGAGAGCAGCCGGAGCTTCTGCGCGTCGTCGAGGACCGTCAGCTCCTGGACGCCGCTCGAGGCGCCGAGCACCCGGATCCCGTGCGGCCCCTCGGCCAGGACGTGCTCGGCGTCGATGGTGCCGTCGAGCAGGTGGCCGAGGTGGTACTGCGTGGTCATCCCGAGCACGATGTCCGAGTTGGCGAGGCCGAGGTCGCCGTCGAGCAGGAGCACCCGCCGCCCCATCCGCGCGGCCAGCACCGCCAGGTTCGCGACGATGTGCGTCTTGCCGACGCCGCCCTTGCCGCTCGTCACGGCGATGACGCGCAGCGGGTTGGCTCCCTGGGGGGAGCGCTCCACCAGCTCGCGCAGCGTATTGGCTTGATCCACGGACGTCTCTCCAGTCTCCGTCATCGGAGCGCTCCCTCGGGCGAGGTCAGCACCAGCTCCACCAGCTTCGCCGAGTCGAAGGCGTGCAGGTCCTCGGGGACCCGCTGACCGTCGGCGATGCACGCCACGGGCCGGTCCACCCGCGCGGCGAGCGCGAGGATACCGCCAGGGCCCGCCGCCTCGTCGAGTTTCGTGAACACCAGCCGGTCCGGCTGGATGGCGCGGTAGCGGTCGCCCACGGCGGCGAGCTGCCGGCCCCCGGCGGCGGCGCTCGCCACCAGGTGGAGCTCGATCCCGGGCACGCTCCGGACCAGGTCGGTCTGGCGCTCCACGTCCTCGATGGAGGAGCGGCCGGCCGTGTCCACCAGCACCATGTCGGCCTGGCCGACCCGCTCCATGGCGCGGGCGAGCTCGGTGCGGTCGCGGGCCACGAGCACCGGGACCCCCATGATCTCGCCGTACCGGGCGAGCTGGTCGCAGGCGCCGATGCGGTAGGTGTCCACGGTGAGGAGCGCGATCCGCTTGCGCGACTCGAGCAGCGCCCGGGCCGCCACCTTGGCGAGGGTGGTGGTCTTGCCGACGCCGGTCGGGCCGACGAAGGCGATGACCTGGCGCCCGGGGGCGAGCCAGGGGGCGGGCGCGACCGGCAGCCGGCCCTCGAGCGCCGTCCGCACGCGGGCGAGCACCGCCGCCTTGCGGCCGCCGCCGGCGGCCACCGCCGCGGTCACGAGCTCCTCGGCGAGCGCCGGGTCCACGCCGCAGTCCAGGAGGTGCTTCTCGACCGACTGGGCGCCGGGGGGGAGGCGCGGCTTGCCGGAGGCGCGGGCGCGCCGGGCCATGAGGGCGAGGGCGCGGCGGGCCTCCTCGAAGGAGCGGCGGAGCCCGTCGGCCATCTCGTCCTCGCCGAGCTCCTCGGCGCCGGCCGGCGGCTCCTCGGGGAAGGGCTCGTCGGCGCCGAACCCGCGCAGGGCGGGACGGGGCGGGCGGGCGGCGGGGACCGGCGCGGGCGCGGGCGGGAAGGCGGGGGCCGGCCGCACCTCGACGGGAGCGGGGAGCTCGGCGGCGGGGCGCGCGAGCGGCGCCGGCGCGTCGGCGGCCGGGGCGAGCACGGCCGGCGACGGGCGCTGCGGGAGGGCGGGGGCGGCCGGGACGGCGGAGAGGCCGGCCTCGGGCAGCTCGAGCCCGGCGGTCACCTCGACCTCGGGGCGGCGGAACAGCCCGCGGTCCACGCTGCGCGTGTCGAGGATCACCGCGTCCGGGCCGAGCGCGGCCTTGACGGCGGCGAGCGCCGAGGCGGTGTCGGCGGCGCGGAAGGTCCGCACGGTGGCGTTCGGGGGCGGGGCGGTGCGGCGGCTCGGCTGGTACACGGTGGGCGTCCTTTCAGGCGGCGCTCAGCTGCAGGGCGGACTGGATGGTCCCGGCGGGCTGCACGGTGGTGCCGGGGACGAGCTCGCGGGCGGTCACCACCCAGAGGTCGGGGACGAAGCGGGCGGCGAAGTCGAAGAGCGGACGGCGCAGGTCGGCGGGGGCGAGGACCACCACCGGCTGGCCGGCGGCGTTGAGCCGGGAGGCCTGCGCCTCGAGCGAGGCCACCAGGCGGCGCGCGGTCTCGAGGTCGGGCGCGAGCGCCGCCTCCCCGTCGGCGGCGCCGAGGCTCTGCCGCAGCACCTCCTCGGTGCCGCGGTCGAGGGTGAGGGCGTGCACCACGCCGTCCGGGCCGGCGAGCCGGCCGGTGATCTGGCGCGAGAGCCGGCGGCGCGCCTGCTCCACCAGGAAGGCGGTCTCCTTGCTGCGCGGGGCGGCGTCGCCCACCGCCTCGAGGATGGTGCGCAGGTCGCGGACCGACAGCCCCTCGCGCAGGAGCCCGCGGAGGACCCGCACCAGCTCGCCCAGGGTGACGACGCCGGGCACCGTGTCCTCCACCAGCTTCGGCGCCTCCTTGCCGCAGACCGCCAGGAGCTCCTGGACCTCCTGCCGGCCGACCAGCTCGTGGGCGTTGCGCCGGAGCAGCTCGGTGAGGTGGGTGGTGATGACCGAGGCGGCGTCCACCAGGGTGAGGCCCATCGACTCGGCGCGGGCGCGGTCGCTCGGGAGGATCCAGATGGCCGGGAGCCCGAAGGCCGGGTCCTGGCCGGGGAGGCCGTCGATGGGCGGCGTGCCGCCCTGCGGGTCGAGGGCCATGAGCCGGTCGGCGTGGGCCACGCCGCGCCCGATCTCGAGGCCGCGCAGCATCACGCGGTAGGCGCTGGCGTCGAGGCGCAGGTTGTCGCGCAGGTGCACCGAGGGCAGCACGATCCCGAGGTCGCTCGCCGTCTGGCGGCGCAGGGCGGTCACGCGCCCTGGCAGCTCACCGCCCTTGGCGAGGTCGATGAGCGAGAGCAGGCCGTATCCGACCTCGAGCTCGAGGGTCTCCATCGCGAGCAGGTCCTGGAGCCGGTCGGTGGCCTTGGCCGCCTCGGGGCGGGGCCGGGCGGCGCCGGCGGCGGCCTCGGCGGCGGCCCCCTGGGCGCGGCGGGAGAGGAGGTAGAGCACTCCGCCCACGGTGCCGAAGGCCGCGAGCGGCATGCCGGGGAGCAGGCCGATGAGGCCGAGCACGCCGGCGGCGATGGCGAGCACCCGGGGCTTCCCGAGGAGCTGCGACCCCATCTGCGAGGAGAGGTTGGCGCCGGCGGCGCGGGTGACGAGGATGCCGGCGCCGGTGGAGACGAGCAGCGCCGGGATCTGGGAGACGAGGCCGTCGCCCACGGTGAGGAGGGTGTAGGTCTCGGCGGCCTGCGCCAGCGGGATGTGGTCGCGCAGCAGGCCGGCCACGAGGCCGCCGACGATGTTGATGCCGGTGATGGCGAGGCCGGCCATGGCGTCGCCGCGGACGAACTTGCTCGCGCCGTCCATGGCGCCGAAGAACTCGGACTCGGCGGCGAGCTGCTCGCGGCGGGTGCGCGCCTCCCGGTCGTCGATGATGCCGGCGGCGAGGTCGGCGTCGATCGACATCTGCTTGCCGGGCATGGCGTCGAGGGTGAAGCGGGCCGCGACCTCCGAGACGCGCCCCGCGCCCTTGGTGATGACGGCGAAGTTCACCACCAGCAGGATGAGGAAGATGACGAGCCCGACCACCAGGCTGCCGCCGACCGCGAAGCGGCCGAAGGTCTCGATGAGGTGGCCCGCCGCGCTCGGCCCCTCGCCGCCGTGGAGCAGGATGAGCCGGGTGGTGGCGACGTTCAGCGCCAGCCGGAACAGCGTGACGATGAGGAGCAGCGACGGGAAGACCGAGAAGTCGAGCGCCCGGGTGAGGCCGAGGGCGATGAGCAGCATCAGCACGGCGAGGCCGATGCTGAGGGCGAGGAAGAGGTCGAGGAAGACCGGCGGGACCGGGACGATGAGGATCCCGACCACGGCCAGGACGGCGCCGGCGAGCAGGATCTCGCCGCGGGCGCTCGGGGCGGGGGCGGCGGCGCTCACGGGCGGGCCCCCGCGCCGGTCCTGCCGGTGAGCCGGTAGACGAAGGCCAGCACCGCCGCGACCGCCTTGTAGGTCTGGGCCGGGATCTCGGCGCCGACCTTCACCTTGCGGTAGAGGAGCCGGGCGAGCGGGATGTCCTGGACGATGGGGATGCCGTTCTCGCGGGCCAGCTCGCGCATGTACTCGGCGAGCTTCCCCTTGCCCTTGGCGGTCACGCGCGGCGCCCCGCCCTCGTCCCGGCGGTAGCGGAGGGCGATGGCGATGTGGGTCGGGTTCACGAGGAGCGCGTCGGCGCGGGGCACCTCGACGCGGGCCCGGCCGCGGGCGAGCTCGCGATGGCGCTTCTTGCGCTTCCCCTTGATGTGGGGATCGCCGTCCTCCTCGCGCGCCTCCTGCTTGACCTCTTCCTTGGTCATCTTGAGCCGATCCGTGAACCGGTAGCGAGTGACTGCAACATCCAGGCCGCCGATGACCACGAGCACGGCGAGGACCCGGATCGCGGCCGAGGACAGGAAACCGAACGCTTGGGCCAGCTGCTCCCCCGGGCCGAGCCCCAGAAGCCGGTCGATCGTCAGGAAGTGGGCGCGGAGCGCGCCGTACACCGAGCCGGCGAGCGCCACCACCTTGACGGCGGCGATCCCGAGCTCGATGAGGAAGTCCTTCCCGAACATCCGGGTGAGCTTCCCGGCCTGGAAGACCTTGGAGAGATCGGGCAGGGCGAGGTCGGGCCAGAAGCCGCCCCGGGTCTGCACCAGCAGGCCGGTGGCGGTGGCGAGGGCGCAGGCGGCGGAGACCGCGAGGGTGGCGAGGATGGGGCCCACCGCCATGCGGGGCAGGGCGGAGAACGGGGTGGTGGGGAGCGAGCGGAGCGCCTCGGCGAAGAGCGAGGTGAGGCCGTTCCGGAGCGGGGCCGCCATCGCCCCGAGCGCGGCCGTCCCGGCGGCGATGCCGGCCACCATGGCGGCGTCGCGGCTGATCGGGATCTGCCCCTCGCCCCAGGCCTGCTGGAGCTTCCTGCCCGTCGGTTTCTCTGTGCGGCCGTCCGATTCACCCGACACGGGTCACCTCTGGAAGGCCGCCAGGGCCGCGCGGGCCGCCAGCTCCGCCGCCGCGGGGGCGACGAGGTAGAGGGCGCCGCCGCCGGCCAGGATGGCCACCGAGAAGCCGATGGACGAGAGGCTGAGCTGCGGCGCGCTGCGCCCGAGGATGCCGATGGTGGCGTGGCCGACCAGCACCGCGCCCATCACCGGGAAGGCGAGCCGCACCGCCAGCGCCGCCGAGACCGAGGCGCTCCCGATGGCGCGCACGGCGAGGTCGCCGAGGGAGCGCGGGGCGCCCGGGGGCCAGGCGGCGGTCGATCGCGCCAGCCAGCCGATGGCCTCGCGGTGGATCCCGAAGGCGATGGCGACCGCCTGGGCGGTCTGGTAGACGGCCTCGCCGACCGCCCCCGAGGCGTCGCCGGTGGTCGGGTCCATGAGCTGCGACATGCCGATGCCGGCGGCGAGCCCCATCGCCTGACCGGCCGCGCGGGCCGCCTCCAGGATCCAGCGGGCGGAGAGCCCGCCCAGCAGCCCGAGCGCGGTCTCGCCGGCGGCGGCGACGGCGAGGCCGTCGATCCCGCCGGGCGGCTCGATCCGCGGCCCGCCGGCCCCCGACCAGACGGCGAAGGCGACGAGCAGGCCGAGCCCGAGCCGCGCCCGCATCGGGACCACGCGGGCGGAGAGCACCGGCGCGCTGACGAACATGCCCAGGGTGCGCAGCAGCACCAGGGCGTAGCCGTAGGCGGCGGCGAGTGGCAGGTCCATCAGTGGCCGGCCATGCGGGTCAGCGCCGTGGCGAGGAAGCCCGAGAGCCGCTCCATCATCCAGCCTCCCGCGAACCAGCAGAGGAGCAGGGCCCCGCCGACGCGCGGCAGGAAGCCGACGGCGGGGTCGTTGATCTGGGTGGCCGCCTGCAGCACGCCCATGAGCAGCCCCATCCCGAAGAGCACCCCGAACAGCGGGCCGCCGACGTTGACGAGCAGGAGGAAGCCCTCCTTGAGCAGCGCGGCCGGGAGCGCGGCGTCCATGCTAGGCGAAGCTCCGCGCCAGCGAGGCGACGACGAGCCGCCACCCGTCCGCCATGACGAAGATGCCGAGCTTGAGCGGCAGCGTGATCATCGTGGGGGGCACCATCATCATGCCCATCGACATGAGCATCGCCGAGACGAGCAGGTCCACGAGCAGCAGCGGGATGTAGACGAAGAGCCCCATGCGGAAGGCGGTGGTGAGCTCCGAGACCATGAAGGCGGGCATCACGATGGTCATCGGGATGGCCTCCCCGCGGGCGGGGCGGGGCTTGCCCGAGATCTCGTAGAAGAGCTGCAGGTCCTGGTCGCGCGTCTGCCGCAGCATGAACTCCCGCAAGGGGACGCTGGCGCGGTCGAGCGCGTCGCCGGGCGCCACCCGGTCCTCGAGGTAGGGGCCGAGCGCCTCCGACCAGACCCGGTTGCCGGTGGGGGCCATCACGAACGCCGAGAGCACCAGCGCGAGCCCCACCACCACCTGGTTCGGCGGGAGCTGCGGGGTCCCGAGCGCCTGGCGCAGGAAGGAGAGGACGATGACGATGCGGGTGAAGCAGGTGACCGAGACGAGCAGCCCGCTCGCGAAGGAGAGCGCGGTGAGCAGCAGGAACAGCTTGACCGGCGCCGAGCCGCCGCCCGCCACGGTGATCGACACGCCGGGGTCGGCGGCCGCCGCGGCGAGCGCGCCGAGGGCGCTGCCCGGGGGGATCATCGCACCTGGCCCCGCTGGCCGGTCGCGAGCTTGCGGCGCAGCTCCTCGTCCTCGGCGCTCTCGGCGAGCAGGGCGGCGAAGTCGGGGGGCGGCGGCGGGGGGGCGCCGGCGCGGTGGGCCGAGAGCTTCTCGAAGAGGCCGCGGACGCTGCCGGCCACCTCGGAGAGCTTCTCGCGGGGCGCCGCCGACCAGGCCGGGGCGGCGGCCGCGCCGGGGGCCGCGAGCGGCGGCGGCGCGGCGAGCGGCGCGAGCGCCGGATCGCAGGGGCGGGACGAGAGCAGCTGGATGCCGCGCTCGGAGCTGCCGAGCACGAGGAGCTCGTCGCCCACGCGGGCGACCACGATGGAGCGGCGCGGCCCGAGGCTGGCGGTCTCGAGCACCTGCACGAGCCCGCCGGCGCGGGCCTTCTTGCGGGCGAGCAGGAGCGCCGCGGCGGCGAGCGCGAGGAGCAGCAGCGCCGGCACCGCCACCGACCCGAGCCCGCCGGAGGAGGCCGGCAGCTCGAGGGGCCGGGCGAGCTCGCGGGCCGGCTCGGCGGCGGGCGCCGCGGCGGCGGGCAGCGGCGGGGCGAGGGCGGGCGCGGGGACGGCGGCCGGGGCCGGGGCGGGCCGCGGCGCCGGCTGGGCCGGCGAGGCGAGGAGCGCGAGCGGGAGGGCGGCGGCGGCGAGGGCGGAGAGCATGGGCGGCCCCTAGCGCAGGCGCTGGATTCGCTCCTGCGGGCTCACGATGTCGGTGATGCGGATGCCGAACTTGTCGTTCACCACCACCGCCTCGCCGCGGGCCACGAGCCGGTCGTTCACGAGGATGTCGAGCGCCTCGCCGGCGACCTTGTCGAGCTCGATCACCGAGCCCGGCCCGAGCGCGAGCAGATCCTGGATGGTCATGCGGGCGCGCCCGAGCTCCACGTCCACCTCGAGGGGGACGTCGAGGAGCATGTCGAGCCGGCGGGTGGAGCCTTCGTTCTGGGGGGTGTCCATGGGCGGGGGCCTCTAGGGCAGCGCGACGGCCGGGCGGGGCGCGGGGGCGGCGGAGGGGGCGGGGAGGGGGGGCGTGAGGGAGGGCGGGAGCGGCGGCCGCAGCTGGTCCTCCACCACCAGGGCCAGGCTGCCGCCCTGCACGGTGGGGCTGCCGCTGAGCTTCTCGCGCCCCTCCACCAGGATCGAGAGCGGGCTGCCCTCGTCGCTGTCGAGCAGGAGCACGTCGCCGACCTGCAGGTCGAGCAGCCGCGAGAACGGGATGGTGGTGCGGCCGAGCAGCCCCTTCACGTCCACCCGCACCTGCTCCATCTCGCGGGCGAGGGCGTCGGCGAAGCGGTCGTCGCCGCGCTGCGACAGGCGGCGCGGCGAGCAGAGCTTGCTCTTGGCCGGCTCGACCGAGGCGTAGGGGATGACGAGCTGCAGGCGCCCCTCGATGCCGCCCTTGATCTCGAAGGCGGTGATGATGCCCACGTCGGTGGGCGGGGCGATGGCCGCCATGCGCGGGTCGGCCTCGAAGCGGAGCACCTCGGGGTCGAACGGCAGCACGGGGTGCCAGGCGGTCCGCATCGCGTCGGTGAGGATCACGAGCAGCCGCCGGAGCACCATCTGCTCGATGGCGGTGAACTCGCGGCGCGCGTCGGCCTGCTCGCGCTTGCCGCGGCGATCGCCCAGGGCGGCCGAGAGGAGCGCCTCCCCGAGCCCCGGCTCGAGCACCGCCAGGGCGAAGCCGTAGGCCGACCCGAGCCCGAGCACGCACACCGACGCGGGCGGCGCGGTGACCGGGACGAGGTCGGAGAACTTGAGCAGGGTGGCCGGCGCCGAGGTTACGGCGAGGGTGAGGCGGGTGCGGCCGGCGAGCCCGATCCCGAGCATCGAGGCCACCTGCTCGTTGATGGCGTCGAGCGTCGGCATCTGGCCGCGGATGATCCGGTCCTGGCTCGTCAGATCGTACGGCACGACGGTGTTGTCGTGCTGATCCAGGGTGGCCTCGGGCTGGACCCGGCCGTCCTGGACGGCGCTCATGAGCGCCTTGATCTCCTCTGGTGTCAGCGTGGCGGGCATGGGCGCGGGCTCCTCGCTACTGCACGACGAAGTCGGTGATGTAGAGCGCGCGCACCGGCGCCCCGACCTGCTTCAGGATGTCCACCAGCGCCGTCTTGACGCGGTTCAGCCCCTCGCTGCCGCGGAGCTCCTCGAGCGAGCGGTCCGAGAGGTAGGCGATGAAGGCGTCGCGGATCTGCGGCAGCCGCGCGTTCACCTTCTCCTTGTCGAGCTCCATCCCCACCTCCACCTCGAACGAGATGCGGGCGTAGCGGTCGGCCTCGGGGTTGCGCAGGTGGATGGTGAAGTCGGGGAGCTTGACGCTCGGGCCCGGCCCGGCGCCCTCCTTGCCGTGCTCGCCCTCCTTGCCGGCCTGCTCGCCGGCGGGCTCCTTGCCGTGCTCGCCGTCGGCGGCCTTGGCCGGGTGGCCGCCGCGCAGCATCACGAAGGCGAGCACGCCCACGATGAGGAGCGTGTTCACGCCCGCGAGGATGAGCGGGAGCTTGGAGGTGCCTGGGGCGGGGGGTGAGCCAGTCTCGGGGTCGGCCATGGAATCTCCTGGCCGGCCTGAGAGCAAGGGGCGTGCCTCTCGGATGCGCCCGTGATTCCGGTGACTTGCGCCTTCGAGGGCGTCACCCCGCTGACGTCGGCGACCCGGCGTCAGCGGGGTGACGGGCTCAGTCGAAGAGGCCCGAGACCCGCTCGCGCAGGCCCATCGTGAGCGACTTCAGGACGTCGTCGCTCACGCCGATGAGGGAGCGCCCGATCATCACCAGCGCGTCCACGTCGTCGGCGTCCACCGGCCCGGAGTAGAGGGTCGCCTTCTTGGCGAGGGCGTTCCCGAAGCAGACGGCGTTCACCAGCGCCGAGCGATCCGAGTTGTCGTACTCCGAGGAGTCGCGGATGCACTTCGCGATGGCGTCGGGGAGCTGCCAGCGCTCCGCCAGGGCCATGCCGACGGCGCGGTGGGTGCGCCCGACCACGTCGATCCACTCCTCGAACTCGATCCAGGGCTGGTTGTAGAGCTCGGTCATCTGGCGCTCGAGCTCCAGCAGCACCGCCATGACCACGTACTTGCCGAGGTCGTGCAGCAGCCCGGCCACGTATGCGCCGGGGGAGTCCGGATAGCCGGAGAGCGCCGAGACGTCGCGGGCCATGTTGCCCACCGCCACCGAGTGCTCCCAGAGCTTCCGCGCCGCCCCGGCGATCTTGGCGTCGCGCGAGACGAACATCTTGAGCCCGGCGGCGTCCGCCAGCAGCGCCCGGACCGCGCGCGGCCCCATGCGCCCGAGGGCCTCGGGCACGGTGGCCTTCTTGCCGGGCCCGGTGCCGCCGGCGCGCAGCGCGCGCGCCGCCAGGACCGGGTCCTGCTCGATCACCTCGGCCGCGCGGCGCAGGTTCACCTCCGGCTCCTGGAGGATCTCGTTGATGCGCTTCACCACCGACGGCAGGGTGGGGAGCACCAGCGAGTCCTCCTGGATCCGCTTGCGGACGATCTGCTCCAGCTGGGCGGCGAGCTTCTCTGCGCTCATCCGGTTCGCGCTCCGCTAGCTGCCGCTGGCGGCGCGGGCCTCCTCCAGCGTCGGGTAGAACTTGAGGCTCTTCGTCTCGTCGAACCCGGAGAGCGTCTTGCGGGCCTCGTCGGAGCCGACCAGGGAGACCTCGATGCCCATGCTCGACGCCTGGGTCACGAGCCCCATGACGAGCCGGGGCAGCCGGTCTCCGTCGCTCGGGACCTGGCCCACCTGGAAGATCATGTCGGCGTAGCAGGCGTTGGCGAGCTGGTTCAGGGCCTCGGGGAGCATCGTGGTGAGGCGGCCGTAGAACTTCTCGAGCCGCTCCGGCTTGCCGCTGAACGAGGCCATCGAGACCACGTTGTCCTGGATCGAGAGCGCGTCGCTGCTGCTCTCGAAGTACTGCGCCACGAGGTCGTCGATGTTCTCCGGCTTGAACGGCTTGTAGAAGACGTCGTCGAAGCCCTGCTGCTTGACCTCCTTGACCACGTCGTTGGTGGTCCGGAGCGCGAGCGCCACGAAGGCGGCGTTCGGCTGCAGCACGCGCAGCTGGCCCATGAGGACCACGCTGTTGACGTCGGGGATCTCGGTGTCGAGCAGCACCACCTTGAAGGACGCCTCGCGGCAGGCCTGCAGGGCCTGCGCCGCGTTCACCGCGCCGTGCAGCGAGAGCTGCTGCGGCAGGAGCTGGCGGAGGCGCTTCGCCACGTTCTCCATGTCGTCGATGACGAGGAGGTCCATCGCCCCCTTCGCGCCGGCGGCCGGCTGGGCGGCGGACGGGGCGGCCGCGGCCGGGGCGGCGGGCGCGGCCCCCGCGGGCGCGCCGACGGCGGCGTTCATGGCGGCGAGGGCGTCGGCCGGGGCGGCGGCCTGGAGGACCGAGAGGATCTTGCTCCGCAGCTCCTCCGGCTTGAACGGCTTGAGGATGTAGTCGGTGATGCCCTGCTTCAGCGCGCTCGCCACCACGGAGCGCTTCGACTCCGAGGTCAGCATGATGACGGGGGTCTTGTCCCCGCGCTCGCGCAGGGTCTGGAGCATGGTCGGCCCGTCCATGTTGGGCATGGTGACGTCGAGCAGCACCAGGTCGAACCTGGCCTCCTGGAGCCGGGCGAGCCCCTGCACTCCGTCCTCCGCCTCGCCGACGTCGAAGCCGAGCTCGCGGACCTGCTTCGCCACGATGGTTCGAACCGCGCGGCTGTCGTCGACCGTCAGAATCGTTGCCATGGGTGCGTCTTCCTCCTGCTACGCGATGCCTTCGATGATCCAGAGAACGAGCCCCACCTGCTGCGCGCGGAGCACGACCGCGTGCTGGCCGTCGGTGGGGGGGACTGCCGGGACCCCGTCTCCGCCGTCCACGATCTTGGGGAGGCCGAGGGCCTGGTCGAGCGCCATCAGGCTCTTGAGCAGGCCGGCCGTCATGTTGACGAGCTCGCAGAGCGAGTCGTTCATCATCGACTGATCGACCGTCTCGGGCGCGCAGCCGAACATGGCGGCGCTGAGCGTGGTGCAGCCGTGGGTGTCCGAGGACAGGCCCACCGTGATGGGCCTGGAGCCCGGGATCGGCAGCACCGCCGTGCGCCAGACCAGGTTCGAGAGCTCGGAGGAGCCGCCGTCGGGGACGAACGACAGCCCGAGCATGGTCTGGGTCACGCCTGAAACGACTGCCGCCATCTTGTCGGAAGAAGGGAGAGCGTTCATAGGGTCGTTGGTGTCTGCGACGGGTGTTTGCAAGCGCCACGCCCCGCCTTCGAGGCGGGCGGCCGGCGGCGCCGGGAACCTCCGCCGCCGCGCGCGCCCGGGGCGGCCGGGCGAGGATTCCGCCCGTGAGGTCGGCAGGTTGCGCGGAGGCCGCCCCGCCCCGCCGGGCGGGCCCGGGCGCCGCGACCCCGGGGTCGGGCGGCCCCGCGGCCCCGCTCCGGCGGGTGGTTCCCCTGGACCCTGGGGGCGGAATGACCCGGCGCGCCGTCAAGGCGCGTCAGCGCCGCGGTCCGGGCACGGCGGGTGCACGGCGCAGAGGGCACATGGATCGAGAGAGCTTCCAGGGGTTCCAGGACGTCGCCTACAAGCACGCCGGCATCTTCCTGCGCGACGGGAAGGAGGCGCTCGTCCAGGCCCGCATCGCCAAGCGCATCCGCGAGCTCGGCCTGCCGGGCGAGCGGGACTACCTCGACCTCCTGCGCGGCGAGGGCGCGGAGGAGGAGATCGTCCGCTTCCTCGACGCCATCTCGACCAACTACACCACCTTCTTCCGCGAGCCCGACCACATCGAGGAGCTGGTGCGGGACGTCACCCGCCTGCGCGACGGCGGGCAGCGGAAGTTCCGCATCTGGAGCGCCGCGTCCTCCACCGGCGAGGAGCCGTACTCGATCGCCATGGCGCTGGCCGGGGCGCTCGAGGGCTGCGACTGGCTCATCCTCGCCACCGACATCTCGACCCGCGTGCTGGCCCGCGCCAAGGCCGGCGTGTACGGCGAGAACGAGGTCGCGGCCATCCCCGAGCCGCTCCGCCGCCGCTGGCTCGAGCCGGCCGGGGCCGCGGTGGCGGGCGAGCCGGCCTGGGCGGTGCGCGCCGAGCTGAAGGAGCGGGTGGTCTACCGCCGGCTCAACCTCGCCACCCCGCCGTTCCCGATGAAGGGGCCGCTCGACGGGATCCTCTGCCGGAACGTGATGATCTACTTCGACCAGCACGTGCGCCAGGGGCTGGTGTCGGAGGCCGCGCGGCTGCTGCGGCCCGGGTGCCTGTTCATGGTGGGCCACTCCGAGACGCTGAACGGGCTCAAGACGCCGCTGAAGGCGCTGCGCCCGAGCGTCTACCGGCTGCCGGGGTAGGCGCGCGCGGCCTTCGCCGGCGCGCCCGGCCTCAGGCCTGGTTCTGCTCCACCGCCCGCAGGATCTCGGCGGGGAGGGCGGTGAGCGGCAGCACCCGATCCACGCCGCCCAGCTCGATGGCCACCTTCGGCATGCCGAAGACCACGCAAGAGGCCTCGTCCTGCGCCAGGTTGAGCGCCCCGGCCTTGTGCATCTCGAGCATGCCCTCGGCGCCGTCGCCGCCCATGCCGGTGAGGATCACCCCCACCGCGTTCTTGCCGGCGCACCGCGCCACCGAGCGGAACATCACGTCCACGCTCGGCCGGTGGCGGTTGACGCGCGGGCCGTCCTTCACCTGCACGTAGTAGCGGGCGCCGGAGCGGGCGAGGAGCATGTGCTTGTTGCCGGGGGCGATGAGCACCACGCCCGGCACCACCGAGTCCCCCTCCGAGGCCTCGCGCACGTCGAGCTTGGTGAGCTGCTTCAGCCGGTCGGCGAAGTACTTGGTGAAGAGCTCCGGCATGTGCTGCGTGATCACCGTGCCGGGCGAGTTGGCCGGCATGCGGGTGAGGATCGACTCGATGGCCACCGTGCCGCCGGTGGAGGCGCCGATGGCGAGGACCTGGTTGGTGGTGCGCGAGAGGGCGGCGGCGGGCGTGGTGGGCGCGGGCGGCGCCGCCAGCGCGCGCCGCTTCACGTCCACGAACGCGGCCACCTTCACCTTCTCGGCGAGCTGCGTGGTCATGTCGCCGACCGTGAAGGAGGCGCCCGGCTTGCACATCACGTCCACGGCCCCGGCGGCGAGCGCCTCCATCGCCAGCTCGCCGCCGGCGGCGGTCAGGGACGAGACGACGATCACCGGGATCGGGTGGTAATGCATCAGCTTGCGCAGGAAGGTGAGCCCGTCCATGCGCGGCATCTCGAGATCGAGGGTGACGACGTCGGGCTGCCGCTCGACGATGAGGTCGCGGGCGACGAACGGGTCGGGCGCGGTCCCGACCACCTCGATCCCCTCCACCTTGGCGAGCTGCGCCGAGAAGATCTGCCGGACCACCGCCGAGTCGTCCACCACGAGGACCTTGATCACGGGCGGCCTCCCACCCGCGCGGCGGCGTCGAGCCGCCGGCGCTCCTCGGAGACGAGGCTCACGCGCACCGGCTCGCCCTCGAGCCGCGCCTGGCAGGCCGCGGCGGCGAGCCGCTCCACCCGGGGCAGGCCCAGCACCGCCGGGGTCCCGGCGCCGCAGAGCTCGCCCAGCAGGGCCCCCGCGAGCATGTTGAGCAGCTCGCCCACCGCCTCGTCGGCGCGGCCGGCGGCGGCCTCGGCGTCCTCCTCCCCGAGCAGGTTGGCGGCCAGCTCGGCCGCGAGCGCCGGCGCCGCCGCCAGGGTCAGCTCGCCGTCGCCGGCCCCGGTCCAGGAGAGCCGGGCCACGACCACCTCGTCGGTCCAGGCCGGGGGGCGGTCGTCGGGCTCGAGGAAGACGAAGGCGGCCTCCTCCAGCACGCGGGCGGTCTGGTCGGCCAGGAGGCCGGCGTCGAGCTCAGCCATGGGATCCCCCTTCGCCGGCGCCGAGCAGGGCGCCGAGCACCTCCCGGAACTGCTCCGGGCGGAACGGCTTCTTGATGTACGCGCGCGCCCCGCGCTGCTTCAGCTCGGCGATGCGGGCCTCGGCGTGCTCGGAGGAGACGATCACCACCGGCACGGTCTCGAGCAGCCGGTCCTCGGCCATGTGGCGCACCAGCTCGAGGCCGCCCATCACCGGCATGTTGAGGTCGGCGAAGACGATGTCCACCCACTCGCGGCGCAGGACGGCCAGCGCCTCCTCGCCGTTCCCGGCCTCGTGGATCACCTTCACGTCGAGCCCGGCCATGGCGAGGGACTTCTTGACCATGGCGCGGACGATGGACGAGTCGTCCACCACCAGCACGCTGTAGCTCATCGGGGACCTCCAGCCGGGGCGAACAGGGCGCCCATCTCCCGGATCGGTTCGAGGCAGTCGCCGGCGGCGCGCTCGAGCTGCTGCACCTTCAGGCCGAGCCGCTGGCGGGTGCCGCGGTCGATCTCGCGCGCGAGCTCGCCCACGTCGTTCCCGAAGCCGACCAGCTGCGCCAGGCCGTCGGCCACGTGCACGAGGTCCACCAGGGCGCGATCGACCGAGTCCGGGGCGCGGCCCGGGTCGTGGTGCCAGGCGGCGACGTCCGCCACCTGCGGGGGCAGGTTCCAGGCGCGGGCGACCGCGGCGCCGATCTCCGCGTGGTCGAGCCCGAGCACGCGCCGCTCGGCCGAGACGAAGGAGAGCCCCTCGCGCAGGCCGCTCAGGATCTCGTCCGACTGGTCGGCGACGAAGCTGCAGATGGCGAGCTTGCCGATGTCGTGCAGGAGCCCGGCCGTGAAGGTGAGGTCGGGCGGGCGCAGCCCGAGCTCGCCCGAGAGCCGCTCCGAGAGGACGGCCACGGCCACGCAGTGCTGCCAGAAGCCGAGGGCGTCCAAGCCGTAGCCCGGGAGCCGCGGCGGGACCACGCGCGCGGCCGCGGCGAGGGTCGCCACCTCGCACACCCGCTTCACCCCGAGGAGGACCACCGCCTGGCGCACCGACTCGGCGCGGGAGCGCGGCGCGAACCAGGCGGAGTTGGCGTAGCGGAGCAGGTTGGCGGTCAGGGCCGGGTCGGGCCGGATCACCGCCTCGAAGTCGGCCACGCTGGAGCGCTCGTCGCGGGTGAGCGACCAGAGCCGGGTGGCGACGGTGGAGAGGGTGGGCAGCTGGGCGATCGCGCCGGCGATGCGGTCGGGGGTGATCACAGCGCGAGCTCCTCGCCCTGGGACTGCACGGTGCAGCGTCCGGAGAGCACCTCGAGCCGGACGGTGCGCGACCGGGCGCCGCCCACGTCCTCGGCCGCGATGATGATGCCGTTCTTCCAGAACAGCTTCCGCAGCACGGTGTAGTTGCGCTTGCCGATCGAGAAGAGCCCCTGGTCGTCGTAGAGGGCGCCGCCCCCGGCCACCTTGACCACGAGGTCCTTCTTCTCGCAGCCGTAGCCGTACATGGTCTTGAACAGCAGGGGGATGCCGGTGTCGGCGAACATGGCCGGCCGCTCCGCGGCCTTCTGGGCCGAGGTCTCGGAGAGCGGCAGCATGTAGTGGATCATCCCGGCGACCTTGCGCAGCGGGTCGTGCACCATGACGGCGATGCACGACCCGAGCGCGTAGGTCACCAGGGTGGAGTCCTGGTCGGCGCTGACCCGCAGGTCGCTGATCTCGACGGTGATGAGCGCCATCCCGGACCCCGCGCCCGCGCCGTGCTCAGGCGACCTGCGCCTGGGCGACCGCCTTGGCCTCCTCGGTGGAGAGCACCTTGTCGATGTCCAGGAGGAAGATGACGCGCTTCTCGGCCTTGCCCACGCCGAGGATGAACTCGGTGTCCACGGCCGAGGTGCCGAAGGAGGGCGGCGGCTCGATCTGCGGCCCGTCGATGGAGAGCACCTCGAGGACCTGGTCCACCAGGATGCCCATGGTGAGCTGCTTGTCGCCGAGCTGGCACTGGACCACGATGATGACCGTCTGGTCGGTGGCCTCGGTGCGCGGCATGGCGAACTTGAGGCGCAGGTCGATCACCGGGATGACCTTGCCGCGCAGGTTGATCACGCCGCGGATGAACTCCGGCGTGCGCGGCACCCGCGTCACCTCCATGAAGCCGATGATCTCGCGGACCTTCAGGATCTCGAGGCCGTACTCCTCCTCGGCGAGCTTGAAGGTCATGTACTTCCCGCCGAGCTGCGCCATGCCGGCGTTGACGGGGCCCTGGTCGGGGGTGACTTCGGTGGCGGTGCTCATGCGTTCTCCTGAGGCGTCGGGGTGCTGCGCTACGCCGCGCTCTTCGAGCCGGCGGGTGAGGTCTGCTGCTGGCGCGCGTACAGCTCGCGGTGGCCCTTCTCGTGGATGCCGCCGGCGATCTCGTCCACGTTGAGGATGAGCCCCACGTGCCCGTCGGCGAGGATCGCGGCCCCGGAGACGAACGGCGTCTCGGAGAGCCCCGACCCCATGCTCTTGATGACCACCTGCTGCTGCGTGACCACCTCGTCCACGAGCAGCCCGAGCCGCCGCCCGACGCCCTCGAGGACCACCACCAGCGCCTCGGTGGGCTCGCTCTTGGCGTTGGAGATGCCGAACAGCCGGTCGAGCCGGACCAGCGGCAGGATCTCGCCGCGCAGGTTGATCATCTCGTTCGCGCCGGCCAGCGACACCAGCATCGAGGGCTCGGGCTGCACCGACTCCACGATGGAGAGGGTGGGGACGATGTAGCGCTCCTCGCCGCAGGCCACGAGCATGCCGTCGATGATGGCGAGCGTGAGCGGCAGGATGATCTTGAAGGTGGTCCCCTGGCCCTTCACGGTCGAGATGACGACGCGGCCGCGCATGGCCTCCACGTTCCGCTTCACCACGTCCATGCCCACCCCGCGGCCGGAGATCTCGGTGACCTTCTTGGCGGTGGAGAAGCCGGGGGCGAAGATGAGCGCGTGGATCCGCTCGTCGGGGAGCTCCTCGCCCTCCTTGACGAGCCCCTGCGCCCTGGCCTTGCGGAGGATGGCGTCCTTGTCCAGGCCTCGGCCGTCGTCGGCCACCTCGATGCAGATGTGGCCGCCCTCGTGGTAGGCGCTGAGGCGGATGACGCACTCGGCCGGCTTGCCGGCCTTCGCGCGGTCCTCCGGCGACTCGATGCCGTGGTCGATCCCGTTGCGGATCATGTGGACGAGCGGGTCGGCGATCTGCTCGACCATGCTCCGGTCCATCTCGGTCTGCTCGCCGGTGAGGACCATGCGCACCTGCTTGCCGGCCCGCTTGCCGAGGTCGCGGACCATGCGCGCCATCTTCTGGAAGACGCCGGAGACCGGGACCATGCGCATCCGCATGCCAACGTCCTGCAGGTCGCGCGTCACCTTGGCGAGCTGGGCCAGGCAGTTGCGCACCCGCACCGACTCCACGGCGGAGATCTCGGGGGCGTTCACCACCATCGACTCGACGACCACCAGCTCGCCGATCATCTCCACCAGGCTGTCCACGCGCTCGAGATCGACCTTGATGGTCTCCTTGATGCGCACCGGCTCGGAGGACCCGCCGGCCGAGACCGGCGTGAGCGTGGGGGCGGGGGGCGGCGGGGCGACGGCCGGGGCGGGCGCCGGCGCGGCGGCGACCGGCGTCGGGGCGACCGGCGTGGGCGCGGCGACGGGCGCCGGGGCCGCGATCGGGGTCGGCACGGGGGCCGGCGTGGGGGTCGGCGCGGGCGCGGGTGCCGCGACGGGCGCCGGGGAGGGGGCCGCGGCCGGCGGCCCGTCCTCGCCGGGCGCGGCGGTCGCGGTCACGGCCTCGATCTTGGCGAGCAGGCCGGTGAGCTCCCCCGGCCGGCCGAAGGGCAGCCCCTTCTCGATGGCGGTCTGGACGTCCTCGATCATCCGGCGCATGAGCGCCGTGGCGTCGAAGACCACGTCCACCACCGGGCCCGACAGCGCCAGCGTGTGCTGCCGGCAGCAGTTGAGCATCGTCTCGGTGGTGTGGGCGAGGGCCACCACCGCCTCGAGCTCGAGGAAGCCGGCGGTGCCCTTGATGGTGTGGAACACGCGGAAGAGGGCGTTCACCGACTCGGCGTCGGCCTGCGCCTGCTCCACCTTCATGAGGATGCCGTCCACCCGGGTGAGCCCGTCCCCGCTCTCCTGCAGGAACTCGCCGAAGAGCATGACGGTCTCCTCGTCGCGCTCCACCTTCTCCACCGGGCCCGCGGCCGCGGCCGCGGCGGGCTCGGCGGGCCATTCGCCGCCCGCGAGCGCCTGCTGCAAGAGGCTGGTGGCGTCGCCGACCACGCCGAGCGCGCTGGCCCGGTCCGCGTCCTCTGCGGCGGCGGCGGCCCGGGTGAGGAGCTCGGCGCACTCCCCGGCGCGGGCGGCGATCCGGGGCTCCGGCGCGGCCACCTCGAGCTCCTGGAAGCGCGCGGCGAGCTGGGTCAGGGACTCGGGATCCATCGAGTCGGCCAGCACCACCGCCGCGGCGATCTCCTCGAGGATGACGGCCGGCGAGCGCCCACGCTCCCCCCCCTGGTTCCCGTTCTCGCCTGCGCGCGCGCTCATCTCGGCCTCTCGTGAGGGGTTCGGACGTCCGCCGGGCTGGAGAGCACGCACCGTGCCACCCTCGCGTGGCGGGGCTTGCGCGGAGGGGTGGGGGGTTGCGGCGCGGGGAGGGCGAGGCGATGCGGACCCATGAGTCGGGACCGCGCCCCAGCGCTCACGGCGCGGCGGGCGCCGGGGCGGAGGCCGGGGCCGGCGCGGCGGCCTCGGGGGAGGCCGGCGGCGCGGCGGGGCTCGCCGCCGGGGGCGGCGCCGCGGCGGGGCTCGGCGCCGGGGCGGCCGCGGGGGCCGGCGCCGGCGCGGGCGCCTCGGGGCGGCCCGAGCCCGCGGGCGGCGCCGCCGGCCCGTGCGCCGCCGGCTGGAGCCGGGCGTCGGGCGGCAGCTCCACCACCAGCTCCACCCGCCGGTTCAGCTCGCGGGCCTCGGGCGAGCCGCTCGTGTCGATGGGGTGCGTCGAGCCGAGGCCGACCGCCGACAGGAGCTCGGGCGGGACGCGGTGCGCCTCCTCGAGGTAGCCGACCACCGTCGCCGCGCGCGCGGCGGAGAGCTCCCAGTTGGTGCGGAAGCGGCCGCCCTGGGTCGGCTGGTCGTCGGTGTGCCCCTCCACGCGCAGCGGCTGGCCGAGCGGCACCAGCTCGGCGGCGATGCCGTCGAGCACCGGCAGGATCTGCGGCCGCAGCGCGGCCATCCCCGAGTCGAAGAACTCCGAGGCGGCGAGCCGGACCATGAGCCGGCGCCCGTCCACCGCCACGGTGACGTAGAGCTTCTGCCCCGGGCGCTCCATCACGTAGGCCTTGACCCGGGACTCGATGCGCCGGCGCAGGGTCTCGATGGCGCGCATCTGGTCCTGCCCGACGGCCAGCGCGCCCGCGCCGATGTTGGCCGGGCCGCCCATCGACTCGCTGGTGGCGGGGCCCTCGAAGATGGGCAGCTGCCCGACGCCGCCGGTGCCGGAGAAGTGGAGGGCCCACTGGATCGCCTTGGCGGTCTGGGCCAGCTTCTTGTTGTCCACGCGGCTCACCGAGTACATGACCACGAAGAACGCCATCAGCAGCGTCATGAAGTCGGCGTAGGAGACGAGCCAGCGCTCGTGGTTCTCGTGCTCCTCCTCGTGGTGCTTCTTCGCCATCTGGGGCTCCCGGGCCGGCTAGGCGGCCTTCTTCTCCGCCTCGCCGCCCTCGGCCTCGCCGGTGAACGCGCGGAGCTTCTCTTCGAGGACGCGGGGGTTGATGCCCTCCTGGATGGCCAGCACGCCCTCGGCGATGAGCGTCTTGCGCTCCTTCTCGACGCCGAGCTTGCGCTTGATCTTGGTGGACATGGGCAGGAAGAAGATGTTCGCGAAGCCCACGCCGTAGACGGTCGCCACGAAGGCGGTGGCGATGCCGCCGCCCAGCTTCGACGGGTCGGAGAGGTTCTCCATCACGTGGATGAGGCCGAGCACCGCGCCCAGGATGCCGATGGTCGGCGCGAAGCCGCCGGCCGACTCCCAGACCTTGGCGCCGATCGCCTCCTCGGAGAAGGCGGCCTCGATCGCGGTCTCGAGCGAGGAGCGGGTGACGTTCGGGTCGACGCCGTCCACCACGAACTGGAGCCCCTTGCGCAGGAACGGGTCCTCGACCTTGGCGAGGCGGCCCTCGAGCGCGAGCACGCCCTCCTTGCGGGCCACGCCGGCGTACTCGAGGATCTCGCGGGTCACCGCGGTGAGGTCCACCTTCTTGTCCGTGAAGGCCGCCTTGGCGAGCTTCATCCCCTTGAGGAAGTCCTTCAGCGGGAACGCGATCATCACCGCGCCGACGGTGCCGCCCATGATGATGAGGAAGGCGGTGCCCTGGACGATGGAGCCGATGTGGCCGCCCTCCAGCGCCTGGCCGCCGAGGATGCCGCCGAAGGCGATGACGATGCCGAGGATGGTCGAGAGGTCCATGGCTCAGGGCTCCGCCGGCGCGCGGCGGCCGAAGGGGAGCACGGCGGCGTCGTGCACCAGCGGCCCCCGGGCGATGGTCCGGCGGTACTCCACCGTGCGCGACACCACGTCCTCCACGGTCTCGCGCACCATGAGCCGCAGGCCAGTGGTGAGCAGCATCATGGTGTCGGGGGTGCGCTCGACGGTGAGGATGTGGTCGGCGTTGACCACGAGCTCCTGCCCGTCCAGTCGCGTGAGACAGATCATCGCGGCTCCTCTCCGGGCTCTTCGGCACGCACGGGGGAAATGCTAAGGGCCAACCCGGGTCCCCCGCGACACGGCCGGAGCCGGATCGAGGGGGGCCGGATCGGCCCTCATGCAAGCCGCTCGCCGAGGCGGCGCGCGCCTAGCGCTTCGACTGGATGAGCTCGGAGAGGAGCTGGTCGGTGGTGGTGATGGTCTTCGAGTTGGCCTCGAAGGCGCGCTGCGCCGAGATCATCCGCACGAACTGGTCGGCGAGGTCCACGTTCGACTGCTCGAGCGCGCCGGAGGTGATGGTGGCGCGTCCGCCCTGACCCGGGGTGCCGATGACCGGGGTGCCGGCCGCGAGCGTGCCGGTGAAGAGGTTGCCGCCCACGCGCGCCAGCTGGTCCTGGGCGGTGAAGCTCGCCACCGCCACCTGGCCGAGCGGCCGCGACTGGCCGTTCGAGAAGACGCCGGTGACCGTGCCGGTCGCGTCCACCTGGATCGAGGCGAGCTGGCCCGAGGCGTAGCCGTCCTGGCCGAGGAAGGTGGTGGCCGAGGCGGCCGAGAACTGGGTGATGCCGGCGAGGCCGGTGCCGCCCGCGCCGGTGGGGTCGCCGAAGTTGAAGGAGAGCGCCTGCGGGCCCGACGCGCCGGCCGGGTTGAACGAGCTCGTCTGCGTCACCGCCGTGAGCTTGCCGCTCGTGTCGAAGGAGAGCGTGCCGCTCGCGATCTCGCTCGCCGTGCCGGCGGTGCCGCCGGCCACGCCGGAGCCGTCGGTGAGGGCGTGCCAGTCCCAGGCCCCGGTGCCGGTCTTGCGGAAGAAGGCCTGCACCTGGTGGGCGGTGCCGAGCGAGTCGTACACGGTGAGGCTGGTGGAGAAGTTGGAGGTGCTGCTCGGGTCGGTCGGGTCCCAGGCGGCGGCCGGGGTGGTCGCGTCGGCCTGGAGGTTGGCCTTCACGGTGATGGCCGAGGTGGCCTTGGGGGTGGCCGAGGCGTTGCCGACGAGCAGGTCGGAGGAGCTGGAGGTGATCTGCCCGCTCTGGTCGGCCAGGAAGCCCTGCACCTTCAGGCCCTGGAGGTTCACCATGTAGCCGTCCTTGTCCACGGTGAACTGGCCGGCGCGCGAGTAGAACGTGCCGGTCTGGCCGCCCTGCGAGCCCTTCAGCACGAACATGCCGTTGCCCTGGAGCGCGAGGTCGGTCGAGACCCCGGTGCTGGTGAGGGCGCCCTGCATGAACATCTTCTGGATGCCGGAGAGGCGCGAGCCGAGGCCGGTCTCGGTGCCGCCGACGCTGCTCGAGAGCACGTCCTCGAAGGCGGCCCGGCCGGCCTTGAAGCCGACGGTGTTGGAGTTGGCGATGTTGTCGCTCACCACCGAGAGCTCGGCGGAGGCCGACTGCATCCCGCTGGTCCCGGCGTTCATGGAGGAGAGGAGGCTCATGGGGTTGCCCTTTCTTTCGCGTCGGAGTTCCGGGCTAGGCGCCCGCGTTCGTGGAGGTTGCCTGGTGCTGATCGATCTCGAGGACGTCGGAGAGCGGCACCTTGCGGCCGCCCACGAGGAGCAGCGCCGCGCCGTTCTCGTAGCGGACGCCGGTGACCGTCCCGGTGGACCGCTCCGTCACGCCCACCTTGTCGCCGTTGGCCTTGTAGGCGCTCACCGCGATCTTGTAGTCGCCGGCCGGGAGGGCCTGGGCGTCGTCGTCCCGCCCGTCCCAGCTCACGGCGAGGTCGCCGGCCTGGCGCGCCCCGAGCTGGATGGTCCGCACCACCTTGCCGCTGGCGTTGGTGATGACCGCCGAGACCTTGTCGGCCGAGTCGGCGAGCGAGGCCTGGACCTGCGCCGCCTGGCCGGGGACGAGCGTCACGCCGTCGGTGTTGAAGAGGACGTCCTTGCCCACCATCGAGGCGAAGGACATCTGGTTCCCGGAGTTCTGGGCGAGCAGCAGGTTGCCGAGCTGGTCGTTCACGTTCTGCAGCTGCTCCACGCTCGAGAACTGCGCCATCTGCGCGACGAAGGCCTGGTTGTCCACCGGCTGCGTCGGGTCCTGGTTCTGGAGCTGCGCCAGCATGAGCTTCAGGAAGTCGTCCTTCCCGAGGGTGCTCTTGCCGGTGGTCGTCGCGGTGGTGCCCGCGATGTTGGCGGTCGAGTTGACGGCGGAGGTGTCCATCGGGGCTCCTTAAGCCTTCACGTGCAGCGTGCCGAGAGAGGAGGTGGAGGGCGCGGCGGCGGGACCGGCCGGGACGGAGGCGGGCTGCGGCGCCGGGCGGCGCGGCTCCGGGCGCTCCTCCGGATCCGGGGCCTGGCGGCCGCCCCGATCCGCGCTCGCGAAGGCGTCGGAGCCGCCCTGGGGCGCGGCGCGCGGCGCCTCGGAGACGGCGTGCGTCACGTCCACGCGGCCGAGGGAGAGCCCCTCGGCGGCGAGGGCGCGGGAGAGCTCGGGGGCGCGGTCGGCCATCGCGCGCGCGGCCTCGCCGTCGAGCCGGAGGTGGGCCACGCCGTCGCGCACCCGCAGGTGGAGCGAGACGTCGCCGAGGTCGGGCGACTCGATGCGGAGGTGGGCGGCGTTCTTCAGCACGGCGCCCTGCACCTGGTCCTCCGCCGGCGCCTCGACGGGGCGGGGCGGCGCCGCCGCGGCCGGCGCGGCGGCGCGGGTGGCGCGCTCGGGCTCCGGGACCGGCGCGGGGAGCGCGGCCGTCGCCGGCGCCGCGGCGGCGGCGGCGCTCGCCGGGGCCTCGCGCCGCTTCTCGCCGGGCTCCCGCTCCGCCGGCTTGTCCCCCGCGGCCTGGGGGTGGGCCGGCGGGGCCGCGAGCCGGGTCGGCTGCGGGACGGGCACGCCCGGGGCGGCCGCGGCCGGCGACGACGCCTCGGCGCTGGCGGCGGCCTTGCGGGCCGGGGCGGGCGCGCCCCTCCGGGCGTCCTCCGGGCGCGCCGCGTCGAAGGCGCGCGGTCCGGCCTCGGGATCGTCGGCGCGCTGGCCGCGCGCGGGCGCGGCGCGCGCCGCCCCGGCCGCCTTCGGCCCCTCGGCGGCTCCCGCCGCGGCCTCGCGCGCGCCGGCGGCGGCCGCGGCGACCTCGGTCGCGCTGCCGGTCCCAGGGGCCGCCGGGCGACGGGCCGCCGGGGCCGGGCCCGGGGCGGCGGGGCGGGGCGCGGCGGCGAGCGCGGCGGCCTGCGCCGCCGCCGTCGACGAGGCGAGCGGGTCCGGCGCGGCGGCGCCGGCGGTGTCGGGCGAACGGCGGCGCTCGGCGTCGGCGGCCCGGCGGGGGCCGGGGCCGCTCGCGGCGGGGGCGTCGGCGCGACGCTCGGCGAGCGCGCCGGGGCGGGCGGAGGGGAGGGCCCGCGTCGCCTGGCCGGCCTGGGCCGCGAGGGCGGCGGCCGCCCCGGTCGCGGTCGCGGCGGCGGCGGCCGGCTTCCCCGCTGCGGCGAGGAGGGCCGCGAAGCCGGTCGCGGCGGCGTGCCCGGCCTTGGCGCCGGGGGCGCGGCCGCGGGCGGCCTGGGCGGCGGCGCCGCCGGGCAGGAGCGGGGAAGGGGTGACGCTCATCTCGTGGCTCCGGGCTGGTTGGCGGCCATGGAGCGGATGAGCTCCGCGGCGCGCTCGGTGCTCATCCGATCGAGGACGGGGCCGGCCTCGGCCGGCTTCATGTGGCGCAGGAGCTCGACCGCGAGGGGGCGGTCGAGCTTGGCGATGACCCCGGCCGCCTGCTCCGGCTTCATCACCTTGAGGGTCTTCGCGAGCACCTCGGGCGGGACGGTCGGGGCGGCGGCGGCGCAGGTGGCGCCGTGGCCGACCAGGGTCTCGAGCCGCGCGGTCTCGTCGCGGAGGGCCGCGCGGGCCTGCGCGATCTCGGCGGCGGTCCGGTCGAGGCGGGCGCGCTCCGCGGCGAGCGCCTCGCGCTCGGCCCCGGCCCTGGCCTGCCCGGCGCGCGTCTGGCGGAGCTCGTCGAGCAGCGCCCGGGCGGTGAGGGAGTAGGGGATGTCCTGCTCGGCGGCGCGGGCGGCCGCCTCGCGCGCGATGGCCGCGTCGGTCCCGAACCGCTTCTGGGCGTCGCCGCCCTTGGCGGCGGCGGCCGCCGAGGGGGCCACGACGGGCGCGACGGGGGGCGGCGCCGCCGGGCCGTGCCCCTCCGCGAGGGCGAGCCGGGCGGGGGCCGCCGGGAGCAGCGCCAGGAGCGCGAAGGCGAGCGCGCGGCCGGTCACGCGGCCTCCGGGGCGATCCCGAGCGCGGCGCGGAGCTGCGCGCGGGCGTCGTCGATGGCGGTCCGCTCCGCCGGGGCCTGCTTCAGGAAGGCCTCGATGGCCGGCAGGCAGCGGAGCGCGCGGTCCACCCGCGGGTTCGAGCCCGCGACGTAGGCGCCCACCTCGACGAGGTCGGCCGACTCGCGCCAGGCCGAGAGCACCTCGCGGGCCTGCCGCGCCAGCTCGCGGTGGCGCTCGTCCACGACGTCGTTCATGACGCGCGAGATGCTCGCGAGGACGTCCACGGCCGGGAAGTGGCCCGCCTCGGCGAGCTTGCGCGAGAGGACCACGTGGCCGTCGAGCGTCGCCTTGGCGGCGTCCACGATCGGATCGGCCTGGTCGTCGCCCTCGGCGAGCACCGAGTAGAAGGCGGTGATGCTCCCCGCGCCGCCGTCGTTCCCGGCGCGCTCCACCAGCCGCGGCAGGAGCGCGAAGGCGGAGGGCGGGTAGCCCTTGGTGGTCGGCGGCTCCCCGGCCGCGAGCCCGATCTCGCGCTGCGCCTGGCAGATGCGCGAGAGCGAGTCCACGAGCAGGAGCACCTTCTGGCCCCGCGCCCGGAAGTGCTCGGCGACCGCGGTCGCGACCATGCCGGCCCGGAGCCGCCGGAGCGGCGACTCGTCGCTCGTCGCCACCACCACCACCGAGCGGGCGAGCCCGGTGCCGAGGTCTCGCTCGATGAAGTCCCGCACCTCGCGCCCGCGCTCGCCCACCAGCCCGACCACCACCACGTCGGCGGAGGCGGAGCGGGCCAGCATGCCCAGCAGCACGCTCTTGCCCACGCCCGGACCGGCGAGCACCGCGAGCCGCTGCCCCTCGCCGACGGTGAGGAAGGCGTCGATGGAGCGGATGCCGAGCGGCAGCGGGTCGAGGACCCGGCGCCGCTCCATGGAGGAGGGCGGGCTGCGGTGGAGCTTCACCCGGCCGCGCAGGATGGGGACCGGGCCGCCGTCGATGGGGTGCAGCGCGCTGTCCACCACCCGGCCGAGGAGCGCCTCGCCCACCGGGATCTCGCCGGCGCTGGCGCGCGGCGTCACCACGCAGCCCTCGCCGATGCCCTGGATGTCGCCGAGCGGCATGAGCCGCGCGGTCTGGCCGGCGAAGCCCACCACCTCGGCCTGCACCAGCGCGCCGTCGGCCGCCCGGATCTCGCAGCCGGTGCCGACCGGGACGCGCGGCAGCGAGGCCTCGATGACGAGGCCGGTGGCCCGCACCACCGTGCCGGTGAGCGGCAGCGGGTCGGCGTCGGCGAGGGCCCGGCGGAGGGCGTCGAGGTCGTGGAGGCTCACGCGGCGCCGCCTCCCTCGAGCGCGCCGTCCACCGCCCGCCGCACCTCGGCGAGCCGCGTGGCGAGCCGCCCGTCCACCCGGCCGTAGTCGGTCTCGACGACGCAGTCGCCGCGGGCGAGCTCCGGGTCGGGCACGATCTCGACCCGCGCCGTGGCGACGCCCATCGCCTCGCGCCCGGCCTCCGACTGGAGCAGGGCGGCGTCCTCGGGGCAGGCGCGCAGGGCGATCTGGCGGGAGTCGCCGGCGCGCCGGAGGGCCGAGCGGACCAGCGCGAACAGGGGCTCCGGGCTCTGGCGCACCTCGGCCTCGAGGATGCGGGCCGCCACCTGGAAGCCGATCTCCAGCGCGTCGGCGCGGGCCTGCTCGGCGAGCCGCTCCGACTGGAGCTTCAGGAGCTGGACGGCCTGCGCCACCCGCTCCATCGCCTCGCGCCGGATCTCGGCGAGGTCGGCGGCGGAGGGGCCTGGCGGCGGCGGGGGCGGGGGCGGCGGCTCCTGCGGCTCCTGCAGCCGGGCCTGGCGGAGCGGCAGCGGCGCGCGGGCGAGGTGGGCGACGAACGGCGCGGGCTCGACCGCGCGCTCCTCGGGGACCGAGGAGAGGAAGCCGGGACGGCGGAGCGCGCCTGGAGGGGGAGGGGCCATGGCGTGAGCCTCAGAGCATCTTCTCGCCGGCGCCGACGATGGTGATCCGGTTCTGGGCGGCGAGGTCCTGCGCCAGCTTGGCGATCTCCGACTGCGCCGCCTCCACCGTGGCCAGCTTGACCGGGCCCATCGCGGCGAGGTCGTCCTGGAACATCTCGGCCGCGCGCGAGGAGAGGTTGCCCATGAACTTCTGCTTGATCTCGGGGGTGGCCCCCTTGAGCGCCACGGCCAGCTTCTTCATGTCGATCTCCCGCAGCAGCGTCTGGAGATCCCGGTCGGCGAGGTTGCGCAGGTCCTCGAAGGTGAAGAGGCTGCCGCGCAGCTCGCCGGCGAGCCCGCCGTCGTCGCGCTCGATCTCGGCGAGCACCGCGCCCTGCTGCGAGACGGGGACGAAGCGCAGGATCTCGAGGGCGGTCTTCTTGCCGTCCACCTTGCGCATGCCGCCGGCCACCAGCGCCTTGAGCTCGGCCGAGAGGGCCTGGCCCACCTCGCGCAGCACCTCGGGCGCCACCGACTCGATGGTCGCCATGCGCCGGAGCACCTCGGGCCGCTTCTTCTCGGGCAGCCGCTCCAGCACGCCGGCGGCGCGCCAGGGCTCGAGCGAGGAGAGGACGAGCGCCATGGTCTGGGCGCCCTCGCGCTGCAGCACCATCGCGAGCGCCTCGGGGTCGGCCTGCGACACCGGGCCGAGCACCTCGTCGGGCGGGGGCGGCGGCATGATGCCGTCGAAGGCCCGCCGGGCGGCGTCCGCGCCCACCGCGCGCGTCGCCACCTCGCGCAGCACGTCGTCGCCGGCGGCCGCCTCGCCGCCCACCTTCTCCATGGACTGGCAGAAGCTGCCGAGCGCGTCGGGCACCGCCTCGTCGCCGCGCTTGCGCAGCTCCTTGGCGCCGAGCGCGATGCGGCGCAGCTCCGCCTCCGTGAACTGCCGGAAGAGGGTGATGGCGATGTCGGGCCCGAGCCCGAGGAGCACCGCGGCGGCCTTGACCCACTGCGGCGAGACCACCTCGACCGGCGCGGGGGGCGGGCCGGGGCGGCCGCGGGGCGCGCTCTCAGCTTCTGGCATTGTTGCTGCCCTCGTTCTGGATCCAGGCGCGCAGGATGAGCGCCGCCTTGGCCGGGTCCTGCGTCACGAGCGCCTTGGCCCGATCCCGCATGCCGCTCGCCGGGTCGGGGAGGCGCGGCATGCCGGCGGCGCCGGCGTCCATCAGCGCGGCGTCGGCGGCGAGCGCCGCCTCGAGCTGCGCCACGGTGGCGCCCGGCGGGAAGGCCGGGGCCGCCGGCCCCTTCTTGCGCAGCGCCAGGAGGAGGACCGCCGCGAGGACCACGGCCGCGGCCACGGCGCCCCCGGCGAGGAGCACGCCGCGCTTCGCCTCCGCCGGCGCGCCCGCCGCGGCGCCGGCCTGCTCGTCGGCGCGGGTGAACGGGGAGGAGGAGATGTCGAGCTCGTCGCCGCGGGCGGCGTCGAAGCCGACCGCCCGCTTGGCGAGCTCTCCGAGCCGCTGCACCTCGGCGTCCGGGCGGGGCTTGCCGCCGACCCCGTCGAGCAGCACCGCGACCGAGATGCGCTTCACGCGCGGAGCGCGGGTGACGGTGGTGGTGCTGGTGCGCGAGACGTCGTAGTTCTTCACGTCGTCCTGCATGGTCGAGCTGCCGTTCTGGCCGGTGGCGGTCGCCGCCGGGGCGCCGGGCTGGTTGCCGGCCGCGCCGGCCACCCCGCCGGGCGTGGCGCTCGACTGGCTCTGGCTCTGCAGCACGTGCCGCTCGTTGCGCAGCGCGGTGGCGTCGGGGTCCACCTTCTCGGCGCTGGTCTGGACCTCGGAGGCGTCCACCGAGGCGGTCACGCGGGCCACCACGGCGCCCGGGCCCACCGCCTGCTCGAGGAGCTCCGTCACCCGCTGCTGCAGGTCGTGCTCGACGCGGCGCTGGAAGCCGTCGGCCTCGCCCCAGGCGCCCTCGCTCGAGAGGACGTTGCCGCGGCCGTCGATGACCGAGACGCTCCCCGGCGCGAGCCCCGGCACCGCCGAGGCGGTGAGGTGGCGGATCCCGGCCACCTCGCGCTCCTCCAGCGCCCGGCCCGGCTGCAGCGTGAGCACCACCGCGGCGGAGGCCTTGCGGTCCTCGTCGCGGAAGAGCCCCTTCTCCGGCAGGGTGATGTGCACGCGGGCGGCGCGCACCGAGCCGAGCTTGCCGATGGTGCGGGCGAGCTCGCCCTCGATGGCGCGGCGCAGGTTCACCTTCTGGGTGAACTCGGAGACGCCGAGGTCGCCCTTGTCGAAGATCTCGAAGCCCACCCCGCCGCCGCGCGGCAGCCCCTGCGCGGCGAGCAGGAGGCGCGCGTCGTAGACCTTGGCGGCCGGGACCGCCAGCGCGCTGCCGCCGGCCTCGAGCCGGTAGGGGACGCCGGCGGTCTTGAGGAGCGCGGCGGCGTCGCCGGAGTCCTCGGCGGTGAGGTTGGTGAAGGCGTACTGCCAGGTCTCGCCCTGGGCCACGCTGTAGGCCACCGCGCCCAGGATGGCCGCGGCGAGCCCCACGATGACGAGCGCGCGGAACGCGCCCGGCAGGGCGGCGAACCGCTGGGGCAGCTGGCGGAGGGAGGAGAGGAGCTGGTCCATGGACGGAGGGCCCCTACACGCTCATCCGCATGACTTCCTGGTAGGCCTCGACCACCTTGGTGCGCACCTTGGTGAGGACGCGCATGCCGATGTCGGCCTTCTCCAGCGAGAGGGCGAGCTCGTGCAGGTTGCCCTCGCCCATGGCCGCCTTGCGGGCCTGCTCGTCGGCCTCGACCTGCAGGGCGTCCACCTTCCCGACCGCCTGGCCGAGGGCGTCGGCGAACGAGGCGCCCTTCGCGGCCGGGGCGGCGGAGGCGGCCCCGGGCTCGAGGATCTGGAGGTCGGCGGTGACGGGGCGGATGGGCGTGGACATGTCGCTCACCGGGTGATGTCGAGGGCGCGCTGCGCCATCGTCTTGAGGGTGTCGATGGCGGTGGCGTTGGCGTCGTAGGTGCGCGACGCCGACATGAGGTTCACCACCTCGTGGATCGGGTTCACGTTGGGCAGCGTCACGAAGCCCTGCGGGTCGGCGTCCGGGTGCGACGGACTGTAGACGCGCTTGCCGGGCGTCGGGTCGGCGGCGACGCGCGCCACGCGGACGCCGGCCGGGGCCGCGCCCGCCGCCTGGTCGGCCTGCCCGAGGGCGGCCTCGAACGGCACCGACTCCATCACCGGGTCGAGGCGGCGGTAGGGCTTGCCGTCGGGCCCGCGCGTCGTCTCGGCGTTGGCGAGGTTCGACGCCGCGAGGTTGACGCGGGTGCGCTCGGCCGCCAGGCCCGAGCCGCTGATCTTGAGCGCGGAGAGGAAGTCCATGGGTGTCCCTAGGCGGCGCCGTCGGAGGCGGCGTAGCGGAGGATGGCGAGCTTCTTCTGGGCGGCCTTGGCCGCCGCGCCGTACTGGATGGCGTTCTCGGCCACGGCGGCGAGCGTGCGGTCCACGTCCACCGAGTTGCCGTCGAGGCCGGCCCCGGCCTGGTCCGGCGCGGCCACGAGCGGCGCTGGGCCGCCGAGGCTCGAGGCGGTGAGGGGCAGGTCGCCCTCGCGCGTCGCGCCGGCCGGCTGCGCCAGGGCGCCCTCCATCATCTTGGCGAAGTCCACGTCCTTCGGCGCGAAGCCGGGCGTGTCGGCGTTGGCGAGGTTCGAGGCGAGGACGTTCTGACGCACGAGGCGCGCGTCGAGGGCGCGCTCCAGCGTCATCAAAGTGGCGTCGAACAGCTTCATGCCCGCTCTCCATGCGAGCCGCGTGCCCGCGCCGAAGCGAGCAGGTGCGCCGGCTGGAGCGCGGCGCGGCACGGCGCGCCCGGCACGATCGGCCGGGCGGCCGGGACGGCCTCGTCCGGGAGCGGCTCCCCGGCGAGCCGCCAGGCCCGCAGCTTGTTCCGCAGCGTGCGGAGCCCGATGCCGAGGAGGCGGGCGGCGTGGGTGCGGTTCCCACCGGTGCGGCGGAGCGCCTCGGTGATGGCGAGCCGCTCCAGGGCGGCGAGCTCGAGCGGCAGCCCCGCCGGCACGCCGGCCGCGGCGGGCTCGGCGGGCAGGGGGCGCGGCGCCGCCGGGCGCGCCGGGCCGAGGCCGAGGTGGGCGCGCTCGAGGAGCGGCCCGCGGCAGCGCACCAGGGCGCGCTCGAGCAGGTTCTTGAGCTCGCGGACGTTCCCGGGCAGCCCGGTCGCCGAGAGCGCCGCGAGGGCGTCGGGCGAGAGCAGCGGCGCGGGCCGGCCGAGCGCGGCCGCGCCCTCGGCGACGAGCGCCACGGCGAGCGGGGAGAGGTCCTCGGGCCGCTCGCGGAGCGGCGGGATGACCACCGGGAAGACGTTGAGCCGGTAGTAGAGGTCGGACCGGAACCGGCCCGCCGCGACCATCTCGGCGAGATCGCGGTTGCTGGTGGCGATGATCCGGACGTCCACCGGGACCGGCCGCGCGCCGCCCACCCGGTCGATCTCGCGCTCCTGGATGGCCCGCAGGAGCTTCGCCTGCAGCCCGAGCGGCAGCTCGGAGATCTCGTCGAGGAGCAGGGTGCCGCCGCTGGCCTGCTCGAAGCGGCCGGCGCGGCGCTGCTCGGCGCCGGTGAAGGCGCCGCGCTCGTGGCCGAAGAGCTCGCTCTCGAGCAGCTCGGCCGGGAGCGCCGCGCAGTTGACGGCAACCCAGGGGCCGGCGGCGCGCGACGAGAGCGCGTGGACGTGCCGCGCGAGCACCTCCTTGCCGGTGCCGCTCTCGCCCAGCAGGAGCACGGTGGTGGGCGTGGGGGCCACGTCGGCCAGGGCGGCCAGCACCTCGCGCATGGCGGGGCCGCGGGCGATGGGGGCCGCGGCGGCGGCGCGGGCCGGGAGGGGGGAGGGGGTCATCGGCGATCTCCGTTCAGCTTCAGCGCGCGGGCCTTCGAGGCGGTGGCGGCGGCGGTGGCGAGCTCCGGGGCGACGCCGGCGGCCGGGTCGCGGAGCTGCGTGGGCAGGACCCCGGGGCGCTGCTCGATCCCCTCGACCACCTTCGCCCAGCGCGGGTCGGGGTGGAGCTTGCCCTTGTTGTGGGCCCGCACGAACTCGACGACCACCGAGGCCCGGGCGCGGTCGTTGCCCTGCAGGTAGAGCTCGGCCTGCCGAAGCAGGTGGGCCGGGAGCTGCGCCGCGGGCACCTGCTCCGAGATCGAGCCGAGCACGCTCGCGCCGAAGACCGGGGCGCCGGAGTCGGCCGCGCGCTCGGCCGCGGCCCGGGCGAGGTCGAGGGCCAGCGGCCCGTGCCGCCGGTCGGGCAGCTCCATCCAGAGCGAGAGCGCCTCGGAGCCGGCCGGGAGCGGGAGCCGGAGGGCGCTGAGGAGCGTCTCCCGGCAGAAGGCCGGCGAGCGCCGGCAGGCGCCGTGCGCGTCCACGATCTCCGGGGAGAGCTGGCGCGCCGCGCCCAGGGGATCGCCCAGGATCGCGCGGAGCCGCGCGCCGCGCAGCAGCACGTCGGCGTGGGCCGAGGACGGCAGCCCGTCGGAGCGCTGGAAGTCCTGCATGATGGGGCTCCCGAAGCAGTCGGGGTCGAGCTCGCAGAGCCGCGAGCCGGCCAGCCGGCCCACCACCGGGTGGGCGCGCGCGGCCTGCCAGTGCCGCACCGCCTCGGCCGGGCGGTTCGCCTCGAGCTCGAGGTCCCCGAGCCGGAGCTCGGCCAGGCTGGCTTCCGGGGTGCCGAGCGCGGCGCGGAACGCGGCGAGCGCCTTGTCGTCGGCGCCGCGCGCGAAGGCGCACTCGCCGCGGCCGGCGGGGGTGGAGCCGGGGCAGGGAGCGCCCATCCCGAGCTCGGCGGGGTCGAGCGCGACGCGCGGCGGCCGGGCCCGGCCGTCCCACGGCAGGACCCGCAGCTCGCGCAGGTCGAGCGTCTCGGCCTGCCGCGGACCGGAGATCGCGGCGGAGACGAGGTGGGTGCGGCAGCGCAGGACCACGGCGGCCGGCTCCTCGGTCAGGGAGGGGCAGGCGATGCGCGACGTGGCCCGGAGCGCGGCGGCGACCCGCGCCACCTCGGCCGGCGCCACCTCGAGCCGCACCGTCGCGCTCGAGGCGTCCACGTCGAGGGTGGGGCGCCGCTTCAGCGCCGGCAGCCGCAGCCGCTCGATGGAGGAGACGCTGTCGAGCTGGAACGGCGGCTCGGCCGTGGACGGGAAGCGCCCCGGCGCCGCGGCGAGGAGCGTCAGGATTGCGACGAAGGGAGCCACGCCGCCCCACGACTGCAACCGCCGTGCTCACGCGCCGGAGCGGGGGCTTGTCCAGGCGCGACGCGGGGAATCCCGCGCCCGGCCGGAGCCGGGACGCGCGAGCGCACCCCCGCGGCAGGGAAGGGAGCGCTCCGGCGCGCCGGGGGCCGCTCCGGTTCCCCGGGGCGCCCCCGCGGCGAGCGGACGGCGTCGGGGCGGGCCCCTCAGACCGGGCGGTTGCGCCGGCGGAGCTTCTCGACGAGCGTGGTGCGCTGCAGGCCGAGCAGATCGGCGGCGGCCTTCTTGTTTCCGCCGGTTCGGGCGAGCGCGGCCTCGATGTAGCCGTCCTCGATCCGGCGCAGCATCGCCGGGAGATCGACCGGCCCGTCCTCGAGGTTCGGCGCGCCGCCCAGGGCCGCGGCCGCCGGCTCCTCCCGCTCGCAGAAGACCCGCCGGAGCTCCTCGTTGACCTCCGCGGGCTCGAGCGCCACCGGCTCCCGGCGCGCTGGGACCGCGACGGCGCCCGCGGGCCGGAGGTGGTGCGGAAGATCCGCGACCCGGATCGACGACCCCTCGGAGCAGACCGCGAGCCGCTCGACCAGGTTCTCGAGCTCGCGGACGTTCCCGGGCCAGTCGTGGCCCTGGAGGAGTTGCAGCACCGCCGGCTCGACCGGGCGGGTCTCGCCGCGCGCCGACCAGAAGTGGGCGAACAGGTGCGGGATGTCGCCGCGGCGCTCGCGGAGCGGCAGCACCTCCACCGGGCAGACCAGGAGCCGGTAGTAGAGGTCGCGGCGGAAGTGGCCCGCCTCCACCTCGGCGGCGAGGTCGCGGTTGGTCGCGGCGACGAGCCGGAAGTTGGCGGGCACCGACTCGGCGCTGCCGACCGGCTCGTAGCTGCGCTCCTGGAGGACCCGCAGGAGCTTGACCTGCAGCGAGAGCGGCAGCTCGCCGATCTCGTCGAGGAACAGGGTGCCGCCGTCGGCGGCGGCGACGCGGCCGCGCCGGTTGCCGATGGCGCCGGTGAAGGCGCCCTTCACGTGGCCGAAGAGCTCGCTCTCGAGGAGGGCCTCGGGGATGGCGCCGCAGTTCACCGGGATGAGCGGCTTGGCGGCGCGCGCGCTGCCCTCGTGGATGAGCCGCGCGATGACCTCCTTGCCGGTGCCGGTCTCGCCGGTGATGAGGACCGTGGCCTCGCTCGCGGCGATCCGGGCGCAGGCCCGGAACAGCTCGACCATCGGAGAATCGGGCGCGTGGACGAGCTGGGTGCGGGCGTGCTGGGCGAGCTGCGAAGCGGCCATGGTCTCCCTCCGGCGCGCGGGATGTCCCCGCGACGTCCCCCCCCTTTAGCAAAGAGGGAGCCAATCCGTCACAGGAGTGACGTTCAGGAACTCCGAGGGGTTGTTGACGCCGTTCGCGTGACGCGAGGCGAGTCCCATGCGACCCGGGGTCGCCAGATCCGGTCCGAAGGACGTCAGCCAAGTCCGCGATGTACCTGGAGTTTGGGACGCACGGATGTGCGGCGGAGTGGTCGCGCTGGCGCTCTGTCGGGGGCGCTGCCGGATTCCTGGCGACAGGGGCCGCGATCCTCGCCCGAAGGGAGCAGCTCCGGGGCGCAGGAAACTGGCGCGTGACTCGACTGGGGGGTAGTTCTGCTCGGCAGGAACCTTGCACCCTTTCGAGGATCGTGACCCGAGACCCGTCCATCCCCTGGCTCGAACCGTCCGGCTCCTCGAGCGCCCTGGTGGACGAGCTGCCGGTGGGGCTGTTCCGGCTCGACGCCGCCGGCGCCGTGAGCTGGTCGAACCTGGCGGCGCGCGACCTCCTGCGCGGCCCGGGGGGCGACGAGGTCGCGGCGTCGCTGCCGGCGGTGGCGCGCCGCGCGGCCGAGCTCGGGCGCACCGCGGAGCATCGCCTGGCCACCGCGGCGGGCGAGCTCAGGCTCCTCGTCGCTCCCGAGGAGGACGGCTTCACCGCCGTGCTCTCGCGCGACGCCATGGAGCGCGCGCGCGAGCAGGCCCGGGCGCTCCGCGCCATGCTCGCGGGCGTGGCCTCGGGGCCGGGGCCGCTCGAGGCGGCCACGCGCGGCCTCGAGGCGCTCGGCCACGCGCTGCCCGACACCCAGTTCGTCCTCTACGGCCGCGAGGGGGGCCGGCTCGTGGTCCTCGCCCGGGCCGCGCGCCCGGCGCCGCCCCAGCTCGCCGGCGAGGGCGTCTCCCCGGAGGAGCTGGCCGAGCGCGCCATCCAGGCGCGGCAGCCCATCCACGTGGCGCGGATCGTCCGCGCGCCGGGGCGGGGAGCGCCGGGCCGCCGCGGCCAGGTGGCCGGCTCCCTGGCGCTGCCGGTGCTGGCCGGGCGGGAGCTGGTCGGGGCCATCTACGCCCACGGGCCGATGCTGGCCGAGGGCGACCTGCGGCTCGTGCAGGGGTTCGCCGACGCGGCCGGCTCGCTCCTGGGGCGGGCTCGCGGCGAGCTCGCGCTCGAGGCCGAGCGGAGCGCCCGCGCCGCCTCGGAGGCGGCGGCCCGGCGCGCCCGCGAGGTGGCGGTCCAGCGCGAGGGGCTCGCCACCCTGGGCCAGCTCGTCGCCTGCATCGCCCACGAGATCAACAACCCGCTCGCCGCGCTCCGCTCCAACCTGCGCGGGCTGGCGTCCGGCTTCGAGATCCTCTGCGGCCTCGCGGCGGAGAAGGAGGCCCGGCTGGCGGGGGAGGGCGCGCGCCCGGGGCCCGACCTCACCGAGCTCGCGGGCGAGCTGCGCGAGATGATGGACGACAGCCTCGCCGGCCTGGACCGCATGTCGGGCATCATCCAGACGCTCAAGAGCATGGCCCGCCGCAGCCCGGGGCAGCCGACCGCTTTCGATCCCGGCGTGCCGGTGCAGGAGGCGGTCGCCGTCTTCCGTGGCGCGCGCGGCAGCGACGTCCTGCTCGAGCTCGAGCTCGAGCCCCGGCTCCCGGAGGTGCTCGGTCTGCCCGGCGCGCTCGCGCAGGTGACCATCAACCTGCTCGAGAACGCGGTGGACGCGATGCAGGGGCGCGGGCGCGTCGAGGTGCGGGCCCGGGTCGAGGGGCCCGCGGTGCGGGTCGAGGTCGCCGACGAGGGGCACGGGATCCCGGCCGACGCGGCGCCGCAGATCTTCGACCCCTGGTTCACCACCAAGCCGGTGGGGAAGGGGACCGGGCTCGGGCTCTACATCTGCAAGGAGATCGTGGAGCAGATGGGCGGCCGGATCGGCTTCGACACCGGCCCCGGCGGCACCACCTTCCGCGTGGACCTGCCGATCGCCCCCGGCGCGCGTCCGCGCCAACCTTGACAGTCGTTCCGGGCGGCGGCTATGCAGGTGCCTCCGCCATGGTCGATCGTTCGCTCAATATGACGGATGCCCGGGCCGCGGCGCGCGCGGCCTTCGTGGCGCCCGAGACGAAGGTCCTGACCCTGCCGGGGGAGCTCCCCCTGGAGATGGGCGGAACGCTCCCCGAGGTCCAGGTGGCCTACCGGACCTGGGGGACCCTCGACCGCGACGGCGCCAACGCGGTGGTCGTCTGCCACGCCCTCACCGGCTCGGCCGACGCCGACCGCTGGTGGACGAAGATGTTCGGTCCCGGCCGCGCCTTCGACCCCGAGCGCGACTTCGTGCTCTGCTCCAACATCCTCGGGAGCTGCTACGGCACCACCGGGCCGGCCTCGATCGACCCCCGGACCGGCGCGCCCTACCTCGGCGACTTCCCCCTCGTCAGCATCCGCGACATGGTGCGCGTCCAGCGCGAGCTCTGCCGCGCGCTCGGCGTCACCCGGGTGAGGCTGGTGGTGGGCGGCTCGCTCGGCGGCATGCAGACGCTGGAGTGGGCGCTCTCGTACCCCGAGCTCGTGGACGCCTTCGCCTTCATCGCCAGCTCGGCGCGCCACTCCGCCTGGTGCATCGGCCTCTCGGAGGCGCAGCGCCAGGCGATCTACGCCGACCCGCGCTGGCGCGGCGGGCGCTACGACCCGGCCGATCCGCCCCTCGCCGGCCTCGCGGCGGCGCGCATGATGGCGATGTGCACCTACCGGAGCCGCGACAGCTTCGAGCAGCGCTTCGCGCGCCGGCCGCAGACCGCCGGCACCTACGCGGTCGAGAGCTACCTGCGCTACCAGGGCCAGCAGCTCGTGGATCGCTTCGACGCCGCGAGCTACGTGGCGCTCACGCGGGCCATGGACACGCACGACGTGTCGCGCGGCCGGGGCGAGTACGAGGAGGTGCTGCGCGGGCTGCGCAAGCCGGCGCTCGTGGTCTCGATCGACACCGACGTGCTCTACCTGCCCGAGGAGCAGCGGGAGGTGGCGGAGCTGGTGCCGGGCGCGCGGTTCGAGCGGATCGAGTCGCCCCACGGCCACGACGCCTTCCTCATCGACGTGGAGCGGCTCGACCGGATGGTGGCCGACTTCCGGGGCCGCGCGCCGCGCGCCGAGGCCTCCGCGGCGCGCCGGGGCGGGGCCGACGGCGCGGCCGCCGCCGGGCGCGAGGAGGTGAGCCTCTTCGTCCTCGGGAAGGGCAAGGTGGGCTCGCAGCTCCTCGCGCAGCTGGCCGAGCAGCGCGCCGGCTTCGAGCGCGACTACGACGTGACGCTCCGGGTCGTCGGCCTGGCCGACAGCCGCCGCACCCTGTTCGAGCCCGAGGGAGTGGGGCTCGAGGGCTGGCGGGCGGCGCTCGCGGCCGAGCCCGAGGCGGGCCCGTTCGACCTCGCCCGCGGCGCCCCGCTGCTCGAGCGGCTCGGCCGGCTGCCGCACCCCGTGCTCGTGGACCTCACCGCCGCCGACGGCATGGAGGCGGTCTACGCCGAGGCCTTCCGGCGCGGCGTGGACGTGGTCTCGGCCAACAAGCGGCCGCTGGCCACCCGGCAGCCCGCGCGCGACGAGCTCCTCGCGGTGCAGCGGCGGCACCACCGGCGCTGGTCGCACGAGGCGACCGTGGGCGCGAGCCTGCCGCTCATCGGGACCCTCGCCGGGCTGCGCCACGCCGGCGATCGGCTCCTCTCGCTGGAGGGCGCGCTCTCCGGGACGCTCGGCCACGTCTGCGGCGAGCTCATGAAGGGGGCGCCGCTCTCGCTCGCGGTCCGCTGGGCCCGCGAGCTCGGGTACACCGAGGCCGACCCGCGGGACGACCTCTCCGGCCTCGATGCCGCCCGCAAGGCGGTGATCCTGGCCCGCGAGCTGGGGCTCGCCGCCGAGCTCGACGAGGTGGAGCGCGAGCCGCTCGTCCCCGCGGACCTCCTCTCCCGGCCCGGCGACCTCCTGCAGGCGCTGCGCTGGTACGACCCCTTCATGGAGGAGCGGGTCGCGGCGCTCCGGGGCGAGCGCCGGGCGCTGCGCTACCTCGCCCGCATCGACGTCGAGGGCGGGCGCGCGCGCATCCGGGTGGGGCCGGCGGCCGTCGGGCCGGAGCACCTCGCGAGCCGCCTGCGCGGCGTGGAGGCGTACGTGGCCTGCCACACCGAGCGCTACCAGGAGCATCCGCTCCTGGTGCAGGGGGCGGGCGTCGGCGCGGTAAGCACGGCGGGCGGCGTGCTGGCCGAGCTGTTCCGGCTGTCGCAGGGGCACGGGGCGCGGTGACGGGGGGCAGGTTGCGTCGAGCCGGGTAACGTGATAACGGTTCTCATTATCGCGTCCGCTCCGAGGCCGGGGCGCGCGGGGAAGAGAACCGATGATCGTCTGCGTCTGCCGCGCCGTCTCCGACCGCCTGATCCACGAGCTCGCCGCCCAGGGGCTGTCACCCGAGCAGGTGATGGCCCGGACCGGCGCCGGGAGCTGCTGCGGGGCCTGCCGCCCGACGGTGAGCCGGCTCGTGCAGCTGGCGCGTCCGGCGGCCCACGCCGAGCGGGCCCGGCCCGAGCAGGTCCGGCCCCTCGACGCCGCGTGAGGGTGCGGCGCGCCGCCGGTCGCCCGGCTAGGTGAGGACGGCCGGCCCGGCGCCGGCGCTCTCGCCACCCGGAGGCCGCATGAAGGGCGATCCCCGCGTCATCGACCTGCTGAACCAGGTCCTCACGAACGAGCTCACCGCCATCAACCAGTACTTCCTGCACGCGCGCATGTGCGAGAACTGGGGCTACGAGCGGCTCTGGAAGAAGATCCGCCACGAGTCGATCGACGAGATGAAGCACGCCGACGCGCTCATCGAGCGGCTCCTCTTCCTCGAGGGGCTGCCCAACCTGCAGCGGCTCGAGAAGATCAACGTCGGCGAGACGGTGCCGGAGCAGCTCAAGCTCGACCTCGAGCTCGAGCGGACCGCCATCCCGGTGCTGAACCACGGCATCGAGCTCTGCCGGCAGGTGGGGGACAACGGCACCGCCGACCTGCTCGAGGACCTGCTCGAGAGCGAGGAGGAGCACGCCAACTGGCTCGAGGCGCAGCTCACGCTCATCGACCAGGTGGGCGCGCAGAACTACCTCGCCCAGCAGGTGAAGGAGGACGAGGACTGAGGCCGGGCCGCGCCGCTCGCTACCCCGCCGCGACGCCGTACTTCTTGAGCTTGCCCTGCAGCGTGGTGGGCTTGAGGTCGAGCAGCGCGGCCGCCCCCCCGGGCCCGTAGACCCGCCCGCCGCAGGCGGCGAGGGCGCGGCCGAGCAGGACCCGCATCTCGTCCTCGAAGCGGCCGGGCGCGGACGGCTCCGGCGCGGCCGGGGCCGCGGGGGGCGCGCCGAGCCTTCGCCCGGTGAGCTCGGGCAGGGTGAGCGCGTTGCCGGGCGACAGGATGAGCGCCCGCTGCAGCGTGTTCTCGAGCTCGCGCACGTTGCCGGGCCAGTCGTGCGCCTCGAGCGCCCGCCAGACCGCCTCCGGCACCTCCGGCGCCCGCCGGTGCATGAGCGCCGCCTGCCGCTCGAGGAAGTAGCGCGAGAGCGCGCGCAGCTCCTCGCGCCGCGCCCGCAGGGGCGGCAGCTCCACCGGGAAGACCGCGAGCCGGTAGTAGAGGTCCTGGCGGAACGCGCCCTCGGCCACCATCCCCTCGAGGTCGCGGTTGGTGGCGGCGACCACCCGGACGTCCACCTTCACCGGGTCCCCGCCGCCGACGCGCTGCACCTCGCGCTCCTGGAGCACGCGCAGGAGCCGCACCTGCACCGACGGCGGGGCGTCGCCCACCTCGTCGAGGAAGATGGTGCCGCCCTCGGCCTGCTCGAACTTGCCCGCCTTCCGCCGCACCGCGCCGGTGAAGGCCCCCTTCTCGTGGCCGAAGAGCTCGCTCTCGATCAGGTTCTCCGGGACGGCGCCCAGGTTCACCACCACGAACGGCGCGTTGAACCGCGGCGAGAGGTCGTGGACCAGCCGCGCGAGCCCCTCCTTGCCGGTGCCGGTCTCGCCGCGCACGAGCACGGTGGTGTCGGAGGGCGCGGCGAGGCGGACGCGCTCCACCACGGCGCGCATGGGCGCGCTCTCGGCGATGTAGCGGGTGTCGCGCTTGATCTGCCGGATCTCCTCCTTGAGGAGGGCGTTCTCGCGCCCCAGCAGCCGGTTGAGCCGCTGCACCTCCTCCACCATCAGGCTGTTGTGCAGCGCGATGGCGACGAGGTGCGCCACCTGCCGCGCGACCTGGAAGCAGCAGGCGAGCAGCCCCTCCGCCGGCGGGTGCGCGATGTCGAGCGTGCCGAGGAGCTGGTCCTCGAACACCAGCGGGAACGAGACGAGCGAGCCGTAGCCGAGCCGGGCCAGCTCCGGCTCCTCGCGGTAGCGGGGGCGCGCGGCGTCGATGGGATCGACGACGAGCGGGCGGCGGTCGGCGAGGGCGCGCCCCGAGGCGGAGCCCGCGAGCTCGAACACGGTCCCGGGCTGCCCGGGGTGGCGCGGATCGCTCACCAGCGCCACCTGGGCGAGGTGCTCCTGCGGGCCGATCCGGTTGATCGAGACGCGGGTCTGGCCGAAGTGGCGGTTGAGGAGGGCGCCGGTCCGCTCGAGGACCGAGGCGAGGTCCACCGTCGAGAGCACCGCCTCGATCGCCTCCTCCACGATCTGCTGGTGGGGGTCGTGGGCGGGGGCGGCCGGGACGGGGGAGGGCAGGACGGGCAGGGGCATCGGATCGGGACTAACGAAATGCGGGTGGCCTTGTCAAAACATCGCGATCCGCACCGGAATTTCGGTGTCGCACCCGAATGTCGGTGCGCCTTCCACCGAAAAGGCGGTGGGGCGATCGCGCGCACGCAGGTCAACGACTGGAATTCCGGGAGGTTGGCTGCTTGGCAAGCGAGTTGCTCTAGGGCAAGGGCATGGACGCCATCGAGACCCTGATGCAGGAGCACCGACTCATCGAGAGCGCGATCGACGCCCTCGCCGCCTACGCCGACGAGCTCCGCCGGCGCCAGGCCGTGGGGACCGCCGAGGACCGGGCCGAGCTCGGCCGCTTCGTCGCGTTCGTCCGCGAGTTCGCCGACGCCCATCACCACGGCAAGGAGGAGGACATCCTCTTCGCCGCGATGGTCGAGGCCGGCTTCCCGCGCCACGCCGGCCCCATCGCCGTGATGCTGATGGAGCACGACGAGGGGCGCCGCCAGATCGCCGTCCTGAAGGGGCTCGTCGAGCAGCAGGCCCCCTGGACGGACCTCGACCGGGCCCGCCTCGTCGAGGCCGCCGGCGGGTACGCCCAGCTCCTGCACAACCACATCCACAAGGAGGACGCCATCCTCTACCCCATGGCCGAGCAGCGGCTCGCCCCGGCCGCCCTGGACGCCGTCTCCGCCGCCTGCGAGCGCTACGAGGTCGAGAAGGGCGCCTCCGGCCGCCCCGCCGAGCTCGCGAAGAGCGCCGAGGCGCTCGTGGCCCGCCACGCCCCGGCCCGCGCCGCCTGCGGCGCTGGCGCCGGTCCCCGGTTCCCCGTGTCCGGCGGCTGCTGCTAGCCCGCCGTCCCGCCCACCCCCTCCCTCCTCCCTCCCACGCGGCGCTGCCTCGCTCCTCCGACGGCGAGGTGGCGCCCCGACGGGAGGGATCCGTCCCCAGCCCGCCTCACCGTCGCCTCACCGCAGCCGTCTCGAGAGGAAGCACCATGCCCAGTCACCGCACCCGAGCCGTACTCCTCTTCGTCGTCGTGGCCGCCTTCAGCGTGCTCATCTTCGGCGGAGCCCAGATCAGCCGCTACAAGCCGCCCATCCCGGGCCGCGTGGTGGACGCCCAAGGCCAGGTGATCTTCACCGCCGAGGACGTCGTCGCCGGCCAGAAGTACTATCTGTCGCGCGGCGGGCAGCACGTGGGCTCCATCCTGGGCCACGGCGCGTACCTCGCGCCCGACTGGACGGCGGACAGCCTCCACCGCACCGCGCTCGTGACCGCCGGCCTGGCGCACGGGCTCGACGCCGGCGCGGCGCGCGCCTTCACGCAGGCCGACCTCGAGGCGCTCGACGCCGGCGAGCGGGGGCGCGTGCAGGCCCTCGTGAAGGACGAGCTGCACCGGAACCGCTACGACGCGGCGACCGACACGCTCACCCTCTCGCGCGGCCAGGCCACCGCCTTCCCGACCCTGGTCGCCTACTACGACCAGCTCTTCCAGAAGGGCTCGGACGCGATGTCGATCCCGCCCGGGTTCGTGGACTCGCCCGAGCGCGCCCGCCAGGTGACCGCGTTCTACTTCTGGACCGCCTGGAGCGGGATGACCGACCGCCCCGGCGAGACCTTCACCTACACCGCCAACTGGCCCTTCGACCCGCTCGCCGGCAACGGCCCGCTCCCGTCGGCCCTGATCTGGTCCATCGCCAGCGTGCTCCTGCTCATCGCCGGCACCGGCCTCGCCATCTACTTCTACATGCGCAACGGCGAGGACGAGCACCGGCCCGAGCTCGCGCCGCTCGCCGAGCCGAACCCGACCCCGAGCCAGCGCGCCACGCTGCCCTTCTTCCTCATCGCCCTCGTGCTCTTCGTGCTCCAGGCCGCGCTCGGCTCGCTCACCGGTCACTACGCGGTCGAGGGCAACAAGTTCTTCGGCATGGACCTCGGCGGCATCCTGCCGTACGCGGCCAGCCGCACCTGGCACCTGCAGCTCGCGGTGTTCTGGATCGCCACCTGCTGGCTCGCCACCGGCCTCTTCATCGGCCCGGCGGTGGGCGGCGTGGAGCCGAAGGCCCAGAAGGCGCTCGTGCTGACCCTCCTCGGCGCGCTGGTGGTGGTCGTCGTCGGCTCGCTGGTCGGCACCTGGGCCGGCATCCAGGGCAAGCTCTCCGGCGAGAACGGCTGGCTCATCGGCCACCAGGGCTACGAGTACATCGAGCTCGGCCGCGTCTGGCAGGTGGCGCTCATCGCCGGCATGCTGCTCTGGCTCGTCCTCGTCTACCGCGCCATCAAGCCGGCCCTGCAGAAGGAGCAGGACAAGGGCGGCCTCACCCACCTCCTCCTCTACGCCTCGGTCTCCATCCCGCTCTTCTACTCGGTGGGGCTCTTCTACACGCCGGGCACCCACATCGCGATGGCCGACTACTGGCGCTGGTGGGTGGTGCACCTCTGGGTGGAGAACTTCTTCGAGGTGTTCGCGACCGTCGCGCTCGCCTTCGTGCTCACCCAGATCGGCGCGGTGAAGTCCTCGAGCGCCCTCAAGGCCACCTACTTCAGCATCCTGCTCTACCTCGGCTCCGGCATCATCGGCACCTTCCACCACCTCTACTTCACCGGCTCGCCGCTCATGATCACGGCGCTCGGCGCGACCTTCTCGGCGCTCGAGGTGGTGCCGCTCACGCTGCTCGGCTTCGAGGTCTACCAGAACCTCAAGGTCGCGAAGCTCGCGGGCAACCAGTCGCCCTACCGCTGGCCGCTCTACTTCTTCACGGCGGTGGCCTTCTGGAACATGATCGGGGCCGGCGTCTTCGGGTTCCTCATCAACCCGCCGATCGTCCTCTACTACGCGCAGGGGCTCAACACGACGCCCATCCACTCGCACGGCGCGCTGTTCGGCGTGTACGGCTTCCTCGCCATCGCGCTCATGCTCTTCTCGATGCGCCACACCGTCCGCAAGGCCGCCTGGGACGATCGCCTGCTCGGGTTCGCCTTCTGGGCGCTCAACCTCGGCCTCGCCGGGATGATCGTCCTCTCGCTCCTCCCGGCCGGCTTCTACCAGTTCGCCATCGCCATCAAGCACGGCATCTGGTACGCGCGCAGCCCGGAGGTGACCGGCTCGTCCTTCATCCACACCGCCACCTGGCTGCGCGTCTTCCCCGACGTGGTGTTCGACGCGGGCGCGCTCGCCCTGGTCGCCTTCGTCGCGAAGGCCATCTTTGGGGACTTGGCGCTGCGGCGGAAGGAGCGCGACGATTCCAGCACCCGCAACGGCTCCCTGAAGCGCGCCGCCTGAGCGGGGCGCGGGAGCGCGGAGGCGGGCTGGAGGTCACGTGAGGCCCGCTTCCGCGCTCCGAGCAGCGTCCGTCGCCGTCGCCCTCGCCGTCCTCGCCCCGGCCGCCTCCCTGGCGGCGGGCGAGGGCGGAGCCAGGAAGACCCCCAAGGCCCCCAAGGCCGCGGGGGTCGTCGTCTCGAAGGGGTCGCAGGCCTGCCTCGACTGCCACGCCTCGACCAACCCCGGCATCGTGCAGCAGTGGCGGGAGAGCGGGCACGCGCGGAAGGGCGTGGGCTGCCTCGAGTGCCACCGCGCCGAGCGGGGCGACGCCGATGCCTTCGAGCACAACGGCGCGCTCGTCGCGACCGTGGTCACGCCCCGCGACTGCGCCCGCTGCCACCAGCGCGAGGACAGGGAGTTCGAGGCGAGCCACCACGCCAAGGCGGGGAACATCCTCGCCTCGCTCGACAACTTCATGGCCGAGACGGTGGAGGGGGCGCGCGAGCGCTTCAACCCGCACGCGCCGGCCGGCGCCCCGGCCCTCGAGAGCGTGAACGGGATGGCGAGCGCCGAGTCGGGCTGCCAGAACTGCCACGGCACCAAGGTGGCGCTCCAGTCCAAGGACGGCGGGCGGATCACCGTGGACGACCTCGCGCCCGGGCCGGACGGGAAGCCGACCCGCCCCGAGGCGCTCGCCCGGGTGGCGCGGGACGCCGACGGCCGGCCGCTCTTCGTCGCCGCCACCTGGCCCAACACCGGCATCGGCCGCATGAACCTCGACGGCTCGCTCGGCAGCTGCACCGCCTGCCACGCCCGCCACGACTTCTCGCCGCGCCGGGCGCGGCAGCCGGAGAACTGCGGCAAGTGCCACCTCGGGCCCGACCACCCGCAGAAGGAGATCTTCGAGGAGTCGAAGCACGGCATCGCCTACCGCGACCGGAAGGACGAGATGGCGCTCGGCGCGAAGAGCTGGGTGCTCGGCAAGGACTACACCGCCGCGCCCACCTGCGCCTCGTGCCACATGTCGGCCAACGTGAACGGCGGGAAGGTGACCCACGATCCGGGCGAGCGGATCAGCTGGACCAACCGGCCGCCCATCTCGCAGCGGATGGACACCGACGCGCAGCACAAGGTGGTCACGGAGACCGACCCGGCGAAGCGCAAGGCGGCGGTGGTGGACACCGCGGAGCAGAAGCGCGACCGCATGAAGCAGGCCTGCAACGTCTGTCACGCGCAGAGCTACGTGAACGACTTCTACGTCCAGTACGACGACTTCGAGCGGCTCTACAACGAGAAGTTCGCCAGGCCGGGCAAGGCGATCATGGACGAGCTCAAGAAGCAGGGGCTCATCACGCCGAAGGAGTTCGACGAGAAGATCGAGTGGGACTGGTTCTACCTGTGGCACCACGAGGGACGCCGGGCGCGGCACGGCGTCTCGATGAACGCGCCCGACTACGCCCACTGGCACGGCATGTTCGAGGTGGCGGAGCGCTTCTACCACGCGCTCGTCCCCGAGGCGCGCGAGCTCGCCCGGGCGGCGGCCGAGCACGGGAAGAGGGCGCAGGCCGACGCGGTGAACGGCGTCATCGACGGCATCCTGCGCCGCCCGGAGCACGCCTGGTACCTGCAGGAGACGAGCTCCACGCGGCAGGTGGCGCCGCCCAATGCGGCGGTGGCTCCCCAGCCGCCCACGCCCCAGACGCTCGGGAAATAGCGGCCGCCCCCCGCGCCCGGCGCCGTGGGCGCGGGCAGGCGTCCCCCCGGGCTGGACGCGGCGGGCGCCGTGCCTACCCTTCGCGGTAAGGGAGGCCGCATGAACGCCATCGCGCTGTTGAAGCAGCAGCACCGGGAGGTGGAGGCGCTGTTCGAGAGGTTCGAGAAGCTGGGGGCGGGGGCCAGGAAGACCCGGACCAGCCTCTGCCAGCAGATCTCGGACCAGCTCGCCATCCACGACGAGATCGAGGAGAAGATCTTCTACCCGGCCACCAAGGACGCCCGGACCGAGGAGCTGCTCCTGGAGGCGGTCGAGGAGCACCTGGCCGGCAAGCGGATCATCGCCGACATCGTCGAGCAGGAGCCCGACGGCGAGGAGCTCGACGCCAAGATGAAGGTCCTGAAGGAGCAGGTGCTGCACCACGTGGAGGAGGAGGAGTCGGAGCTCTTCCCCAAGGTGGAGAAGGCGCTCGACGACGACCTGCTCGATCGGCTCGGGTCGCAGATGGAGGACCTCATGAAGCAGCTCGAGGCCCAGGGCGACGCGCGCCTGGACGTGCCGAACCAGACCGACGCGCCGGCCCGCATTTGACGTTATAAGTGGCGGGTGACCACCGAGCTCCCGCAGATCTCCCCGCCGCGCGCCCCCGGGCGCAACGATCCCTGCTGGTGCGGCAGCGGCAAGAAGTACAAGCGCTGCCACCTCGACGCCGACCAGGCGCTCCAGCCAGCCGAGCCGCGCCGCGCGCCGGCCGGGCTGGAGCCCGGGCGCGTGTCGCCGGCCCTGCCGGTGCCGCCCGAGATCCCGCGCCCCGACTACGCGGCCTCCGGCCGGCCCAAGCGGACCGGCGGCGGGGACGTGAAGACGGCGGAGGAGCTCGCGCGGCTGCGGCGGGCCTGCAAGGACGCCGCGCGGGTGCTGCAGGTGGCGGGCGCCGCGGTGCGGCCCGGCGTCACCACCGACGCCCTCGACGCGGTGGCCCACGCCGAGATCGTCCGGCTGGGCTGCTACCCGAGCCCGCTCAACTACGGCGGGTTCCCGAAGTCGATCTGCACCTCGGTGAACGAGGTGATCTGCCACGGCATCCCCGACAGCCGCCCCCTCGCCGACGGCGACATCGTGAACCTCGACATCACCGTCTACAAGGACGGGATGCACGGCGACTGCTCGGCGACCTTCCTCGTGGGGCAGGTGGACGCCGAGTCGCAGCGGCTGGTGCGGGTCGCGAAGGAGTGCCTCGACGTCGGGATCGCCGCGGTGAAGCCCGGGCTGCCGGTCCGCGCCATCGGGAGGGCCGTCGAGGCGCACGCGAGCCGCCACGGCTTCGGCGTTGTGCGGGCCTACTGCGGCCACGGCATCGGCGCGAGCTTCCACACCCAGCTCCAGATCCCGCACCACGACTCGCCGGGCGCGCGGACCATCATGGTCCCCGGCATGACCTTCACCGTGGAGCCCATGATCACCGCCGGCTCCTGGGAGGCGCTGGTCTGGCGCGACGGGTGGACGGCGGTCACCGCGGACGGGAAGCGGTCGGCCCAGTTCGAGCACACCCTGGTCGTGACCGAGGACGGGGCCGAGATCCTGACCGTGGTCTGAGGTGAGCCGCGCCGGCGGCTGCGAGCGCTACATCCGCGTCATGCGCAGGTAGCGGCGCAGGCCGGGGACGACGCCGAAGGAGACCATCGCCGTCCCGACGGCGGCCCCGAGCGCGCCGAGGATCAGCAGGTTCCGCGTCCGGTGCGACCGCTCGATCTTCCGCTTCTTCATGGCCCGGCCTCCCGCACAGGTTCCGGCGCGGGCTCGCCCGCCCTCGCCGCCAGCTCCAGCACCAGCTCGGCCGCCGCGTCGAGCGCGCCGGCCACCGGCTCGCTCAGCCCGAGCCCCTCGCACGCGGACGGCTCGCAGCCGACGAGGAGCAGCCGCGGCGGCGTGCCCCCCATGGCCCGGAGCGCGGCGAAGACGGCGGGCAGGGCCATGGCGTGGCCGTCGGCGGCCCCCGGGAGCTCTTCCAGCTCCGGGGCGAGGAGGTAGAGCTCGCCGGGCGGGCCGCCGCGCCGTACGGCGTCGGCCACCACCAGCAGGTCGAGCGGCTCGAGCAGCTCGTAGGCGAGGTGGAGCCCGCGGATGCCGAAGTCGGCGGCGCGCACTCCCGGCGGCAGCGGCCGGGCGGCGAGCCGGCGCGCCAGCTCCGGCCCGAAGCCGTCGTCCCCGAAGAAGACGTTGCCGACCCCGGCCACCAGCACCCGCGGCGTCACGGCCGGTCCTCCGCCGGCAGGAGGTCCACCTCGTCGAGCCGGTAGTAGTGGAAGCGCCCCTTCCAGCGGTGCAGCTCGGCGGCCGGGTCGCCGTCGATGGTGACCGCGAGGAGCGGCTCGCCGGAGAGGTCGTGCACCACCTTCTCCACCGTCGCCGTGCGCCCGGCGTAGAGCAGGTCCTGCGCGTCGGTGCGCCGGTCCCCGGGCGCCTTGAGGCGGACCCGGCGGCCGGGGGTGAGCCCGGGCGCCCCGTCCCCGGCGGGCGGCGCGCGCGGGACCATCTCCGCCCCGGCCAGCCCGCGCGCGGCGCCGTGCAGCCGGCGCATCAGCTCCGGCGGGAGCCCCTCCACCCTCGCCAGCACCTCGGCGGCACGCGGGTCGGTGGCGCGGACCTGCCGCTTCTCGTCCTCGGTGAGGGTGGCGGTGCGCAGGGCGAGCAGCTCGTCGATCTCGGTGGCGTCGAAGAAGTCGCCACCGCTCTCGGGCGCGACCTGGGGGTGGTCGTAGAGGATGATGGGCGCCGCCAGCGCGAGGTCGCGCCGCCCGGGCTCGCCGGCCAGCACCGGCCAGAGCCGCGTGCTGCGGCAGGCCGCCGCGGCGGCCCGGGCCCAGGGGGGCGGGTCGAGGAGCGAGACCAGCGCGCCGCCCTCGACGGCGAGGAGGAGGTGCGCCGAGAGGCAGGAGGCCCGCATGGCGCGCTCCCGCGGCGCACGGGGCTCCTCCCAGGCGGTGAGGTTCTCCACCCGGATCCGGACCCGGAGCAGCGGCCGCTCGGCCGGGACCCGCTCGCAGGAGAGGAGGACGCGCCCCTGCACCGGCCACCGCTCCTGCACGACCCGGCCGGCGAGCGCGCCGTCCTCGCCCCGGAGCGCCTCCTCGCGGCGGTCGCCCTCGAGCGCGAAGGGGACCTCAAGCCCGGCGCCGGGGACGAGCGCGACGCCGAGCGCCACCTCGCGCAGGTCCCCCTCCTCGAAGGGGACGAGGAGCCGTCCCGGCAGCTCGAGCCGGTCCACTGGCGCGAGCCCGCCGTCGCGTGCCGCCTCCACCCCGCGCCGCCGCAGCTGCAGGAAGCGGAGCCGGCCGTCGAGCGCCGGGGCCTCCCGTCCCGGCTCGACGAGCACCTGCGCCTCCATCCACCAGGCCTCGCAGCCGCCCGCCTCGCTCCACGCGCGCGGCGCGAGCACGCCGAAGGTCCAGCGGTAGCGGTTCTTGGGCGCCGAGGCGCGGTAGGGGTAGAGGACGTAGCCCTCCAGGAGGACGGCGTCGGCGACGGCGCGGAGCGACTCGAAGCTCATGGGCGCGGCTCCTTCCGCTCCGAGGGGCGGAGCGGGCGGGCCCGGGCGCGCAGCGCCGCGAGCGCGTCGGCCACCTCGCGCCAGACCTCGGGTCCGCCGTCGAGCCCGCGCCAGCGCCGCCGGACGAGGCCGGCGAGCGCGTAGCAGGCCGAGACCGGCACGAGCAGGAGCGCGATCCCGGGCTCGCCGCGCTCCCCCCAGGCGAGGAGCGCCTCGACGTCCGGCTCGGCCGCGGCCACGAGCGGGGTCCTCGTCGCGAGCGCCGCCCAGGCCGCCGGGTCGAGCGCCCCCTCGACGGCGCCGGCCGATCCGGGGAAGGTGGCGAACCAGCGGCCGTCGCGGCCGCCGCGCGCGAAGAAGACGAGCCGCACCGGGACGCCGAGCGCGGCCAGGTCGGCGTCGGTGAGCGCCAGCCCGGGATCGGAGCGGACGCGGTCGGGCACGGTCCGGAACCGGGCGCCGGCGCCCGGCTGCACGAAGAGCCGGGAGCAGGTGGGGCAAGCGCAGCACAGGGCGCGCCGCTCCAGATCGACCACGTGCGGGTGGGCCTCGCCGACCGGGGCCGCGCAGAGCTCGCAGGCCTCCCCGGCGGCGGGCCTTGGCCGGGCGGCGGGGCGGGCGAACCGCTCGAGGGCGCGCAGGGGGAGCAACGGTCACCTCCGCCCGCGCGGCCCGCCGAGCGTGACGAGCCGCGCCGGCTCGGCGGCGGCCGCGTCCTCGACGTCCACCTGCGAGACCTCGGGCGCGGCCTCCTGGATCGCCTCGCGGACGGCCTGCAGGAGCCGGGCGCGCGTGGAGGGGCAGCCGCCCGGCGCGGCGCCGAGCCGGAGCCGGACCCGCCCGTCGTCCGAGAGCCCGAGGAGCTCGAGCCGCGCGCCGCCGCCGAGCCGCGCGCCGGCGGCGGCCACGGCTCGCTCCACGCGCGCCCGGGTCGGGAGCGGGTGGAGCCCGTGCAGGAGCAGCAGGCTCGAGACCAGCTCGTCGTCCGAGAGGCGGCGGTCGAGCTCCGCCGCCGGCGCGCCGGCCTCGGCGGCGTGGCCGAGGAGCCGCTCCAGCCCGGCGCCGTACAGCTCGACCAGGAGGCGCACCAGCTCCTCCACCCGCGCGAACGCCGAGGGGCCGGCGAGGCCGCGCAGCTCCTCGAGGAGCCGCTCCACCCGCTCGCCGTGGCGCGAGAGGTCGCGCCCCGCGGTCTCCGCCGTCTCCGCCGAGGCCATGGCCGCCGCTCCCGGGGGCTACGACGGCGAGAGGTTCGGGCTCGCCGGGTCGATGGGGTTCCGCGCGCGGGCGTTGATGCCGGTGGAGCGCTCCGCCGTGCCGGTGGCGAAGCGCGCGTCGGTCGGGTGGGGGTGCAGCCCGCTCATCCGGTCGATCGCGCCGGGCTGGTTCCCCTCCCGCACGCCGCGCACGTGGGAGGGCGCCGAGGGGGACACGTCGGCCCGCCCCACCTTCAGGTTCCCGAGCAGCTTCTTCTTGCGCATGGCTCACCTCAGGGCGCCGAGCCCCAGCATCGGCGAGTGCCGCTGCTCGAGCAGCCGGCCCGGGCCCAGGTACATGTGGACGCCGCAGGGGAGGCAGGGGTCGAAGCTGCGCACGGTGCGCATGACGTCGATCCCCTTGAACGACGCGGGGCCGTTCTCCTCGAACAGGCGCAGCCCCTGCACCGCGTCCTCGTACGGCCCGGGGGTGCCGAAGCTGTCGCGCGGGCTCGCGTTCCAGGGGGTGGGCGGGTAGGGGTGGTAGTTGGCGATCTTGCCGTCGCGGATGACGAGGTGGTGCGAGAGCACCCCGCGGACCGCCTCGTGGAAGCCGCAGCCGATCCCGTCCTCCGGCACCTCGAAGTCCTGGAAGACCTTCACGTCCCCCTGCCGGATGAGCTTCATCGCCTCCTCGATGAAGAACACCGCCATCGCGCCGGCGTAGGCGATGAAGTAGGCGCGCGCCCGGTCCCGCTCGATGGTGTTCGACCACTGCGGGATCTTCCACTCGTAGTCCATCGCCGGGAACGAGGCGGTGCGCGGGAGCGAGATGCGGACGCTCGAGCCGGTGGACTTCACGTAGGGCGTGTCCACCAGGCCGGCGAGCGCCGTGGCCCAGAGCCGCGCCAGGGGGCCGCCGCCGGTGTCGAGCGCGAGGTGGTCGCCGGTCCGCTCGTCGTGCCAGCGCGGGCTCATGACCCAGCTGTACCGGCCACCCTCGAGGTCGCGCTTCTGCGGCCTCGGCAGCGTGGTCTGGTTCCAGGGGTGGCGCTTGTCCACGGCGTTGCCGAGCGGGTCCTCCTGGACGAAGGTCTCCTCCTGCTCCCAGTCGTCGTAGTACGAGCTGCCGAGGAGGATCCGGATCCCGAGGTTGATCTCGACGAGGTCGGTGGTGACGAGCTTGCCGTCCACCACGATGCCCGGGGTGACGTACATGGCCCGGCCCCACTTCGTCATGTTGGCGTAGCGGTAGTCGCAGACCCACGGGTTCTGGAAGGAGCCCCAGCAGCCGAGCAGGACGCGGCGGTTCCCCACCTGCTCGTAGCCGGGGAGCGCCTGGTAGAAGAAGTCGAGCAGGTCGTCGTTGAGCGGCACGAGCCGCTTCACGAAGTCGAGGAACTTCATCAGCCGCGAGAGGTAGTCGGTGAAGACCTGCGGCGTGGCCACCGTGCCCGTGCCCCCGGGGTAGAGCGTGGAGGGGTGCACGTGGCGCCCCTCCATGAGGCAGAACATCTCGCGGGTGAGGCGGCTCATGGCGAGCGCCTCCAGGTACATCTTCCCGGTGAAGGGGTCGTACGAGCGCATGATGTCGCCGATGGTCCGGTGGCCGTGGACGTCGGCGTGGGGCGCGTCGGTGCGGTCGGCGCGCTCGAGGAGGCCGGGGTTGGTCTCCTTCACCATCTGCGCGCAGAAGTCCACGAACACCAGGTTGTCCTGGAAGATGGCGTGGTCGAACATGTACTCGGCCGCCTCGCCGAGGTTGTAGATCCACTCCGCCAGCGGCGGCATCTTGATGCCGTACGCCATGTTCTGCGCGTAGACGGAGCAGGTGGTGTGGTTGTCGCCGCAGATCCCGCAGATGCGGCTGGTGATGAAGCCGGCGTCGCGCGGGTCCTTCCCCTTCATGAACACGCTGTAGCCGCGGAAGAGCGAGGAGGTGCTCCGGCACTCGGCCACCTCGCGGTTCTCGAAGTCGATCTTGGTGTAGATGCCGAGGTTGCCGATGATCCGGGTGACCGGGTCCCAGGCCATCTCGACGAGCTTGCGCTGCGGCTGTACCTCGGTTCCGCCGGGCATCCCCTGCCTCCCTCTCCTGCCTGCTGCGGGTGGTGCTAGTGGTGCGCCGGCGCGGGGGACCGCTCGGAGCGGTGCGGCCAGCGCGGCTCGTACCCGGTGGTGAGCTCGGGCCGGCGGTGGTGCCAGCGCGGCTCCTCGTTCACGGTGGCGTTGGTGAGCGCCCGCAGGCTGCGGATGAGCTTGCCGTAGGCGGTCACGAGGCCGGTGGAGGCGGTGGAGCCGGGCGGCTGGTCCATGAACGGCATGAACTTGTCGGGGAACCCCGGCATGGTGCAGCCGATGCAGATCCCGCCGACGTTGGGGCAGCCGCCGACGCCGGCCATCCAGCCGCGCTTCGGCACGTTGCAGTTCACCACCGGCCCCCAGCAGCCGATCTTCACCTGGCACTTGGGCGAGTTGTAGTCGAGGCCGAAGTCGGCCTGCTCGTAGTAGCCGGCCCGGTCGCAGCCCTCGTGCACCGTCTTCCCGAAGAGCCAGGTGGGGCGGAGCTGCTCGTCGAGCGGGATCATCGGGTTCTCGCCCGCGGCCTGGTAGAGGAGCCAGGTCAGGGTCTCCATGAAGTTGTCGGGCTGGACCGGGCACCCGGGCACGTTCACGATCGGGATCCCGGCGCGCGAGCGGAAGTTCCAGCCGAGGTAGTCGGCGAGCCCCATGCTGCCGGTGGGGTTCCCGGCCATGGCGTGGATCCCGCCGTAGGTGGCGCAGGTGCCGATGGCCACCACCGCCCAGGCCTTGGGGGCGAGCTGGTCGAGCCACGCGTTGATCGTGATCGGCTCGCCGGTCTCGAGGTCGTTGCCGAAGGAGGTCCAGTAGCCCTCGCCGTTGATCTGCTCGTTCGGGATCGAGCCCTCCACCACCAGCACGAAGGGGCCGAGCTCGCCGCGCGCCGCCTGGCGGAAGGCGGCCAGGTACGGCTCGCCGCCGAGCTCGAAGGCGAGGACCTTGTTGTGCAGGTGCACCTTGGGCAGCCCGGGGATGAGCCCGCGGACCACGTCCTCGATCGCGGGCTGCGTGGCGGCCGTGATGGACACGGTGTCCCCGTCGCAGCTCATCCCCTCCGAGATCCAGAGGATGTGGACCTCGTCCACGCCCGACTTGGTGGCCATGCGGGAAGCCCTCCGGGTGGAGAACGTGGACGCCCCGCCGCCGCGCCGCAACCGGGCGGGGCGCGCGCGGTGCGCTCCCGAGGCGGCGGCGCGGCGGGGCGCTCCCTCCCGACCGGCGCCGACCCGTGAAGAGAGCTTGTGACGCCGCCCCGGCCCGCCACGTTCTAAGGGCCATGTGCCTCGGCATCCCCGGCGAGATCCTGACGGTCCGGACGGACGGGCCGGTGCGGTTCGCCGACGTGCGCTTCGCCGGCATCGTCCGCGAGGTCTGCCTGGAGTGCCTGCCCGACGCCGTCCCCGGCGAGTTCGTGCTGGTGCACGTGGGCTTCGCCATCTCGCGCATCGACCGGGAGGAGGCGGAGCGGGCCTACCGGGCCCTCGACGTCATGGGGCACACCGCCGAGCTGACGGCCGACCGGGCGGACCGGGAGCGGAGCGGGGCGCCGGCGGACGCCGGGGGGAAGCCGCCGTGAGGTTCGTGGACGAGTACCGCGATCCCGAGCGCGCCGCGGGGCTCGCCCGGCGCATCGCCGCCGCGGTCACCCGGCCCTGGGTGATCATGGAGGTCTGCGGCGGGCAGACCCACTCCATCGTGCGCTACGGCATCGACCGGATGCTGCCGCCCGGGATCGAGCTCGTGCACGGGCCCGGCTGCCCGGTCTGCGTCACCTCCCTGGAGATGATCGACAAGGCGCACGCCATCGCGAGCCGCCCCGGCGTGATCTTCACCTCCTTCGGCGACATGCTGCGCGTCCCCGGCTCGCGCGGCGACCTGCTCACGCTCCGCAGCCGCGGCGCCGACGTCCGGGTGGTCTACGCGCCGCTCGACGCGGTCCGGATCGCGAAGGAGAACCCCTCGAAGCAGGTGGTCTTCTTCGCCATCGGCTTCGAGACCACCGCCCCGGCCAACGCGATGGCGGTCTGGCGCGCCCGGCAGGACCGGGTGGAGAACTTCTCGGTGCTGGTCTCGCACGTGCTCGTGCCGCCGATGATCGCAGCCATCCTGCAGTCGGCCGGGAACCGGGTGCAGGCCTTCCTCGGGCCGGGGCACGTCTGCGCGGTGATGGGCTGCCGCGAGTACGAGGCGCTCGCCGCGCGCTACCGGGTGCCCATCGTCGTCACCGGCTTCGAGCCGCTCGACCTCATCGAGGGGATCTGGATGACGGTGCGCCAGCTCGAGGCCGGGCGGGCCGAGGTGGAGAACCAGTACGCGCGCGCCGTCGCCTGGGACGGGAACCGGGCGGCGCGCGACCTGGTGAACGAGGTGTTCGAGGTGGGGGACCGCAAGTGGCGGGGGGTGGGGGCGATCCCGAAGAGCGGCTACCGGCTCGCCTGGGAGTACCGGGCTTACGACGCCGAGCGCCGCTTCGAGGTGGAGGCCATCGACACCCGCGAGTCGCCGCTCTGCATCAGCGGCCAGATCCTGCGCGGCCTGAAGAAGCCCTGCGACTGCCCCGCCTTCGGGCGGGAGTGCACGCCGCAGCGCCCGCTCGGCGCCACCATGGTCTCGGCCGAGGGGGCCTGCGCCGCCTATCACCAGTACGGCCGGTACCTCGAGGCCGCGCCGGAGGGGCGCGCCGCCGCGCCGGCCGGGCCGTGAGGGACGCCATCCTGCGCAAGGCGCGCGAGAGCGCCGAGGTGAAGCTCCGCTTCTTCGAGGAGCAGGCGGAGCCGCTCGCCGCCTGCGCCCGCGCGCTGGCCGGGCGCTTCCGCGCCGGCGGGCGGCTCCTCGCCTTCGGGAACGGCGGCTCGGCCTGCGACGCCGAGCACGCCGCGGTCGAGTTCGTCCACCCCATCGTGGAGAAGCGCCGACCCTTGCCGGCGCTGGCGCTCACCTCGTCCACCCCGGCCCTCACCGCCATCGGCAACGACGCCGACTTCTCGCAGATCTTCGTGGACCAGCTCGCCATCCAGGCGCGGCCCGGCGACGCCGCCCTCGGGATCTCGACCTCCGGCGCCTCGTCCAACGTCAACCGGGCGCTGCGGCGCGCCCGCGAGCTCGGGCTCCTCACCATCGGCTTCGCCGGGCGCGACGGCGGGCGGATGCCGGACCTCTGCGACCACCTCTTCGTGGTGAGGACCTGGTCCATCCACCGCGTGCAGGAGACGCACACGCTGCTCCTGCACCTGCTCTGGGACGAGGTCCACCTCGCCCTCGGGGAGGACGATGTCCTCTAGCGACGCCGCCGCGCCGTTCGGCGCCTGCCCGGTCCCGCTCACCGAGGTCCGGGAGATCCTGATGGGGCACGGGAGCGGGGGGAAGCTGACCGCCCGGCTGGTGGAGCAGCTCCTCCTGCCCGCCTTCCGCAACCCCATGCTCGAGCCGCTCGACGATCAGGCCTGGGTGGACGCCGGCGGGGCGCGGCTCGCCTTCACCACCGACTCCTACGTGGTCACGCCGCTCTTCTTCCCCGGCGGCGACATCGGCGAGCCGGCGGTGAACGGCACCGTCAACGACCTCGCCATGGGCGGCGCCCGGCCGCTCTTCCTCTCGCTGGCGCTCATCCTGGAGGAGGGGCTCGCCCTCTCCGAGCTGGAGCGGGTGATCGCGTCGATCCGGCGCGCCGCGGAGGCGGCCGGCGTGCAGGTGGTGACCGGGGACACGAAGGTGGTGGACCGGGGCAAGGGAGACAAGGTCTTCGTCAACACCGCCGGGATCGGGGTCGCGCTGCCGGGCGCCGAGCTCTCCTCGCGCCGGGTGGCGGCGGGGGACGCCATCCTGCTCTCCGGGGCCGTCGGCGATCACGGCGTGACCATCCTCTCGCAGCGCGAGGGGCTCGCCTTCGGGGGCGAGGTGCGGAGCGACACCGCGCCGCTGCACGGGCTGGTGGCGGCGCTGCTCGAGGCCTTCCCGGGCGTGCACGCCATGCGCGACCCGACCCGCGGCGGCCTCGCCTCGGCGCTCTGCGAGATCGCCGGCCGGCGGCGGCTGGGCGTCGAGGTGGACGAGCGGGCCGTGCCGGTCCACGACGGGGTGCGCGGCGCCTGCGAGCTCCTCGGGCTCGATCCGTTCGTGGTGGCGAACGAGGGGAAGCTCGTGGCCTTCGTGCCGGAGGCGGGCGCGGAGCGGGCCCTCGCCGCCTTGCGGTCGCACCCGCTGGGGCGGGAGGCGGCGCGGATCGGGCGGGTGGTTGCCGAGCACCCGGGCTTCGTGACCCTCCGTACCCCCATCGGCGGGCAGCGAATCCTCGACCTGCCCTACGGGGAGTCGCTGCCGCGGATCTGCTGAGGACCGCCGTGATCACCAGATGGGGCGGGCCTGGCGCTCCGCCTTGCGCGGCCCCGCGGCCCGGCCAGATCCCTCGCGCAGCCGGACGCGAGGCGGGCATGGAGATCACCGGGCGAGGATCGGACGCGGCGCACGCCGCCGGGTGGGGGCTGCTCACCGCCTTCCTGGTGGTGCTCGGCATCGTCGTCGGCAGCCGGGGGCTGAAGGACTTCGACACCGCCCTCGTGCCGTACGCCGGCGCGACCGTGTTCGCGGCCGGCGCGCTGACGCGGCCGGGGTACCTCGCGCTCATCGAGCTGGCGGTGGCCCTGCTGGTGCTCCAGGCCATCGCCATCAACCGGCTCGCCGGGCTCGACTACCCGCTCTGGGCGCGCGCCCGGGCGCCGTCGAGGGCCCCGCCCTGAGGGCGGCCGGCCGGCGGCGAGCGCCCGCGAGGCTCAGACCTCGAGGCCGACCGCCCGCATCAGCGCGAGGGCGTTCGAGCGCTCCACCACGCCCGGGCGCAGCCGGTAGTCGAACGCGATCCGGCCGTCCCGCAGCTGATCCTCGAAGTGGGCGTTCTCCGCCCCGGCGAGCGTCCGGCCGAGCTCGGTGAGGGTGAGGTCGTGCGTGGTGACGAGGCCGAGCGCGCCGCGATCGGCGAGGGCGCGGACCACCGCCTCGGCGCCGATGCGCCGGTCGTGCGAGTTGGTGCCGTTCAGGATCTCGTCGAGGAGGAACAGGAGCGGACGCTCGCCGCGGGCGAGGTCCATGAGCTCCTTCAGGCGCGTGATCTCCGCGTAGAAGCGGGACCGCCCGGCCTGGAGCGAGTCCTGGATCCGCAGCGTGGCCCCGACCGCGAGGGGCGTGAGCGCCAGCGACCGGGCGCGGACCGGGGCGCCGGCCTGCGCGAGCACCGCGCTCGCGCCGACGGTCCGGAGCAGCGTGCTCTTCCCCGACATGTTGGAGCCGGAGACGAGCAGGACGCGCCTGGGGGCCTCGCCCCCGCGCTCCGGCGCGGCGACCCCCAGGGCGACGTCGTTCGGCACCGCGCCGGGCAGGAGCGGGTGGGCGAGCCCCTCGGCCCGGAACGCGGCGGGCCCGGGCGCGAGCGACGGGAAGGTGAGCTCGGGGTGCTCGCGGGCGAAGCCCGCCAGGGAGCAGAGCGCCTCGAGGTCCGCGACGGCCTCCAGCCAGCCGCGCAGGTGGCGCCCGTCCCGCCGGCGCCAGCGCTCGACGCGCGCCGCGACGAGCGGCTTCCAGAGCACGAAGAACCCGAGCAGCGCGAAGAGCTCGTTGTGCGTCCACTCGAAGAGCTCGGCGGCGCGGGAGAGCCGGGCGATGCGCCGCGAGGCCGGGGCCGGGCGGAGGAGCCGCTCGCGCAGGCCGGCGAGGAGGGGGGCACGGAAGGGCTCCGCCTCGAGCCGCGCCAGCAGGAGCCCCAGCACCCGCAGCTCGGCGGCCGGGCGGTCCACCGCGTCGCGCACCGCGGCGACCCGGTCGCGGAGCCACCGCTGGAGCGCCCAGGTCGCGAGGAGCGAGAGCCCGCCCGCGAGCGGCAGGAACGGCACCCGCTCCCAGAGCGCTGCGAGCAGCGCGTTGACGGCGGCGAGCGCCGCGGCGGCCGGCGCCGCCCAGGCGGGCAGGGCGGGCGGGGCCTCGCCCCAGGCGGCGAGGCGGGCCGGGTCCACCTCGGCCCGCACGTCCTCGCCCAGCACCGAGAGCTCCTCGGCGAGGTCGAGGCCCGGCGTGAGCTCGCGGACCGCCTCCTGGCGGAGCGCCACCTCGTCCGGGCCGGCGGGCGCGAGCAGCCACCCCGCCAGGCGCTCCTCCCCGGCGCGCGTCCGCGCGGTGCAGAGCAGCTCGAAGAGCGAGCCCTGGCCGAAGAGGTCGAGGTCGAGCGCGTAGGGGTGCTCCGGGGAGGCGAACCGCTCGCCGGCGTTGCCGCGCCCCGCCCAGCGCCCCTCCACGCGCGCCAGCGCCGCCTCGTGGAAGGCGACGGCGCGCCCGAGCCGCGCCCGGGCCCGCAGCGCCCGATCGTGGAGCAGGGCGAGCCCGCCGTAGGCGAGCGCGGGGGCGAGGGACCAGGCGAAGGAGAGCCGGTGGCCGAAGGCGAGCCAGCCCGCCGCGACCAGGGCGGCGAAGGCGGCGAGCCGGGCAGCGGCCCAGCGCGCGTCGTGGGCGTCGAGCGCGGCCAGCCGGGCCCGGCGCGCGGCGAGCCGCTCGCGGAGTCGCGCGGCGATCTCGGCGGGCGCGGTCGTCACCCCACGGTCATACCGCGTCCGGGCCGGCGCCGGGGGCCCGTTACTCGGGGCGGGCGAGGAAGCCGAGCAGGGCCTTCTCGAAGGCCGGGAAGGCCTCCACCTGCGGCACGTGGCCGACGCCCGGGATCTCGACCAGCCGGGCGCCGGGGATCCGCTGCTGCGTCAGCTTCCCGAGGCTCGCGTAGTCGCCCATGGTCTTCTGCACCTCCGGCGGCGCGAAGGGCCTCCCGAGCGCGGTCCGGTCGCGCGTGCCGATGATGAGCAGCGTGGGGACCCGGATGCGCGGGAGCTTGGGGACGAGCGGCTGGGTGAAGATCATGTCGTAGGTGAGCGCGCTGTCCCAGGCGATCCGCGGCCAGTCGGGCGAGCGGGTCCAGCCGGCGAGGAGGCGCGTGTGGACCTCGTACTCGGGCTTCCACGCCCCGGCGTAGTAGGCGTTCCGCTGGTACTCCCGCACCGACTCGGGCGTGGCCGAGAGCTCGCCGCGGTACCAGTCGTCCACGGTGCGCGGGGGCACGAGCGCGGCGTAGTCCTCGAGGCCGATGGGGTTCACGAGCACGAGCCGGGCGGTGGCCGCCGGGTACTCGACGGCGTAGGTGCCGGCGAGCATCCCGCCCATCGAGTGGCCCACCACCACCGTGCGCTCGAGGCCGAGCGAGGCGAGGAGCGCGCGGGTGTTGGCGGCGAGCTGGGTGAAGCTGAACTGGTAGCTGGCCGGCTTGCTCGACTTCCCGAAGCCGAGCTGGTCGGTCGCGATCACCCGGAACCCGGCGCGGGTGAGCGAGGCGATGGTGGTCTGCCAGTCGCTCGCGTTGAAGTTCTTGCCGTGGAGGAGGAGCACCGCCTCGCCGTTCCCCCGGCCCTGCACGGGCGGGACGTCGAGGTAGGCCATGCGGAGCTTCTGCCGCTGGCTCTCGAACTCGTAGAAGTGGACCGGCCAGGGGTACTCGAAGGCGGCGGCGTCGGCGTCGTACGCCGGCGGCGCGGGGGTGGCCGGAGCCGGGGCGGCGCCGTTCACTCCCAGCCACAGCAGGGCGGTCAAGAGGGTCGTGCTCATGGCTGCAGTCCTTAGCGCCCGCGCCGGCGGCGGGCCACGCCCGATGCGCGGCGCCCGGCCGCGCCGGGCCCCCCGGCCTCCCCGGCGGGCGCCCCGTGAAGCTCGAGCTGCTCGGGCGCGCTCCGCCCCGGCGCCCCCCAGCGGCGCAGGTACCCGGCGAGCCCGCCCAGCTTCTTCAGCGTCCGCTCGCTGCTCATGTAGCGGATGCTCCCGTAGATGGGCCGCTCCGGCGCCCAGGGGCGGTCGTACCGGCCGAGCACCCAGAAGATGCCGGTGGCCGAGTTCGGGTCGCGCCCGTCGAGGGCGTACCTGTCGTTGAGGTGGAGCATCACCCGGAGCGCCTCCTCCGGTGACGGCGACCACTCCAGGATCTTCTTCCCCCAGAGCATCCGCAGGTAGGAGTGGATGCGGCCGGCGCCGAGGAGCTCGCGCTGCGCGGCGTTCCAGAGCGGGTCGTGGGTGGCGGCCGCCTCGAGCTCCGCCAGGCCGTAGCGGTGCGGGCGCGGGTCGGAGGCGTGCGCGGCGAGGGTGGCGCGCGCCCACTCCGGGAGCGAGCCGTAGGCGAGGTGGTCGGGCCGGAGGTGGCACATGTTGAAGCCGAGCTCGCGCCAGGTGACGAGCTCGTCGAGGAAGCTCTCCGCCCCCTCCGACAGCCCCCACCACCCGAGCCGCTGCCCCGTCACCTCCCACGAGAGGCGGGTCTCCGCCCAGCCCTCCCGCGCCGCCACCGCGAGGAAGGCCTGGTGCGCGCCGACGTGGCCGAAGTGCAGGTAGGGCGAGAGGCCGCTCCCCATCTCCTCGTCGGGCCGGCTCCGGTCGCCGCCGTAGCGGGCGAGGCCGTCCTCGACGAAGGACGCGAGCGCCGCCGCGCCGGCCTCGCAGCCGCCCTGGAGCGGCGCCGGCGGGACCGCGTGATCGATGGGGAGCCGCGCCAGGAGCGGGCCGCCGGGCGCGAGGTCCGCCCCGGAGGCGGGCGGCCAGCGGCGGAGCACGTCGTCCGGGAGCGCGAGCCGCCGCGGGAAGTCCTCCTCGAGCGGCGCCGGCGACGGGAGCGCGCGCAGGTGCGGCGCGAGGTGGCCCTGGAGGAAGCGCCGCAGCCCCTGCGCGTTCAGGAAGAGGCGCGGCGCGGCGCGCATCGGCAGGAGCCCGTTCCCGTCCACCGCCTCGAGCCGGACCGGCAGGCGCGCCGCCGCCGCCGCCACCATCCGCGGCAGGAAGAAGGCCGGCCAGTCGTCGGTCACGACCGCCGCCGCCCGCGCGGCGAGCGCCTCGAGGAGCCCCTTCCCGGCGCCGGGCTCGGGCTCGAGGTAGGGGAGGTAGCTCGCCCCGGCGCGCGCGAAGGCCCGGGCGTTCGCCGCCATCCCGTCCATGACGAAGCGGTGGAGCCGGTCGCTCGCCCACGGATACCCGGCGCGCAGGGGCTCGAGCACCAGCAGCGGCTTGCGCAGCTCGCGCGCGAGCGCCACCGCCCGGTCGAGCGCGTGGCTGAAGGCGGGGCGCCGGGCCGCGATCATCCAGTAGAGGACGTAGGCGCCGCCGGGCGCGACCGGGCGATCGTTGGCGGCGCGGACGCGCAGGTCGGGCGCGGGCTCGCCCCGGGAGCGGACCTCCGGCGCCGCCGCGCCCCTGGACCGCCCCGCCTTCACCGGCCCTCCGCCGCGGCGAGCGCGCGCGCCCGCTCCGCGACGCGCCGGACCAGGTTCGAGAAGATGAGCCCGTGGATGGGGTAGAGCAGGTACCAGTAGAGGAGGCCGCCGAGCCCCCGCGGCGCGAAGAAGGCGGTCTGGGTGAGGAGCACCTCGCCGCCGGCGATCGGGTTCGCCTCGAACTGGAGCCAGGCCCGCCCCGGCACCTTCATCTCCGCGCGCAGTCGCAGGAGCCGGTCCGGCTCGACCGCCTCGACGCGCCAGAAGTCGAGCGCGTCGCCCGGCCGGAGCTCGTCGGGGTGGCGCCGACCCCGGCGGAAGCCGACGCCGCCGAGGAGCCGGTCCGCCGCGCCGCGCAGCTTCCAGGCCCAGTCGGCGTACAGCCAGCCGCGCGCGCCGCCCAGGCCGGTGAAGGCGCGGAACACCGTCTCCCGGGGCGCGGCCACCTTGAGCTGTCGCCGCTCCACCACCAGGCCGCGCTCGGTGGTGAGCTGCACCGGCGGGACGTCGCCCTGGGAGGAGACGAGCGGGTCGGTCCAGCTGGTCTCGGTCTCGCCCCGGTCGAGCTTCTCGAGCGCGAGCCGCAGGGCCGGCTCGTAGCCCATCGGCCGGATCTCCGGGAAGAGCCGCCGGGCCGAGTCGTCGCGGACGACGACGTCGGCGCGCAGCCCCTCCACGAGCGGGCGCGCCAGCCGCGCGGGCACGGGCGTCACGAGGTGGACCCACCGGGCCGAGAGCCCGGGCGTGAGCGCCGGGACCGGGACCAGGAGCCGCTTGAGCCCGCGCAGCCGGGCGTAGCCGAGCATGAGGTCCCGGTAGGTGAGGACGTCGGCGCCGCCGATCTCGACGGTGAGCCCCTCGCCGGCGGGGAGGGCGAGGGCCGCGGCGAGGTAGGCGAGCACGTCGCGGATGGCGATGGGCTGGATCCGGCGGTAGACCCAGCGCGGGCAGATCATCACCGGGAGCCGCTCGGTGAGGTAGCGGATCATCTCGAACGAGACGGAGCCCGAGCCGACCACGATGCCGGCCCGGAGCTCGACGACCGGCACGCCGGCGGCCCGCAGCGCGTCGCCCGTCTCCTGCCGCGAGCGGAGGTGCGGCGAGAGCTCCGGCCCGGCGCCGAGCCCGCCCAGGTAGACGATCCGCTCCACGCCGGCCTCGCGCGCCGCGGCGGCGAAGGTGGCCGCCGCGCGGAGGTCGCGCTCGTGGAACCCCCGGCTCCCCGCCATGCTGTGCACGAGGTAGCAGGCGGCGCGCGCGTCGCGCAGGGCCGCGCCCAGGGTCTCCGGCCGGAGCACGTCCCCCGCGACCACCTCCACCTTGCCGAGCCAGGGGCGGCCGGCGAGCCGCCCCGGCTCCCGCGCCAGCACGCGCACCCGCTCGCCCAGCTCCACGAGCCGCGGCGCCAGCCGGCCGCCGACGTAGCCGGTCGCGCCGGTCACCAGGATGGGGCGCCTCGCGTCCATGACCTTCCGGGTCTAGCGGGAATCACTGGGGTTCGCCCGGGACACAGGCGGGGAGGGCGCGCTCTGGAGCTTGCTCGGGGCGGTCCGGCACCTCACGTTCCCGGAGGTGGACTCGACCGCGGCCCAGATCGGTGCGGGGAAGCGTCGCGGCGAGCCCGACCGGGCCAGGGCCGCGACGCTGCGCGAGCGCTTCGACGCGGTGCGCCGGGCCACCCTCGCGCTCGCGGCGCCGCTCAGCCCCGAGGACCAGCAGGTGCAGTCGATGCCGGACGCGAGCCCGGTGAAGTGGCACCTCGCGCACACGACCTGGTTCTTCGAGGAGTTCGTCCTCTCGCGCGCCCTGCCGCGGCGCCCCCGCTTCCACCCGCGCTTCGCCTACCTGTTCAACTCCTACTACGAGGCGGTGGGCCCGAGGCACGAGCGGCCGCGGCGCGGGCTCCTCACGCGGCCGTCGCTCGCCGAGGTCCACGCCTACCGGGCGCACGTGGACGCCGGGGTGGGGGAGTGGCTCGACGCCGGGCGCTGCGGCGGCGGGGAGCTCGACGTGCTCGAGCTCGGGCTGCACCACGAGCAGCAGCACCAGGAGCTCGTCCTCACCGACGTGAAGCACGCGCTCTTCCAGAACCCGCTCCGGCCCGCCTGGCGCGCCGACCTGCCCGGTCCGTCCGGCGCCGCCGCCGGGCCGCTCCGCTTCGAGGCGCTGCCGGGCGGCCTCGTGGAGGTGGGCGATGGCGGCGCGGGCTTCGCCTTCGACAACGAGCGGCCCCGGCACCGGGCGTTCCTCGAGCCCTTCGCGCTCGCGGCGCGCCCGGTCTCCAACGGCGAGGTGGCGGAGTTCGTGGCGGAGGGCGGCTACCGGCGACCGGAGCTCTGGCTCTCCGACGGCTTCGCCGCGGTGAAGGCGCGCGGCTGGGAGGCGCCGCTCTACTGGGAGCCCGACGGCGGAGGGTTCGCGGAGTTCACGCTCGCGGGGACGCGGCCGCTCGACCTCGACGCGCCGGCGGCGCACCTCTCCTTCTTCGAGGCCGACGCGGTGGCCCGCTTCCTCGGGGCGCGGCTCCCGACCGAGGAGGAGTGGGAGGCCGCGGCCTCGGGGGCCGAGGTGGCGGGCAACCTCGCCGAGGCGGGCCGCTACCACCCGTGCGCGGCGGCCTCGGCGGACGGGCCGGGTCAGCTCTTCGGCGACGTCTGGGAGTGGACCCGCAGCGCCTACGCGCCGTACCCCGGCTTCGCCCCGGCCCCCGGCGCCCTCGGCGAGTACAACGGCAAGTTCATGGTGAGCCAGCTCGTCCTGCGCGGCGGCTCCGCCTTCACCCCCGCGTCCCACCTGCGCCCCACCTACCGCAACTTCTTCTACCCCGACGCCCGCTGGCAGCTCGCCGGCCTGCGGGTCGCGAAGGATCTCCGATGATCGCGAACGACCTCGCCACCCCGCTCGTCGGTACCGCGACCGGCTTCGCCGCCGACCTCGTGGAGGGGCTGTCGCGCCCGGCGAAGGAGCTCCCGGCCAAGTACTTCTACGACGAGCGCGGCTCGCGGCTCTTCGACCTCATCTGCGAGCTGCCGGAGTACTACCCGACCCGGACCGAGCTCGACATCATGGAGACCTGGGGCGGCGAGATGGCCGCGCTGCTCGGGCCGCGCTGCGTCGTCGTCGAGTACGGCTCCGGCTCGTCGCTCAAGACCCGCGTGCTCCTGCGCGAGCTCGACCGGCCGGCCGGCTACGTGCCGGTGGACATCTCGCGCGAGCCGCTCCTCGCGGCGGCGGCGGCGCTGCGGGAGCGCTTCCCGGCGATCCCGATCCGGCCGGTCTGCGGCGACTTCACCGCCCACCTCGCGCTCCCGCTCGAGGGGCTGCAGCCGGCGCGCCGGGCCGTGTACTTTCCCGGGTCGACCATCGGGAACTTCCACCCGCCGGAGGCGGTCGGGCTCCTGCGCCACATCGCCTCGCAGGCCGGACCGGGCGGCGCGCTCCTCATCGGCGTGGATCTGCGCAAGGATCCGGCGGTGCTGGAGGCGGCCTACAACGACCGGCTGGGCGTCACCGCCGCCTTCAACCTGAACCTCCTCGCGCGGGCCAACCGGGAGCTCGGCGCCGACTTCGACCTCGACCGCTTCCGCCACCGGGCCTTCTTCGACCGGGTGCGCAGCCGGATCGAGATGCACCTCGTGAGCGTGGGGCGCCAGGAGGTGCACGCGCTCGGCCGCGCCTTCCGCTTCGAGGACGGCGAGAGCATCCACACCGAGAGCTCCTACAAGTACGGCCCCGGCGAGTTCGTGGCGCTGGCGGCGCGCGCCGGGTTCCGCCAGGGCGGCCTCTGGGTGGACGACGAGCGGCTCTTCAGCGTCCACTTCCTCGCGCTGTAGCGGGCGCTCGCCGCTCCGGAGGTGGAGCCGGTCGCGCGCCCGAGCCGCCGTGCGCTCCGGGCGCCCCGCTCAGAACGGCCAGCGGTGGGCGAGGCGGGCCGCGAGGAGCGCCGCGCCCAGCAGCGCCGCCACGGCCCAGGCCTGCCGCCGCCGCCGCCGGGCGGCCCGGTCCTCGTAGGGGTCCTCGAGCGACCGGCTCGCGCCGGGCGGGAGGACGGCGCGGGCGGTGAGCGCCGTGCCGAGCGGGATGTTGACCCGGACCCGCCCGTTGACCGCCCAGCCGTTGGCGTCGAGCACCGGCCCGAGCGTCCGCTGGCGGAGCTTGAGCCAGGCGATGAGCATCGAGGGGCCGGAGATGAGCAGCACCACCCCGCCGATCGCGGCGAGCTTGGCCCACCAGGGCTGGAGGGAGAGGAAGCCCGAGGCGAACCCGCCGAAGAGCGTGCCGAGGGCGCCGATGCCGACGCCGAGGGCGGCGACGATGCCGACCATCTTCCCCACGTCCACCGGCTCCGGCGCGGGCGGCTTCCCGTGCAGCACCGCGTCCGACGCGTGGCCGATCCCGTTCGCGAGCCGGTCGTCGGCCGCCTTGGACTTGCTGGCGGCGAACCGGTGCACCTGCTCCTCGACCAGCTTGAGCGCCTTCTTGTAGGGCGCGAAGAACGCCTGCCGGATGGAGATGGGGTTGTCCACGATCTTGACGATGGTCGCGTCCCAGTCCCGGCCCTTGCGATCGAAGAAGACGCCGTTGCGGCCGACCATCAGGAAGTCGGAGTCGCCCTGCGTGAAGCAGGCGGCGATGCGCAGCTTCTCGCCGCCCGGCCGCCGGCACTCGCAGTAGGCGATGTACATGCGCGAGAGCGCGGCGAGCCCGGCGTGGGCCGCCGGGTCGTCCACCTGCACGCAGAGGTCGCAGCTCCGCCCGTCGAGGTAGAGCGTCCCCGCCTGGAACACCGCCTGGGCGCCGGCGTCGTAGAAGTCGGCGAAGGAGACGAAGTTGCGCAGGAGCCGGTAGAGGTCGCGGTGGTAGTGGACCATCCGCGCCACGTCGCCGACCGCCGCCGCCTCGGCCTCGAGGGCGCGGTCGCGGCCGAGCAACGCCTCGGCCTGCGCCTTGGCGTCGCCGGCGAGCAGCGCCTGCGCGCGCAGGAGCCCGAGCGGCTCGACCGCGGCGCCCGCCTTGCGCCCCTGCCACGCCTCGTGGGCGGCGAGCGCGGCCTTCAGGCTCCGCCAGGCCTCGGCGCCGAGCTCGCGCCCGTGCGCCTCGCCCAGGAAGGGCAGCACGGCGTCGCGCCGGAACGCGGCGATCCGCTCGGCCCAGGCCGGGTTGAGCCCCTCGAGGAGCGGCAGCGACCGGCCCGGCTCGACGCGCGCGAGCGGGAAGGCGGCCGCGGCCGAGAGCCCGGCGGCGGACAGCTCGCCCGCCGCGAGCGCGGCCCACTCGGCCTCGCTCCGGTTGAGCGCGGCGGCGCCGCGGGGGTCGAGCCCGGCGAGCGCGCAGCGGGCGAAGTAGTCGTCCACCCGCTCCCGGACGGCGCGCACCGCCTCGAACGCGGCGGGCGTGGCCGCGCCGAGCGGCATGGCGCCCTCGGCGGCGTCCCCGTCCCGCCACCAGGCGACGAACCGCTCCAGCTCCTCGAAGAACCGGTCGAGGTGGGCCTGGTCCACGCCGGGGCGGCCGCTCCGGTCCGGGACCGCGCCGGCGCAGGCGACGACCTCCTCGAGGAGCTGCCGCAGCTCCGGCTCCTCGGCCGCCTCGGGCGGCACGACGCCGTCGCCGTTGAAGAGGGTCCCCTCGAACACCTTGCTGGTGTCGGCCACGTCCGCGGGCACGAGCTCCGTGGCGCCGGGCTTGCCGAGGCTCTCGAGGATGCGCCGCGCGCCGCCGAGCAGGGCGCGCCCCTCGGCGGTGCCGTCCGACAGGGCCGCGAGCGGGAGCGCCTCGTCCCCCGGGATGAGCGCCCCGAGATCGGCGAGCCGCGCCGCGCACCAGCGGAGCGCCGCCAGCACCTCGGGGACGCGCACCCGCCCGTCCTTGTCGGTGTCGAGCAGCTCCAGGGTGCGCGGGTCGAGCTCGAGCCCCTTCGTCGGGCAGGAGAGGGCGGTCCAGAGCTTCGGGTCGAGGGCCTCGAGGCGGGCCAGGTCCTCGCCGGTCTCGAGGGCGACCTGGTCGAGGCCGCCGACGCGGTGGAAGCGCCAGCGGTGGGACGCTGCGCGGGGCTCGTTGGCCGCGCCGGGCAGCGAGCCTTCGGTGAGGGCGGGTGCGGTGGAGTCGGACATGGCGGTTCCCGGGAGGTCGGCGTGGACCCGGGAGATGTACCACGCCTCCCCGTCGCCGGGGATCGGGGGTGGGGGGACCGTGTCGGACCTCCGTGTAGAGTGCCCGCATGGCCTTCCGGCTCCTCCACACCTCCGACTGGCACCTGGGCCGTGCCCTCCATGGCGAGTCGCTGCTCGAGGACCAGGTTCACGCGCTCGAGCAGCTCCGGCTCCTGCTCCGGGAGGAGCGGCCGCACGCGGTGGTGATCTCGGGGGACGTCTACGACCGGGCGGTGCCGCCGGCCGAGGCGGTGGCGCTCCTCGACGACTTCCTCACCCGGACCCGCGCCGAGCTCGGCATCCCGCTCGTGCTCCTCGCCGGCAACCACGACTCGGGCGAGCGGCTGGCCTTCGGCGCCCGGCTGCTCGAGGCGCAGGGCGTCCACGTGCGGGGGACCTGCCGTCGCGCCGGGGAGCCGGTGGCGCTGTCGGGCGGCGGGGTGGACTGCTTCCTCTACCCCGTGCCCTACGTGGAGCCGGAGGTGGTCCGGGCCGAGACCGGCGACGAGGCGCTGCGGGGGCACGCCGCCGCCACCGCGGCGGTGCTCGAGCGCGCCCGGGCCGACGCCGCGGGCCGGGGCGGCGTCCGGGTCCTCGCCGCCCACGCCTTCGTGGACGGCGCGGCCTCGTCCGAGAGCGAGCGGTCCCTCACGGTCGGCGGCAGCGGCGCCGTCCCGCCCGAGACCTTCGCCGGCTTCGACTACGTCGCGCTCGGCCACCTGCACGCGCCGCAGAGCGCCGGGAGCGAATGGCTCCGCTACAGCGGGTCGCTCCTCAAGTACTCCTTCGGCGAGGCCGCGCAGGAGAAGGGGGTGGAGCTGGTCGAGCTCGCGCCCGGGGAGGTGCGCACCCGCCGCCTCTCGCTGACGCCGCGGCGCGACGTGGTCCAGCTTCGGGGGACCCTGGCCGAGCTCCTCGGCGACCCGGCTCACGAGCGGCACCGGACCGATCTCGTGCAGGCGACGCTCACCGACCCGGGCTACGTCGTCGACGCGGTCGGGAAGCTCCGGCAGCGGTTCTCCCACGTGCTGGAGGTGCAGCGGGAGGGGCTCACCCCCGCGGCGGTGGAGGGCTCCTTCGCCGCGCGCCTCGCGGCGGCGGGGGGCGACCACCTGCGGCTCTTCGAGGGGTTCTTCGCCGAGATGGCCGGGGCGCCCCCCGGGGAGGAGGAGCGGCGGCTCTTCCAGGAGGCCTGCGACGAGGTCCTCAAGGCCGGGAGGGGCGCGTGAGGCCGCTCGAGCTGGAGGTGACCGCGTTCGGCCCCTACCGCGGCCGGCAGGTGGTGGACTTCGCGCTCCTCGGCGGCAGCGATCTGTTCCTCATCCACGGCCCGACCGGCGCCGGCAAGACCTCGCTCTTCGACGCCATCGTCTTCGCCCTGTACGGGGAAGTGCCGGGGTCGCGCGGCGCGCAGCCGAGGCTCAAGAGCGACCTCGCCCCGCCGGAGGAGGCGCCCCGGGCCCGGTTCCGGTTCGCGCTGGGGGACGAGGTCTACACGGTGGAGCGGACGGCCGCCTTCACCCGGCCGGCCCGGCGCGGCCACGGCGAGGTGGATCAGGCGCCCACCGCCTCCTTGCGGCGCGAGCGGGACGGGGCCGTGCTGGCCACCAGGGCCGGCGCGGTGACGGAGCAGATCGAGGAGCTGCTGGGCTTCGACGCGGCGCAGTTCACCCAGGTGGTGCTGCTGCCGCAGGGAGAGTTCAAGCGGCTCCTGCTGGCCGACTCGCGGGAGCGCGAGGACCTGCTCAAGAAGCTCTTCGGCACCGAGGACTACGAGCAGGTCGCGAACCTGCTCGAGCGGCGCGCCCAGGCGCTCGGGCAGGAGCGGGCGGTGCTCGACACCCGCTGGCGCGAGCAGCTCGGCGACGAGGAGCCGGCGGCGCTCGCGGCGCGGGCCGAGGAGGGCGAGGGGGCGCTCGCGGCGGCGCGCGCCGAGGCCGCGCGGCGCGAGGCGGAAGACGCGCTCTCCGAGCGGGCCCTCCGGGAGGCGGAGGCGCTGGCGGAGCGCTTCGGGCGGCTCGACGCCGCGCGGGGGGCGCTGGCGCGGCTGGAGGCCGCGCGGGACGGGCTCCTGGCCGACGAGGCGCGCCTCGAGGCGGCGCGGCGGGCCGAGGGGGTCCGGGCGGAGCTCGAGCGCGGGGCCGAGGCGGCCCGGGCCGAGCGGGAGCGGCTCGAGGGGCTGGGCGCGGCCGGTCGGGCCGAGGAGGCCGCCGCGGCCGCGCTGGCGGCGGCCCGGAAGGAGCTGGCGGGCGCGGAGGCCGCGGGGCCGGAGCGCGAGGCCCTGCGCGCCCGGGCGGCGCGGCTCGAGCTCGCGGTCGAGCCGTTCCAGCGGCGGGCGGCGGCCATCGCGGCGCGGGACGGGACGGAGGCCGAGGTGGCGCGGCGGGCCGCCGAGCGGGACGAGCGGGCCCGGCAGGTGACCGAGGCGGAGCGGCGCCTCGGCGAGGCCGACCGGCGGCTCGAGGAGCTCCGCCCGATCGCCGCGGCGGGCGGCGAGGCGGCGCAGGCGCTCGCCGCGGCGGAGCGCGCGCTCGACGTGGCCCGGGAGCGCGCCGAGGCCGCCGAGCGGGCCCGCGAACGGGCCGCGGCGCTGGAACGCGCGCAGGCGGCGGCCTCGGCCGCGAGCGCGGCGTCGTCGTCGGCCGAGGAGGCGGCCCGGGCGCTCTCCCGGGCGCGGGAGGCCGGCATGGCGGCCTGGTTCGCGGGGAAGCTCGCGCCCGGCCACGCCTGCCCCGTGTGCGGGGCGACGGAGCACCCGGCCAAGGCCACCGGCGCGCTGGTGGCGCGCGAGCGGGTGGACGAGGCCGAGCGGGCCGCGGCGGCCCTCCGCGCCCGCGCCACCGAGCAGGGCGCGGCGGCCGCGCGCGCGGCGGCGGAGCGGGACGAGGCGCAGGCCCGGCTCGCGGCGCTCGCCGACTGCGGCGCCGCCGACGCGCTGCGGAAGGCGAAGGAGGAGGCCGGCCGCCGGGTCCTGCTCGCGCGCTCCGCGGCGGCGGAGATGGAGAGCGCCTCGGCGGCGCGGCAGAAGCTCGCCGCCCGGCTCCAGGGCGCGCGGCCGCAGCTGGCCGCGGCCGAGGCCGCGCTGGGAGCGGCGCGCGAGGCGCTCGCCGCGGCCGCGGCGGCCCTCGAGGCCCTGGCGCGCCAGGCCGGAGAGGCCGGCGTGGCGGGCGACCCGCGCCCCGAGCTGGCGGAGGCGCGGGAGCGGCTCGCCGCGCTCGAGTCGGCGGCCAGGAGGGCGGTCCGGACGGAGGGCGAGGCGGCCGCGGCGCTCGCGGCGGCGAGCAGCCGGCGCGGCGCGGCCGAAGGAGAGCTCGAGGCGGCGCGCGCGCGGCGCGCCCGCGCGGCGGCGGCGCTGGAGGAGGCCTGCCGCGGGGCCGGGTTCGGCTCGGGCGAGGCGGTCCGGGCCGCGCTGCTCGACGCCGCCGCCCTCGCGGCGCTGGAGGGGTCGGTCCGCTCCCGGCGCGAGCAGCAGGCCGCGGCGGCGAGCGCGGCCGGGGAGCTCGAGGCGGCGCTCGAGGGGCTCCTCCGGCCCGACCTCGCGGCGGCGCGGGCCCGGCGGGACGAGGCCAGGGCGGCGCTGGCGGGGGCCCGCGAGCGCTGCGGCGCGCTGGAGCGGGAGCGAGAGGCGGTCGCCGCCCGCCGGGCGCGGCTGGACGAGCTCGCGCGGGAGCGGGCGGCGGTCGAGGAGCGGCTCGCGGTGGCGCGCCGGCTGGCCGACGTCTGCTCCGGCCGGCTGCGCGGCTCGCTCAACCTGAGCCTGCAGCGGTACGTGCTCGCGGCGCGCATGGAGGAGGTGGCGGAGGCCGCGAGCCGCCGCCTCCTCGTCATGTCCCGGGGCCGCTACCGCTTCCGGCACGACGCGGCCAAGGCGCGGGCCAACGCGGCGGCGGGGCTCTCGCTGCTCGTGGAGGACGGCTGGACGGGGCACGATCGCGCGGTGGGGGCGCTCTCGGGCGGGGAGAGCTTCCTCGCCAGCCTGTCGCTCGCGCTCGGCCTGTCCGACGTCGTCCTGGCGCGCAGCGGCGGGAGGCGGCTCGACGCCCTGTTCGTGGACGAGGGCTTCGGCTCGCTCGACGAGGAGACGCTGGACCAGGCGCTCCAGGCGCTCGACGAGCTGCGCGCCGCGCGGCGCATGGTCGGGATCATCTCCCACGTGGAGGAGCTCAAGCGGCGGATCCCGGCCCGGGTGGAGGTCCTCAAGGGGCAGCAGGGCTCCACGGTGGTGGTACGGGCAGGCTGAACCCGGTAAACACAGGGTGCATGGCCCACCCCACCACGGACCGAAACTTCCGGCTCCCGCAGACCGTCCGTCCCGCGCGGTACCAGGCGCACCTCTCCATCGACCTCGACGCGAAGCGCTTCACGGGCGAGGCCACGATCGAGCTGTCGCTCGGCGAGCCGGCGCAGGAGGTCGTCCTCCACGGGGTGGACCTCGAGGTGGACCGCGCCGTCTGCCGCTCCGCCGGCCGGGCCCTCGCGGCGACCCGGGTGGAGGTGGCGAAGGCGAGCGAGACGCTCCTGCTCCGCTTCCCCGAGCCGGTGCCCGCCGGGCCGGCGTCGCTCGAGCTGGCGTGGCGCGGCAAGATGTGCGACGGCCTGCGCGGCCTGTACCACGCCGGCCCGGTGGCGGTGACGCAGTTCGAGGCCGCCGACGCGCGCCGGGTCTTCCCGTGCTTCGACGAGCCGGCCTTCAAGGCGGTCTGGTCGGTCTCGGTGGACGTGCCGGAGGGCGCCGTCGCGCTCGGGAACGGTCCCGCGGTCCGGGAGGAGGTCTCGGGCGGGCGCAAGCGGGTGGAGTTCGCCGAGACGCCGCCGCTCTCCTCCTACCTCGTGGCGCTCTGCGCGGGCGCCCTGGCCCCGAGCCCGGCCATCGCGGTGCGGAACGTGCCGGTGCGGACCTGGGCCGTCGCCGAGAAGGCGCGGCTCGCCGCCTTCGGCCAGGAGGTCGCGGTGGAGGTGCTGCCGCGGCTCGAGGACTACTTCGGCCTGCCGTACGCCTTCGGCAAGCTCGACCAGGTCGCGGTCCCCGACTTCGAGGCCGGCGCGATGGAGAACGCGGGGCTCGTCACCTTCCGCGAGGTGGCCCTGCTGCTCGATCCCGCGACCGCCTCGCTGGCGCAGAAGAAGCGGGTGGCGGAGGTGGTCACCCACGAGCTCGCGCACATGTGGTTCGGGAACTGGGTCACCATGCAGTGGTGGGACGACCTCTGGCTCAACGAGGCGTTCGCCACCTGGATGGCCTTCAAGGTGGTGGACGGCTGGATGCCGGGCTGGCGCGTCTGGCTGGAGTTCGACACCGGCAAGGCGGCGGCGCTGCACCTCGACGCGCTCCGCTCCACGCACCCCATCCACGCCTACGTGAAGAACGCGGCCGAGGCGACCGAGAGCTTCGACGTCATCACCTACGAGAAGGGCGGAGCGGTGCTCCGCATGATCGAGAGCTACCTGGGCGAGGTCCCGTTCCGCGAGGGGATCCGCGCCTACATGCGCAAGCACGGGCGCGCCAACGCGGTCGCCGACGACCTCTGGAGCGCCCTCGCCGAGGCCTCGGGCCAGCCCATCCTCGAGCTCGCGAACGACTGGATCCGGCAGCCGGGCTTCCCGCTCGTCTCGGTGGGCCGCGACGGGGCGCGGCTGCGGCTCGAGCAGCGCCGCTTCTTCTCCGCGCCCGGCGAGTCGGGCCCGGGCCGCTGGCCGGTCCCGCTCGTGCTCCGGTACGAGGACGACGCCGGCGTGAAGACCCACCGCGCGCTCCTGCGCGACCGGTCCGCCGTGGTCGAGCTCCCGGCGCAGGGCAGGGTGCGCTGGGTCTGCGCCAACGGCGGCGCGACCGGGTTCTACCGGGTGGCCTACGAGGGCGCCGCCCTCGCCGACCTGCGCCACCACCTCGCGAAGCTCGAGCCATCCGAGCGGATCCAGCTGGTGGCGGACGAGTGGGCGCTGGTGCGGGCGGCGGAGCGCGAGGTGGGCGTCTTCCTCGACCTCTGCGCCGCGTTCGGCGCCGAGCAGGACCACGCCGTCCTCGACGAGCTGGTCGGCCGGCTCGCCGCCATCGAGCACCGGCTGGTGGCCGACTCCGATCGCCCGCGCTTCCAGGCCTGGGTGGCGGCGCTGTTCGGCCCCCGCTTCGAGGAGATCGGCTGGAACGCCCAGCCGGGCGAGCCGGACGCGATCCGGCTCCGGCGCTCGGCGCTGGTGCGGGCCCTCGGGCTCGTGGCGCGGCTGCCGGCGCTGGTGGAGGAGGGGGCGGCGCGCCTCGACCGCTTCCTCGCCGGCGACCCCCACGCCCTCGAGGCCAACCTCCACGAGGCGGCGGTGGCGATGGCGGCGCGGATGGGCGGCGCGGCCCGCTTCGAGCAGCTCCGCGAGCTCTACCGGAACGAGCGCGATCCGGCCTTCCGGCGCCGGTACCTGCTTGCCCTGGCCCAGTTCGAGGAGCCGTCGCTCGCCCGCCGCGGCGAGGCGCTCGCCTTCGACGGCTCGGTGCCGCTGCAGGACCTCGCGTCCTACATGGCGACGCTGCTCGGGAACCGGTCGGCGCGCGAGGCCTTCTGGGTGGAGCTGCAGGCCCGCTTCGAGGAGGTGCGGCTCACCACCGCCGGCGCGCCGATGCTGCTCCGGCGCGTGATCGAGGCGCTCGGCGCGCTGCCGGAGCGGCGTCACCTCGACGAGGCCACCACGCTGCTCCAGATCCACCCGGTGGAGGCGGCCCGCCAGGCCGCGGCGCAGACCCTGGAGCGGATGCGCCAGGACGTGGAGCTCCGCGAGCGGACCCAGGCCGCCATCGGGCGCTGGCTCGCGGCGCGGCGCGGCTGAGCGCCGGGGAGGGATCCCTCCGGACGTCTCCTCGGCTCGGAGGCGCGGGGACGCGCGCCCCGTGGTAGACACGAGGCCGTGAACCACGACTCCGTCCGGCCGACGCCGCCCGCCGTCTTCGCCGTCACCATCGTCCCGTTCGCGGCGGCCATCGGCTACGTGTCGATCGCGGCCCCCTTCTGGCTCAAGAGCCAGGGGGTGTCGCTCGCGGTCATCGGCGCCATCTCGGCCACCACGATGACGCCGCACGCCATCAAGTTCCTCTGGGCGCCGCTGGTGGACATCGGCTCCTACCGGAAGGTCTGGTTCGTGGGGATGACGCTCGCCTGCGCGGCGCTGCTCGGCGCCCTCGCGCTGGTGCCGGACCTGGCCCGCCACCTCGGCCTCTTCACCGCGGTGGCCACCGCGGCCCAGGTGGCGGGCACCACCGCCTGCGTCGCCGCCGACGGGCTCATGGCCGCCACCACCCGGCTCGAGGACAAGGGCAAGGCGGGCGGGTGGCGCATGGCGGGGAACGTGGGCGGGACGGGCGTGCTCGGCGCGCTCGCGCTCTGGGTGGCCTCGCGCGCCTCGGTGCCGGCGGCCGGCGCGGTCATGGCCGCGGTCACCGCGGCGAGCGCGTTCGCCGCCCTCCTCATCGTCGAGCCCCACTTCCGCGACCCGGCGGTGGAGCGGGCCGGCAGCTTCGGGCGGGCGCTCTGGGTCCGCGTCCGGGGGATCCTCGACGACCTCTGGGGGACGGTGCGCAGCCGCGACGGCTGGACCGGGCTCGTCATCTGCGCGCTGCCGGTCGGCGCGGGCGCGCTCACGAACCTCTTCTCCGCCATGGCGGTGGACTACGGCGCCTCGGAGCACGTGGTGGCGGTGGTGAGCGGGCTCGGCGGCGGGCTCGTCGGCGCGGTCGGGTCGCTCGTGGGCGGCTACCTCGCCGACCACATGAACCGGCGGCTCGCCTACGCGCTCTCCGCCGGCATCACCGCCCTCTCCGCGGTGGCGATGCTGGCGGCCCCGCTCACGCCGCTCACCTACGCCTGGGGCACGCTCGCCTACAACTTCGCGAACGGGATCGCGTTCGCCACCCTCGCCGCCTTCATCCTCGAGATGGTCGGCCACAGCGCCGCGGCCGCGACCAAGTACACGCTCTTCATCGCCATCGCCAACGTGGCGAGCAACTACGTGACCGCCCTCGACGGCTGGGGCTCGGAGCTGCGCGGCCTCGGGGCGCGCGGCGCCCTCATCGCCGACGCCGTGCTCACCTTCGCCGGCATCGGCGTCCTGCTCGGGATGGTGGCGCTCACGCGCCGGAGCGGCAGCGGCGCGGCCGCGAGCGGGTAGGGTAGGGGCGGTCGAGGCTCCGGGGCTCCCCTCCGGGATGGCCCGGGCGGGTGACCCGTGGCCCGCCCGCGGACGCCGGGGGCGGCGGCCCGAAGGCGAGCGTCCGCGCGCGTCCCTACCTTGCTGTCGGACCCTTGCCCCGGCGCGCACATCGGCCGTCCCAGCCCCCGGACGACGCGGACCTGCGCGGCACGGTCCTGCGCCGGCCGGTCTTCTATCACTCGGTCGGCGAGTTCCTTCGGCAGCTGCCGCGCGTCGCGCAGCGGTTCTGGCTCCTCGTGGTGCTCACGGGCGCCGTCGGCGGGCTCGGCTCGGTGCTGCTGCTGCGCCTGCTGGAGCTCGTGAAGCTGCTCGCCTGGCCGGGGGGCGAGACTTACCTCGGCTCGGTCGAGGGCGCGCCGCCGCTCCAGCGGGTGCTGGTGCCGGGCCTGGCGGGGCTCCTCATCACCGGGGTCTCCTTCTTCACCCACCGCCCGCTCGGCGGGCACGGCACGGCGGGGATCATCGAGGCCATCTGGGTGCAGCGCGGCCGGCTGCCGCTCGGCCGCGCGCTCCTGCGGGGCGCGATCTCGATCGTGGCGGTCGGCATGGGCGCGTCCCTCGGGCGCGAGGGCGCGCTCGTCTCCACCGGGGCCGCGAGCGGCTCGTGGCTCGCCGACCGGCTCCAGGTGACCCGCCGCCAGGCCCGGCTCCTCGTCGCCTGCGGCGCCGCCTCCGGGATCGCGGCCGCCTACAACGTGCCCATCGGCGGCGCGCTCTTCGGGCTCGAGGTGCTGCTCGGCAGCTTCGCGCTCGAGCTGCTCGGGCCCATCGTGGTGAGCTGCGTCGTCGCCACCATCCTCTCGCGCATCCTCGCCGGCGGCCACCCTGGCTACGTCATCCCCGAGTACGCGCTCATGCGGCCGTCCGAGGTGTTCCTCGGCCTCGCCTGCGCGCCCATCCTCGCCCTCGCCTCGGTGCTCTACGTGCGGGTGATGGGCTGGGTCGAGGTGAAGCTCTACCGCCTCCCGAAGCAGGTCGTGCGCTGGCTGCCGCCGCTCGGGCTCTCCCTGCTCGGCGCGGCCTCGATCCCGTTCCCGCAGCTCCTCGGCAACGGCTACGACACCGTCAACGCGGCGCTGCTCGGGAACCTGGCGCTGCCGGCGCTGCTCCTGCTCCCGGCGCTGAAGCTGGCCGCGACCGCGCTCTGCGCCGGCGCCGGCGTCCCGGGCGGCCTCTTCACGCCCTCGCTCTACTACGGCGCCCTCCTCGGCGGCGGGCTCGGCGAGCTCATCCAGCGGGCCTTCCACAGCGGCCCGCCGGTCGGCGCCATGGCGCTCATCGGGATGGCCGGCGTGCTCGCCGGGACCACCCACGCGGCGGTCTCCTCGGTGCTCATCATCTTCGAGCTCACCGGCGACTACGGCGTGATCCTGCCGCTCATGCTCACCGCGACGCTCGCCGCGGCCATCAGCCGGGCCATCGAGCCCGACTCGCTCTACACCGCGCCGCTGCGCCGCCGGGGCGTGAAGCTCCCCGAGCTGCCGCGCCCGGACTGGCTGCAGGTCACGCCCGTGGCCGGGCTGGTCACCGACGCCGCCGAGCGGGTGGAGCCGAGCGTGCCCTTCCAGCAGGTGCTCTTGAAGCTGCTGGCGCTGCCGCCCGGGCACGACCTCTACGTCACCGCCCCGGGCGGCGAGTTCCTGGGCGTCATCGAGCTCGAGGCGCTCAAGGGCACCATCAACGAGGAGGCCAACCTGTCGATGATCGTCGCGGCCGACGTGATGGATCGCACCGTGCGCCCGCTCACCCCCGACATGCGGCTCGCCGCGGTGGCGGAGCGGTTCGCGGAGAGCGACCTCGAGCGGCTACCGGTGGTGGACTCACACCATCGGCTGGTGGGCACCGTCTCGAAGCGCGACCTCCTCAAGCACGGCCGCTTCTAGCGGCTGCTGCCGCGATAGCCAGCACGGCCGCTTCTAGCGGCTGCCGCTGGCGAGGAGCGGCTCGGGGACGGGGAGCTCGACCGCCAGCCCCGCCTCCGTCCCGCCGCCCTCGGCGGCGACGGTGATGTCGTGCGGCTCGAGCAGGCTCCCGAGGGCCTGGAGCGACTCCTCGTCGAGCTCGCGCGCGAAGGCGGCCAGGATCCGGAGCGCCTGCTGCGGCGGGATGGGCGTGCCGGCGCGGAAGGCCCGGAGCACCAGCTTGCGATCCTTCTGCACCAGCTCGGCCTGGATGCCCGGCGCGCACGCGAGCCCCTTGCGCAGGGCGCGGAGCAGGTCGCGGGCGGGGAGGGCGCTGCGGAACAGGCCGAGGACCTCCGACTCGTCCCACGGCTTCGGCAGGTAGCTGCAGATGCCGCCCGCCTGCTCGCTCGCCGGCTGGTCCGGATCGTCGCTGACGCCGGAGACGATGACGCGCAGGGCGAGCGGCATCCGGCGCTTCACCTCGGCGAGCAGGTCCGGGCCGGAGAGGCCGGGCATGCGCCGGTCGGTCAGCACCGCGTCGGGCTGGAAGGTCTCGAGCTTCTCGAGCGCCTCCGCGCCGCCGTACGCCACCTCCACCTCGAACTCCTTCGAGAGGAGGCGGCGGAGCGCCTTCGCGACCTGCGGCTCGTCGTCCACGACCAGGATCCGATACATGCTGCTCCTCCGCGAGCCGCTCCGAAGTAGCAATCGCCGGGCCACCGCCGACCTTCCCTTGGGTGAACCGGAGCAGCGTGATCCTGCGAGGTTGAGAGGGGTCGTCCCGACCCAGGGGTGCCAAAGATAGGCGACATCCCCCACCCGGGGTGAGGTGACGCAGGAAAATCCGGGCTTGCGGCCCGGCGCTCGCCCAACTGGACGTTCACGCAGGAGGCGGGCGAGGAGTATGGAGAGGTCCGGGAGGAGACCACATGCGAGCCGTCTTCATCACCCGCCCCGGCGGGCCCGAGGTGCTCGAGGTCCGCGAGTCGGCCGACCCGAAGCCGAGGAGCGGCGAGGTGCGGGTGCGGGTCCGGGCGGCGGGGCTCAACTTCGCCGAGGTGATGGCGCGGCAGGGGCTCTACCCCGACGCGCCCCGATTCCCCTGCGTCGTGGGCTACGAGGCGTCCGGCGTGGTGGACGCGCTCGGCCCCGGCGTGAGCGGTCCGGCCCCGGGCACGCGGGTGATGGCGATGACCCGGTTCGGCGCGCACGCCGACGTCCTCTGCGTCCCGGCAGCGCAGGCGATCCCCATGCCGGAGGGGATGGGGTTCGAGGAGGCCGCCGCGATCCCGGTGAACTACCTGACGGCGTGGCACATGCTGTTCCGCGTCGCGGCGCTGCGGCCCGGCGATCGGGTGCTGGTGCACATGGCGGCGGGCGGCGTCGGGATCGCCGTGCTGCAGCTCTGCCGGACCGTCGAGGGGGTTCTCACATTCGGCACCGCGTCGGCGTCGAAGCACCCGGTGCTGCGCGAGGAGGGGTGCGCCTATCCCATCGACTACCGCGCCCGCGACTGGGCCGACGAGGTGCGCCGGCTCACGGGCGGGGAGGGCGTGGACCTGGTGCTCGATCCGCTCGGCGGCGGCGACACGCGCAAGGGCTACGCGCTCCTGCGCGAGGCCGGGCGGCTCGTCTGCTACGGGTTCGCGAACCTCTCGGGGGAAGGGGGGCGCAGCTACCTGCGCCTCGCGACGCAGATGGTGCGGGTGCCGCTCTTCAACCCCATCTCGCTCATGAACCAGAACCGGGCGGTGGCGGGGGTCAACATGGGCCACCTCTGGCACCGGCAGGAGCTGCTCTCCGCCGAGTTCGCGGAGCTGATGGCGCTGTACGCCCGAGGCGCCATCCGGCCGCGCATCGCGGCCACCTTCCCCCTCGAGCGGGCCGCCGACGCGCACCGCTGCATCCAGGAGCGGCAGAACGTGGGGAAGGTGCTGCTCGTGCCCTGAACGGCCGGCCGCGACCCCTCATCGCTCCGAGGCCCGCCGGGAGCCGCGCTGCCGCTCCCTGCCGCTCAGCCGAGGAGCCCCTCGGCCCGGAGCGCCGCGATCACGCGCGCCCGGTCGGGCCCCGCGGCGCCGCGGGCGCAGCACTGGGCGAGCTCGTCCACCACCTCGTTGACCGGGTGGCCGGCGTGGCCGCGGACCCAGTGGAAGCGGACCTCGAGCGAGGCGATCCGGGCGTCGAGCGCCTCGATGAGGTCGCGGTTCAGCACCGGCTGGCCGGTCGCGGTGCGCCACCCCTTGCGCCGCCAGCCGTGGATCCACTTCGAGAGGGCGTCGATGGTGTAGCGCGAGTCGGAGCAGACCTGCACGCCGGCGCCGTCGGGGAGCCCCTCGAGCCCCTCCAGCACCGCCCGCAGCTCCATCCGGTTGTTGGTGACCGCGTACTGCCCGTCCACCGTGTAGCGGGTCGCGCCGAAGCGGAGCGCGCGGCAGGCGCGGTCGAGCACCACGTAGCCGGTCGCGCCCGGGCCGCCCGGGTTCACGAGGGCGCTGCCGTCGGCGTAGAGGAAGAAGCGGAGGTCGTCGGTCAATGGGACTCCGGGGTTCCGGCCTGCGCGGCGAGCCAGCGGGCGGCCTCGGCCTCGGCCCAGAAGGCCGGCCGCCACGGGCTCCCGCCCACGAAGCCGACGTGGCCGCCGGCGGGCAGCACGCGCAGCGAGACGGCCGGGTTGGCTCGCGCCGCGGCGAGCGGGAGGCAGGCGCCGGGGGCGATGGGGTCGTCGATGGAGGAGAGCGCGAGGAGCGGCCGGCGGACGCCGGCGAGCAGCGGCCCGGAGCTGGAGCGGGCCCAGTAGTCGGCCGCGGAGGCGAAGCCGTGCAGCGGGGCGGTGAGCCGGCCGTCGAACTCGGAGAAGGTGCGGGCGCGCCGGACCGCGTCCCAGTCGGCGGCCCCGGGGAAGCGCCGGGCCTTCTCGGCCGCCTTGGCCCGCAGCATCCGCAGGAACCGCTCCCGGTAGATCCGCTGCATGGCGCCGGGGGCGTCGATGGCCGCGGCGCAGCGAGCGAGGTCGAACGGCACCGAGATCACCGCGCCGGCCCGCACCTCCGGCGGGAGGGCGTCGCCCCCCTCGGCGAGGTACTTCGCGACCACGTTGCCGCCGAGCGAGAAGCCCGCCAGCAGGATGGCGCGCCCGGGCCGCTCGGCCCGGAGCCGCGCCACCAGCGCGGCGAGGTCGCCCGTGTCGCCCGAGTGGTAGAAGCGCGGGAGCCGGTTCGGCTCGCCGGAGCAGCCGCGGAAGTTGAGCGCCGCCGCCGCGAGCCCGCGCGAGAGCGCCTCGCGCACGAGGCCGCGCACGTAGACGGCGCGCGAGCTCCCCTCGAGCCCGTGGCAGGCGACCAGCACCGGCGCGTCCGGCGAGGGCCCGGCGAACCGCTCCACGTCCACGAAGTCGCCGTCGGCCAGCTCGAGCCGCTCCATGACCGAGTCGAGCCGGACCGGGCGCCGGCCGAGGCTCGACCAGATGGTCTGGAAATGGGGGCCGGGGAGCCAGCGGGCGGGGGAGAAGGTCATGGCGCGGGAGGGGACTTCTTCACGGGCTCGTCAGCCGGCGCGGGCGAGCCGGGCGTAGTCCGGCCCCATCCGCAGCCGGAGCCCCCGCTCGACCGACAGGGCGTGGATCCGGTCGAGCCGGGCGGCCGCGTCGGGCTCGCCGAGGAGGTCGAGCGCCCGGGCGATGGCCTCGATGGTGGACATGCCGCCGGCCACGGGCGGCTCCCGCAGCCGCAGCGAGCCGGGCGGCGGCCCGGGCAGGGAGAGGCGCGGCAGGGACTGAAGCGCCGGGATGCGCTGGAGCATGCGGCGGGCCTGCGACCAGCTCGCGTCCACCACCACCACCTGGCGGGGCGGCTCGGCGAGCGGCGCGCCGCCGGGCCAGAGCACGCAGGTGCCCGGCTCCGCGAGCGGCGCCTCGTCGAGCAGGGCGTCCCGGGCGCCGTAGTCGAGGAGCCGGGCCCCGGCGAGCGCCAGCGCCGCCCAGCGCGCGGTGTTGGTGGGGCGCAGCCGCTCGCTCACGTGCCGGAGCACCAGGAGCCGCGTCCGGGTCTCGACCGGCGGCAGGCAGGCCGGGCAGAGGCAGTCCTCCGGGCGGAAGAAGCACGCCGGGCAGCGCTGGGACAGGTCGGGGATGCGGGTGCGGCGGGGCATACGCGGAGGGGGGCATCATCGCCCGGCGGCGCGCTTTCTGCTAGAAGCCTCGGCGAAATGCAAGAGACCTCGACCACCTTCGACGCCCTCGACCTCCACCCGGCGCTGCGGCAGGCGCTCTCCGCCAAGGGGTACGCCGCCCCGACGCCGGTGCAGGCCGCGGTGCTCGCTGCCGACCACGCCGGCCGCGACCTGCTCGTCTCCGCCCAGACCGGGTCGGGGAAGACCGTCGCCTTCGGCCTGGCGGTCGCGCCGGACCTGCTCGGCACGGGCGCGCTGCCGCCCGCCGGCCAGCCGCTCGTGCTCGTCATCGAGCCCACCCGCGAGCTCGCCATGCAGGTGCAGGCCGAGCTCTCCTGGCTCTACGCGCCGCTCGGCGCGCGGGTCACCGCCTGCGTGGGCGGGATGGACCCCCGCCGCGAGCAGCGGGCCCTCGCCGCCGGCTGCCACGTGGTGGTCGGCACGCCGGGGCGGCTCTGCGACCACCTCGACCGGAAGAACCTCACCCTCGGCGCGCTGCGGGCGCTGGTGCTCGACGAGGCCGACGAGATGCTCGACATGGGCTTCCGCGACGAGCTCGAGCTCATCCTCGCCGCCGCCCCCTCGAAGCGCCGGACCATCTTCTTCTCGGCCACGCTGCCGAAGCCCATCGTCGAGCTGGCGCGCAAGTACCAGCAGGACGCGCTCCGGATCGCCGCCACCCCGGCCGGCGAGGCCCACCAGGACATCGAGTACCGGGCCCACTTCGTCTCCACGCGCGAGCGGGAGCGGGCGGTGGTGAACGTGCTCCGGCTGCAGGACGCCCGCAGCGCGCTCGTCTTCTGCAACACCCGCGAGGCGGTGAACCACCTCTCGGCCAGCCTCGACGAGCGCGGCTTCGCCACCGTCGCCATCTCCGGCGAGCTCACGCAGGCCGAGCGCACCCGGGCCCTGAAGCAGCTGCGCGACGGGCGCGCCCGGGTGCTGGTCGCGACCGACGTCGCCGCGCGCGGGCTCGACCTCCCCGACGTGTCGCTCGTGATCCACGCCGACCTCCCGCGCGACGCGCCGGGGCTCCTCCACCGGAGCGGCCGCACCGGCCGGGCCGGCCGCAAGGGGGTCTCGGTGCTGCTCGTGCCGCCGGCGCGCCGCGCGCTCGGCGAGCGGATGCTGCGGACCGCCCGCGTCGAGGTGCCCTGGACGCCGGCGCCCGACGCCGACGCGGTCCGCGCCCGCGATCAGGAGCGGCTCCTCGAGGCGGTCGAGGCGCTCGCCGCCGAGCCGGCCGAGGAGGACCTCGCCGTCGCCGAGCGGCTCCTCGCCGCCAAGACCCCGCTCGCGCTCGCCGCGGCGCTGGTCCGCTCCGAGCGGCAGAAGCTGCCTTCGCCGGAGGAGCTGCCCGAGACCGGGGCGCTGCGGCTCCGCGAGCCCGCGCGGATGCGCGCGCCGGCCGCCGACGGCGAGGGGCCCCGGCCCAAGGGCAAGGTGGTCAACGTGACCCCCGGCGACAGCACCTGGTTCAAGCTCACCCTGGGCCGGCGCGAGGGGGCCGACCCGCGCTTCATCGTGCCGCTCCTCTGCCACCGCGGCGGCGTCACCAACCGCGAGATCGGCCGGATCGTGATCCTCGCCGAGGAGACCCGCTTCGAGATCGCGCGCAGCGTGGCCGAGCGGTTCGCCGAGGCCGCCGGGGAGCCCGACCCGCGCCACCCCCGCCAGCACATCCTCCCCTCGCAGCCCCCGCCCGGCTACGCGCCCGGCGCCCCCGGAGCGGGGGGGAAGGGCGCGCACCCGCGCGCCGCTGCCGGCGGCGCGGCCCGGCCGGCGGCGAAGGGCTACGGCAAGCCCGCCCCCCGGGCCGGGGCGAAGCCCTACGGGAAGCCGCGGCCGGGCGTCCAGACGCGCTCCGGCGAGGGGCACCGGACCGACGGCGTGCCGCGGTACGGCAAGAAGCGTTAGGAGAGAGGGTCGATGGCCGACCCGCTCCCGGACCTCCCGCCGCCGCGCCTCGGCGATCGCGCGCTCTTCCCCGACCTCGCGCCGGCCGCCTACCTGAACCACGCCGGCCTCTCGCCGCTCTCGCTCCCGGTCCGCCGCGCCGTCGCCGGCTTCACCGACGACTACGGCCGGCACGGGGGCGGCGCCTTCGCCCGCTGGTTCCCCCGGCGCGCGGCGCTCCGCGAGAAGCTGGCGCGGCTCCTCGGGGCCTCGCCGGAGGACCTCGCGCTCACGAGCAGCACCTCGAGCGGCCTCATCGACGTGGCGCTCTCCTTCCCGTGGCGCGCCGGCGACCGCGTGGTCTGCTTCGAGGGCGAGTTCCCGGCCAACGTCGTCCCCTGGCAGCGCGCGGCGGCCCTCTTCGGGCTCGAGGTGCGCTTCGTCCCGCTCGCGCCCTTCCACCGCGGCGACGAGGAGGGGCTCGCGGCCGTGGAGGCGGAGCTCCGGGCGGGGGCGCGGCTGGTCGCGGTCTCGGCGGTGCAGTTCCAGACCGGGCTCGCCATGCCGCTCGGCCCGCTCGCGCGCCTCTGTCACGCCCACGGCGCCGAGCTGGCGGTGGACGCGGTCCAGGCCCTCGGGGCGACGCCCCTCGACGTGCGCGCCCTCGAGGTGGACTACCTGGCCGGCGGGAGCCACAAGTGGCTCATGGGGCTCGAGGGGGCCGGCGTGCTCTACGTCCGGCCGGAGCGGGTGGAGGCGCTCCGCTTCGGCGTGGGCGGCTGGCTCTCCACCGAGGACCCGGTGAGCTTCCTCTCGAAGGGCCCGGGGCTCCTCCGCTACGACCGGCCGCTCCGGCGGCGCGCCGACGCCTTCGAGTACGGCTCGTCCTCGCTGGTCTCCCTCGTGGCGCTCGACGCCGCCGTCGGGCTCCTGCTCGAGGTCGGGGTCGGGGAGATCCGCGCCTGGCTGGACCGCTACCTCGACCTGCTCGAGCCCGGGCTGGCCGAGCGCGGCTTCGCGAGCGTCCGCGCGAGGGAGCCCGGCCGCCGCTCCGGCATGCTCTGCGCCCGTCCACCGCCCGGGGTCGAGCTCGAGCGCCTGCGCGACCGGCTCGCCGCGAGCGGGGTGGCGGTGGCGATCCCCGACGGGCACGTCCGGTTCGCGCCGCAGTGGCCGAACCGGCCGGAGGAGGTGCCGCTCGTGCTCTCGGCGATCGACCGGGCGCTTCGGGGCTGATCCCCCAGCGCGCCCCGGCGACGCCGTCGTTTCCGATCGCGAACGGTCCTTCCCCGCCCCGGCGGTTGTCCGCGCCGCGGCGGTGGCTATCTAGAGGCCATGACCGAGCGCAACGTGAAGGACGTCATCACCCCCACCCCGGCGAGCGACGGCGCGGGCGTGCTCCTGAAGCGGAGCATCGCCACCCCCACGCTCGACCACCTCGATCCGTTCTTCCTCTTCGATCACTTCGGCTCGGAGCGTCCGGACGACTACCTGGCCGGGTTCCCGCTCCACCCGCACCGCGGGATCGAGACCGTGACCTACATGCTCGACGGCAGCGTGGCCCACCGCGACAGCCTGGGCAACGCCGGCGTGATCGGCACCGGTGACGTGCAGTGGATGACCGCCGGGAGCGGCATCCTGCACGAGGAGATGCCCAAGGCCGGCCCGCGCCGGCTCGACGGGTTCCAGATCTGGGTGAACCTGCCGGCGAAGCTCAAGATGACGCGCCCGCGCTACCAGGACGTGCCGGCGGCGCGCATCCCCGAGGTGGCGCGCCCCGACGGCGCGGCGATCCGGGTGGTGGCCGGGCAGGTGGACGGCGTCGAGGGCGCGGTCCGGGAGATCTTCGCCGGGCCCACGTACCTCGACGTGCGGCTCCCGGCCGGCCGCAGCTTCGAGCAGCCCATCCCGCGCGGCCACACCGGCCTCCTCTACGTGTACCGGGGCGAGGTCGCGGTGGGCGGCCCGGCCGCGGGCGCGAGCCAGGCCATCCCGTCGCCGCGGCTGGTGGTGCTCGGGGACGGCGACGTGGTGCGGGTCCACGCCATCGGGGAGGAGGCCCGGTTCCTGCTCCTCTCGGCGCAGCCGCTCCACGAGCCGTACGCCCGCTACGGGCCGTTCGTGATGAACACGCCGGACGAGATCCGCGAGACCCTGCGCGAGCTCCGCGAGGGCACCTTCATCCGGCCCTGAAGGGCCACCTGGTCGAGGGCGCCTTCGTTACCTGACCGTGACGTGGGGGGCGCACGATCCCGGCATGGCCAGCCATCGCGCCGAGTCCGTCGCGCCCCGCGTCAAGCCGCTCCTGCGCGGGGTGTCCCACGAGGTGGCCGCCGCCGTCGCGGTGGTCGCCTGGATCGTGCTGCTCGCCCGCGCCGAGGTCCCGCGCGCCAGCGCCGCGGCCACGGTGTACGGCGTGAGCCTGTTCACGCTCTTCGGGACGAGCGCCCTCTACCACCGGCCGAACTGGGCGCCCGGGCCGCGGCTCTGGCTGCGCCGGCTCGACCACTCCGCCATCTTCGTCCTCATCGCCGGCACCTACACGCCGTTCTGCCTGCTGCTGGGCGGCCGGCGGGGGCTCGCCCTGCTGGCGATCGCCTGGGGCGGGGCGCTGGTCGGCATCCTGCGCGCCATGATCTGGCCGCGCGCGCCGCGGGGCATCGCGGTGGCGCTCTACCTGCTCCTGGGCTGGGTGATCGTCCCGTTGCTGCCGCAGCTCCACGCCTCGCTCGGGACCGCCGGCGTGGTGCTCCTGGCCGCCGGCGGCCTGCTCTACACCGGCGGCGCCCTCATCTACGCGACGCGGCGCCCCGATCCGTTCCCGCGCATCTTCGGCTACCACGAGGTGTTCCACGCGCTCGTGATCGCCGCCGCCGCCTGCCACTACGCGGTGGTGGTCGGGGCGGTGCGAGCCATCAGCTAGCGAGGGGCGCCCGGCGCCCGCGGCCAAAGGACGGTCACGGCTCGGGGCGGCGGGCGCGCTGCCGCTCCAGGGCCGCCCGGAGCCCGGCGAAGAGCGCCCCGGCCTCGGGCGGCGAGACCACCCGGGCGCCCTGGCCGAGCGAGAGGCAGAGCCCGGCGACCCCGTCGATGGCGCTGGCGCGAAGGTGCGCCACGCAGCCCCGCCCCCGCCGCTCGAGGAGCGCCGAGGGGAAGAGGGCGGGCGCCAGGCGCGCCAGGGGCGCGTCGAGGGCGACCGCGACCCGGCCGGCCGGCGCGGGGCCGGAGAGGTCCTCGGTGGCGAAGCGGCGGCCGTCGAACGCGGCGGGGGCCGACGGGGCGCGGCGGCGGGTGACCCGGATCGCGAGCACCCGCTCGGCCCGGAAGAGCCGCCACGCCTGCCGGAGCTCGCAGAAGGCGGCGAAGAGCCACCCCTCGCGGCGCCACCCCAGCCCGAGCACCGCCACCTCCCGCTCGGTCTCGTGCCCGCCCGCGTCGCGGTAGCGGATGCGGGCGAGCCGCCCGGCCTGGCAGGCCCGCGCGAGGGGCAGGAGGGCCGGCACCTCGCTCCAGCCCGGGGGCGGATAGCGCGCCGTGTCTCGTCCCATGTCCGGGAGCGTACGGCGGGGGTCCGACACGGCGGTGGCTCCCCGGGAGCCCGCTCAGGGCGGGGCAGCCGCCGAGGCGCCCGCGCCGGCGGCCAGCACCTCCTTCGCCGCCGCGATCGCCTCATGGGTCCCCGCGAGCGCGAGCAGGTCGCCCGCGCGGAGCACCTCCGCCGCGCTCGGGACGATGGCGCCCTCCGACTCGCGGACGATGGCGAGCACGGTCGCGCCGGTGAGGCCGCGCAGGTCGAGCGCGGCGAGGGAGCGGCCGACGGCGGCGCTCGTGGCCGGCAGCCGGAACGGCTCCGGCTCGCCGAGCCCCGGCAGCATCCGCCGCATGTCGTCGAGCGCGTGCGCCTCCCCGCCGCCCGCCGCGTCCCGGGCCTGCTTCGCGAGCGCCTCCACGATGAGCTGCGCCCCGGCCTGCACGTGCCCCTGCAGGTTGGTGGCGCTGCGCCAGAGCCCCACGCCCAGGACCGCCAGGAGCAGGATCAGGAGCGCCGCGCCGGGCACGCCGGGGAGGAAGGGCTGCGTGACCGCGAGGAGCGGGACGCCGACGAGGGCGAGCGCGCCGAGCTGCAGCGCGACCACCAGGGCGCGCCGCGGCGCCGCCGCGAGGTCGAGCCCGGCGCCGTGGGGCAGGGCGGCCGAGCCGAGCACCACCCCGAGCCGGCGGGCGGTGCGCACGAGGCCGAGGCAGAAGGGGGCGGAGAGGGCGCCAGCCGCGGCGAGCACCGCCACCCGCGCCAGCCCGGCCTCGAGCCCGGCCCGGGCCCGCAGGAGCGCCGCGGCGCGTCCCAGCGCCACCGAGGTGCCGATCACGATCCCGGCCAGGAGGGCGGCGTCGAGGAGCAGGAGGCGGACCATCCGCCGCACCCGCGCCGCGACCGACGGGCGGCGCGAGGTCCCGCCGAGCTGCTCCACCCAGCTGCCGTAGAGCGCGGCGAAGGTCTGGATGGGCCGGGGGAGCTTGCGGTCGATGAAGGCCGCGACGTGCGGCGAGGCGCGCACGAGCCAGGGGGTCGAGAGGGTGGTGAGGGCCGAGACCGCCACCGCGACCGGGAGGAGGAAGGGGCGGGTGGCCCCGGTGGCGGCGCCGAGCCCGGCGATGATGAAGGAGAACTCCCCGATCTGCGCCAGGCTGAGCCCGGCCTGGACCGAGATCCGGTTTCCGTTGCCGGTGAGGAAGGCGCCGGCCGTGACCGCCAGCACCTTCCCGCCGAGCACGATGGCGGTGAGGGCCACCACCGCGCGCCAGTGCGCCGCCACCAGGTGGGGGTCGATGAGCAGGCCCACCGACACGAAGAAGATGGCGCCGAAGAGATCGCGCACCGGCTGGACCAGCGGCTCCACCGGCCGCTCCTCCCCGGCCTCCGAGACCAGCGACCCGGCGATGAAGGCCCCGAGCGCGACCGAGTAGCCGAAGCGGGCGGCGAGCAGGGAGACGCCGAAGCAGATGCCCAGGCTCGCGACCAGGGTGGTCTCCGACTGGCCGAGCCGGTTCACGGTCCGCATGGCGCGCGGCACGACCAGCATCCCCACCACGAGCAGGCCGACCAGGAAGGCGGCGAGCCGCCCCACCGCGAAGGCCACCTGCCCGGCCGAGAGCCCGCGCCCGCCGGCCACGGCGGTGAGGAGCGCCAGGAGCAGGATGGCGACGAGGTCCTCCACCACCAGCACCCCGACCACCAGGTTCCGCAGGTGGCCCGTGACCTTCAGCTCGCCGAAGGTCTTCGCGATGATGGTGGTGCTCGAGATGGCGACGAGGGCGCCCGCGAAGAGGCTCTCGCGCGCGGACCAGCCGAAGGCCCGGCCGGCCAGGAAGCCGAGCCAGAGCATGAGGCTCGTCTCGATGGCCGCGGTGACCGCCGCGACCGGCCCGACCTTGAGCAGCCCGCGCAGGCTGAACTCGAGGCCGAGCGCGTACATGATGAGGATGATGCCGAGCTCGGAGAGCCCCTCCACCACCGCGCGGTTGGCGACGAGCGGCACCGGGACGTGCGGTCCCACGACCAGCCCGGCGAGGAGGTAGCCGAGCACCACCGGCTGCTTCAGCCGATGGAACAGCACCGTGGTCACCGCCGCGACGGCCAGGACCAGCGTGAGCGCCGTCAGGAACTCGTGGGGGTCGTGCATCGCCCCCGCGATGCTACACGGCCGGTGCGCCGCGGCGAAGGGGGCTGCCCGGCGCCGGGGCGGATCCGGGCCGCTCCAGTGTCGTCCCCGGCGCGGCCCGGGGTCGCGCTGCGCGGGGCGACCTCCGCGTCACTGGAGCCGGGCCACCCAAGCGGCGACGGCGCCGACCTGCTCCGGGGAAAGCTTCATGCCGATGGGGGCCATGCGGCCCTTGCCGTGCAGGATCACCTGCTCCACCTCGATCGCGGAGCGCTCGCCGCCGGCGAGGTTCGGGGCGCCCGCGGCGCGGCCCTTGGCGGTCGGCGTGCGAGCGTCCTTGCCGTGGCACTCGGCGCAGCGGTTCTGGAAGAGCAGGGCGGGGGGCACGTTCCCGGCGAGAGTGGGGAGCGCGAGCGAGGCGGCGACGACGAAGGCGAAGAGCTTGAGCACGGTGGCGTCCTCCGGGCGCGCGCTCGAGGCGCGCGCGGTCGAGGCGCGGAGGACGCCGCCGGCAGAACGTGTACTGTCCGTGAATGAAACGACGCCCCCCGCGCCGTTGCACGCACGTTCGCACACTCCGGCGCCCGACGGCCAGCACCTCGGCCGTCCTGCGCGGGGATCCTGCCTTGGAGGGACTCAGCCCTGCACGGCCTTCAGGGCCGCGTCGTAGTCCGGCTCCTGGCCGATCTCGGGGACGAGCTGCCGGTAGATCACCTTGTCCCGCTCGTCCAGCACCACCACCGCGCGCGCCGAGAGGCCGGCGAGCGGGCCGTCCTCGATCATCACGCCGTAGTCCTTGGCGAAGTGCTTCGAGCGCATCATCGAGAGCGGGACCACGTTGGCGAGCCCCTCGGTCGTGCAGAAGCGCTTGGAGGCGAAGGGGAGGTCGGCCGAGACCACCAGCACCACCGCGCCGCCGAGCGAGCCCGCCTTCTCGTTGAAGCGGCGGGTCGAGGTGGCGCAGACGGCGGTGTCGAGGCTGGGGACGATGTTGAGGACCTTGCGCTTGCCGGCGAAGTCCTTCAGCGAGACGTCCTTGAGGTCGCCGCCGGTGAGGACGAAGTCGGGCGCGGCGGCGCCGACGGCGGGCAGCTCGCCGTTGGTGCGGATGGGGTTCCCCTTGAGCGTGACGGTGGCCATGATGACTCCCAGTGTCAGGTGGGTGGAGCCCTCATCCTAACCGGCGGGGCGCCGCCCGGCTCGCCGTTCGACGAGCGGCGTGAACTGCGGACGGCGTGACCCGCCCGGTCACACTGTGTCCGGCCCGGGGCCGGTCCGCCGGCGGCGGGCGCCATTTCGCGCAGCTTGCAGGGTGCCCGCGGGATGGCATGATCCGTGCTCTGCCCATTGGTCGTCGTCAACCACCCCCGGAGAAGAGATGAACCTCAAGAAGCTCGCCACCCTGTTCGCTGCCACCGCGCTCTTCGCCACCCCGGCGCTCGCCGGCGAGCACGCCCACGGCGCGGCCGCCGGCGAACACGCCCACGGCGATGCCGCCGGCGCGAAGCTCAGCAAGTCCGACCAGGCCAAGGCCCGCACCGTCGAGATCACCGTCACCAAGGCCGGCTTCGAGCCGGCGGAGGTGAGGGCCAAGGCCGGCGAGCCGCTGAAGCTCGTCGTGACGCGCAAGACCGAGAAGACCTGCGCCACCGAGATCGTGATGAAGTCGGAGGGCGTGAACGTGCCGCTCCCGCTCGACAAGCCGCAGACCGTCTTCGTGAAGCCGGCGAAGCCCGGGACCATCCGCTACGCCTGCGGCATGGACATGATCGCCGGGAAGATCGTCGTCGAGTAGGAGCGGTCGGCCAGGGTTCCCGCGCTGGCGGGAAGTCCCGGAGGGGGCGGCGGGGGTGACCCCGCCGCCCCTTCCATTTGAACGGGGCATGCTGCCCCGCCCCGCCGGCGGAGCCGTCGGGGCCCCACCCCTGCTCGCCGGGTCCCTTGCGCCTCCGCGCCCGCTTTCGCGGGTCGCGGAGGCTCGCCTGCGCCCTCCCCAGCTGCGCTGGGGCCCCTCCCGCGCGGCAGCCTGCTCGCCGGGGAGGCGGCTCCGCTCACTCCTCGACGCGGAGGATGCCGACCACCTTCTCGGTCTTGTCGGTGAAGCGCAGGTCCCCCACGCGATCCGGCACGAAGGCGACCGACACCGGCTTCCCGACGGGCAGCGGCTTCACGAACAGCGCCGCGTCCACCACGAGATCCTTCGCCGGCGCCGCGTCGCTCACCCGCGTGACCTCCAGCCGGATCCGCTCGCCCTTCCTCACCACGATCAGGGCCGGCTCGAAGCCCTTCTCGGTGGCCTTCACCTCGAGCCGCCGCTCGGCCGGCGGCGGGGGCGGCGTGCGCGGCGGCTCTTCGGGCCCCGGCGCCCGGTTCGGCCGCGGCGGAGGGGCGCCGCGGTGCTGGGCGTGCGCGGCGGCGAACGGGGTGAGCGCCAGGAGCAGGGGGAGGAGCAGCCGTCGCGCGTGGATCGAGGTCATCTCCTGCATCCTACCCGCACCGGAGCCCGGCGCGTCCCGGCTTCGGCCGCCGCGGGCCGCCGGGGCGCCGGGCCAGGCGCCTCACGCCTCCTGGGCGTGGGCCTCCACCAGCTCGAGCGGCGTCGCCGGCCCCTCCACCACCTCCTTGCGCTTCCAGAGGAGGTAGACCGCCGGGTAGACGAGGAGCTCCATGAGGAAGGAGGTGACGAGCCCGCCCACCATCGGCGCGGCGATGCGCTTCATGAGGTCCGCGCCGGTGCCGGTGGACCACATGATGGGGAGCAGGCCGATCATGGCGGCGAAGACGGTCATCGCCTTGGGGCGGACGCGCTTCACCGCGCCGTGGACGATGGCCTCCACGAGATCGCCGGTGGTCCGGAGCTGGCCGCGCTGCTTCGCCTCGTCGTGCGAGAGGTCGAGGAAGAGGAGCATGAACACGCCGGTCTCGGCGTCGAGCCCCATGAGCGCGATCATGCCCACCCAGACCGCGATGGAGACGTTGTAGCCGAGGGCCCAGAGGAGCCAGACCGCCCCCACCGCCGAGAAGGGCACCGCCAGCATCACCAGCAGCGCCTTGAAGCTCGACTTCGTGTTCATGTACAGCAGCGCGAAGATGAGCAGCAGGGTGATGGGCAGCACGAGCTTCATCCGCTCCTTCACGCGGAGCATGTTCTCGTACTGGCCGCTCCAGGTGAGGCCGTAGCCCGTGGGCGTCTTCACCGACGCGGCGACCGCATGCTTGGCGCGCGCGACGTAGCCGCCGACGTCGATGGCGGAGGTGTCGAAGTCCACGTAGACGTAGCCGGCGAGGAGCCCGTTCTCGTCGCGGATCATCGACGGCCCGGAGGCGAGCTTCACCTCGGCGATCTCCTCCATCGGGATCTGGCCCTGGCCGTTCGGCAGCGGCAGCAGGACGCGCCGCAGGGCGGAGAGATCCTCGCGGTAGTCGCGGGCGTAGCGCACGTTGATCCCGTACCGCTCGCGCCCCTCGATGGTGGTGCTCTGGTTGTCGCCGCCGACCGCGGTCATGACCATGTCGTTGGCGTCGTCCACCGAGAGGCCGTAGCGGGCGAGCCGGTCGCGCTTGAGCACGAAGTCGAGGAAGTAGCCGCCCGCGACGCGCTCGGCGTAGACGCTGCGCGTGCCCGGCACCTTCTGGATGGCCGCCTCGACGTCGAGCGCGACCTTCTCGATCTCCTCCAGCCTGGCGCCGGAGATCTTGATGCCGACCGGCGTGCGGATGCCGGTGGAGAGCATGTCGAGGCGACCCTTGATCGGCATGGTCCAGGCGTTGGAGATGCCAGGGAGGTCGAGCGCCGCGTTCATCTCGTTCTTGAGCTCGTCCTCGGTGATCCGGTCGCGCCAGAACGGGCGCAGCCCTCGCTTGAGCCACTCCGGCGCCCACGACGAGTACCAGCGCGGCTTCTCGCGCCACTCCCGCTCCGGCTTGAGCACGATGGTGGTCTCCATCATCGTGAACGGCGCCGGGTCGGTGGAGGTGGAGGCGCGGCCGGCCTTCCCGAAGACCCGCTCGATCTCGGGGAAGGTGCGCAGGATCTTGTCCTGGAGCTGCAGCGCCTTCTGCGCCTCCGCCACGCTCATGCCCGGCTCGACCGCCGAGGGCATGTAGAGGAGGGTGCCCTCGTCGAGCGGCGGCATGAACTCCGAGCCGAGCTTCAGGAACACCGGGACCGCGCTCGCGACGAGCAGCAGGGCGGCGGCGATGGTCGCCCTGGGGTGGCGCAGCACGAACCGGCAGGGCCCCTCGTAGACGCGGTGGAGCGCGCGGCTGATGGGGTGCCGCTCCTCGGAGTAGTACTTCCCGACGAGCAGCTGCGTGGCGCTCCAGGCGAGGAACCGCGGCTTGAAGGTGAAGGGCTCGATGCGCGCGAAGAGCATGCGCATGGCCGGGTCGAGGGTGATGGCGAGCAGCGCCGCGATCGCCATCGCCAGGTTCTTGGAGAAGGCGAGCGGGCGGAAGAGCCGGCCCTCCTGGTCCACCAGCGTGAAGACCGGCATGAAGGCCACGGCGATGACGAGCAGGGAGAAGAACACCCCCGGCCCGACCTCCATGAGCGCCTCGAGGCGGACCTTGTGGAAGTCGCCCTTCTTCCCGCCCTGGATCCAGTGGAAGATCTTGTTGTAGGCGTTCTCCACCTCGACGATGGCGCCGTCCACCAGCACGCCGATGGAGATGGCGATGCCGGCGAGCGACATCAGGTTGGCGTTGAGCCCCATGGCGTACATGGGGATGAACGCCAGCGCCACGCTCACCGGGATGGTGATGATCGGCACGAGCGCCGAGGGGACGTGCCAGAGGAAGAGCAGGATGATGAGGGAGACCACCACGATCTCCTCGATGAGCTTCCCCTTCACCGTCTCGATGGCGTGGCCGATGAGCTCCGACCGGTCGTAGGTGGTGATCACCTCGACGCCCTGCGGCAGCGACGGCTTCAGCTCCTCCAGCTTGGCCTTCACCCGGTCGATGAGGTTGAGGGCGTTCTCGCCCTGGCGCATCACCACGATGCCGCCCACCACGTCGCCCTTGCCGTCGAGGTCGGCGATGCCGCGCCGGATCTCCGGGCCGAGCTGGACGCTCGCCACGTCCTTCACGGTGATGGGCGTCCCGCGGTCGGTCTTGAGGACGATCTGCTCGATGTCCTGGATCGACTTCACGTACCCGCGCCCGCGGACCATGTACTCGCGGCCGGAGTACTCGACGAGCCGGCCGCCCACGTCGTTGTTGCCCTTGCGGATGGCGTCGATGACGGCGGAGAGGGGCAGCTTGTAGGCGGCGAGCTGGGTCGGGTTCACCGAGACCTGGTACTGCTTCACCTGCCCGCCGACGGTGGCGACCTCCGACACGCCGGGGACGCTCTGGATGGCGTAGCGCAGGAACCAGTCCTGGTAGCTGCGCAGCTCGTCGGAGGAGTGCTTCCCGGAGTGGTCCACGAGCGCGTACTGGAAGGTCCAGCCCACGCTGGTGGCGTCCGGGCCGAGCTCCGTCGAGACCCCCTTCGGCAGCTGCGGCAGGATCTTCGAGAGGTACTCGAGCACGCGGGTGCGGGCCCAGTACATGTCGGTGCCGTCCTCGAAGATGACGTAGACGTAGCTGTAGCCGAAGTCGGAGAAGCCGCGCACCGCCTTCACCTTGGGCGCGCCGAGGAGCGCCGCGGTGATGGGGTAGGTGACCTGGTCCTCCACGATGTCCGGGCTGCGGTCCCACTTCGAGTAGACGATCACCTGCGTGTCCGACAGGTCGGGCAGGGCGTCGAGCGGGATGTGGCGCATCGTCCAGAAGGAGATGGCGAGCAGCGCGGCCACCGCGCCGATGACGAGGTACCGGTTCTCGGCGGAGAACTTGATGATGGCCTTGATCATGGGGCTACTTGCCTCCCATGGCGGCGAGCGACGCGCGCAGGCGTGACTCCGAGTCGACGAGGAAGTTGGCGCGGATCACCACCTTCTCGCCCTCGGAGAGCCCCTTCGCCACCTCCACCTGATCGCCGCTCGCGGCCCCGAGCTCCACCGGCCTGGGCTGGAACTTGCCGTCGCCGAGCGCCACGAAGACCACCTTCTGCGCGCCCGAGTCGATCACGGCGTCGGAGGGGACGCGGAGCCCCTCGCGCGGCGCCGACTCGAGGGTCACCTCGCCGAACATCTCGGGGCGCAGCTCGCCCTTGGGGTTCGCGAAGGCGAGCCTCACCTTGGCGGTGCGCGTCTTCGGGTCGAGCACCGGGTCGATGAAGGCCACCTTGCCCTTGAACTGCCGGTCGGGGAAGGCGGTGAGCCTGAAGGAGGCCGGCATCCCGACGTGCAGCCGGGCGAGGTCGCCCTCGTAGGCGTCGGCGAGCACCCAGACCTCCGAGAGGTCGGTGATCTCGTAGGGCATGTCGCCGGCGTTGACGCGCATCCCGTGCACCACGCTCTTCGCCGTGACCACGCCCGCCATCGGCGAGACGAGGAGCAGGTCCTTCTGCGGCTTGCCGGTCCGCTCCAGCTCCCGGATCTCGGAGTCGGGCACGTCCCAGAGCCGGAGCCGGGCGCGGGCCGCGGCCACGAGCTCGTCGCCGCCGGCGGGGCTGGCGCCGCCCTCGGCCAGCGCGGCGCGGGTGCCGCGGGCGAGCAGGTACTCGCTCTGCGCGCTCATGAGCTCGGGGCTGTAGATGGAGAAGAGGGGATCGCCGCGCTTCACCGGCTTGCCGATGAAGTCCACGTAGATCCGCTCCACGTAGCCGTTCACCTTCACGTTCACGTGGTGGACGTGGGTCTCGTCGATCGCGACCCGCCCCACCGTGCGCCAGCTCGAGCCCACCTGGCCGCGGGTGACCTCGGCCGTGGCGAGCCCGATGAGCTGCTGCCGCGACGGATCGATGGTGACGGTGGCGAGGCCGTCGGCCTTGGGGCCGCCCTCGCCCGCGAGCTCGTCCTCGTAGACGGGGAGGTAGTCCATCCCCATCTCGTCCTTCCGCGGCGTGGGCGAGGTCTGCTTCGGGTCCATGGGCGAGCGGTAGAGCTTCACCTTCCGCCCGGCGGCGCCGCCGGCCGGCGCCGGGGCGCCGCCGTCCATGGCCACGAGCTGCATGCCGCAGATCGGGCACTCGCCCGGGTGGTCCTGCACGATGGTCGGGTGCATCGGGCACTGGTACTTGACCTTCTTCGCCTCTGCGGCCGGAGCGGGGGCGCCGGTGCCCTCCCTGGCGTCGTGGCGGTGACCGCCGCGGCCGAGCAGCGTCGCGCCGCCGGCGCCGAGGGCGAGCCCGGCGGCGAGGGTGAGGGCGAGGGCCGCCTTGCCGGAGCCGCGCTTCGAGGAGGGGGAGGGGGTGCCGTCGTTCATGTTCGTCTCGTCTCCGTGGATCACATGCCACCCGAGGTCGCGGCGCCGCCGCTCTCTTCCGCCGGCGCCGGGGCGCCCTGGCTCACGCTCGCGCCGCCGCCCATCGCCTTCTGCCCGCCCATGCCGCCGCCCGCGCCCGGCACCGGCCCGGTCGCCATGCCGCCCCCCGCGCCGCCCGGCGCCTCCAGCGAGAGCTCACGCTGGGCGATCCCGAGCCGCTGCAGCTGCGCCACGGCGTCGAGGAAGCCGCCCTGGGTGGCGAGCCAGGTGTTGAGCCCGTCGAGGACCGAAGCGAACGGGATCCGCCCGGTCTGGTACTGGCCGAGGGTGCTCGTCGCCATCGCCTCCGATTGCACCAGCAGCTCCTGCCGGTAGAGCTTCACCGTCTCGCGCGCGCTCGCCAGCAGGGCGAGCCGCTCCTCGGTCCGCAGCCGGACGAGGTCGCGGACCGCCATCTCGCCGTGCGCCGAGCCGCGCGCCCGGGCGGCGCTCTCGGCGACCGCCCGGTTCTGCTTCTGCCCCGACCAGACCGGCAGCGTCACGCCGAGGGAGAGCTGCCACATCGGGTCGAGCTCGCCGCGCGCCATCACCCCGGCGCTCACGGTGAAGTCGGGGAGCTTCTCGCGCCGGGCGAGCGCCACCCGCTTCTCGGCCTGGGCCTGCGCGAGCTGGGCCTGGGCGAGCTCCGGGGTGCGCGCCTCGGCGTCGGCGAGCGCCTCGGCGACCGGGGGCAGCGCCGGATCGGCGAGATCGCGGATCCGGCGGACGGTCGGGATGGGCTCGGCGAGCGGCCGGTGCCGGAGCCGGTTCAGCTCCTGGACCCGGGTCCGCTCCTGCGCCTCGAGCGCGAGCCGCTGCTGCCGCAGCCGCATCCGCTCGAGCTGGGCCCGGAGCAGGTCGGACTGGGCGCCCTCGCCCACCGCGTAGCGGGCCCGCGCCGCCTTCTCCGACTGGAGCCAGAGGGCCTCCGTCCGGGCGAGGAGCGCGAGCTGATCGCGGGCGAGGAGCAGGTCGAGGTAGGCGCGCCGCACCTCCGCCTCCACCGAGAGCCGCATCCGCGCGACGGCCGCCTCGGCCTGGTCGGCGCCGAGCCGGGCCACCTCGCCGCGCAGCCCGCGCTTGCCCGGGAAGAAGAAGGGCTGCGTGAGCATGAAGGACAGGTAGCTCGTCTCCATCTTGCCGATCTGGATCTCCTTGAAGCCGTCGTTCTGGATGCCGACCTGGAACATCGGGTCCGGCATCGCGCCGGCCTGCGGCACGCGCTCCCGCTCGGCCTCCACGGCGGTGGACGACTGGGCGAGCTCCGGGCGGTGCGTCAGCGCGTCCTGGACGAGGCCCTCGAGGATCGGGTCGGGCGCGTCGGGCGGGGCGCCGCGCGCCGGCTCCTGGGCGGATGCGGCGGAGGCGGAGAGGAGGGCCAGCAGGGCGAGCGAGCACTTCATGGCGGCGAGCCTGTGCAGTTCCCGGGCCAAAGGCAAGGCCCGAGAACGCGCCGAGTTTCGCCCATTCCGGCGAGCGCGGCCGCGCCGCCCGGGCGGCGGGGCGCCGGCCCCCGCCACAGGGTAACCGCGGCGGTTACGTGAGCCGTCTTCCGCGTGCGTCCCGGCCGCCCGGCGCTAGATCCACCCGCCGGCCGCGGCGGCCGACAGCGAAGGAGGGGAACGTCATGGAGCAGAGGAAGCTCGGCGCGCAGGGGCTCACGGTGTCGGCCATCGGGCTCGGCTGCATGGGGATGAGCGAGTTCTACGCGGGGGCCGACGAGGCCGAGTCGATCGCCACCCTCCAGCGGGCCATCGAGCTCGGGGTGACCTTCCTCGACACCGCCGACATGTACGGTCCGTTCAAGAACGAGGAGCTGGTCGGCCGGGCCCTCCGCGGCCGGCGCGACCGCGTGCAGCTCGCGACCAAGTTCGGCAACGAGCGGGGGGCCGACGGCAGCTTCGTGGGCATCAACGGCCGCCCCGAGTACGTGCGCCAGGCCTGCGACGCCTCCCTGCGCCGGCTCGGCGTCGACCACGTGGACCTCTACTACCAGCACCGGGTGGACACCACCGTCCCCATCGAGGAGACGGTGGGGGCGATGGCGGAGCTGGTGCGGGCGGGGAAGGTCCGGTACCTCGGGCTCTCCGAGGCGGCCCCGCGCACCATCCGGCGGGCGCACGCGGTCCACCCCATCACCGCGCTGCAGACCGAGTACTCGCTCTGGAGCCGCGACCCGGACGACGAGCTCCTCCCCACCGTCCGCGAGCTCGGCATCGGCTTCGTGGCCTACAGCCCGCTCGGCCGCGGGTTCCTGACCGGCCGCTTCCAGAAGCCGGAGGACATCCCGGAGGGCGACTACCGCCGCAACAGCCCCCGCTTCCAGGGCGAGAACTTCGCGAGGAACCTCGACCTCGTGGCCCGGATCCGCGAGCTCGCCGAGGGGCGCGGCGTGAAGCCTGCGCAGCTCGCCCTGGCCTGGGTGCTCGCGCGCGGCGACGACGTGGTCCCGATCCCGGGGACCACCACCCGCAAGCACCTCGAGGAGAACGTCGCCGCCGCCGCCCTCCGGCTCACGCCGGACGAGCTCCGGCGCATCGACGAGGTGGCGCCCCGGGGCGCCGCGGCGGGCCCGCGCTACCCGGAGCAGATGATGTCGCGCGTCAACGTGTGACGCGCGGCGCGGTCACGGCGCCGCCCCCGGCGCGAGCGCGGGCGGGGCGCCGGCGGCGGTCCCGGACGCCCGGAGGCGGCCCGAGAGGATGGGCACGGCCAGCTTCACGAGCGCCGTGAAGACCAGGAAGCCCACGCCGAAGATCCCCGTCGCCACCAGCCACTCGGTGAGGGTGGGCCGGTACTCGTAGATCTCACCGAGCGTGTCCGGCGTCATCCCGGGGATCACGAGCCCCATCCCCTTCTCGATGTAGACCCCGGCGAAGATGAGGGCGCAGCCGAGGTTGAGGGTCACCGGGTGGTGGCGGGTGCGCGGCACGAGGAACAGCAGGAACGCGGCCAGGCTGCAGGCGAGCCCGGTCCAGGCGAAGGGGACGAGGGCGCGGTGCCGCCCGATCCCGCTCCAGAAGTACTGGGTGTAGAGGAGGTGCTCGGTGCCGGAGTAGTACTCCTTGAAGACCTCCGCGCCGAGCAGGAACAGGTTCACGAACATGGCGTAGGCCATGAGCTCGGCCACCTTGGAGATGGCCTCGTCCTTGATCTCGAGGCCGGTCGTCCGCCGCAGCACCTGGAACAGCACCAGCAGCACCGCCGGCCCGGAGCAGAAGGCCGAGGCGAGGAAGCGCGGCGCCAGGATCGAGGCGTTCCAGTAGGGCCGCGCCGCCATCCCGCTGTACAGGAAGGCGGTGACGGTGTGGGTCGAGACCGCCATCGGGATGGAGAAGAGCACGAGCGGCACCACCACCCGGCGGTCGTAGGGGCGGCCGCGCCAGGCGCGGTAGAGGATGTGCGCCGCCACCGCCACGTTCACCGCGAGGTAGAGGTTCAGCACCAGCGCGTCCCAGGTGAGCAGCGACGCCGGCCAGTGCGGCGTCCCCAGCAGCGGGGCGAGGTGCAGGAAGCGCTCCGGCCGGCCCATGTCCACGAGGATGAAGAGCAGGCACATCACGATGGCGGAGATGGCGAGCAGCTCGCCCAGGATCACCACCTCCTTGAGCGGCTTCCAGTCGTAGACGTAGGCCGGGATGACGAGCAGCACCGCGGCCGCCGCCACGCCCACGAGGAAGGTGAAGTTGCCCACGTAGAAGGCCCAGGAGACCTGGTCGCGCATGTGGGTGGCGATGAGGCCGAGCCGCGCCTGGTGGGCGTAGGCGAGCGCCCCGGTCCCGATCATGGCGAGGAGCAGCGCCACCCAGGCGCGGTAGGCGCGGTTGCCGCGCGCGAGGACCCGGACGCAGCCGCCGGCGAAGTCGAGCAGTCGTCCCAAGCGCCCCTCCCGCTCACGTCGCGTAGAAGTAGTAGAACTGCGGCTGGGTCCCGAGGTCCTCCTTGAGCACGAAGACCCGCTTCCGCTCCATCACCTGGCGGATCTCGCTCTCCGGGTCGAGGAGGTTCCCGAACTTGCGGGCGCCCACCGGGCAGGCCTCGACGCAGGCCGGGTAGCGGCCGTGGCGCACCCGCTGGATGCAGAAGGTGCACTTCTCCACCACGCCCTTGGGGCGCGGGCGGTTCCCGAGGTAGTGGGTGGAGGGGTTGAGCTCGTCGGCCGGCAGGTCCGGCTCGGCCCAGTTGAAGTGGCGGGCGCCGTACGGGCAGGCCGACATGCAGCAGCGGCAGCCGATGCACCAGTCGTAGTCCACCACCACGATGCCGTCGGGCTCCTTCCAGGTGGCGCCCACCGGGCAGACCTTCACGCACGGCGGCTTGCGGCACTGCTGGCACTGCACCGGCATGTAGAAGTGGCCGGGGCGGGGCACCGCGTCCGCCTCGTAGTAGGCGTCGGCGTGCGCCAGGTCCACGCCGCGGGCCTTGTCGAGCTCGAGCACCTTGATCCACTGGATCTGGGGGCGCCGCCGGGACGGGTTGTTCTCCTTCACGCAGGCGGTGACGCAGCGGCGGCAGCCGATGCAGCGCGAGAGGTCGAGGCCGTAGCCGAAGTCCACGCCCGGGAGCGGCCCCGCCCCGTCCACCGTGACCGGCCGCCCGAACCGCGCCGACTGCCGGCGCGCGGCCCGCGCCAGCACCCGCGCCACGTCGTCCCGGGAGAGCTCGCGGAAGCTCCGCCCGATGAGCTCCTCGACGCGGCAGCCGGAGGCCGCGGCGGCGGCCACCACCGCGAGCCCGCGCCCGAGGAACTGGCGGCGCGAGAGCCCGCCTCCGCCCGGCCCGCCCGCGCTCACGGCCCCATCTCCTCGGGCCGCTGCGGCCGGGGATCGGGGCGGAGCGGCTTGAAGCGCGGCGAGTGCGGGTCGTGGCAGTTGACGCAGAGGTAGTAGGTCTTGGCGCCGTTCCACTGCCCGGTGCGCTTGCCGTGGACGCCCACCCGCCAGTCGCGGAACTTGTCCCCGTGGCACTGGCCGCAGAGCCGGTAGGAGGCGGTGAAGGGCACGCGCTCGCCCGAGGAGAGGTGGAGCACGTCCCGGTCGGCGTTGTCGTGGCAGTCGAGGCACCAGCGGTGCTCGGCGTCGTGGTCGAAGCGGTCCTGGACGTCGTCGTGGAAGCCGAGCCGGCGCCGCGTGGGATCGCCCGGGCCCTGGTGGCACTGGGTGCAGGGGAAGATGCCGGGCGTGAAGGGCGGGGGCTCCGCCTGGTAGAGCGGCGCCGGGCCGCCGTCCGCGCCGCGCGCCGCGCCGGGCTCGAGGAGGAGCGCGCCGCCGAGGGCGACTCCGAGGAGGATCCGCGGCCAGGCCCAGGCCAAGCTCCACCTCCCTGCTCGAGCGCGACGAGCATCCCACCTCGCACGCGCCGGCGCGAGCCCCCCGGGCGGGTGGCCGGCTACTGCGCGGTGTACCCGCCGTCGATCACCACCGGCTGCCCGGTGATCCCGCCGGAGCCGTCCGCGGCCAGGAACAGGGCGTAGCGCGCGACCTCCTCCACGTCGAGCAGCCGGCGCTGCGGCACGAGCGGGTAGATGACCTCCTCGAGCACCTTCTCGAGCGGGACGCCCCGGGTGCGCGCCAGGTCCGCGAGCTGGTTGCGCACGAGCGGCGTGTCCACGTACCCCGGGCAGAGGGCGTTGGCGGTGATCCCGTGCGGCGCCCCCTCGAGCGCGGTCACCCGGGTCAGCCCGACGAGCCCGTGCTTGGCGCTGTTGTAGGCGGCCTTGCCGGCGAAGCCGATGAGCCCGTTCACCGAGGCCATGTTGAGGACGCGCCCGTGCCGCTGCCGCTTCATCTGCGGGAAGGCGCGCTTGGTGGCGAGGAAGGGCCCCACCACCATGACGCGGAGGAGGAGCTCGAACTTGTCGGCCGGGAACTCCTCGAGCGGGGAGACGAACTGCAGCCCGGCGTTGTTCACGAGGACGTCGAGCCGCCCGAAGGTGGCGACGGCCTGGTCCACCGCGGCGTTCACCTCGTCCTCGCGGGTCACGTCGCAGCGCAGCCCGAGCGCGCCGCCGCCCAGCCCCGCCGCGGCCGCCTCGGCCGCCGTGCCCTGTAGATCGGCGATCGCCACCCGGGCCCCCTCCCGGGCGAAGGCCCGGGCGATCGAGAGCCCGATGCCGCTCGCCCCGCCGGTCACGAACGCCGTCCGACCGTCGAGCTGTCCCGCCATGCGCCGCCTCCTTCAGAACGATCGCTTCACGAGCGCCCGCACCTCGCCGACGATGCCGCGCCGGAACGAGAGGACGCAGAGGACGAAGACCGCGCCGGTGATCACCGTGACCCACGACCCCAGGCTCGCAAGGTAGTTCTCGAGCGCCCCGACGAGGAGCGCCCCCACCGACGGCCCGGTCACGGTCCCCATGCCCCCGAGCAGCGTCATGAGCACCACCGCGCCGGAGGTGTGCCAGTAGAGGTCGGGGAGGGCGGCGAACTGGTTCACGAGGGCGCGCAGCGCGCCGGCGAGGCCGGAGAGGGCGGCCGAGAGCACGAAGGCGGTGAGCTTGTACCGGTCCACCTCGTAGCCGAGGGAGAGCGCCCGGGGCTCGTTCTCGCGGATGGCGCGGAGCACGTGGCCGAACGGCGAGGCGATGGTGCGCTGGATGAGCCAGAACGCCAGCAGGAACACCGCCCAGACGAAGTAGTACATGGCGAGCGGGCGGTCGAGGTCGAGGACCCCGAGCAGCTTGCCGCGCGGGATGCCCTGGAAGCCGTCCTCGCCGCCGGTCCAGGGGAGCTGCACCGCCAGGAAGTAGACGAGCTGCGCGAAGCCGAGCGTGATCATCGCGAAGTAGATGCCGGAGCGCCGGATGGCGAGCGCCCCGAAGACCAGCCCCAGCGCCGCCGCCACCGCCACGCCGGCGAGCAGCCCCGCCTCGGTGGGCAGCCCCCACTCCCGGGTGACGTAGCCGGCGGCGTAGGCGGCCGCGCCGAGGAAGGCGGCGTGGCCGAACGAGAGCAGCCCGGCGTAGCCGAGGAGCAGGTTGAACGCGCTCGCGAAGAGGGCGAGGCAGAGCACGTTCATGGCGAAGACCGGGTAGACCACGAAGGGCGCGGCGAGGCCGACGGCCACGAGGAGCCCGTAGCCGAGCCAGACCCTGGCGCGGCCGCTCACCGCTGCCTCCCGAAGAGCCCGGCCGGGCGGAGGAGGAGCACCAGCGCCATCGCCACGAAGACCACCGTGCCGGAGACCTCTGGCCAGAGGAACTTGGCGAGGCCCTCCAGCAGCCCCAGGCCGAGGCCGGTCACGATGGCGCCGAGGATCGAGCCCATGCCGCCGATGACCACCACCGCGAAGACCACGATGATGACCTGCGAGCCCATGAGCGGGGTGACCTGGTAGACCGGCGCGGCCATCACCCCGGCGAAGGCGGCGAGCGCGGCGCCGAAGCCGTAGGTCACCGTGAACATGAGCGGCACGTTCACCCCGAAGGCCTGGAGCAGGGCCGGGTTCTCGGTGCCGGCGCGCAGGTAGGCGCCGAGCCGGGTCTTCTCGATGACGAGCCAGCTCCCCAGGCAGACCGCGAGCGAGGCCACCACCACCCAGGCGCGGTAGACGGGCAGCACCATGAAGCCGAGGTTCCGCGCCCCGGCGAGCTGCGGCGGCACCGGGTAGGCGTTGCCGGAGATGCCGAAGGCCTGGCGGAAGAGCCCCTCCACCACCAGGGCGAGGCCGAAGGTGAGGAGCAGGCCGTAGAGGTTGTCGAGGCCGCGCAGGCGGCGGAGCAGGAGCCGCTCCACCGCCATCCCGAGGAGCCCCACCGCCGCCGGCGCGGCGAGGAGCGCGACCCAGTACCCGACCCCGAGCCAGGTGAGCCCCATCCACGCGAGGTAGGCGCCCAGCATGTACTGCGCGCCGTGGGCGAAGTTCACCACGTCGAGCAGCCCGAAGATGATCGCCAGCCCGAGCGACAGGAGCGCGTAGAAGGAGCCGTTGATGAGGCCGACGAGGAGCTGGCCGAAGAGGGCCTGGGTCACGGCGGGCTACTTCTTGGCGAGCGGGCACTTCGAGGCGGAGAGCGGCGGGAAGGCCTTGTCCGCGGGGATGGTCTCGAGGATCTGGTAGTAGTCCCAGGGCTTCTTCGAGTCCTTGGGCGCCTTCACGCGGGCCAGGTACATGTCGTGCCGGTGGAGCCCGTCCGGCCCGATGCGGCCGTTCCTCGCGAAGAAGTCGTTCACCGGCGCGTCCTTCATCTTCCTCATCACCGCGTCGGCGTCGTCGGTGCCGGCCGCCTGGATCGCCTTCAGGTAATGGGTCACCTCGGAGTAGACGCCGGCGTGGACCATGGTCGGCATCCTCTTGGTGCGCTGGAAGAAGCGCTGCGCCCACTTGCGGCTCTCGTCGTCGCGGTCCCAGTAGAAGGCGGTGGTGAGGTAGAGCCCCTGCGCCGCCTCGAGCCCGAGGCTGTGGATGTCGGAGAGGAACACCAGCAGCCCGGCCAGGCTCTGCTTGGGCGTGAGGCCGAACTCGTGGGCCTGCTTGATCGAGTTGACGGTGTCGGCGCCGGCGTTCGCGAGCCCCACGATCTGCGCCCCCGACGACTGCGCCTGCAGGAGGTAGGAGGAGAAGTCGGCGGTGGGGAAGGGGGCGCGCACCGCGCCGAGCACCTTGCCCCCGGCCGCCTTCACCACGCTCGCGGTGTCCTCCTCGAGGGTGCGGCCGAAGACGTAGTCGGCGGTGATGAAGAACCAGCTCTTGCCGCCCTCGGCCACCACCGCGCTGCCGGTCCCGTGGGCGAGGGCGTAGGTGTCGTAGGTGTAGTGGACGTTGTAGGGCGTGCACTTGTCGCCGGTGATGGGGTCGGAGCCCGGCCCGGAGAGGAGGGTGATGCGCTTCTTGGAGGCGGCGACCGGCATGACCGCGAGGGCGGTGGAGGAGGAGACGAGATCGGCCACCGCGTCCACCTGCTCCTGGTCGAACCAGCGCCGGGCCACGTTGGAGGCCACGTCGGCCTTGTTCTGGTGGTCGGCGGAGACGATCACGATCGGCTTGCCGGCCACCTTGCCGCCGAAGTCCTCGGCGGCCATCTGGGCGGCGGCGACCGAGCCCGGGCCGGCGAGATCGGAGTAGGCGCCGGTCATGTCGGTGAGGACGCCGATCTTCACCACGCCGTCGGAGATCCCGGCGGCGGCGGCGGCGAGGGGGAGGAGGGCCAGCGAGAGGGCTGCGGCGAGCGTTCGGACCATGCGGTTCTCCTTGGGGGGCGGCGTCAGACGCCGAGGAAGCCTTGCAGCTCGGGCTCGCGCGCGGCGAGCTCGGCGGCCGGGACCTGGCCGACCACGCGGCCGCGCTCGAGCAGGTAGTGGCGGTCGGCGAGGGGGGCGGCGAAGCGGAAGTTCTGCTCCACCAGCACCACCGTGAAGCCGCGGGCCTTGAGGCTCGCCACCGCCTTGCCGAGCACCTGGACGATGACCGGCGCGAGCCCCTCGGTGATCTCGTCGAGGAGCAGGAGGCGGGCGCCGGTGCGCAGGATCCGGGCGAGCGCCAGCATCTGCTGCTCGCCGCCCGAGAGCCGCCCGCCGGGGCTCCGGCGCCGCTCCAGCAGGTTCGGGAACATCTCGTAGATCTCGGCGACGGTCATGCCGCCGCTCCCCACCGCCGGGGGGAGCAGCAGGTTCTCCTCGGCGCTGAGCGACCCGAAGATGCCGCGCTCCTCCGGGCACCAGCCGACGCCCAGGTGGGCGATCCGGTGCGGCGGCAGCCCCACCGTCTCGCGCCCGCGCACCACCACCGAGCCGGTCCGCCGCCCGGTGAGGCCCAGGATCGCCTTGAGCGTGGTGGTGCGGCCGGAGCCGTTCCGGCCGAGGAGCGTCACGAGCTCCCCCTCGCCGACCACCAGGTCCACGCCATGCAGGATGTGCGACTCCCCGTAGAAGGCGTGCAGCCCGGTGACCCGGAGCATCTCCCGCGGCGCGGCCCCGCTCACGCCGGCGCTCCGATGTAGGCCTCGAGCACGCGGGGGTCCCGCGACACCTCGGCGTAGCTGCCCTCGGCCAGCACCGCGCCCCGCTGCAGCACCGTGATGACGTCGCAGAGTCCGGCCACCACCGGGAGGTTGTGCTCGACCATGAGCACGGTGCGCCGCTGCGCCGCCCGGCGGATGAGCTCCGCCACCCGCCCCACGTCCTCGTGCCCCATCCCCTGCGTCGGCTCGTCGAGGAGCAGCAGCGCCGGCTCGAGGGCCAGCGTGGTGGCGAGCTCGAGGGCCCGCTTCTGCCCGTACGGGAGCTCCACCGCGGGCACCGCCGCCTTCTGCTCCAGCCCCACCTCGGCGAGGAGCGCCCGCGCCCGGTCGTCGAGCTCCGCGAGCGCCCGCTCCGAGCGCCAGAACCGGAAGGTGCCGCCGCGGGCCCGCTGCAGCGCCACCCGCACGTTCTCGAGCGCGGAGAGGCTCGGGAAGACGGCCGAGATCTGGAAGGAGCGGACCAGGCCCTGGCGCGCCACCTGCGCCGGCCGCTCGCGGGTGATGTCGCGCCCCTCGAAGTGGATGGTCCCGGAGGTCGGGCTCACGAACCGCGTGAGGAGGTTGAACACGGTGGTCTTGCCGGCGCCGTTCGGGCCGATGAGGGCGTGGATCGCCCCGCGCCGGACGGTGAGCGAGACGCCCTTCACCGCCAGGAAGCCGCCGAAGTCCTTCGTCAGCTCGCGGGTCTCGAGGATGGCGTCGCCGGGCACCACCGACAGTTAATCGGCTCGCTCGCCCGGTCGCGCCCCAAGGTGAGGCCACCCCCCTGCGGGCCCAGGCTTGACCGGCAGGCGAGCGGGCGGCTAAGGTCGTCGTCGATGTCAGCGCGCAGCGGTCACGGTCGACTTCTTAGCCAGGCGGGAGAGCTCGCCCTGGCCTGACCGCCGCGCGACCTCTTCCGCCGAACCCGGCCGGAAGAGGACCCGCGACCTGCTCGACGGAACGCCTCCCCGGCCCCCCACGGAGCCCGAAGGAGCCGTTCATGTCGAGGATGCCCGTCCGCAAGTACCGTCCGTTTCCCCCCGTCCACCTGCCCGACCGGCGCTGGCCGTCCGAGGTGCTCGCCCGCGCGCCGCGCTGGTGCTCGGTGGACCTTCGCGACGGGAACCAGGCGCTCGTCGATCCGATGGGGCCGGACCGGAAGCGGGCCCTCTTCGAGACGCTGGTCGCAGCCGGCTTCCAGGAGATCGAGGTGGGCTTCCCGGCGGCGTCGCGGCCGGAGCTCGACTTCGTCCGGGAGCTGATCGAGGAGCGGCGCATCCCGGAGCACGTCACCATCCAGGTGCTCACGCAGGCCCGCGAGCCGCTCGTCCGGCGCACCTTCGAGGCGATCCGGGGCGCGCGACGGGCGGTGGTCCACCTGTACAACTCCACCTCCGAGCTCCAGCGCCGGGTGGTCTTCGGCAAGGACCGCGCCGGGGTGCTGGCCATCGCGGTGGAGGCCACCCGGCTGGCGCGCGAGCTCGCCGCCGGGATGCCCGAGACCGAGGTGACGCTCGAGTACACGCCGGAGAGCTTCACCGGCACCGAGCTCGACTTCGCCGTCGAGATCTGTGCCGCGGTGATGGACGCCTGGGGCGCGACGCCGGAGCGGAAGGTGATCCTGAACCTCCCCGCCACCGTGGAGATGTCCACCCCGAACGTCCACGCCGACCAGGTGGAGTGGTTCCTGCGCCACTGCCCCGGGCGCGAGCGGTACGCGCTCTCGATCCACCCCCACAACGACCGGGGCACCGCCGTGGCGGCGGCGGAGCTGGCGCTGCTCGCCGGGGCCGACCGGGTCGAGGGGACGCTCTTCGGGAACGGGGAGCGCACCGGCAACGTGGACCTCGTCACCCTGGCGATGAACCTCTTCAGCCAGGGGATCGATCCCGGGCTCGACCTGCGCGACCTCGACGCGCTGGTGGCGGCCGCCGAGCGCGCCACCCGGATCCCGGTCCACCCCCGCCACCCCTACGCCGGGCGGCTCGTCTACACGGCCTTCTCCGGCTCGCACCAGGACGCGATCAAGAAGGGCTTCGCGGCGCTGCGGCGGGCGGGCGGCGCGCGCTGGGAGGTGCCGTACCTGCCCATCGACCCGGCCGACGTGGGGCGGAGCTACGAGGCGGTGATCCGGGTGAACAGCCAGTCCGGGAAGGGCGGCGTGGGCTGGGTGCTCGAGGAGCACGGCGGGCTGCGGCTCGGGCGCGAGGAGCTGCAGGCCTTCGCCGCGGTGGTGCAGCGCCGGACCGAGGAGCGCGGCAGCGCCCTCGCGCCGGAGGAGATCCTGGCGCTCTACCAGGGGACGCGGCCCGGCGCGGCCTCCGACGAGGGGCGGGCGCCCGGCGCGCCCCCGACCCGGGCCGCCTAGGGGCCGCGCGAGATCCAGGCGGAGCCGCCGGCGTCGAACGCCGAAAGCCAGCTCCAGAGGTCCTGGCCGCCGGCGGTGAAGCTGGCCGGGTCGCCGACCATGGTGTGGGTCGCCCCGGGCACGAGGAAGTGCCGCGCGCCCGGGAGCTCGTCGAAGACGTCCGCGGTGTAGCGGAGCAGCGCCGCCTGGAAGTCGGCCGGCGTCTTCCGCAGGTAGGCCGAGATGACGGCGTCCTGCTCCGACGAGAGCAGCGCCAGCCGGTCGAGCGGGTACTTCTGGGCGAGGACGTTCACCATCGCCGAGGGGTCGGCGCGGCAGGCGGGGCAGAGCGGGTCGGTGAGGGCGTCGAGCCCCCAGGCGGCGCGCCAGGCGTCGCGGAGGGCCGGGTCGAGATCCTGGGCCTCCACCGGCGGGCCGGAGTCGTCGAGGAGGTTCACCTCGGCGCCCGGCCAGGCCGCGTGGACCGCGTCGAGGTTGAACCAGGTCCCGAAGCCGCCGGCCGAGGCCCCGGCGAGCGTCACCTTGGCCGGGGCGGGGAGCTCCCGCCCCAGCGCGGCGAGGTCGGCGAGGACGTTGGCGTGCCCGGCGTGGTGGAAGGTGGTGGTGGCGCCCGCGAGGGTGTAGGCCGCCACCCGGTCCCCGGCGTGGACGTCGCCCGTGCAGTAGGGCACGAACACCAGCGTGGCCTGCCGGAAGGGGCTCTCCGGCTGGCTCCGGTCGAGGATCGACCGGGCCGCCTGTCCCACCTGCGCCTCGAACTGCGCCCGGCCGTACGGACCGAGCGAGGCGGTCTTGAGCACGAGGCAGGTGAGCGCGTCCCAGCAGGCGCCGCCCCCGTTCAGGAACAGGAGGACGTCCGGGCCGTCGCCGGGGTTCACGGCCATCCCGGTCGGCGAGCCGTCGTGGCAGGCGGTGCCGGGCACGTCCACCCAGGTCCACACGTTCCGGGGCAGCGCGGTGGCGTGCTCCGCCGGGGGCGAGGAGGAGCCGCCGCAGGCCGCGGCGAGGAGGGCCAGGGCGGCCGAGAGGGCGCGCGGGTGGAGCCGAGGCATCCGGGCGACGTAACCGGCCGGCCCGCGCGGCGCACCGCCCCGCCGGTCCGCGCGTGGCCGAGCCGGGCCGCGGGTCCGCTACGCCGGCCGGGGCTCCGCCGGCCGCGGCTCGGCGAGCGCGTCGGCCCGCCGGCGGCGCCGGGTGAAGCGATCGAGCGCCACGTAGATGACCGGCGTGGTGAACAGGGTGAGGAGCTGCGAGAAGAGGAGCCCGCCCACGATGGTGATGCCGAGCGGCCGCCGCAGCTCCGCCCCCACGCCGGTCCCGAGCGCCAGCGGCAGCCCGCCGAGGAGCGCCGCCAGGGTGGTCATCATGATGGGCCGGAAGCGGAGCAGGCAGGCCTTGTGGATCGCCTCGCGCGTCGAGAGCCCCTCGTCGCGCTCCGCCTCGATGGCGAAGTCGATCATCATGATGGCGTTCTTCTTCACGATGCCCATGAGCAGGATGATGCCGATGAGCCCGATGATGCTGAACTCGGTGCGGACCGCCATGAGCGCGAGCAGCGCGCCCACGCCGGCCGAGGGCAGGGTGGAGATGATCGTGAGCGGGTGGACGAGGCTCTCGTAGAGCACGCCGAGCACGATGTAGATGGCGATCAGGGCGGCCAGGATGAGCCACGGCTCGCTCGCGAGCGACTGCACGAAGGCCTGCGCGGTGCCCTGGAACGAGGCGTTCACGCTCGCCGGCAGGCCGATCTGCGACTCCGCCTTCCGGACCGCCTCGAGCGCCTGCGAGAGCGAGACGTCGGGGGCGAGGTTGAAGGAGAGGGTCACCGCCGGGAACTGCCCCTGGTGGTTCACGGAGAGCGAGGTGGGCGCCTCGCGCCAGCGCGCGATCGCCGAGAGCGGCACCTGCGCGCCGGTGGTGGAGCGGACCCAGACGCGCGCCAGGTCGGCCGGCGCCTGCTGGAACCGAGGCTTCACCTCGAGGATGACGCGGTACTGGTTCCGCTGGGTGAAGCGGGTCGCGACCTGCCGCTGCCCGAAGCCGTCGTACAGGGCGTCGTCCACCTGCTGCGGCGCGATCCCGAGCCGGGCGGCGGTGTCGCGGTCGATCTCGATGACGATCTGGCGCGCCTGGGTCTGCTGGTCGGTGGCGACGTCCCGGAGCTGCGGCAGGGTCTTGAGCTTCTCGAGGACGCGCGGCGCCCACTCGTTCAGCTCGTCGAGGTTCGCGTCCTGCAGCGTGTACTGGTACTGGGTGCGCGAGCCGCGGCCGCCGACCCGCACGTCCTGGACCGACTGGAGGAAGAGGGTGATGCCGGGCACCCGCGCCAGCTTCGGCCGGAGCTCGTTGATGACCTCGTCGGCCGTCTGCTTGCGCCGATCGAGCGGCTTGAGCGCGATGAAGATGTTGCCGGTGTTCACGCCGCCGCCGCCGCCGATGAACGAGGTGGTGTGGTCCACCGCCGGGTGCGCCTTCACCACCTCGTTCACCGCCTCCTGCCGCGCCTTCATGGCCGGGAAGGAGATGTCCTGGGGCGCCTCGGTCACGCCCATGAGCTGCCCCGTGTCCTGCTGCGGGAAGAGCCCCTTCGGCACCACCACGTAGAGGAAGACGGTGAGCGCCACGGCCCCGGCGGTGGCGAGGAGCATGAGCGGCTCGTGGTCGAGGACCCAGCCGAGGCCGCGGTCGTAGCCGCGCAGCAGCGCCGAGAAGAAGGACTCCGAGGCCTGCCAGAGGCGGCCGTGGGCCCGCCCCGACTCCGGCCGCAGCAGGCGGGACGCCATCATCGGGGTGAGGGTGAGCGAGACCAGCGCCGAGAAGCCGATGGCCATGCTGAGCGTCACCGCGAACTCGCGGAAGAGCCGCCCGACGATGCCGCCCATGAGCAGGATGGGGATGAAGACCGCCAGGAGCGAGAGGGTGATCGAGACGATGGTGAACCCGATCTGGCGGGCCCCCTCGAGCGCCGCCTCCATGGGCGGGCGCCCCTGCTCCACGAAGCGTGCCACGTTCTCGGTGACCACGATGGCGTCGTCCACCACGAACCCGGTGGAGATGGTGAGCGCCATGAGCGAGAGGTTGTCGAGGCTGTAGCCGCAGAGGTACATGCCGGCGAAGGTGCCGACCAGCGAGAGGGGCACGGCGACGCTGGGGATGAGCGTGGCCCAGCCGCTCCGGAGGAACGCGAAGACCACCAGCACCACCAGCACCACCGAGAGCGCGAGCGAGAACTCCACGTCCTTGAGGGAGGCGCGGATGGTCTGGCTCCGGTCCATCGCCACGCTCACGTGGATGGCCGGCGAGATCGAGCGGGTGAGCTGCGGCAGGAGCCGCTTCACGCTCTCGATGACCTCGACGATGTTGGCGCCGGGCTGCCGCCGGACGATCATCACCACCGAGCGGCGCGAGTCGATCCAGCCGGCGACCCGCTCGTTCTCGACCGAGTCCACCACGTCCGCCACGTCGCCGAGCCGGAGCGCGGCGCCGTTCTGGTACCCGAGCACCAGCGGGCGGAAGGTCGCGGCGTCGCCGAGCTGGTCGTTCGCGGCGATGGGCTGATCCTGCGTCGGGCCGGAGAGGGAGCCCTTCGGCTGGTCGATGGTGCCGGTGGCGAGCGCCTGGCGCACGTCCTCGAGCCCCAGGCCGGCGCCGGCGAGCGCGCCGGGATCGACCTGCACCCGGACCGCGGGCTGCTGGCCGCCGCCCACGAACACCTGGCCGACGCCGGGGACCTGCGAGATCTTCTGCGCCAGCACGGTGTTGGCGGCGTCGTAGACCCGGCTCAGCGGCAGCGTCTCGGAGCTGACCGAGAGGATGAGGATGGGCGCGTCGGCCGGGTTCACCTTGCGGTAGTTGGGCCGGGTCGGCAGGCCCGCCGGGAGGTCGCCGGCGGCGGCGTTGATGGCCGCCTGCACGTCGCGGGCGGCCGCGTCCACGTCGCGGTCGAGGTCGAACTGCAGGGTGAGGCTGGTCTGGCCGAGGGACGAGACGCTGGTGATCTCGGTGAGCCCGGCGATGCGGCCGAAGCGGCGCTCCAGCGGGGTGGCCACCGCCGAGGCCATGGTCTCGGGGCTCGCGCCCGGCAGGCCGGCGGAGACGTTGATGGTGGGGAAGTCCACCCGCGGCAGCGGGGCGACCGGGAGCTGCGTGTAGGCGGCGGCGCCGACGAGGAGGAGCGCCGCCGCGAGCAGCGAGGTGCCGATGGGCCGGCGGATGAACGGCTCGGAGATGCTCATGGAGCGTCGCCGGCGGCGGGCGTGGGCGGGGCCTCCGGGGCCCGGCCGCGACGGAGGGCGCGCCCGAGCCGCTCCATGTACAGGTAGATGACCGGCGTGGTGTAGAGGGTGAGGAGCTGGGAGATGAGCAGCCCGCCGACGATGGTGATGCCGAGCGGCCGGCGCAGCTCCGAGCCGGTGCCGCTCCCGAGCGCGAGGGGCAGGCCGCCGAGGAGCGCCGCCATGGTGGTCATCATGATGGGCCGGAAGCGCAGCAGGCAGGCCTGGTAGATCGACTCGCGCGGCGAGAGGTGCTGGTCGCGCTCCGCCTCGAGGGCGAAGTCGATCATCATGATGGCGTTCTTCTTCACGATGCCGATGAGGAGGATGATCCCGATGAGGGCGATGATGCTGAACTCGGTCCGGCAGAGCAGCAGCGCCAGCAGGGCGCCGACGCCGGCCGAGGGCAGGGTGGAGAGGATCGTCACCGGGTGGATGTAGCTCTCGTAGAGCACGCCGAGGACGATGTAGACCGCCAGCACCGCCGCCAGGATGAGGAGCGGCTCGCTCGCGAGGGACTCCTTGAAGGCCTGCGCCGAGCCGACGAACTCGGCCCGGAGGGCCGGCGGGTAGCCGAGCTCCGCCTCGGCGGCGTGGACGGCGTTCACCGCGTCGCCGAGGGCGACGCCGGGGGCGAGGTTGAAGGAGATGGTGACCGAGGGGAACTGCCCCTGGTGGCTGATGGCGAGCGGCGCCGTGCCCACGTCGAAGTGCGCGAAGGTGGAGAGCGGGATGGCGTCCCCGGCGCTGGAGCGGACGTAGAGCTGGCGCAGCGCCGCCGGGCTCTCCTGGAACGGCTGCTTCACCTCCAGGATCACCCGGTACTGGTTGAGCTGGGTGAAGATGGTCGAGACCTGCCGCTGCCCGAAGGCGTCGTAGAGCGCGTCGTCCACGGCCTGCGGGGTGACGCCCAGCCGGGCGGCGCTGTCGCGATCGATGACCAGCCGCACCTGCTTGCCGCCCGACGCCTGGTCGCTGGCGACGTCGCGGAGCTCGGGGAGGGCCTGGAGCCGGGCGAGCACCTTGGGCGCGAGCGCCTCGAGCTCGCCGAAGTCCGGGTCCTCGAGGGTGTACTGGTACTGGGTGCGCGAGACCCGCGTCTCGATCTGGAGGTCCTGCACCGGCTGGAGGAAGAGCTGGACCCCCGAGACCTCGGCGGCCTTGGGCCGGAGCCGGGCGATGATCTCCTCGGCGCTGGCCGTGCGCTGGCCGCGCGGCTTGAGGGTGATGGAGAGCCGCCCGGTGTTGACGGTCGGGTTGGTCCCGTCGGCCCCGATGAAGGAGGCCACGGCGGCGACGTCCGGGTCCTGGCGAACCACGTCCGCGAGCGCCTGCTGCAGGTCCATCATGGACGCGAAGGAGGTGCCGGGGGCCGCCTCGGACACGCCCATGACGAGGCCGGTGTCCTGCTGCGGGAAGAAGCCCTTCGGCACCACCACCGCGAGCAGGGCGGTGAGCGCGAGGGTCCCGATGGTCGCGGCGAGGGTGAGCCGCTGGTGGTCGAGGACCCACCCCAGGGTGCGCTGGTAGAAGTCGAGGGTGCGCTGGAAGCCGCGCTCGAAGGCGCGCGCCAGCGCCCCCTGCTCCTCGTGCGGGCGCAGCAGGAAGGCGCACATCATGGCGGTGAGCGTGAGCGACAGGACCGCCGACACGCCGATGGCGATGCTGAGGGTCACCGCGAACTCGCGGAAGAGCCGCCCGATGATGCCGCCCATGAAGAGCAGCGGGATGAGCACCGCCACGAGCGAGATGGTGAGGGAGACGATGGTGAAGCCGATCTGCTTGGCCCCCTTGAGCGCCGCCTCGAACGGCGGCTCGCCCTCCTCGACGTAGCGCGCGATGTTCTCGATCATCACGATCGCGTCGTCCACGACGAAGCCGGTCGAGATGGTGAGCGCCATGAGCGACAGGTTGTTGAGGCTGTAGCCGCACAGGTACATCACCCCGAAGGTGCCGATGAGCGAGAGCGGCACCGCCACGCCGGGGATGAGGGTGGCGCGCCAGCTGCGCAGGAAGACGTAGATGACGGCCACCACGAGCAGCACGCTCAGCATCAGCGTGAACTGCACGTCCTCCACCGAGGCCCGCACCGTCTCGGTCCGGTCGGCGACCACCTTCACGTCGAGCCCGGAGGGGAGGGCGGAGGAGAGGCGCGGCAGGAGCGCCTTCACCCGCTCCGCCACCTCGATCACGTTGGCGCCCGGCTGCCGCTGGACGTTCAGGATCACCGCGCGCTTGCCGTCGTGCCACCCGGCGAGCTGGTCGTTCTCGACGCCGTTCACCGCGTCGGCGATCTCGTCGAGGCGGATGGGGGCGCCGTTGCGGTAGGCGATGACGAGCGGGCGGAAGCCCTCGGCCTTGTAGAGCTGGTCGTTGGTGGAGAGGGCGAAGTCCTGCCGCGGGCCGTCGAGGTTGCCCTTGGCCTGGTTCACGTTCGAGGCGACCAGGGCCGAGCGCACGTCCTCGAGCGTGAGCCCGGCGCCGGCGAGGGCGGCCGGGTCCACCTGCACGCGGACGGCGGGCTTCTGGCCGCCGTTGATGGTGACGAGCCCCACCCCCGAGACCTGCGAGATCTTCTGCGCCAGGATCGAGTCGGCGTAGTCGTCCACCTGATCGAGCGGGAGCGCGTCGGAGCTCACGCTCAGCGTCAGCACCGGGGTGTCGGCCGGGTTGCTCTTGGAGTAGGTGGGCGGGTTCGGGAGGTTGCGCGGGAGCAGGCTCGAGGCCGCGTTGATGGCCGCCTGTACGTCCTGCTCGGCGGCGTCGATGTTCCGCTCCAGGGTGAACTGGAGCGTGATGCTGGAGTTGCCGAAGCTCGAGACCGAGGTCATCTGCGCCAGCCCCGGCATCTGGCCGAACTGGCGCTCGAGCGGGGTGGTCACCGCCGAGGCCATGGTGTCGGCGCTCGCGCCCGGCAGGGCCGTGGAGACCACGATGGTCGGGTAGTCCACCTGCGGCAGCGCCGAGACCGGGAGCTGCCGGTAGCCGATGAGGCCGGCCAGGAGCAGGCCCACCGTGAGCAGCGCCGTCGCGACCGGGCGGCGGATGAACGGCTCGGAGACGCTCATCTCACGCCCGCGCCCCCGCGCGCCTCGGCGGCCCCGCCGGCCCCCGCCGCGCCGGCAGCGCCGGCAGCGCCGGCCGCCCCGCTGCCGCCATCGGCCCCGCTGGCCCCGTTGCCGCCGTTGGCTCCCCTGGCGCCGCCGGGCCGGCCCTGGCCCGCGCGCGCCTGACCCGCCCCGCCGCCCGCCCCGCCGGGCTCGCGGACGGCGACCTTGGCCCCGGGCCGCAGCTGGTTCTGGCCCTCCGTCACCACGCGCTCGCCCGGGGCGAGCCCCTTCGCGATGATCGCCTGGTCGCCCTGCACCGAGGAGACCTCGACGGCGCGCGGGGTCACGGTGTCGCCCTCGCCGACCACGTAGACGAAGGCGCCCGACGGCCCGCGCTGGACGGCCGGCGTGGGCGCGGTGAGGACCCGCTCGAGGGTGGTGAGGAGGAGCCTCGCCTTGACGAACTGGTTGGGCCAGAGCTGCCGCCCGGGGTTGGGCAGCACCGCCTTGAGCCGGAGCGTCCCGGTGGTCTGGTTGATCTGGTTGTCGATGAGCGCGAGCTCCCCCCGGCCGAGCAGCGTGGCCCCGTCCCGGCTCCAGGCCTCCACCGGCAGCGGGCCGCGCGCCAGCTCCCGCGAGACCCGGGAGAAGTCGTCCTGGGGGAGGGTGAAGATCACGGCGATGGGGTCGAGCTGGGTGACGAGGACCAGGCCGGTCTGGTCGGAGGCGTGCACCAGGTTCCCCGGATCCACCAGCCGCACGCCGGTGACGCCGTCGATGGGCGAGGTGATCCGGGCGTACTCGAGGTTGAGCCGGGCGCTGTCGATCGCGGCGCGGTCCATCACCACCGCGCCCTCGAGCTGCCGCGCCAGGGCGTCCTGGTCGGTGAACTGCTGCGGCGCGATGAGCTTCTGGTCGGCCAGGGTCCGGTAGCGATCGGCGTTGACGCGGGCGTTCTTGAGCTGGGCCTCGTCGCGGGCGAGCGCGCCCTCGGCCTGGGCGAGCTGGATGCGGAACGGGCGGGGGTCGATCTGCGCCAGCACCTGCCCGCGGCGCACCGGCTGCCCCTCCTGGAACAGCACCTGCTCGAGCCGCCCGTCCACCTGGGCGCGCACGCTCACCGTCTTGGTGGCGACCACCGAGCCGAGCCCCTCGAGCCAGACCGGCACGTCGTGCTGCGCGGCGGTCGCGACCGTCACCGGCACAGGGCGCGAGCGCGGATCGCCGCCCGGGGGCGCCGCCGACTTCCCGCCGCCGCTCCGCCCGCGGACGGCGAGCAGCACCGCCCCGAGCGCCACCACCGCCACCACCAGCCAGATCCCGCTCCGCTTTCGCATCCTCACTCCAGGGCCTTCTCGCGGCCGAGCGCCCGGAGGAGCTGGCTGCGCGAGGTGGCGAGGTTGTAGTCGGCCTGCACGCGCTGGAACCCGGCCTGCGTGAGCGCCAGCTGGGCGTCGGAGAGCTCGATGGCGTTCCCCACGCCGGTCCGGTACCGCCCCTCGGCGAGGCGGAGCCGCTCGCGGGCGTTGGCGACCGCCTCGCTCGCGGCGCCCACGGAGGCGCGCGCCGCCCGCACCGCGAGCCGCGCCTGGTCCACCTCCACCCGCACCTGCTGGCGCTCCGTCGCGGACTGCGCCTCGAGGGCGACCAGCGTCGCGCTCGCCTCCCGCTCCTGCGCCCGCGTCAGCCCGCCCTGGAAGAAGTTCCAGGTGAGCGTGGCGGTGGCGCTCCAGTTCCAGACCAGGGCGTCGAGCGACGAGCCGGCGTCGGTGACGCCGGTCGCGACGCCGAGGGACGGGAAGTAGCCGCCCTTCACCGCGCCGAGCGTGAGCTGCTGCGCCTTGAGCTGCTGGTCGAGCGCCGCCATCTCCGGCCGGTTGCGCAGCGCCTCGTCGAGCAGCGGGTCGAGCGGCTGGTCCTCGCCCTCCACCACCGGGGCCGGCTCGTCCGCCACGTCGAAGTCCGCCGGGCCCTCGAGCCCCATGGCCTGGTTGAGCTGGACCCGGGCGGTGGCGTACCCGTTCTCCGCGCCGATGAGCTGCACCTCCGCGTTGGCCCGGTCGGTGCGCGCCTGCGCGAGGTCGATGGCGGGGCGGGTGCCGGCGGCGACGAAGCCCTCGATCTGCTTGAGGTGCACGTCCTGGTTCGCGACCGTCTCGCGCGCCACGCCGAGCTGGTCCTTGGCCGCGCGGGCCGCGAAGAAGGCGCTCCGGGCCGTGAGCAGGGTGGAGAGATAGGTGGCGCGCTCCGTCTCGCGCTGCGCCGCGGCGGTCGCCTGCGAGGCGCGCCACCTGCCGGAGGTCTGGTCGAAGTCCCAGATCAGCTGCGAGGCCGTGGCGGAGAGCCGCCAGTAGTTGACGGTGTTCCAGCTCGAGCTCGGGCGCGCGGTGACCGCCGGCGTCGAGCCGGGGGTGGCCGCGAAGTTCTCGGTGGTGCGCTGGTACGAGCCGCTGCCGCTCACCTGCGGGAGGAGCGGGGCGCGGGCCTCGTCGGCGCGCGCGGCGGCGGCGGCGGACTGGGCCCGGGCCTGCTGGAGCTGCGGCTGGTGCTCGCGGGCGCTCTTGAGCGCGTCCTCGAGGGTCAGGACGTGCGGGGCGGGCAGCGGCGCGGCGGGTCCGGTCGCCGGCGCCGCGAGGAGCAGGGCGACGAGGATGGGGTTCATCTGGGGGGCTCTCCCGGAGCGGTCAGGCAGGCGTTCTGGGGCGTGGCGAACTAAGCCCGGCCGGGCCGGGGTGTCAACGACTCCCGGATCGACACTCCAAGGGAGCGAACGTTAAGTATGATGCGCCCCGGAGGAACCCCACGCACATGCCCACCATCGAAAAGCTCGTGGTCCGCGACGTGGTCGCGCTCGACGAGCACACCAGCTGCAATGAGGCCGCCCGGCTGATGGAGCAGAAGCACATCGGCTCCGTCGGCGTGAAGCGCAACGGCAAGCTCGTCGGCATCGTCACCGAGCGCGACCTCGTCTACGCGATCATGGCGAAGGACGTCACCGCCGAGCGGAAGCTCGCGGACATCATGCGCCCCGAGATCCCGACCGTGCCGCCCACGGCGACCGAGCGCGACTGCGCCCACCTCATGCGCACGCACTTCACGCGCCACCTGCTGGTGAAGCAGGGCAGCGAGGTCGTCGGCGTCATCTCGATGCTCGACGTGGTGAACCTCATGCTCGAGGACAACCGCTGGCTCATCGAGCAGCTCAACACCTACATCCGCGGCGGGCGGGGCGGGTAGCCGGGCGGCCGGGGATCAGAGGCTGTCCGCCCGCGCGTCCGAGAAGCCGTCCGCGGGCCGGGCGAAGAAGTAGCCCTGGAGGAGATCGCAGCCCTGGGCCACCAGGGCGTCCCGCTCGGCCTGCGTCTCCACCCCCTCGGCCACCACCAGCGCGTCGAGGTTCCGGCCCAGGTTGGCGATGGCGCGGATGAGCAGGCGCTGCTTCTCGGCCGAGTCGGCCCCCCGCGTGAGCGACATGTCGATCTTGATGACCTCCGGCTCGAGCATGCCGAAGCTGGCGAGGCCGGCGTAGCCGGCGCCGAGGTCGTCCACGGCGATGCGGAAGCCGAGCCGGCGCAGGTCGGCCATGTGCCGCTGCACGTCGGCGATGCCCTCGAGCGAGTGGCGCTCGGTGACCTCGAGGACCACCCGGTCCGCCACGCGCGAGAGCGGCGCGGCCGGGTCGTACAGCGCCGGGTCGTCGAGGTCGAAGGCGTGGAGGTTCACGAACAGCAGCGCGTCCGGCGGGCAGTGCGGCGCGGCGCGCGCCACGAGGCCCCGCACCAGCCGCCCGAGGTCGTGCAGCCGCCCGAGCCGCTCCGCCGCCGCGATGATCTCGGGCGGGAGCTCGAGCGGGCCCCGCAGGCTCCGCACCAGCGCCTCGTAGGCGAAGATGCGCCGGTCGCTCCAGCGGACGATGGGCTGGAAGGCGATCCAGGCGGTCGCGAGGGCCGCCTCGAAGGCCCGCTCGAGCGCGTCGCGGTCGAGCTTCCAGGCCGGGTCGTCCGACAGCGCGCCGAGCGCCTCGCGCTTGAGCCGCGCCACCCGGTGCAGCCCGATGGCCTTGTCCACGCTCTCGAGGAGCAGCCGCCGGTCCACCGGCTTCTGGAGGTAGCGCTGCGCGCCGTAGTCCACCGCCTGGATGGCGCTCTCGAGCTTCGGCGTGGCGGTGACGAGCAGCACCGGCAGGTCGGGCTGCAGGGCCCGCAGCCGCCGCAGGAGCTCGACCCCGTCCATGTGGGGCATGGCGATGTCGGTGAGGGCGACGTCGAACGGCCGGCGCGCGGCGAGGGCGAGCGCCTGCGCGCCGTCGAGGCTCGTCTCGACGGTGTGGCCCGCCTGCTCGAGGATGCGCCGGTAGCCTCGCAGCACCAGCGGGTCGTCGTCCACCAGCAGCACTCTTCCCACTCGTCACCTCTGGCGCGTCAGTTGCCCGGGTCGGTGCCCGGCTCGTCGGCGTCCTCGTCCTCGAGGTCGGGGCCACGCGGCAGCCGCTCGATCCAGCTCTCCACGAGCACCTGGTGCCGCTTCTCCTCGGCCGCGAGCTCGAGGAAGAGCTCCCGCACGCCGGGGTCCCGGACGTGCGGGAGCGCCGACCGGAAGAACGCCTCCGCCTTGCGCTCGGAGTCGAGCGCCACCCGCATGAGCTGGCGGGCCGACATGAAGACCCGCGGCCGGCCCAGGTCGGGCGCCTCCACGTCGTCGAGCTGATCGGGCGAGAGCCGGGCCGGCGCGGCGCCGAACAGCGCCTGCCGCCGCTCGGCCAGCTGGGCGCCGTGCTTGGCCTCGTTGCCGGCCATCATGCGGCACATCTCGGAGGCGTCGCCGGCGTACCGCCCGCCCACCGTGCGGGCGAACAGCTCGTACCGGCCGCGCGCCTCCTCCTCCATCAGAATGGCGAGATCGAGCGCATCCTGCAGGGACAGGGCGCCGAAATCGACCCGCTCCACCGACTCCAGGCCGGTCTCCATGGGAGCTCCTCCTCTGGGCGCCCGCGGGCGCCTCGTGGAAGGAGGTGTGCTAACCGCGTCGGGCGGGCGCCGCGACCCCCGCTACGTCGGCCCGTAGAGGGCTGCCACCTCGGATCCCAGGAGGGATAGGAGCGCCTCGCGCCGGACCTTCAGGGTAGGGGTCACGAGGGACGGGTGATCGGCCGGCGCGCCCGGGATGACGAGCAGCCGCTTCGGCTTCTCGTACTCGGAGAAGGCCTCGAGCGCCTCGCGGGCGCGCGGGAGCAGCTCCTCCGCGGCGTTCTTGCCGAGCTCCGCCAGCCGGGCGAGCTCCTCCTTCGCCACGAAGACCGCCGCCGCGACGAAGGGGCGACCCTCGCCGAGCAGCACGGCCCCCTGGAACGGCTGGGCGGAGGCGATGGCGGTCTCCACCGGCTCGGGCGCGATCTTCTTGCCGGTGGAGAGCACGAGGAGGTGCTTCTTGCGCCCCTCCACGCGGAGCAGCCCGTCGTCGCCGAGCCGCGCGCGGTCGCCGGTCCGGAAGAACCCGTCGTCGGTGTAGCAGCCCTCGCCGTCGGCCGGATCGAGGTAACCCGAGAAGAGGAGCGGCCCGCGGACCAGCATCTCGCCGTCCTCGGAGAAGCGGATCTCGTGGTCGGGCGTGACGAGCCCCGCCTCCTTGGGCGCGCGCCGGCCGTGGAACAGGTTCGAGGAGATGAGGCCGGCCGTCTCGCTCATCCCGTAGAGCTCGACGAAGGGGAGCCCGAGCCCCTCGTAGAACCGGAACAGCGCCTCGGAGGCGGGCGCGCCGCCGGAGAAGAGGCCCCGCACCCGGCCGCCGAGCGCGGCCCGGAGCTTGCGGCCGACGAGGCGGCGGGCCAGGCCGGCGAGGGCGCGATCGCGGAGGGTCCGCGTGCCGTCCACCGCCCGCCGGGCCGCGGCCTCGATCGCGGCCGTGAGCAGGCGACGCAGCGGCGCCGGCTGCCGGGCGAGGTTCTCGAGCACCTGCTGGCGGACGCGCTCGTACACGAGCGGGACCGAGAAGAGGTAGGTCGGGCCGAAGGTCAGCGCGCGCGGCAGGTCCTCGCGGCGGGCGATCATGACGAGCCCGTGCCCCTGGCCGAGGGCGAGCATCCACTGGTCGTGCCCGGCGACGTGGCCGAAGGGGAGGAGGTGCAGGCCGAGGTCGTCCTCGCCCACGCCGACCGCGGCCGCGCCGCCGTCGATGGCGTGGCAGATGGTGCGCTGCGGGAGCCGCACGCCCTTCTGCCGCCCGGTGGTGCCGCTCGTGAAGAGGAGGAGGAACGGGTCCTCCTGGCCGACGGCCGCGGCCCGCGCCTCGAACTCGGCGAGGGAGAGGGCCGGGGCCCCCGGCGCGAGCGCCTCCGGCACCGCCGCGAGCGCCACGCCGGCGGGGACGGAGGCCGGGGGGAGCGGCGCCTGCGCGAGCACCGCGGTGAGCCCGGCCGCCGCGAGGTCGGCCGCCGCCGGGGCGAGCTTCGACCACTGCGCCTCGCCCGAGACGTAGACGATCCGCGGCCGGACCCGGCGGGCGATCTCCTCGGCCTGGGGCGCGCCCAGGCTGGCGAAGAGCGCGGCCGGCTCGGCGCGGAGGAGCTGCGTGGCCACGGCGACCGCCTGCCACTCGGGCGCGTTCTCGGCGAGGAGCAGGACCCGGTCGCCCGCGCGGACGCCCCGCGCCCCGAGCCAGGCGGCGGCGCGGCAGACCTGCGCGCGGAAGCCCTCGAAGGTCAGCTCCCGCGGCGGCGCGCCCGGGGTGGCGGGATCGAGGAAGCGCATGAACGTCCGCCCAGGGACCCGGGCGGATGTGTGGGCGAGCAGGGCGGGGACGGTGCGAGCGGCGAAGCGGGAGATGGGCAGGCGAGGGATCATGGTGTGTGCGCGGCGCGGCGGAGTCTCGCACGCGTCGTGTCACGGGTTTGTCACGGTACCGCGCGATCGCCTGCCCGGCGGCGGCGCGATGGGGCGCCCGGGCGCTCGAAACCTCAGTCGCGCAGCTCGCGGATGCGCAGGCGGGAGGCGCGCCACCCTTCGAGGGTCCGGGCGTAGGTGACGTGCAAGCGCGCGAGATCGTGGACCCCGGGCCCCTCGAGCTTGAGCCGGGCGTAGGCGACCGCGTCGTCCGCGGGGTCCGCCCGGATCCACTCGAGGCTCATGCCGGTGATGCCGACGCGCCCCCCCCACTCGGCGCGCGCGTCCGAGAGGACCTGCGCCTCGCTCGGGAGCTGAGACGACGTCTCGCCGCAGGCCGTCGCGGCCAGGAGCGCCAACCACGGAACCATCCAACGCAGTGTCCGCATGCGTTCCCCTTGTCGCGTGTCGTTGTTGCATGGCACAGGCCAGCACGAGAGCGCGTGATCTCGCGTGGTTGCCGGGGTAAGAGATCGGTCCACGCCGCGCCAGGAGCCTCGCCGACCCACCCGCCGCGCACCCCACCGGGGCGAGATGGGCTGGCCCGGCAGGCGGCGCTCCGCTTACAAGACGAACCTCATGCCGATCGGCCTCGACCCCTCCCAGCTGCCGCCGCTCACGCCGGAGGAGCGCCTCCGCTACAGCCGCCACCTCACGCTCCCCGAGGTGGGGCTCGAGGGGCAGCGCCGGCTCAAGGCGGCGCGGGTGCTGATGGTCGGCGCGGGCGGGCTCGGGTCGCCCATCGGCCTCTACCTCGCCGCCGCCGGCGTGGGCACGCTCGGCCTCGTCGAGTTCGACGCGGTGGACGTCACCAACCTCCAGCGCCAGGTGCTCCACGGCACCCGCGACATCGGCCGCCCCAAGGCCCAGTCCGCGCGCGACCGGCTCTCCGACGTGAACCCGCACGTCCGCCTGGAGCTGCACGAGGCCCGCCTCACCTCCGAGAACGCGCTCGACCTCCTCGGCCGGTACGACCTCGTGGTGGACGGCACCGACAACTTCGCCACCCGCTATCTCGTCAACGACGCCTGCGTCCTCCTCGGCAAGCCGAACGTCTACGGCTCGGTCTACCGCTTCGAGGGGCAGGCCACCGTCCTCTGCGCCGCGGGCGGGCCGTGCTACCGCTGCCTCTACCCCGAGCCGCCGCCGCCCGGGGCCGTGCCGTCCTGCGCCGAGGGCGGGGTGCTCGGGGTGCTGCCGGGGCTGGTCGGGGTGATCCAGGCGACCGAGGCGGTGAAGCTCGTGCTCGGCCTGCCGGGGCTGGTCGGGCGGCTCCTGCTGGTGGACGCGCTCGGGATGCAGTTCCGCGCCGTGAAGCTGCGGCCCGACCCGCGCTGCCCGGCCTGCGGCACCCGCGAGCTCCGGGCGCTCGTGGACTACGAGCAGTTCTGCGGGACCCGGGGCGAGCCGGCGGGGCCGGTGCCGGAGATCGCGCCGCGCGAGCTCGACGCGCGCCGCCGCCGGGGCGACGCGCCCGTGCTGCTCGACGTCCGGGAGGCGCGCGAGTGGGAGCTCTGCCGGATCGAGGGGGCGAGGCTCGCGCCGCTGTCGCGGCTGGCGGAGGAGCTCGCCGGGCTGGATCCGGAGCGGGAGACGGTCGTGTACTGCCGCAGCGGCGTGCGGAGCGCGCGGGCGGTGCGCCAGCTCCAGGCCGCCGGCTTCGCGCGGGTGGCGAGCCTCGCGGGCGGCATCCTGCGCTGGGCGGACGAGGTCGATCCCTCGCTGCCCCGGTACTAGCGCGTGGCGCCCCGGCGCGAGCTCCCCCCGGCGGCGGGCGCGTACCCGGCGCCGCTCCTCGCCGAGCTGGCGCGGCTCTGCGAGGAGACCCCGGACCGGGAGCGGTGCGGCTTCGTGGTTCGAGAGGGGGAGGGTGGCCCGCTCGCCGCCGTGCCGCTGCCGAACGTCTCACCCGAGCCCGACGCCTTCACGATCGATCCGCTGGCGCACCTCCGGCTCGCGAAGCGGTTGCGCGCTGGCGGCGGGCAGGTGGTGGCGGTCTGGCACTCCCACGTGGACGCGCCGGCGGTCCTCTCGGCCCGGGATCGCGAGGGGGCGGCCCCGGACGGCGTCGAGGCCATCCCCGGCGCGGAGCAGCTCGTCCTCGGCCTGCGCGCCGGCCGGGTGGTCGAGATCCGGCGCTTCGTCCCGGTGGAGGGGGGCTTCGCGGAGGGCTCCATCCGGTATAGCGGATAAAAATCTGTTGTCCGCTTGACCGGACGGTCGTCCAGTATCTAGGATTCCGGGCGTCAGCACCTCGCCGCTCCGGAGTCCGCCCATGTCGATCGAAGCCGCCCTCCCCGCCACGACCGCCCCGCGCGAAGCCCCCCAGGCGCGCCGCCGCGCGGTGCCCCCCAACGGCCTCCCCTTGCTCGCCCGCGAGGACACCTGGGCCATGGCCATCGCGCTCGGCCTGGTCCTCGCGGCCACGCTCACCTTCTTCGCCGGCTCCCGCTTCTTCGGCCTCGCGGCGGTCTCGGTCCCCGGCTGGTCGGGCGCGCCGGGCAAGGTGCTCGCCGGGCTCCTCGCGGATCCGCGCGGGCTCGTCTCGCTCTTCGCGCTCTTCCTCGCCACCTTCGCCGTCGCCGGGCGGGTGATGGGCTGGCCGGTCCGCGCCTTCGCCGCCGGCTTCGCGGTGCTCTTCCTGCTCGCGCTCGTGGTGACGGTGCTCGGCTCGAACGCCACCCTCAAGGGCCTGCAGCTCGAGACGCCGCTCCTGGCGCTGCTGGTGGGGCTCCTCATCGGGAACCTGGCGCCGCTGCCGCGCTTCCTCCACGCCGCGCTGCGGACCGAGTTCTACGTGAAGACCGGCATCGTGCTCATGGGCGCGACCCTGCCGTTCACGGTGATCCTGCAGGCCGGGCCGCTCGCCATCGCGCAGGCCTCCATCGTCTCCCTCGTCACCTTCGTCACCATCCACCTCGCCGCCACGCGCCTCTTCGGCCTCGATCCCCGCCTCGGCGCCTGCCTCGGGGCGGGCGGCTCGATCTGCGGGGTGTCGGGCGCCATCGCCATCGGCGGCGCCTGCCGCGCCGAGAAGGAGCACGTCTCGGTGGCCATCTCGATGGTGATCGTGTGGGCGGTGGCGATGATCTTCGCCCTGCCGGCCTGGGCGCGCCACCTCGGCATGGCCGCGGGGCCGACCGGCGCCTGGATCGGCACCTCGGAGTTCGCCGACGCCGCCGGGTTCGCCGCCGCCTCGGCCGTGGGCGACGAGCGGGCCATCAAGACCTTCACGCTCATGAAGGTGGTGGGCCGCGACATGTTCGTGGGCGTCTGGGCGGTGGTGGTGGCGTTCCTCTCCATCACCCGCTGGGAGCGCCGCGCCACCCCGGGCGGCGAGCGCGAGCGGGTGGCGGTGGGCGAGGTCTGGCGCCGCTTCCCCAAGTTCGTGCTCGGGTTCCTGGCCGCCTCCCTCGCGGTCACGGTGACCCTCGCGCTGCTCGCGCCGAAGGTGGGCGCGCAGTACGCCAAGGAGGCGATCGGGCCGCTCAAGTCGCTCCGCGGCTGGGCCTTCACCTTCACCTTCCTCAGCATCGGCCTCACCACCCGGTTCCGGGAGCTGAAGTCGTTCGGGTGGCGGCCGCTCGCCGCGTTCGCCGTGGGCGTCGCCGTGAACGTGCCCCTCGGCTACTGGCTCTCGAACTCGGTCTTCGCGAGCTACTGGCTCGGGGTGAAGTGATGGTGGACCACCTCGTCCGGATCACCGCGGCGCTCGACGGGAGCCCCGGCCGCGCGGCGCGGGTGGAGGGGCTCGCGGCGGCGCTCGGGTCGGCCGGCTTCCGCCTCCGGCGGGAGCGCCGGCGCCTGGTCGCCGAGTCGGCCGACCTCGGCGCGGCCGACGCGAAGGACCTCCTCCGGGCGCGCGGCTACGCCGACGGCGAGTACCAGGTCTTCCTGGAGTTCGTCCGGCAGTGGGGCGTGATGTAGCGGGGCCGTCAGATGTCGCGGAGCGCCGGCTCCTCGAAGAGCGCGCGGCCGCGATCGCCGCCGGCGGGCGGCAGCGCGTGCGGCGTCGAGCCGCGGGGGCCGATCGGCGGGTGGCCCGGCGGAAGGGCGGTCGGCTCGTCCTCCGGGGCGCCGCCGATCGGCGGGTGACCGGGCGGCAGGAGGCTGCCGATGGGCGGGTGACCCGGCGGCAGCGAGGGGCACGCGCCCGGCTCGCCCGTGCCGCCGGGCGAGAGCGCCAGCACCGCCGCCGGCGCCACCTGCACCGCCTGCGCGCGCGCCGCCGCCAGGGTGGACCACGCGGTGGCCGCGAGCGTCCCCGCCGCCAACGTCGAGAGCACCGCCAGACGACCTCTGCCCGAACCGTCGCGTGGATTGATACGCATCAATAACGCTTAAGGGCCTCTCCAGCCCACGGCACCCGAGCCACATGGGGCGTTGCGCGCGAGCGCGCCCTTGCCCCCGCCCGGGGGCGAAGGTAGACCCTCTCCCCCTTGGACATCCTCATCGTCACTCCCGCCGGGAAGGGCACGCGCAAGGGGAACCGGGTCACGGCCCTGCGCTGGGCCGGCCACCTGCGCGCGCTCGGCCACCGCGTCCGGCTCGGCACGGCTTACGCGGGCGAGCCCTGCGACCTGCTCGTGGCCCTCCACGCCCGGCGCAGCCACGGTGCCGCGGCCGCCTTCCGCGCGGCCCGGTCCGGCGCGCCGCTGGTGGTCGCGCTCACCGGGACCGACCTCTACCAGGACCTGCCCGCCTCCGCGGAGGCGCGGAGCTCGCTCGCGCTGGCGTCTCGCCTGGTGGTGCTCCAGCCCCGCGCCGAGCGCGCGCTGCCGGAGGAGGTGCGCGGCAAGGTCCGGGTCATCTACCAGTCGGCGCGCCCGGTGGCGCCGCTCGCCCCGCCCGAGGGAGCGTTCCGGGTCTGCCTGCTGGCGCACCTCCGGGAGGTGAAGGACCCGCTCCTCGCCGCGCGGGCGGTGTCCCGCCTGCCGGCGTCGTCGCGCGTCTCGCTCGTGCACCTCGGCGCCGCGCTCGACCCCGCCGACGCCGCGCGCGCGGCCGAGGCCGCCGCGGCCGAGCCGCGCTACCGGTGGCTCGGAGACCGCCCGCGGCGGGAGGCGCTCCGGACGCTCGCCGGGAGCCGGCTCCTCCTCGTGACCTCGCGCCTGGAGGGCGGCGCCAACGTGGTGACCGAGGCGATCGCGAACCGCGTGCCGGTGCTCTCCACCCGGATCGAAGGCTCGCTGGGACTGCTCGGCGAGGACTACCCGGGCTACTTCCCGGTGGGCGATGCCGCGGCGCTGGCCGCGCTCCTCGACCGCGCCGAGCGCGAGCCGGCCTTCCTCGAGGAGCTGAGGGCGCGGGTCGAGGCGCTGGCCCCGCTGGTCGCGCCGGCGGACGAGCGCGCCCGCTGGCGAGCGCTGCTCGAGGAGCTCGGCGGGCCCGAACGCGCGCGCCCCTCGGCGGGCGAGGAGGAGTGAGGATGGAGGCGAGGCGGCTCGGGGCCGGTGGCCCTTCGATCACGCGGCTCGGCATGGGGATGGCGGCCATCGGCCGCCCCGCGTACCAGACCCTCGGCCACGGCGAGGACTTCCCGGAGGGGCGCTCGCCGGAGGCGATGGAGCGGCACGCGCACCAGGTCCTCGACGAGGCCTTCGAGGCGGGGGTCCGCTACTTCGACACCGCCCGCTCCTACGGGCGCGGCGAGGCGTTCCTCCGCGCGTGGCTGGAGGGGAGGGGGCTCGGGCCGGGCGACCTCGCCGTCGGCTCGAAGTGGGGCTACCGGTACGTGGGCGCGTGGCGGCTCGAGGCCGAGCGGCACGAGGTGAAGGACCACTCGCGGGCGGCCTTCGCCGAGCAGCTCGAGGAGAGCGAGGCGCTCCTCGGCCCCTGGCTGTCGCTCTACCAGGTGCACTCGGTCACGCCGGAGAGCCCGGCGCTCGGCGACGGCGCGCTGCTCGACGATCTCGCCCGCTTGCGCGACCGGGGGGTGCGGGTGGGGCTCACCGTGAGCGGGGCGCGCCAGGCCGAGGTGGTGCTGCGCGCGCTCGAGGTGGTCCGGGGCGGCGCCCCGCTCTTCGCGGCGGTGCAGGCCACCTGGAACCTGCTCGACCGCTCCTGCGGCGACGCGCTCGCCCGGGCGCACGCGGCCGGCCGGACGGTGATCGTGAAGGAGCCGCTCGCGAACGGCCGGCTCACGCCGCGCGGGGCGGCCGGGCAGGGTGGCCCGCTGGCCGAGGTGGCGGCGCGGACGGGCGCCGGCGCCGACGCCGTGGCGCTCGCGGCCGTCCTGGCGCAACCCTGGGCCGACGTGGTGCTCCTCGGCGCGGCGACGGTGGGGCAGCTCCGCTCCAACCTGGCGGCGCTCCGGCTCTCGCTCGATGAGGCGGCGACCGAGCGCCTGGGGGCTCTCCGGGAAGGCCCGGAGGCCTACTGGGCGGAGCGCTCCCGGCAGCCCTGGACCTGAGGCCGCTCGGGACGCGGGGCGAGGGGGCCCCTCCCTGGAGTCGCGACCGCGGCTCGTAGTAGGCTGCGCCGCCCTTCGCGCCCCCCATGAGCCAGCCCACTCCGCAGGTCCGCGCCGCCCACCTCCAGCTCCTGCTCGCGGAGCTGCTCGAGTCGGCGGCGGCGTCGGGCCCCGGCGCCCCGTTCGTGCCCGATCCGGTGCGCTGGCGCGTGCAGCGCTCCCACCGGCTCGCCTGGCTCCCCGCGGAGGACCTCGTCGCGATCTGCGTGGCGGCCGAGGCCGCGCTCGGCCGCGACGGACTCGAGCGCTGGGGGGCGGGGGTGCTGCGCCGGCTCCTGCGCGCGCCCCTGTTCCGGGCCTTCTACGAGGCGGCGCTCTGGTTCGAGCGGCGCGAGCCCGGCGTGCTCCTCTCGTACGCCGTCCAGTCCTGGCCGCTGCTCTACCAGGACTGCGGCGGGCTCGTGGTGGAGGCGCGGGGAGACGACTTCGTGCGGCTGGTGCACCAGCCCGTCCCGGCGCTGCTCCGCTGCGAGACCACGCTGCTGCCGCTCCTCGGCGCCATGGCGGCGCTGCCGCGCCAGTGCGGCGTCGAGGCCCGCACCGAGGCCGACTGGCGGCCGGACCGGGAGCGGTTCGTCTACACCATCTCCTGGTGAGGCCCCCGGGCGCGCCGGGAGGGGCCGCCGCTTCTCGGGCTGCCGGCGGCGAGGCGCTGTGGTATACGGCCCTGCCGCGCGCGTCAGCGCAGGTGGCCGGCCCCGTAGCTCAGCTGGACAGAGCGGCGGTTTCCTAAACCGTAGGCCGTGGGTTCGAGTCCCGCCGGGGCCACTAGTTTACCTGCTGACTTCCCTCACGTTTCCGGTCGCCTCCCCCTCCGTCTCCCCCAGGTCTCCCCGCGAGCGCGCGTCGAGGCGCCGGATGGCGTCCAGCGGCGCCGCTTGCGAGAGGTGCATGTAGCGCTGGGTCGTCTCGTCTCGATGGACTCGTGCCCGGCGAGGGCCTGGATGGTCAGCATCGGGACGTCCGCCATCGCGAGTCGCGAGCAGAACGTGTGCCGCAGCTTGTGGCAAACAGTTGCCCGAAGCGATGAAGTGCCTGGACGACGGCTTCGTCGCCGCGACGCAGTTCTACGCCTTCCCGCAGGAGCACTGGCACCGCATCCGCTCGACGAACGGCTCGAGCGGCTCCACGGCGAGATCAGGCGCGGGACGCGGGCGGTGGGGGCCTTCCCCCGACTGGGCCAGCGCGCTCCGGCTCGTCACCGCCGTCGCCCTCCAGGTCACCGCGATCTGGACTGACCGTCGATACCTCGATATGGACTTGCTGACCTCGCACCACAGCGGGGATGCCATGGCGGCGTGAGTGACGCGAGTGCACCACTCAAGAAGGCAAGTAAGCGCAAGTGCTTTGTTCGTGGGCGACCAGACCAAGAGGTGAATCGTGCGCGGTCGAACCTTCCATGCTATCGGCTATATTGTATTGGGAGCATGTTGCGAAGTTCGGGGGTTGCTGCTCATTCTGCCCATGGCCGTCAATTGGCCAGAGTCCTGGATAGGCGGAGTGGACTTGCTGGGCTACTTGGTTGGCGGTGCAACCTTCGCCTTTGAGGGAGTCCGGATACTGCGTAGTAATCCGAATTGAATGCGGATTACGAGACGGGCGAACGTGACTGGGGTCGAGGCATAGATCGTCGAGAGCCGAGGGGCTTCACTGTGCGGCCGTGTCGCACAGCGATCGGGACTTGACCGGTCTAGAGCCGAGCCCCCCGAAGCCGCGGAAGGAACGGCGCGACGGGCCCAGGGGCGGGTGACTCCCAGGCGGAAAGCACGGCCCCTCAACTTGGCTACGGCCCAACGGCGAGGGGGCGGGGTGCCGCGGACCAGCAGCCTGCGCAGGTCCTGCTAGCCAACGCCCGTCGCGATCTCGTCGTAGCCGCGCCCCTCGAACTGCAACAGGCAGAACCCGTGGCCGAAGGGATCCGCCAGCACCGCCATCTTGCCGAACGTGCGCTGCTCGATGGGGAGCTCCACGCGCGCGCCGGCCGCCACGGCCCGCGCCACGGCAGCCTCGATGTCGCCCACCGCGAAATCGAGGTGCACCGGCGTCCAGTGCCGGCCGTAGTCGCGCGTGGCAGCGGCGCCAGGGAAGGGCATCGTGCCGGGCGCGGCGACGAGCAGGTAGATCGGCGCTTCCGCCCCGACGAGCTCGACCCCCGCGCCGCCGAACCGCCTTCCGACGGAGAGCCCCAGCGCGCTCGTGTAGAAGCGCACGGCATTGTCGAGATCGTCCACGTCCACGTTGACGAGGAGCTGCGGCATCTCGCGGACTCTAGCACTCCGTCATGACGGGGTCGGAGCGGCGGCCGGCGACGGTCGGCCCGACCCCGCTCCGCGATCCAGGTGCGGATGGAGCGGTCAGGAGCCCTCCGAGGGGTCCGCGGTTTTTCGGTGGCGCCCCGATCCTCCCCCGCTAGACAGCGCTCGTGGCCCGGGTGCTGGTCATCGACGACGACGAGGCGATCCGCGAGAGCCTGGCCGAGGTGCTCCAGTTCGAGGGGTACCAGGTCTCCACGGCGCGGGACGGCTGCGAGGGGCTGACGGCGGCCCTCGCGATGCATCCCGACCTCATCCTGCTCGACCTGATGATGCCCCGGATGAACGGCTGGGAGTTCCGCGAGGCGCAGGAGAGCGATCCGTCGCTCGCCGGCATCCCCGTCATCGTGGTCTCGGCGGCGCCGCCGCGGCAGGCGGACTGCCTCGGCGCCGTCACCCTGCTCGCGAAGCCCTTCGACCTGACCGCGCTCTTCGAGAGCGTGCACGGGGTGCTCCCGCCCGCCTGAGCCCGCCGGGCAGTCGTCCATTCGGCCGCGGCCGGGCGGCAAGGCGCGGGAATCCCGCCTCCCCCGGAGCCGTTCGTCCGGGTGCATGCACCCGCTCCGTCCGCTCCTTCGTCCGCTCTCTCCCGCCGCGCTCCTCCTCGCCCTGGCCTGCGGCGGGGCGGCTGCTCCGACGCCGACGACCACGGCCGATCCGGGCGCCGGCTCCGGCACCGGCGGCGGCGGCGGCGCGCCCGCGGCGCCGGGCGGGGGCGCCGGGGAGGGGAGCGCCGGCGGCGCCACCGGCACCGCGCAGGGCGGCAGCGCCACGCCGGCCGATCCGGCGCTCTCCTGGCCCTCGCCGGTCCCCGGCTACCACCTCGTCTGGCACGACGAGTTCGACGGCTCGGGGCTCGACCCCACGAAGTGGACCGCCCAGAGCTTCCCGCGGCGCGACGCGGCGGCGACCCCGGACGCGGTGAGCGTCGCGAACGGCCTCCTCACGCTGACCACGTACACGGAGAACGGCCAGAACTACACCGGCTTCCTCTCCACCGAGCACGCGTTCGAGTCCACCTACGGCTACTACGAGGCCCGCATCCGCTTCCAGGACGCGCCGGGCGAGTGGTGCGCCTTCTGGATGTTCGCGTCCACGGTGGGCAATCCGGTGGGCGACCCCGGGACCGCCGGGGCGGAGATCGACGTCGTCGAGCACCGGGTCACCGACACCAAGGGCTGGGACGCGCTGCGCGACATGGTCCAGCAGGCGCTGCACTGGGACGGCTACGGCGCCGACCGCAAGGACTTCTCGAACGTCACCACCCTCCCGGACGGCGCGCCGGTGCAGGGCGAGTGGCACACCTACGCCGTCCTCTGGACGCCGGCGGGCTACGCGTTCTACGTGGACGGCGCGCAGGTCTGGTCCTTCGCCCAGGGGATCTCGAACCGGAGCGAGTTCCTGCAGCTCACCTGCGAGGTCGAGGACGGGACCTGGGCCGGCTACGTCCCGGCGGGCGGCTACGGCACGCGCGCCGCCAGCACCACCCACATGGACGTGGACTGGGTGCGCGTCTGGCAGCCGGCGCCGTAGCGCGGCCGCCGCAGGGCCGGCCGGGTTCACGGGTGGTCAGCGCCGCCGTGACCAAGCGTCAACGAATCCCCCGCATGGGTGGCCCCGTTTGTGCAAATATCTGCCCGGACGGTACGAGTCGGGGGGGCGCGCATGGGAAGGGTGAAGGGGATCGCGGTCCTGCTGGCGGTGGCGCTGAGCTGGCCGATCGCGGCGCTCGCGAACAGCATCTGGGTCTCGGACGGCACCGGCTCGCCGCCGCCGGCGATGCCGCTCACCGCGCCGATGTGCGCCGGCTCGGCCACGGTGGACGCGGACTACTTCTCGCTGCTGTCCGACAGCGCGTCGGGCATCTCCGTCAGCTCCCTCGGCTTCAGCTTTCCCGCGAGCGCCTCGAGCTACATCGGCCAGGTGTCGGTCGCGGACGACAGCGGCACGGTGCTCGGCACCTCGACGTCCATCACCTCGATCTCCTTCTCCACGCCGATCCAGGTCACCAACGTCGCGCAGCGCTACCACCTCAAGATCACGCCGAAGTCGAGCTTCCCGATGTACTCCACGTCCCCCGCGAACTACCAGGTCGCCGGGCCGGGGGTGGGCGGGACGGTCTCCACGCTGGTCTCGTCCGCCAGCCCGACCAAGTCCTTCAGCAACGCCACCAGCGCCACCATCTACGCCCAGGCGATGCCGGCGGTGCCCGCGTGGAGCAGCCCGGGCTGCTACGTTCCGTCGCAGGTCTCGCTCAGTTGGTCCACCGGCTCGGACGCGGCCTCGGTGGTGGTCCTGCGCCGGGCGTCGTACAGCATCGGCGACTACCCCGCCGCGGGCACGACGTACGCCGCGGGGCAGACCATCGGCTCGAGCACCGTGGTGTACGCCGGCACGGCCAAGAGCTTCGTGGACGCCTCGGTCGTCGCGGGCCAGGGCTACTACTACAAGATCTTCACCCGGGACCTCTGCGGGAACTACTCGAACAGCGGCGCGCAGGCCGGGCCCATCGCCGTGGACGCGAAGCCGGCCGACCTCGCCTGGGGAAGGACGAACGTCACCAGCGCGCAGATCGGCCTCACCTGGTCCGGGACCATCGTCAGCTCGGCCCTGGTGCTGCGGAGCAGCGCCCCCGTCGCCGACGCGCCGGTGGACGGCCAGACCTACGCGGCGGGCGCGACCATCGGCCAGAGCGCGGTGGTGTACGCGGGCGCCGGCACCTCGCTCGCCGACACGACCGTCGGGAGCGGGCCCTACTACTACAAGCTCTTCAACAAGGGGCTCTGCAACGGCTACTCCCCGGGCGTCTCGGTCGGACCGCTCCAGACGAGCCCCATGACCGCGATGCCGGCCTCGAGCGGCCGGCTCTTCGTGAACAGCAACAACCTCGTGCCCACGCGCGCCTACGACGGCGCGGCGAACGCCTTCGGCGCCTCGGTCGAGCCCACCGGCTCCACCACCGACGGCGCCGGGTACCTGCTGCTGCGGTCCTCGCCGGTCTACTCCCAGTATCTGCTCGGCCGGGAGGGCGGCACCTCGGGCCTCACCTTCTACCAGGGGCTCGACACCAGCTGGCCAAGCGTGGTCGTGGCCGGCACCACCGCCACGAGCGCGGTGCGCAACTACGACGTGGGGTTCACGGCGTCGGGGACCGCCATGGTGGTGGCGCCGAACGGCGCCGGCTCGGTGAAGTACGAGTCCTGGGACCCGGTGGCCAAGAGCGGCTACTGGGCGACCTACACCTCGGGCGCCTTCACCGGCACGCCGGTGATGATGAAGCTCGTCCCGCGTCCGGGCACGAACGAGCTCGCGCTCATGGTGGTGGACGGCAACGGCAAGCTCGTCACGCGGTTCTGGGATGGGACCCAGTGGGACGCGGAGGTGGTGCAGAGCACCTCGGTCTACCGGGCCGCGGCGCTCGGCGACTCCGACGCCTTCGACGGCGCCTGGGAGGGCAAGACCGGCAACTTCATCGCCTTCTTCGCCGAGGGGTCGGGCACCTCGTCCACGCTCTACTCCCAGCGCCACCTGCGCCAGGCTCCCGGCTGCACCGCCTACGCCTGCGAGACCGCCGCCTGGGGCGCGAAGACGCTCTGGGGCGCCTTCGGCTCGGGGCCGCTCCAGGTCGTGGCCGCCGGGAACCCGCTCTCGAACCAGATCGTGGCCGCCACCAACGCCGGCCAGGCCATCCACCCCATCGTCTGGAGCGGCGCGGCCTTCGGGCCGAGCGCCGCCGTCTCCTCCGCCAACGCGTCGCCGGTGGCCGCGGGCACGAAGCCGCTCGCGGTGGGCTGGGTGTCCGCGGCCGGCTCGAGCGCCGCCATGGTCATGTGGGACACGGCGCAGACCGGCGGGATCACCTACGCCTGGTCGCTCGACGGCAGCTTCTCCGCGCCGCAGCTCGGCTCGTTCGGAGGGGCGGTCCCCGGCTCGAAGACCTGGATGCAGGCGGAGTCGGACCCGCTCGCCGCCACCAACCTGATGCTGACCTTCCAGGACAGCGCCGGCAAGGTCTGGGCGAAGCGGCTCGCCTACAAGGGGGGCACGAGCTTCGCCTGGAGCGACGCGGACGGCGGGAGCTCCCTCAACGCCGCCGCCAGCACCTCGACCCTCGGCTTCGGCTTCTCCTACGACCGCGCGGTCCCCACCGCCGCCTGGACCGTCTACGTCGGCGACGGGACGAACCCGCCCGGCGTGACCTCCGGCGCGCCGGCCTGCCTCGCCTCCGCCAGCCCCGCCGCCACGCCGCTCGACGCCTTCACCCTGCGCAGCGACATGGGCGACGTGCTCTCGACCGTCACCGTGACCTTCGTGGCGGGCTCGGCGCCGTACCTCGCCCTCGTCGAGGTCACGAGCGACGACGGCGGCACCGTCTACGGCTCGGTCGCGACCCCCGGCTCCGACGTGGTCACGGTGCCGCTCGCCACGGCCATCAACGTGACCGCCACCGCGACGCAGTACCGGATCCGGGTCACGCCCAGGGCCTCGCTGAACCTGCCCACCTTCGCCGTGAGCGGCGTCGTCACGGGGATCGTCAGCCTGAGCCCCTACGCGTCGATCCAGGACGGCGCGAGCGCCGCGCTGTACCTCGAGCAGACCACCCCGGACGCGAGCTGGACCAAGGTGACGCCGACGAGCTCCAGCGTCTCGCTCGCCTGGAGCCGGCCCGCCGACGCCACCTCGGTGCTGGTGCTGCGGAGCGCCGCGCCGGTGCTCGACGCCCCCGCGACCGGCCAGACCTACGCCGCGCCGGGCGCGCTCGGCGCGAGCACGATCGTCTACGCCGGCGCGGGCAGCACGTTCACCGACGCCTCCGTCAGCCCCGGCGTGGCCTACTACTACAAGCTGTTCGCCGGCAGCGCGTGCGGCGGCTGGTCGGCGGGCCTGCAGGCGGGCCCGTACCGCGCCGGCCAGGCGGTCACGGCCTACGCCCCGTCCTCCGGGCACCTCTCCTACGACGTGGGCGGCGCGGCGATCCAGGGCAAGGCGTACGACGGGATCGCGAACGCCTTCGGCGGCGCGGCCGCCACCCGGACGCTGGGGACCGGCCTCACCAAGCTCGTGGATCGGGCCGCCCCGACCCGCAACGAGCACCTGGTGGGCGCCATGCTCGGCTCGTCGCTGTACGTCCAGCGCTGGAACGGGACGAGCTGGGTGGACGACTGGACCTACTACCTGCAGACCACGAGGAAGTACGTCACCAACGTCGCCTACAACGCGTGCAACTACCCCTACAACTCGGGCACGCCGCTCGTCACCCGCCGCTACGACATCGCCTACCTGTCCTCGGGCAGCGCCGTGGTGGTGTACGCCAAGGGCGACGGCCAGGGGCCGGTGGTCGGCTACCGGATCTGGAACGGCACGAGCTGGACCGACGAGCGGCTGCTGCGGCTGTCGCGCCTCGTGAACGACGTGGCCCTGGTGAAGCTCACGCCCCGCCCCGGGACCGACGAGCTGGCGCTCACGGTCTCGGACACCACGCTGACGGGCTACAACAACTATCCGACCGGGAACCTGACCACGGTGTTCTGGAACGGGAGCACGTGGTCCGGCGAGCCGGCCGCGGCGCACACCGGCCTGCAGTACGGGGCCTGCCAGCCCGGCGACAGCGACGACGTCTCGGGGGCCTACGAGAGCCTGACGGGCAACTTCATCCTCTTCTGGACCGAGGTCGACGCCGGCCTGACCAGCATCTCCAACAAGTACCGCTACTACGACCGGAGCGCGGGCTGGCAGTCGCCGGTGGCCCTCGCCAGCGCCGGCTCGCAGACCGTCAACGGCGGCGCCCCGGGCGCCCACGTGGTGGCGGCCGCCGATCCGATCAGCAACCGGGTGGTGGCCGCGACCGACGTCTACCAGGGGAGCTACCCCTCCGGCTCCCAGATCAACGTGGTGCTCTGGGACGGCAGCGCCATCGCGCAGACGGCGGGGCGAGCCGCCCAGAAGTGGAACAACGGCAACATCGACCCGGCGCAGAAGATCCTGGGGGCGGGCTGGCTGACGCGCTCGGGCTCGAGCGCGGCGGTGGTGATCTGGGACGGCTGGGACGACTCCAGCGTCACCTACGCCTACTCCGTGGACGGCGGCGCCTTCTCGCGGTCGCAGTACTGGTCCGGGGGTGGGACGGCCCCGGCGAGCAAGAGCTGGCTCGAGGTGGCGCCCGACCCGGGCTCGCCCGACACCCTCATGCTCGCCTTCTCCGACGCCAACCGGAACCTGTGGGCGAAGCGGCTCAACTGGAGCGGGGGGACCTCGTTCAGCTGGACCGACGCCGACGGCGGGGCGTCCCTGAACGCCTCGCCGGCCTCGGACTACCGCGGCTTCAGCTTCTCCTACGACCGGGCGCCGGTCAGGACCAACCTCGGCGACGGCGCGAACCCGCCCGACTGGCCCGCGGGGGCGCCGCTCTGCGCGGCGCCGCTCGGCGGGGCCACGTCCCTCGACGCGTTCACGCTCCAGAACAGCGCCGGCTCGAACGGCGTCACCGGCGTCACCGTGACCTTCGCGCCCGGCGCCTGGCGGTACCTCGCCAGGGTGGAGGTCACGGACGACGCGGGGAACGCGCTCGGCTCGGTGGACTACCCGACCACCGACGTCCTCACCGTCCCGCTGGCCCAGCCGCTCACGGTCACGGGCAGCGCCGTCCAGTACCGGGTCCGCATCACGCCGAAGACCAAGGCGGCCATGCCGGCCGCGCCCGGCGCCGCCTTCGCGCTCACCGGGACGGTGACGGCCGTGAACGGCGGCTACACCAACCTCAGCGTGAGCGATCGCGGCGGGGCGACGGTGGTGATCGACGACCTCACGCCGGCCGCGCCGACCTGGGGCACCACCGTGAACGGGCAGGTGCAGGGGAGGGTGGTGCGGCAGGACGGCCAGGTGACGCTCAACTGGACCCCGGGCCCGAGCCACACCTCGGTGGTGATCGTCCGGGACACGGTGCCCATCGTCGGCGCGCCGGTGGACGGGCAGCTCTACCCGGCCGGCGCCTTCATCGACTCGAGCCTGGTGGTCTACAGCGGCCCGGGCACGACCTTCACCGACACCTCCCTGATCGACGGCACGCGCTACTACTACGCCGTCTTCGGGGCCGACTCGTGCTTCAACTACTCGGTCGCGAACCCCACCGGCCCGGTGATCCCCCAGCCGGCGCTGCTCGCGGTGGCGAGCGCCTCCGTGAGCGCGGACGTGACCAGCTGCAGCCAGGCCACGGTGACGGCCACCTTCGGCGGGGACACCAACGACAACAGCGCCACGCTGTTCCAGCGCGGCCTCTCGCCCACCGGGCCGTGGACGGCCATCGCGGGCTGCCCGTCGCCCGTCGGAGGCCTCGGCGCGCGCACCTGCCTGGACACGACCCTGTCGGCGTCGCAGGCCTACTACTACCAGGCCACCTTCACCGATCCCGACGGCACGGTCCCGCCGGTGGTGAGCAGCGCGGTCTTCGCGCCGGTCTGCGCGTCCCTGGCCCTCGCGCCGGCCCTCCCGGAGCCGACCGGCGGGACGGTGGCCGCCGGCACCGCCGGGGTCAAGGTGGCCCGCTTCAGCCTGACGGCGAGCAGCGGCGCGGTGACGCTGGAGTCGCTCGACCTGGCCAACCTCGGCTACGCCAGCCTGCTCGACGGCCTCCGCTTCCAGCTCGTCGAGGACGCGACGGGGAACGTGGTGGGGAACGCCGCGGCCTCCGGCAGCGGCTATCACTTCTCGAGCCTCGCCTACGCCGTCCGCGCCGGCAGCCCGGTGACCCTGGCGCTGCTCATGTCGGTCCCGCGGGGCGCCACCCCGGGCGACACCTTCCAGGCCTCCCTGCAGCCGTCCAGCCTCGCCCCGGACGCGCCGGCCTCGAGCGGCGGCACCGGCGTGGTCGGGAACGTGTTCACCATCGTCGCGGGTCCGAGCTCCGGGAACCCGGCCCTCGGCTCGCCCATGGTGGAGATCCTGAACCCGCGCAGCGGGACGCTGAGCCCGGCCCGGACCGGGATCCGCGTGCAGGTGCGGGTCTACCATCCCGCCGGGCTCGCGGCCCTGGCCCCGAGCAGCCCGGTGACCATCACCTCCGACGCCTGGGCCCACGCGACGGCGCTCACCCTGAGCTCCAAGTACCCGGCCACGCCGGCCGGGAGCCCCACCGCCGGCGTCTACGAGACGGTCCTGCCGCTCCAGTCGGGCGCGTACACCCTCGTGGCCAAGGCCAGCAACGGCACCCAGACCACGCTCTCCACCCCGGTCACCCTCACCATCCTGCGGCAGGGCGCGGGCGACGGCATGCTGCTCGGGCGCGAGAACTCGTCGCAGCTCTGCACCGACTGCCACAACGTCCCCACCCACTCGAGCGAGACGACCCAGAGCCAGTACGGGGCCTGGAGCACGCACTGCCGCGACTGCCACGCGCCCCACGGCACCACCAACGTCTACCTGGTGGCCGGGCAGATCACGCCACCGCCGGTGAACGGCTACCAGCCGACGCGGGCGGTCTCGTTCCAGGCCACCTGCGGCGACTCCGCCGACCCGGCGTGCGGCGGGAAGCCGTCGTACGTGAACGCGGATCGCACCGGCCCGTGCCAGGTGTGCCACACCCGGACCCAGGATCAGTCCACCGGCCTGCCGCGCTGGCGCGCCGACGGAAACCTCGACGCCCACTACTCGGCGAGCCCGGGGCCGACGCAGCGCTGCACCGACTGCCACAGGCACTCGACCGGGTTCTCGGCCGATCCCGCCGGCGGCCGCGACTGCGTCCTCTGCCACAACGCCGTCCTGTCGCCGATGCAGACGACCACGGCGCACCACCACCTCATGGCGTCCTCCTGGTCGGGCACGAGCGCGGGCAGCGGCGTGACCAGCTACCCGACCTCGCCGCCGAGCGGGTCGCAGGTCGACGTGAACCGGCGCTGCCTCATGTGCCACGTCGATCACGACCTCTTCCTGCCCTCGCTGAACGCGGCCGGCGGGCGCGGCATGAACCTCCGCACCGACATCGCGCTCGTGCCGGCGCTGCCGAACGTGAACTTCACCAACACCGACTTCATCGCCGCGACCGGCGGGCTGTGCGTCTCCTGCCACAAGGGCGCGCTCACGAAGTCGTACGTGGACTCGAGCGGCTCGACGCAGACGCTCGTCATCGACGCCTCCGCGTTCTCCTCCGCGGCCCACAACTACGCCGCCGCGGAGCCCTTCAAGGACGTCGGCCAGAACCAGTTCCAGGCCAACTGCGCCAAGTGCCACGTGGACCGGCTCGGCAAGCGGTACTCGACCGATCCCGAGGCCAGGTTCGGCCTGCACGGGGCCGACTGGATGGACTCGTCCACGCTCTGCTACTCGTGCCACCGGAACGCGGGCGAGGCGCTCGACGGCTGGCCGGCGAAGGCGATGTCGGCGAGCGACCTGTACGCCGCGACCGCGATGACGCCGCCGAGCACGAGCCTGTTCGCGCTCGGCTCGGCGCAGTACTGGCCGGACGACTTCCCGGCCGGCACCTTGACCACCTACTACACGCCGCCGACCGGGTACCGGACCAGGCACGAGATCGGCGCGAACCCGGCGGCGCACAAGCCCGGGGTCGAGGGGGCCGCCGCCGCCGACGGCTCGCTCTCGGGCGCCAACCGTCACGTGGAGTGCGCCGACTGCCACGATCCGCACCGCGCCGGGCGCACCGGCGGCGGCGCCGCGACGGTGACCGGCTTCGTGGCGGGCACCGCGCAGGCTTCGGGCGGCGTCGAGTCGGCCGCCCTCGACGTCCTCACCGACTCCTCCGCCGCCTGGCCGGTCAACGGGCGCGTCGGCTGGACGGTGAAGATCGTCTCCGGGACCGGGGCGGGCTCGACGAGCACCGTCTTCGCCAACACCGCCACCACCCTGACCGTCAAGTTCGGCGGCAGCGACCCCGCCCCGGCCGCCGGCAGCAAGTACGTGGTGATCTCGAACGGCGCCTTCGGGGCGACCGACCCCGGCGGCGCGCTCAAGGGGGCCTGGGGCGTGGAGCCGGCGTTCCCGGCGCAGCCCCCGCCCCCGGACTACTGGGACGGGTGGGGCACCGACGGGCAGCCGATCGTGAACGGCGACGCGACGTTCCGGGGCCAGGACGGCGCCCAGAGCCCCGCCTCGCAGCCCGTCTACAACCCGGTGACGCTCACGCGGACCGCGACCCCGAGCACCTCGGCCGGCGTGTGCCTGAAGTGCCACTCGAGCTATGCCTACGGCACCGACCCGAGCGCGGCGCCCTGGTCGAACAACCGGCGGGGGTCCATCGCGGCCTTCTCCGGCGCCAACTCCGGCCCGTTCTCGTCGATGGTCTTCAACGACTTCAGCCTCGCCAGCGCCGGCGGGTGCACCTCGCTCCTCGGCAACGGCGCCGCCATGTCGCCGCTGGTCCAGGCGTCCCCGGCCGGCTGCCTGCGCGAGAGCGACGTGGCGAACGAGTTCAACCCGAACAACCTGGCCCACCACGCCGTCTTCGCCCCCGGACGCAACCAGCCGCTCGTCTCGAGCGACGTCGCCGGCTCGGTCTACAACCCCAACTGGCCCCGCTTCGTCTCGAGCACCGGCGTGACCGTGAGCGTCGCCGACAACGCGTCCGGCAGGGGCGTGGTGACGCTCAGCGGCAGCATCTGGCCCGCGACCACGCTCCCGGGCTGGTTCCTCTTCGTCGGCAGCGCCGCGCCGGCCCAGGGCGCGGCCGGGTGGTACCAGGTGGCCGCGATCCAGGACGCGACGCACCTCGTGCTCGACCGGAGCGCGGCGGCCCGGGCCGGCTCCGGCCAGGCGTTCGCGCTCACCCCCGGGCTCGGGGCGACCTTCGTGCCGCCCTGGGGGCCCTGGAGCACGCTCAAGTGCACCGACTGCCACGCCAGCGACGACGTCGCCGCCCCGGCGGGCGCGACCGACGCCTACGGCCCGCACGGCTCCGGCCAGCGCTGGCTGCTCCGCAACTACAAGGGCAAGACCTACCCCGTCTACTCGACGTCGGGCGCGGTCACGAGCACCACCGCGGGGCAGTTCCAGACGGTGAGCAACGTCGCCGTCGACCCCCCGGGGAGCGGCAGCTCGCCCTACCGCACCAACTTCTGCCTGAACTGCCACCGCTTCGAGGTGTACGGCGACACCCTGTACCAGTCGCCGGCGAAGTACACCTGGTCGCGCGCCATGCATCCGCCGGCCACCGGTCTCCACTACGGCGGGCAGATCAACTACGTGGTCGCCCAGACCGAGCGCGGCATCGCCTGCATGATCTGCCACGGCGGCGGCCGCGTCGGCTCCATCCACGGCTCCAACCTGGGCCACGGGCACGGCACCAACTTCGCGGGCGGCTCGCAGCGGGCCGGCAGCTACTCGGGCAAGCGGCTCATGAACGGCGAGGGCCTGGTCGGCTTCCAGCGCGGCGGGACCTCGGCCTCCTACCTCTGCTACACGAAGCAGGGGAGCGACGGCGTCAGCGCCTGCGGCTACAACCACCAGCAGTACTACAGCGGCGGCAACGTCTTCTACGACTACGAGAGCGGCGTCGATCCCTGATCCCTCGCGCCTGCCGGAGCCGGTGACGCGCCGAGGGCAGGTGCTCCGGCGCGGCGCCCGCTACCGGTGCCCTCGCCCGTGCCACCCGCCGGCTCCGGCTCGCGGGCCCACGAAGGCCCGCGAGGGCGCCGGCCGCGAGAAGCCCCGGTACACGCCGCCGCGGTAAGGGCCCCAGGGGCGCGCGGCCGCGATGGCGTGCGGCGGGGCCGGCCGGTAGTGCCAGCGGCCCGGGTCCCGCCACCAGCCGCGGCCGTACCAGCCGTAGTGCACCGGGCCGTAGACGAAGTACGGCCAGGGGCCGATGCCCCAGACCCAGGGCGCCATCACCCAGGTCCAGCCGACCGAGGGGTAGTAGACGTACGAGTAGGGAGAGCCCTCGCCGTCGGGAGGGACCCAGGTGTACTCGTCGGCGTAGGGGAGCCACACCCAGCCGTACTGGCGCGTGTAGGTCCACTGGCCCGGCGGCGTGCCGTTCTCAGCGGCGCGGTCCTGGCGATCGGGCGGGGAGGCGGGCTGCTGGCGTGACGCCGGGGGGCGGACCTGCGGCGCCGGCGCGTCCTGCGGCGCCGGGGCCTGCTCCTGGGCCCGGGGCTCGGCGGGCGGAGGGGCGGGCTCGTCTCCGGGACCAGGGCTGGTCCCCTGGGCGCGCGCCGAGGGGGCGAGCGCGAGGGCGGCGAGCAGGGCAAACGCGTGTCGGACGGTGAAGGCGCTCATGGAAGACGCTCCGGCCGGCCTGGGTGCCGGCTCTCCTGAACCTATATGAACCCGCGGCGGCCCGCCGGGTTACGCCCATCTGCGTCCGCGCCCCGCCGGGCGAGCCGAGGCCCCGGCGGTCGCGGGCGTGGTCCGGCGGACGGGTGTCCCCAACGGCCCCGGCGCCACCTTCTCCCGGAGGCCTACCATCGTGGTCGCACGCTGTGGAGAGGCGCCCGGAGGGGCCCGTTCGGCGTCCCTCCGATCCTCGGGAGGTGAGCCGTGATCTCGGTCGTGTCCCTGGCGGTGTCGCTCTGGCTCTTCGCGTCGGCCTGGCTCTTGCCACACGTCCCGGCGAACGCCGCCAACGCGGTGATCGTCGCGCTCGTGACCGCCGCGTCGGCGGCGCTCTCGTTCCGCTGGCCTCGCGCCCACTACGCCATCCTCTACGCGGGCATCTGGCTCTACCTCTGCCCGATGATGCTCCCGCACGACGGCCTGCTCGTGCACCTGCACGACGCCGCCGTGGCGTTCACGCTCATCTTCCTGTCCCTGCTCTCGTGGAGCTGGAGCAGGGCGCCGCGCCTCCTGGACGACCTGCGCCAGCTGCGCGCCTGAGCGCGTCACTCGGCCCTTGGCGCGGCCTGCCGCTGTGGTAGGCTGCGCCGCCGCGTCGGGGCGGATCCGCGCCGGCGCCATCTCATCGCGACGGGGGGGCCGTGGAAGAAAAGCTCGCGCTGGCGCCGGGGAGGCTCTCGGCGCTGCTCAGGGGAGGGCTCTCGGGGCACCACCCGCTCTTCGAGGTGGACGCGATCCGGGAGGCCTTCTCCGTCGCCGACGAGGACCGCGCCGTCTCGGCCGACGAGGCCGACGAGGTGGGCAGCGCGCTGCTCGCCATCGCGAGCGACCCGCTCCCGCGCGCGCGGCTGGCCGTCGAGGGGCTGCGCCCCTCCGCGCGCGAGGCGCTCATCCGGCTCTACTTCCGCCTCCTCGGCCAGGCCGAGGAGAAGAAGGTCGTCCACTAGGGCCCCATGGAGAAGGGCCGCCCTCGCCCCGCCTCGCCTCCCGCCGCGACCGGGCGCGGCGAGCCGGGCGCTCGCCGCGGCGGCCCCTCCGCCCTCGAGGCCGGCCTCCCCCGCGAGCTCGCGCGGGCGCACCTGCCGCTCCCGGTGCTCGACGTGCTGCGCCGGCTCGACTCGGCGGGCCACCGCTCCTGGCTCGTGGGCGGCGCCGTCCGCGACCTGCTCCTCGGCCGCCGCCGCGCCACCGCGGACTTCGACGTGGCCACGCCGGCCCGGCCGGCGGAGGTGATGCGGCTCTTCCCCAAGGTGATCCCGACCGGCGTCGAGCACGGCACCGTGACCGTGGTGCTCGGGGGGGAGCACGTGGAGGTCACCACCTTCCGCGGCGAGGGCGAGTACCGCGACGGCCGGCGGCCGTCCTCGGTCACCTTCCACGAGGACCTGGAGGGCGACCTCGAGCGGCGCGACTTCACCATGAACGCCCTCGCCTTCGACCCGGTGGGGCGAGAGTTCCGCGACCCGTTCGGCGGCCGGGCCGACATGCGGGACCGGCTCATCCGCGCGGTGGGCGATCCGGGGACCCGCTTCGGAGAGGACGGGCTGCGGCCGCTGCGGGCGGCGCGCTTCGCGGCGCAGCTCGGCTACGCGCTCGACCCGGAGACCCGCGACGCCGTCCCGGGCGCCCTCGAGGTGGTCCGCAAGGTCTCGGCCGAGCGGGTCTGCCAGGAGCTCTCCCGGCTGGCGGTGGCGCCGCACGTCGCCGGCGGGCTCGAGGTGCTCGCCGGGACCGGGCTGCTCGAGGTGGTGCTGCCGGAGCTGGTGGAGCTCGAGCCGGACCTGCGCGCGCACGCCTTCGCGGCCGCGGCGGAGGCGCCGCCGGAGCTGGCCCTCCGGCTCGCCGCGCTCCTGCACGTGGTCGAGCCGGAGCGGGTGCGCGGCTGCCTCGCCCGGCTCCGCTTCGCGAAGCGGCTCGCGGAGGCGGTGGCGCAGCTCGTCGCGGAGCAGCGCTGCCTCGAGCTCGGCCCTCCCGGCGCGGCCGAGGCGGCCGGCTCGGACCCGGCGCTGCGACGCCTGCTCTCCCGGATCGGGGTCGAGCAGGCGGAGGCTCTCGCCGAGCTCTGGCGCGCCGACGCCCGCAGCTCCTCGCGCGCCCACGCCGCGGCCGGGCTCCTGTCGAGCTACCGCCGGCGGCTCGCCAGGGTGCTCGCGGCGAAGCCGCCGCTCAGCGCCGGAGAGCTCGCCCTGGACGGGGCGTCGATCATGAAGGAGCTCGGCATCCCGCCCGGGCGCGAGATCGGCCAGGCGGTCCGGCACCTGCTGGACCACGTGCTGGAGGACCCGAAGCGCAACACCCGGACCCGTCTTGCCGCAGAGCTCGCGGCCTGGTGGGAGGCGCGGCGAACCGGCGACGCCTGACGCATATACTTGCGTCGAGGCTCGACCATGTCTCCGCGGGTGCTCTGCATCGAAGGCGATCCCGGCCTGCGCGCCACCGTGCGGGAGCTGCTCGAGGAGAGCGGCTTCGCGGTGGACGAGAGCCCGACCGGGCTCGCCGGCATCGAGCGGGCCCTCACGCTGCCCCCCGACCTCGTGCTGGCGGACGTGCACCTGCCGGACATCGAGGGGCCGGAGCTCGCCTCGCGGCTCAAGCAGGAGCGCTCGCTGGCGCGGGTCCCCTTCGTGGCGGTGGGCACGGGGCCCGCCGAGCACGACGTGGCCATCGCCGCCGGCTGCGACGGGTTCATCGAGCAGCCGATCGCGCGGGACCGCTTCGTCTCCGAGGTCCGGGCCTTCCTCGCCGGCAAGCGGGAGCTCCTCGACGAGCGCGGGGAGCGCGAGAACCTCAGGACCTTCTCGGCCGGGCTCGCGGCCAAGCTGGAGCAGGCGGTGGCCGGGGCGAGCGACGCGGCGGCCCGGCTCGACCGCTCGGACCGGCTCCGCAGCGCCTTCATCCACAACCTCTCGCACGAGCTCTCGACGCCGCTGACGCCGCTCGCCGGGTACCTCCGGATCCTGCAGTCCGGCAAGCTCGGGCCGCTCTCCGACCAGCAGCGGAAGATCCTCGACAGCGTCCTCGCCGCGGTGGGGCGGCTCACCCGGATCGTGGACAACCTGTCCGACTTCGCGAGCCTGCAGGCGGGGCAGGCGGCCATCCTCCACGCCGTGGTGGACCCGGATCAGCTCGCCGAGGACGTGGTGGCGGAGCAGCGCGCCGCCATCAAGGAGGCCCGCCTCCACGTCACGGTCACCCGGGGCGGCGGCGGGCCGGTGCAGGCCGACGCCCGCAAGCTCCGCCAGGCGCTCGCCAACGTGGTCTCGAACGCGGTGAAGTTCTCGCCGCACGGGGGCGAGGTGCTGGTGGAGGTGGCGCGGGCCGGCGACCGGCTCCGCTTCTCGATCTACGACCAGGGGCCCGGGATCCGCGGCGCCGACGCGGTGAACGTCTTCGAGCCGTTCTTCCACGCCTCGCGCAAGGGCGACGCCCGCGCGCCCGGCTCGGGGCTGGGGCTGCCGGTGGCGCGGCGGATCGCCGAGGCGCACGGCGGCCAGATCGTGCTCGAGAGCCCGCCCCGCACGCAGCCGGCCGGTACGCCGCGCCACTTCACCGGCACCAAGATCGTGCTCGAGATCCCGGCTCGCCCCGTCGAGGCCCGGCCCCAGCCGCCGGCCCAGGTCTCCGGCTGAGGGCCCGGGCCCGGGTTCCACCGCGGCGCGTCCTTGGGCTAGATTCCGCACCTCCGATGCGCGTGCTCGTCGCCATGTCGGGCGGGGTGGACTCCGCCGCCGCCGCCGCGCTCCTCCAGGCCGAGGGGCACGAGGTGCTCGGCGTCACCATGCGGGTCTTCGACTACTCCGACCGGGCGCGGGGGCGCTCCTGCTGCGGCCCGGACGACCTCGAGGACGCGCGGCGGGCCGCGCGGCGCCTCGGGATCCCGTTCTACGTGGCCGACCTCGAGGAGCACTTCGGGCGGAGCGTCGTGGACCGCTTCGTCGAGGACTACCTCGACGGCCTCACGCCGAACCCCTGCATCCCCTGCAACAGCGAGGTGAAGTTCGACTGGCTCCTGAAGCGGGCCCGGGCCCTCGGCGGCAAGCTCGCCACCGGCCACTACGCCCGGGTGGAGCGGCGGGGCGGGCGCTACGCGCTCCTCACCGCCGCGGACGACGCCAAGGACCAGACCTACTTCCTCTACCGGCTCGGGCAGGACGAGCTCGCCCACGTGCTCTTCCCGGTGGGCGGGCTGCGCAAGCCGGAGGTGCGGGCCGCCGCCGCCGCCGCCGGGCTCGCGAACGCCGCCAAGGCCGAGTCGCAGGAGATCTGCTTCGTCACCGACGGGGACGCGGCCCGCTTCGTGGAGCTGCGCGCGCCGGGCCGGGTGCGCGAGGGCGAGCTCGTCTCCACCTCGGGCGAGGTGCTGGCGCGCCACGGCGGCGTGCACCGGTTCACCGTGGGCCAGCGCCGCGGCCTGGGGGTGACCGGGCCCGCGCCCCGGTACGTGGTGCGGCTCGAGCCGGAGCGGGGCAGGGTGGTGGTGGGGACGGCCGACGAGGCCTCCCGCGCCGAGCTCACCGCGACCGACGTCCGCTGGGTCGCGGGGGCGCCGCCGCCCGGGCCGGTCGAGGCGCGGGTGCGGGTGCGCCACCGGCACGAGGGGGTGGCGGGCACGGTCCGGCCGCTCTGCGGCGCGCGGGCCGAGGTGACGCTCTCGCGCCCGGTGCGCGGCGTCGCCCCGGGCCAGGCGGCGGTGTTCTACGCCGGCGACGAGGTGCTGGGTGGCGGCCGCATCGCCCGCTGAGCGGCCGCGCCTGGCGCTGGTGTCGCTCGGGTGCCGGGTGAGCCGCGGCGACCTCGACGCGGCCGCGGCGGCGCTCGACGGCGCCTGCGCGCTGGCGGCGCCCGGCGAGCCGGCGGACCTGGTGCTGATCCAGACCTGCACGGTCACGAACGGCGCCGACCAGGCGGCGCGCAAGGCGGTGCGGCTGGCGGCGCGGGTACACCCGGGCGCCCGCATCGTGGTGGCCGGGTGCTACGCCGAGGTCGCGCCGGAGGCCTGCCGCGCGCTGCCGGGGGTGGCCGCGGTGGTGGGCGCGCGCACCGGCGGCAGCGTCGCGGCCGCGGTGGCGCGGCTCCTCGGGCGGGACGCCGCGCCGGCCGAGGCGCCGCCGTTCCCGGCGCGGCACACGCGGGCGGTGCTCAAGGTCCAGGACGGCTGCGACGCCGCCTGCGCCTACTGCATCCTGCCCCGGGCGCGCGGCCCGTCGCGCTCGCTCGCGTTCGAGGAGGCCCTGGCGCGGCTCGCCGCGCTCGGCCGCGGGGCGCGCGAGGTGGTGCTGGCCGGGATCCACCTCGGCCACTACGGCCGCGACCTCTCGCCGCGCCGCACGCTCGAGGCGCTGGTCGCGCGCGCGGCGGCGGACGGGCTCGCGCACCGGCTCCGGCTCTCCTCGATCGAGCCGCTCGAGGCGCCGCTGGCGCTCTTCCGAGGGCCGGCCGCCGAGCGGCTCTGCCCGCAGCTCCACCTCCCGCTCCAGAGCGGCTCGGATCGGATCCTGGCCGCCATGCGGCGCCCCTACCGCGCCGCCGGCTACCTGCGCGTCCTCGAGGAGGCGGCGCGCGCGCTCCCTGGCGGGAACCTCGGCGCGGACGTGATGGCCGGGTTCCCGGGGGAGACCGAGGAGGATCACCGCGCCACGATCCGGCTCGTCGAGGCCTCCCCGCTCACCTACCTGCACGTCTTCACCTGGTCGCCGCGGGAGGGCACGCCGGCGGCGGACCTGCCCGGCGCGGTGCCGGGGCCGGTCGCCCGGGAGCGCGCGGCCGAGTTGCTCGACCTCTCGCGGCGGCGGCGCCAGGCCTACCTCGCGGCGCAGCGGGGCCGCCAGCTCGAGGTGGTGGTCGAGCGGGTCGAGGGGGGCTTCTGCGTGGGGACCGCGCGGAGCGGCGTGACGGTCCGCTGGCCCGCCGGCGGCGAGGCGCGCGGCGCGCTGGCGCAGGTGGTCGTCACCGGGAGCGACGGCCGGCGGTGCCTCGGACGGGCCAGGGATACCCCCTAGGCAAGTTGCCACCGGCGGGGCACGGGCCTAAGACTCGGCCATGCGCCTGGCCGATGGCAGGACGGTGCCGGACCTGCGGCTCGACGCCGCGGCGGTGGCGCGCTGCCGGGAGCTGGCCGACCGGATCACCGCGCCGGTGATCGGCTTCGTGGAGCGGCACACCACCGTCTCCATCGAGCGCGCGGTGCTGCGGCTGTTCGGGTTCCACGGCGCCGGCTCGCGCGGCGTCCCCTTCGTCAACCTGATCGTGGACGAGCTGCACGCGCGAGGGCTGGTGGGCCGGGGCGCGGCCTGGTGGCTCGGCTGGGCCATGCGCCAGGGCGCGCGCGACCCGCTGCAGGTGGCCGAGCGGATCGCGGCCCTGCCGCGCGACCCGCCGCCGCTCCCGGCGGAGGAGGACGAGGCGCTCCGGGCCGAGATGCGCCGGGAGGCGCGCGCCGCCGCCGCCGAGCTGCGCGCCCGGGTGGAGCGGCGCGACGCGCTCAAGGCGGAGCTGGGCGCGGGGCCGCTCCCGCACAAGTACCTCATCGTCGCCTCGGGCAACATCCACGACGACGTGGAGCAGGGGCGGGCGGCGGCGCAGGCCGGGGCGGACGTGATCGCGGTGATCCGCTCCACGGCGCAGTCGCTCCTCGACTACGTGCCGCACGGCGCCACCACCGAGGGCTACGGCGGCACCTACGCCACCCAGGAGAACTTCCGGATCATGCGCGAGGCGCTCGACGCCGAGTCGCGCAAGCTCGGCCGGTACGTGCACCTCACCAACTACTCGTCCGGCCTCTGCATGAGCGAGATCGCCATCGCGGCGGCGTGGGAGCGGCTCGACATGCTGCTCAACGACGCCATGTACGGGATCCTGTTCCGCGACATCAACATGAAGCGGACGCTCTGCGATCAGCACTTCTCGCGCCGCATCTGCGCCTTCGCCGGGATCCTCATCAACACCGGCGAGGACAACTACATCACCACCGCCGACGCCGACGAGGCCGCCCACACCGTGGTCGCGAGCCACTTCGTGAACGAGAGCTTCGCGCACCGCGCCGGGCTGCCCGACGCGCTCATCGGGCTCGGCCACAGCTTCGAGATCGACCCCGCCCGCGAGGACACCGTGGCGCGCGAGCTCGCCCAGGCCCTGCTCGTGCGCACCCTCTTCCCGGACGCGCCCATCAAGTACATGCCGCCCACCAAGCACAAGCAGGGCGACATCTTCTTCAGCCACGCCTACGACACCATGGCCGACGTGGTCTCCTGGCTCACCGGCCAGCACATCCAGCTCCTCGGGATGATGACCGAGGCGATGCACAACCCCTTCCTCATGGACCGCTACGTGGCGCTCAAGACCGCCGACTACGTCTACCGGGCCTGGCGCTCGCTCGGCGGCGAGCTGCAGCTCAGGCCGGGCGGCGCGGTGGAGCGGCGGGCGGCGGAGACGCTCGGCAAGGCGCTCGGGCTCCTCGAGGAGGTCGCGGACGAGGGGCTCTTCCAGGCCATCGGGAAGGCCCGCTTCGGCGACGTGGCCCGCGCCGAGGACGGCGGCAAGGGGCTCGAGGGCGTGGTGCCGCGCGACGACGACTACTTCAACCCGTTCCTCGAGATCCTGGAGGGCGCCGCATGAGGAGGCTCGCCGCCGTCACCGCCGCGGTCGTCCTGGCCTCCTGCGCCGGACGCCGGGGCCCGCCCTCGGGCGCCCCGAGCCGGGATCAGGGGATGCTCACCTACGGCGTGGGCGCGCTCAGCTTCGAGGCGCCCGCCGACTGGAGGGCGCAGGGCGAGGCGCGGCGCTTCACGCTGCTCCGGCCCGACGAGCGGGCCAAGCTCGACGTCCAGCAGGTGGAGCGCACGTTCGGCAGCGAGAAGGAGTGCCTCGCCGACGCCGAGGCGGCGCTCGCCCGGGGCAGCGGCGGGCTCCAGAACATGCGCCGGCACCCCACCACCTTCGCCGGACGGCGCGCGCTCCTGCAGGAGGCCGACGCGGGGCAGTGGCACGGCTGGGCCTGGGCCGTCTGCGCCGGCCCGCACCAGTACCGGCTCTTCCTCACCGGGCAGTCCCCGCTCGGCGCGGACGTGCTCCGGGCCCAGAAGCTGCTCCTCACCACCGCCCGGGTGGGAGGCGGCTCGTGAGCGCCGGGGGGCGCGCGCTCCGTCCCTACGGCGACCGCCGCGACGACGGCGTGGTGCAGCTCTCGTTCGTGCTGCCGGTGCCGGCGAGCGAGCGCGCCCGGGAGGCGGCGGTCCAGCTCGCCCGCCAGATGGGGCTCGAGGGCGTCCACGTGGCCGCCATGGAGCGCGCCGCCGAGGAGTACACCTTCTTCGTGGTCTACGGCCGCACCGCCGCCGCGGTGGACTGGGACGGGCTCCACGTGCCCGAGGTGGTGGTCCGCAAGCGCTCCTTCGACGAGCTGAACGCGGTCGTGGCCGCCGAGCTCGGCCGCCGGATCGTGGTGCTCGGCGCCTGCACCGGCTCCGACGCCCACGCCGTCGGCATCGACGCCATCATGAACATGAAGGGCTTCGCCGGGGACTACGGCCTCGAGCGCTACCCGGCGTTCGACGCCCGCAACCTGGGGGCCCAGGTGGAGAACGGGCGCCTGGCGCGGCTCTGCCAGGAGACCCGCGCCGACGCCGTGCTGGTCTCGCAGGTGGTCACCCAGCGCGACGTGCACAAGGACAACGCCCGCGCCTTCATCGAGGAGCTGGAGCGGCTCGGGGTCCGGCGCCGCGTCGTCGCGCTCCTGGGCGGCCCGCGGATCGATCACCGGCTGGCGCTCGAGCTCGGCTACGACGCCGGCTTCGGGCCGGGCACGAAGCCCTCGGACGTCGCCAACTTCCTCGCCGCCGCCGTGCTGCGGCGCGAGGGGAGGGAGCTGCGCGGATGACCCTGCCCAAGGCGAGCCTCCGGCTCCGGCTCTCGCAGGCCGACGCCCACTACGGCGGCGATCTCGTGGACGGGGCGCGGCTGCTGGCGCTCTTCGGCGACGTCGCCACCGAGCTCCTCGTCCGGCTCGACGGCGACGAGGGGCTGTTCCGGGCCTACGACGCGGTGGAGTTCCTCGCGCCGGTGCACGCCGGGGACTACCTCGAGGTCGAGGGCGAGGTGGTCGAGGTCGGGCGGACCTCCCGCCGCATGCGGTTCGTGGCGCGGAAGGTCCTCGCGCCCCGGCGCGACCTCTCCGACAGCGCCGCCGAGGTGCTCGCCGAGCCGGTGGTGGTCTGCCGGGCCTCGGGCACCTGCGTGACGCCGAAGGAGAGGCAGCGGCTCGGGCCCGGCGCGGCCGGCGCCCAGGGGAGGGGGCCGGCGTGACCACCCCCGCCATCCTCACCGCCGCGGTGGTCGGGGCGGAGGTCACCCGCGCCCAGAACCCGGCCGTGCCCTACCTGCCGGAGGAGATCGCCCGGGCCGCGGTGGACGCCTGGCGGGCCGGGGCGGCCTGCATCCACCTGCACGCGCGCTGGCCCGACGGCCGCCCCTCGCAGGAGGCCGCCCACTTCACCGAGATCGTGGAGCGGATCCGGGCCGCCGGCTGCGATGCGGTGCTCCAGTGCTCCACCGGCGGCGCGGTGGGGATGTCGATCGACGAGCGGCTCGGGTCGCTCGTCCTCGGCGCCGAGATGGGTACGCTCAACCTCGGCACCATGAACTTCGGCGACGAGGTCTTCGTGAACGCGCGCCCGGACATCGTCCGTGTGGCGAGCGCCCTGCGGGCCCGCGGGCTCGTCCCGGAGTGCGAGGTCTACGACGCGGGGATGCTCGATACGCTGCGGTGGCTGCTCGCGCAGGGGCACCTCGCGGCCCCGTACCACGTGCAGTTCGTGCTCGGCGTGCCGGGCGGCCTCTCCGCGAGCGAGCGGAACCTGCGGTTCCTGCTGGAGGGGCTGCCGGAGCAGGTCCACTGGTCGGCCGCCGGCGTGGGGCGCCACCAGCTGCCGCTCGCCGAGCTCGCGCTGCGACTCGGCGGGCACGCGCGGGTGGGGCTCGAGGACAACCTGTTCGTCGCGAAGGGAGTGCTGGCGCGTGGCTCCCACGAGCTGGTGGAGCTGGCCGTGGCGGCCGCCCGCCGCGCCGATCGCCACCCCGCGTCGCCCGCCGAGGCCCGCCGGATCCTCGGCATCGCCACCGCTTGACGGTCCCCTTCCGGGGAGCTACCGTCCCTTCACATCTCGTGACGGGGGACGCGGCGTGACCAAGGCAGAGCTCATCGAGAAGGTGCAGTCCGCCCGCGGCGAGCTGTCGAAGCGCCAGGTGGCGGACGTGGTGGACGCGGTCTTCGATCAGCTCTCGCGCGCCATCCGCAAGGACCGGCGCTTCGCCGTGCCGGGCTTCGGGACCTTCACGGTGAAGAAGCGCGCCGGGCGCGTCGGCCGCAACCCCAAGACCGGCGAGGCGATCCAGATCGCGCCCACGAAGACGGTGGGCTTCAAGCCGGCGCCGGAGCTGAAGAAGGTCCTCTAGGGCGGCGCGCCCCCGTTTCGCGCTATCATCGGCCCCGATCGGCAAGGAGGGCGGCGATGAGCAGCCTCGCGGAGTGGCTGGCGGCGTTCAGGCAGCTGCACGACAAGGCGCGCAAGCAGCATCTCACGGAGCGGGAGCGGGCGGTCTACCTGTCCGGCCGCGACGAGCTCGCGCGCGCGGTGATCGCGGCCCAGCGGCTCTCCACGGTCGTGGGACAGACCCCGCGGCAGGCGCTCCGCATCGCGCGGGCGCTGCAGGTGGACCTCGACTGGTCGGTGGGCTCGGAGCGCGCCATGACCCTCGACCTCTCCGTGGGCGGCTTCGGCGCGCTGCTCGCGAAGCCGCCGCCGTCCGACGAGGATCTCAAGTTCTCGCTCCGGATCCCGGGCGCCGACCCCGTCGCCGGCCGCGCCCGGGTGGTGGACGTCAAGGTCCAGCCCGGCAACGCGCGGGTCTGCTTCGCCTTCGTCGGCCTCGGGGCCGCGGAGCTGGAGCGGCTCGAGCTGTTCATGTTCGACGCGCTGCTGACCCAGCTCGCCGGCTGAGCCGCGCCTCGAGCGCTCCGCTCGAGCGGAAGGCCGGAGCCTGCCGCGCGTGGTGGGGGGCCCCCGCGCAGCGGGGGGAGGAGCGGAGCTCCTCCCGGGCGGGCGAGCTGCGCGAAGCGCAGCGCAAGGGACCCGCCGAGCGGAGGGGGAGGCTCCGACGGCTTCGCCGGCGGAGGGGGGCAGCATGCCCCCCATAAATAAAGGGCGGCTCCCGGAGGAGCCGCCCAGTCCGCGCCAGGTGCACCCGTACCCGGCGGCGGGTTCCGAAGCTCAGGCCTTGGGCGCGGCGGCCGCCGGCACGAGCTTGTGCCAGTCGAGGTCCACGTCGAGCTGCACCGTCCAGAGCCAGTCGGGGCGGCCGGTGCCGCGGATCCCGGGCCCCGGCAGCATCGTCGTGGCGTTCGAGTCGAAGAAGAAGACCGGGCCGGTGAGGATGTCGATGGCCGGCGTGAAGTAGAGGCCGATGCCGCCGCCGACCGCGCCGAAGGCGTTCTTGCCGGTCTGGACGTCGGCGGTGAAGTTGATCTTGTTGAGGCCGGTGAGGTTCAGGACCACGTCGGGGCTGGTCCAGCCGGCCATGAACCCGGCCCGCTGGACGTCGCCCGAGGAGCTCACGAGGAGCTTGTCGTTGAGCCCGTAGTAGCCGCCCACCGTGAGCGCGCCGATCATCGGGAAGGTCTTCCCGAGCTCGGCGTGCAGGATGTCGAAGTCGCTCACGTCCGACTTGAAGCCGACGCCGTAGATGCCGCCGGAGAGCCCCGGGCTCCACTCGCCGAAGGCGCCCTCGGGCACGCCGAGCTTGGCGTTCAGGTAGAGGTTGGTGGAGGCGAGACCCGGCATGAAGCTGTCGATGCCCACCTCCGCCTGCAGCTTCTCGAACGGCAGCACGCCGACCGTGAGCCCGTAGTCGTTCTGGAAGGCGCTCCGCTCGGACACGTAGGTGTCGTAGGTGAGGTGGGGCACGAGGTACGGCTGGACGTAGGTGGTCGCCGGCGTCCAGAACGTGGTGGAGGAGGTCGCGCGGGCCGCGGTCGCGGAGAGGAGGAGCGCGGCGGCGGCGAGAAGTCGGGACATCTTCATCGGGGGGGTCTCCAGTCGAGGGAATGAAGCGGGCTCGCCGGAGTGCCTTTGCAGCCTGCGTGCCTGCCGCCCGAAGTGCGTCTGGGCGGCGATTTTCCGCGTCGTCGCGGGGGCGCTGCCTGCCGGGGCGGCAACGGCTGCCGCCCCGGCGGGCAGGCTACTTCGCGGCCGCGTGGAGCTCGGCGCGGGCGGGGCTCGCCGCCGCGGCGTGGTGGTGGTGGTCCGAGGAGCCCGAGTCGAGGTCGCTCGAGATGTAGGCCCGCTCGCCCGACTCCGACATGTCCATGCCGCTCCACTCGTCCTGATCGTCCGCGCGGAGCGGGGTGACGGCGCCGACGAGCTTGAAGATCCCGTAGGAGAGCGCGCCGGACCAGATCATCGTGACCCCGACGCCGAGGGCCTGGAGCCCGAGGAGGCGCAGGCTGCCGTCCGCCGCGTCCGGGTTCACGCCCTTGGTGGCGAAGATCCCGGTGAGCAGCGCGCCGAGGGTGGCGGCCACGCCGTGCACCGCGAAGACGTCGAGGGAGTCGTCGAGGCCGAGCCGCGGGCGGTAGCGGACGGCGGTGAGCGAGGCCAGGGCCGCGATGGCGCCGATGAGGGTGGCCGCGAAGGGCGTGACGTAGCCCGCGGCCGGGGTGATCGCGACCATGCCGGCCACGGCGCCCGACGCGAGCCCGACGCCCGACATCTTGCCGTGGAACAGGAAGAGCTCGGCGAGGCCCCAGGCGGCCGCGGCGGCGGCGGGGGCGAAGAAGGTGTTGGAGAAGGCGTACGCGGCGAGGCCGTTCGCGCCGAGGGCGCTGCCGCCGTTGAACCCGAGCCAGCCGAACCAGAGCAGCCCGGCGCCGAGGATAGCGAAGGGGACGTTGTGCGGCAGCACCGTGGGCTGGCGCAGGCCGCGGCGGCGGCCGACGACCATGGCGCCGACCAGCGCCGCGACGGCGGCGTTGATGTGCACCACCGTCCCGCCGGCGAAGTCGAGCACGCCGAGCTGGCGCAGCCACCCGCCCGGCGCCCAGACCCAGTGCGCCACCGGCGTGTAGACCACCACCGACCAGATGGCGACGAAGAGGACGAACGCCTTCACCCGGACGCGCTCGACGAGCGCCCCGGAGATGAGGGCGGGGGTGATCACCGCGAACATCGCCTGGAAGAGCATGAAGGCGGCGTGGGGCACGGTGGGCGCGAGATCCTTCGCCACCTCGCCGCCGACGCCCCGCAGCCCGAGCCAGGAGAGGCCGCCCACGAAGCGGTCGAGCGGGCCGTAGCCGGGCGAGAACGAGAGGCTGTAGCTCAGCGCCATCCAGAGCACGCCCACCACCGCCATGCAGACGAGCGACAGGATCATGGTGTGGACCACGTTCTTGGCGCGGACGAGCCCGCCGTAGAAGAACGCGAGGCCGGGGGTCATGAGGAGCACGAGCCCGGCGCTGACCAGGACGAGGGCGGTGTCTCCCGAGTCGACCTGACCCGGCGGGGTGGCGAGCGCGAGGGCCGGCAGAGCGAGCCCGAGCGCGAAGGTGGCGATCTTGTTCACGTTGCCTCCATGGAGTGCGGCGGCTGCCTCTGCACCGAGCGTGCCCGCAACTCGGGCACCAGTTCTCGGGCACTTGCCCGTTCGCGGCGCGCGGCTGCCTCCGGCGCGAGCAATTCCGTGCCCGTCCTGCGGGCAGGGGCGGCGGCCCGCCTGGGACCGGGCGGGCGCCCGCCTGACCTCGACGCGCGCGAGAGCCGCCGATTATCGTTGGAGGGTCCGCCCTCTCGAGGCCGGGACCGGACGGCCTTTCTGCCGTCCGAAGTGGAAAGAAGAGAAGAGCATGGCGACTGGTGTTGTGAAGTGGTTCAACGACGCGAAGGGCTTCGGGTTCATCACCCAGGACGGCGGGGGCGAGGACGTCTTCTGCCATCACACCGCGATCGAGGCGGAGGGGTTCCGCAGCCTCGCGGAAGGCCAGAAGGTCGAGTTCGAGGTGAAGCGCGGCCCGAAGGGACTCCAGGCCGCGAACGTGCGCGCCATCTAGCCGACGGCGCCGCTCGATCGGTCGAGGCCCGGTTCCGATCAGGAGCCGGGCCTCGTCGCGTCCGGCGCCGCCCGGTTCCGATCGGGGAGCCGGGCCTCGTCACGTCCGGCGCCGCCCGGTTCCGAATAGGAGCCGGGCCTCGTCGCGTCCGGCGCCGTCGCTACTCCGACCGCGCCACCGTCACCGGCCGGGCGCGGTGCGCGTCGGCGCGCGCCGACTGACCCTTCTTCGCCACCTTGCGCGTCGCCGGCTTCTGCGCCTGGGCGTGGGTGAGCTTGCCCCGCTTCGCCTTCGCGTCCTTCTTCGGCCCCGCCTTGCCGGCCTTGGCGGGCAGGGCCTTCCTGTTGGCGGGCTTGGCCTTCACCTTCGCCTTGGCCGGGCGGTGCGCGACCGGAGCCGCCTTGGCGGGCGCCTTGCGCGGCTCGGCCTTGGGGGCCGGCGGCGGGGCGGGCGGGGGCGGCTCGTAGACGTCGTCGTCGCTCGCGCTCTGGAGCGACGGGGGCGCGCCCTCGACGACCCGGTACGCGGTGCGCTCGAGCTCCTCCTGGCCGGCGGCCTTCTCCGCCCACGTGCGGGCGGCCGGCTCGAGGTCGGCCGCGTCGAGCGTGTGGTACGCGGCGGTCCGGTCGCCGGCGCGGGACTGCAGCGCGGCGAGGTGGAGCGCGGCGCGCCCCCGCTCGCTCGCGCCGGTGCCGGCGCGATCGTCCACGAGCCGCTGCAGCGCGGCCATGGCCTCGCCCGGAGCGGCATGGCCGCCGAGCGCCAGCTTGGCCAGCCCGAAGGCGGCGCGCGGGTGGGTGGGGGAGCGCTCGAGCGCCGAGGCGTAGGCGGCGCGCGCGGCCTCCCAGCTCCGCTCGCGCCGGAGCTGGTCTCCCTGGAGCGCCAGGGCCGCCGGGTAGCGCGAGGGATCGGTCGCCGCGGGCTCGAGCGCCTCCTTGAGCGCGGCGGGCGCGCCGGCGAGCAGCGCCACGCGGGCCCGCAGCGTGCCGGCGAGCGGGCCGGCGGGGACCCGGCCGAGGTGGCTCGTGGCCGTGCCGGCCTCCCGGGCGCGCAGCGCCAGGGCGGCCTGGGCGAGGTGGGCGCTCTCGGGGACGGTGGCGGCGCGCTCGGGCTCGACGAGGAGGCGGCGCGCCGTCCCCTCGGCCGGCGCGTCGCGGTAGTCGAGCGCCAGCATCGAGAGCGCGAGGGCGCGGAGCGAGCCCGCCTCGACCGGATCCATCCGCGCCAGCGGGTCGAGCAGGTCGGCGGCGCCGCGGTACCCGCCGTAGGTGTCGAGGAGGACGAGGGCGCGCGCCTTCGCGAGCCCCTGCGCCAGGATCTGCGCGCGGTGGTGGGCGCGCCAGGCGAGGGCGCCGGCGGTGGCGACGAGCACGAGGGCGGCGAGGGCCGCGGCCCGGTACCAGCCCGGGCGCCTGCGCCGGGCGGAGGCGCCCTCCGCCGGAGAACCGTCACCGGGCTCGAGGTCGCCGTCGTCGGCGGGGAGGGGAGCGGCCTCGGACCTGCCCGGTCCGGGCTCGACCGACGCCCAACCCGGATCACCCTCCGTCACCGGCTCTGGAGCGACCGGCTCGAAGGATGATCCGGAGATAGGCGTGGCCATGGCGTCCCCTCTTCCTCTTCGTCCCGAGGCGGTCGGACGTTATCGCCCGATACCGCTCGAGTCAAAAAAGGGGAACGCTTGAAACTACTGACCCTTCTCCTCGCGCTCGTCCTCGCGGGCGACGCCGGAGAGCACGTCGTTCACCGAGGGGAAGCGGGTGATCTCGGTGCGGGCGATCTTCCAGGCCTGCTGCACGATCCAGGAGAGGGACCGGTCCTGCCGGTTGGCCTCGTTCTGGATCTCGGTGAGCATGTCCTCGGGGAAGTACAGTGACTGCTTGCGCTTGTCGGTGCCCGGCATCGCGTCTCCGTTGTAGTTCGGTAGCAGCCTTATGTATGCCGAACGGGTTTGGCGGGTCAAGGTTGCCGCGCGCCACCTACATCACGTTTCGTGAAGGCGGCCGGCGCGTTCGGGGCGGGTCGGATGGGGGCCGGCGCGGCTCGGCCCCCGCGCCTGGAAAAAGAGAGAGCCGGCATCGCTGCCGGCTCTCCGTGGGCCCAGAGGGGGAGGGGGGGGACCCCTAGGCCCAACGTCAAGATCGCGTGTCGTCCCCAGAACCCCGGCCCCCGGTTCATCATTCCCGCAGCGTCTCGGCGGCCGCGGCGGGTGATACGATGACCTCCGTGACTCCTGTAGCGACGACGGGGGGAAGTGTCCATCAATTCGTGATCGCGGTCAAGGAGACGGTCAAAAAGCGCCGTCTTTTCGGGCCCGACGACCACGTGCTGGTGGCGCTCTCCGGCGGGCCGGACTCGACCGCGCTCCTCGCCGCCCTGGCCGCGCTCGAGCGGGCGGGCGAGCTCGCCCGGCTGTCCGCGGTGCACGTGGATCACGGGCTGCGGCCCGGGAGCGCCGCCGAGGCCGACGCCTGCGCCGAGCTCTGCGCCCGCCTCGACGTCGCCTTCCACCGGCGCGCGGTCGAGGTGGCGCGGGGGAACGTGCAGTCGCGGGCGCGGCTCGCCCGTTACGCGGCGTTGCGGGCGGTGGCCCTGGAGGCCGGCGCGACGCGGATCGCGACCGGCCACACCCGCACCGATCAGGCGGAGACGGTGCTGCACCGGCTCCTGCGCGGCGCCGGGGCGCGGGGGCTCGGCGCGATCCCACCGAAGCGCGGGCTGCTGGTGCGGCCCCTCCTCGATCGCTCCCGCGCCGAGGTCCGCGCCTTCCTTCGCGACGAGGGGCTGCCGTGGCTGGAGGACCCGAGCAACGAGAGCCCCCGCTACACCCGCAACCGGATCCGGCGCGAGCTCCTGCCAGCGCTCGCCCGCTTCAACCCGGCCTTCGAGGAGGCGCTGGCCCGCACCGCCGATCTGCTGCGGGACGACGACCGGGCGCTCGAGCGGATCGCCCGGCGCGAGGCGGGCGCGCTCGCCTGGGCCGACGCCCGCCGGGTGCGAGTCCTGCCGCTCGCCGTTCGCCGCCGCGCCGTGCGCCGGCTCTGGAAGGCCGCCACCGGCTCGCGCCGGGGCCTCTCGGCCAGCCACGTCGAGGCGGTGCTCGGCCTCTTCGACCGGGCCGGCCCGGGCCGGATCTCGCTCCCGGGCGACCGCGAGGCCTGCCTCGGCGGGGACCGGCTCTGGATCGGGCGGCAGCCGGAGGAGGCGCTCGCGCGTCGCCGCCGGGGACGCCCCCAGAAGGGCTGATCGCGCTTTCGACCGCCCTGCGGCGCGGCGGCCAAGCTGTTATAAGGTCGGCCACAGGCGGGGCGTCCGGCTGCGGTTCCCGGGAGCCCTCGAAAATAACTTCGGGGGCTTGCCGGTTAGACCGGTCGATCGTCCTACCAGAAGGGGTGCTTAGCCTTGCGTCAGTCCTACAAGACCGTGCTGCTCTGGGTCGTCCTGATCCTGATGTTCGTGGCGTTCTACCAGTTCTTCGCCCAGCACGGCCGGGAGCAGAAGGAGTTCGCCTGGTCCGACTTCTCGGCGCAGATCGAGAAGGACAACGTCCGTGACGTCGTCGTGAAGGACAACATCACGTACTCGGGCCACCTGCGGGACGGCAGCGAGTTCAAGACCGTCGGCCCCATCGACCCGATGGCCACCATCAGCGACAAGCTGGTGAAGAAGGGCGTCAAGGTCATCTACGACAAGCCCGAGCAGAACTCGTTCTGGGTGACGGTGCTGGTGCAGTACCTGCCGCTCGTCTTCCTCTTCCTCCTCTTCTTCTTCTTCATGCGGCAGCTGCAGTCGGGCGGCGGCAAGGCGATGAGCTTCGGCAAGTCGAAGGCCAAGCTCATGACCGAGCACCACAACAAGGTGACCTTCGCCGACGTGGCCGGCATCGACGAGTCGAAGGACGAGCTCGAGGAGATCATCTCCTTCCTCAAGGACCCGAAGAAGTTCACCAAGCTCGGCGGCCGCATCCCCAAGGGCGTGCTGCTCATGGGCCCCCCGGGCACCGGCAAGACGCTCCTCGCCCGCGCCGTGGCCGGCGAGGCCGGCGTGCCGTTCTTCTCCATCTCCGGCTCGGACTTCGTCGAGATGTTCGTCGGCGTCGGCGCCTCGCGCGTCCGCGACCTCTTCGAGCAGGGCAAGAAGAACGCCCCCTGCATCATCTTCATCGACGAGATCGACGCGGTGGGCCGCCACCGCGGCGCCGGCCTGGGCGGCGGCCACGACGAGCGCGAGCAGACGCTGAACCAGCTCCTCGTCGAGATGGACGGCTTCGAGTCGAACGAGGGCGTGATCCTCATCGCCGCCACCAACCGCCCCGACGTGCTCGACCCGGCGCTGCTGCGCCCGGGCCGCTTCGACCGGCGCATCACCGTGCCGCGCCCCGACGTCAACGGCCGCCTCGGCGTGCTCAAGGTGCACACCAAGAAGACGCCGCTCGAGTCGGACGTGGACCTCAACCAGATCGCGCGCGGCACGCCGGGCTTCTCCGGCGCCGACATCGAGAACCTGGTGAACGAGGCCGCGCTCTACGCCGCCCGCCGCAACAAGGAGCGGCTCGACCTCTCCGACTTCGAGTACGCGAAGGACAAGGTGCTCATGGGCACCGAGCGGAAGTCGATGATCATCTCGGAGAAGGAGAAGCGCACCACGGCCATCCACGAGGCCGGCCACGCGCTCGTCGCCAAGATCATCCCCGGCACCGACCCGGTCCACAAGGTCACCATCATCCCGCGCGGCCGCGCCCTCGGGCTCACCCAGCAGCTCCCCACCGAGGACCGGCTCAACATCAGCCAGGAGTACGCGACCAACCAGATCGCGATCCTCATGGGCGGGCGCATCGCCGAGGAGATCACCTTCCACCAGAAGACCACCGGCGCCGGCAACGACATCGAGGTCGCCACCAACCTCGCCCACAGCATGGTCTGCGAGTGGGGCATGAGCGAGAAGATGGGGCCGCTCGCCCTCGGCAAGAAGGAGGGCGAGGTCTTCCTCGGCCGCGAGATGAACCAGGTGGCCACCTACTCGCAGCAGACGGCCCAGGACATCGACGCCGAGGTGCGGCGCATCGTGACCGAGCAGTACGAGCGGGCGAAGAAGATCCTGCTCGACAACGGCGAGGTGCTGAACAGGATCGCCGACGCGCTGCTCGAGTACGAGACCATCGACTCCGCCGACATCGACGTGCTCATGGCCGGCGGCTCCATCAACCGCCCGCCGCCGCCCAAGGCGCAGACCCCCACCGCCCCGGCCACCGTCGACAAGGCCGCCGCCCGCAAGCCCGGGATCCTCGAGGGCGTCGCCGCCCTCCCCAAGGCCGAGCCCGGGAAGGCGTAGTGCTCCCCGTCGCGATCGGGCCCCGGACCTTCGCCGGTCCGGGGCCCTTCGTCATGGGCGTCCTCAACGTGACGCCCGACTCCTTCTCGGACGGCGGGCGGCACGCCGGCGTCGAGCGGGCGCTCGCGTGGGCGGAGCGGCTCCGCGCCGACGGTGCCGACCTGCTCGACGTCGGCGGCGAGTCCACCCGGCCGGGCGCGCCGGCGGTCTCGGCGCAGGAGGAGATCGACCGCGTGGTCCCGGTGGTGGAGCGGCTCGCGCGCGGGGGCTACCCGCTCCCGATCTCGGTGGACACCTGGAAGGCGGAGGTGGCCCGGGCCGCCCTCGCGGCCGGCGCCCACCTCGTGAACGACATCCAGGGGCTCGCCGACCCGGCGATGGCGCGCGCCGTCGCCGAGGCGGGGGCGCCGGTGGTGGCCATGCACATGCGCGGCACGCCCGCCGACATGCAGTCTCGCGCCGTCTACGGCGACGTGGTGACCGAGGTCCGCGCCGAGCTCGAGGCGGTCCTCGCCCGCGCGCTCGCGGCCGGGATCCCGCGCGAGCGGGTGATCCTCGACCCCGGCCTCGGCTTCGCGAAGACGGCCGCGCACAACCTCCTGCTGCTGCGCGAGCTGCCCCGGCTCCGCATCGAGGGCTGCGCGCTCCTCGTCGGGCCGTCCCGCAAGAGCTTCATCGGGCACGTCACCGGCGCTCCGGTGGAGGCCCGCCTCCCGGGGACCCTGGCCGCGGTCGCGGCGGCCGTGCTCGCCGGCGCGGAGCTCGTGCGGGTCCACGACGTCGCCGAGGCGCGCCAGGCGGCCCAGGTGGCCGCCGCCATCCGCGACGCTTCCCAATCCCCGGACGCGCGATAGACTGCGGGCGCGCCTGCCGATGACCACCGAAGCCCTCGACTACCTCCTCGGCCCCGGCACCCGCTGGCGCGACCTCGGCCTCGCGGTCGTGGACACCGGCGTGGTGAGCTACCTGTTCTACCGGATGCTCCTGCTCATCCGCGGGACGAAGGCGCTCAACGTCCTCGTCGGGCTCTCGGTGCTGGGGGTCGCGTACCTCGCGTCGCAGCTCGCCGGGCTGGTGACGCTCAACTGGCTGCTCGGGCACTTCCTCACCTACTCCTTCATGTTCGGCGTGATCGTGCTCTTCCAGGCCGACATCCGGCGCGGCCTCGCCCACCTGGGCGGCCGCGGCATCCTCTCCTGGCTCCAGCCGGGCGACCGGGCCGCGCAGGTCGGCGCGGTGGAGGCGGTGGTCCGCGCGTCGGTGGACTTCTCGCGGCGCAAGGTGGGCGCGCTCATCGTGTTCGAGCGGCTCGCCGACCTCTACGACGTGATGGACACCGGCGTGCGGCTCGACTCGGCGCTCACCCCCGAGCTCCTCGGCAGCATCTTCCACAACGGGGGGCCGCTCCACGACGGCGCGGTGGTGATCCAGCGCGGCCGCATCGTCGCGGCCCGCTGCCTGCTGCCGCTCACGCAGCGCGAGGCCGCCCCCGAGCTCGGCACGCGCCACCGCGCGGCGCTGGGCCTCGCCGAGGAGGTGGACGCGGCGGTGGTGGTGGTCTCGGAGGAGCGGGGCGAGATCTCGCTGGCCGTGGACGGCCAGCTCACGCGCCGGCTCGACGAGCACGCCCTGCGCGAGCGGCTGCTGGCGCTGCTGGTGGAGGACGGCCCGTCCCGCCCCGCCGCCGCCCCGCGGAGCGGCCCCCGCCGGAAGGAGCCCCGTGCCGCGATCTGACCTGCGGCTCCGGCTGCTCTCGCTCGTCATGGCGGCCGCGCTGCTCCTCGTCGTGCGCGGCGAGCGGCGCGTCTCCTACGCCTTCTGGGTCCCGCTCGAGGCCCGGCTCCCGCGGGGCATGTCCACCGCCGACCCGCTCCCGGCGGAGCTCAAGGTCTCCCTCAACGGGCCGTGGGCCCGGCTCCGCTCGCTCGACGCGGCCGAGCTCGGCCCGGTCCTCATCGACCTCTCGCGCACCGGCCCCGGCCCCACCAGCTGGTACGTGCGCGCCGACTCGCTGCACCTCCCCGCCGGGGTCCACGTCGAGTCGATCCACCCGGCGCAGGGCTCGGTGGAGCTCCTCCGGGGGCACCCTTGAACGGCCGCTCCACAACCCCCATCTTCGAGAGACGATGATGCCCGCCTCCACGCGAGAGAACGTCCAGGCCCGCTCCCCCGACGGAGCGATCGCGGCCGCCGCGCCCGCGGCGCAGGCGGCCCAGGGCGCGCGGCGGCTCTTCGGCACCGACGGGGTCCGCGGGGTCGCCAACGTCCATCCCATGACCGCCGAGATGGCGCTGCAGCTCGGGCGGGCCCTCGCGTACCTGGTGCGGAGCGGGCCGCACCGGCACCGGATCGTCATCGGGAAGGACACCCGGCTCTCGGGCTACCTCCTCGAGCAGGCCATCGCCTCGGGCATCAGCTCGATGGGCGTGGACGTGGAGCTGTGCGGACCGCTGCCCACGCCCGGGATCGCCTTCATCACCCAGTCGATGCGCGCCGACGCCGGGGTGGTCATCAGCGCCAGCCACAACCCTTACCAGGACAACGGCATCAAGTTCTTCTCGCGCGACGGCTTCAAGCTGCCCGACGAGGTGGAGCTCCGCATCGAGCGGCTGGTGCTCGGGACGGCCGGGGACGACGGCGGCGCCGAGGACTTCCACGCGCTGCGCCCCACCGCCAACCGGATCGGCAAGGCGAAGCGGATCAACGACGCGGTGGGGCGCTACGTCGTCTTCCTCAAGTCGCTCTTCCCGAAGGAGCTGACGCTCGACGGGCTCACGGTGGTGGTGGACTGCGCCAACGGCGCCGCCTACAAGGTCGCGCCGGCGGTGTTCGAGGAGCTCGGCGCCAAGGTGGTCTGCCTCAACGTCAAGCCCGACGGGAAGAACATCAACGACGGCTGCGGGGCGGTCCACCCGGAGCAGATGGCCCGGTGCATCCAGAAGCACCGCGCCCACCTCGGCCTCGCCCTCGACGGCGACGCCGACCGCGTGATCCTGGCCGACGAGCAGGGGCGGGTGGTGGACGGCGACGCCATCATGGCCATCCTCGGCCGGGACCTCATCCGCCAGGAGGCGCTCGCCAGGAAGACCGTGGTCGCCACGGTGATGAGCAACATCGGGCTCGAGCGCGCCCTGCGCGAGGTGGGCGGCCGGGTGGTGCGGACGCAGGTGGGGGACCGCTACGTCGTCGAGGAGATGCGCCGGTCGGGCTACAACTTCGGCGGCGAGCAGTCGGGACACCTCATCTTCCTCGACCACGTGACCACCGGCGACGGCGTCTGCGCCGCGCTCAACATCCTGGCCGTCATGCGGCGCGAGGAGCGCCCGCTCTCGGAGCTGACCCGCTGCTTCCAGCCGGTGCCGCAGGTGCAGCTCAACCTGGCCGTCCGCGAGAAGCGGCCGCTCGACGAGCTGCCCGAGGTCCAGCGGGCGGTGGCCGCGGTGGAGCGGGCGCTCGACGGCGAGGGGCGGGTGGTCGTGCGCTTCTCCGGCACCGAGAACAAGGCCCGCGTCCTCGTGGAGGGGCCGGACGCGGCCGCCATCGCGGCCCATGCGGAGCGCATCGCCGAGGAGCTGAAGAAGGCTCTCGCCTGAGCGCGCCCTTGCGGTAGATTCCGCCGCATGCCCGCACGCCTCGGAGTCAACGTCGATCACGTGGCCACGCTGCGCCAGGCGCGCCGCGCCGCGTACCCGGATCCGGTCGCGGCGGCGCTCCTCGCCGAGCTGGCCGGGGCCGACCAGATCACGGTCCACCTCCGCGAGGATCGGCGCCACGTGCAGGACCGCGACGTGGAGGTGCTCCGGCGCACGGTGGCGAGCCGGCTCAACCTCGAGATGGCCGCGGTCGCCCCCATGGTCGAGCTCGCCCGGCGGCTGCGCCCCGACGTGGCGACCCTGGTCCCGGAGCGGCGGCAGGAGCTCACCACCGAGGGCGGGCTCGACGTCGCCGGCCGGCTCGACGAGGTGCGCGCGGCCGTGGGCGCGCTGCGGGAGGCCGGCATCGAGGTCTCGCTCTTCGTCGATCCGGACCTGGCCCAGGTGGACGCGGCCCGGGCGGCCGGCGCCGACGCGGTCGAGATCCACACCGGCCGGTACTGCGACGCGCCCGAGGGGCCCGCCCGCGATCAGGAGCTGCACCGGATCGTGACGGCCGCCCGCGCCGCCGCCGAGCGGAAGCTCCGGGTCGCCGCCGGGCACGGCCTCCACTATCGGAACGTGCTGCCGGTGGCCGCCATCCCCGAGATCACCGAGCTCAACATCGGCCACGCCATCGTGGCCCAGGCGGTGCTGGTCGGGCTCGAGCGGGCGGTGCGGGAGATGAAGGACCTGCTGGCGCTCGGGGCGGCCGGCCGGTAGCGCGAGGACTCGCGGAGGCGGACTCGGTGATCCTGGGGCTCGGCATCGACCTCGTGGAGATCTCCCGCGTCGAGCGGATCCTGGGCGGTCGCCCGGAGCTCGCGGCGCGCTTCCTCGCCCGCTGCTTCACCGAGGGGGAGCGGCGCTACTGCGAGGCGCGCGGCGCGGGGCGGGCGGCGAGCTACGCGGCCCGGTTCGCCGCCAAGGAGGCCGTGATGAAGGCGCTCTCCGCCCCGGCGGGCCTCCGCTTCACCGACGTGGAGGTGACGCGCCCCGGGGGCCGCCCGGAGGTGGCGCTGCGCGGCGCGGCGGAGCGCGCGGCGTCGGCGCTCGGGGTGCGCCGGGTGCACCTCGCGCTCACGCACGACGCCGGCACCGCCGCGGCCTCGGTGGTGCTCGAGGGGGAGGGGCGATGAGGCTCGCGACCGGCGAGGAGATGCGGGCCATCGACCGGACCGCCATCGACGAGCTCGGCGTGCCCGGGCTGGCGCTGATGGAGCGGGCCGGCCGGGCCGTGGCCGAGGCCGCGCTCGCGCTGGCCGGTCCGGGCGGCCGGTTCCTGGTGCTCTGCGGGGCGGGGAACAACGGGGGGGACGGGTACGTCGCCGCGCGGCTCCTGTCCGCCGCCGGTCGCGCCGTGGAGCTCTACGCGCTCGCCCCGGTCGAGAAGCTCGGCCCGGACGCGCGGGCCATGCGCGAGGAGGCGCTCGCGAAGGGGCTCGCGCCGCGCGACGCGCCGGCGCTCGGGCGCGCCGAGGCGGGCGCGGGCGACGTGGTGGTGGACGCCATCTTCGGGACCGGCCTCTCGCGGCCGCCGGAGGGGGCGCTGGCGGAGGGGATCGCGGCCGCCGGGAGGCTGCGCGAGGCGGGCGCGCGCGTGCTCGCCGTGGACGTCCCCTCCGGCCTCGCCGCCGACACCGGCGACGCGCCGGGGGCGTGCGTACGCGCCGATCGGACCGTCACCTTCGGCCTCATGAAGCGCGGCCTGGTCTTCTTCCCCGGCGCCGAGCTGGCGGGCGAGGTGACCGTCGCCGACATCGGCCTGCCGCCCGCGGCGCTGGCGCGCGTCCCCGCCCGGCTGGCGCTGCTCGGGGCCCGGGAGGCTCGCGCCCTCGTCCCCCGGCGCGAGCGCGACGCCCACAAGGGCGACGCCGGCCGGCTGCTCGCGGTGGCCGGCTCCGCGGGCAAGACCGGCGCGGCCCACCTCTGCCTGCTGGGCGCGCTGCGCGGAGGGGTCGGGCTCGCCTGGCTCGCCTCCCGTCCGGAGGTGCTGCCCCTCGCGCTCGGCGGGCTGCCGGAGGCGATGAGCCTCGCGCTGCCGGGCGAGGGCCCGCTCGGCGAGCGCGACCTCGCGCCGCTCCTCGAGGCGGCCATGGCGGTGGACGCGCTCGTCGCCGGGCCCGGGATCCCGCGCGGCCCCGCCACCGGCCCGCTCCTGCGCGAGCTCCTCGCCCGGAGCGGCAAGCCGGCGGTGCTCGACGCCGACGCCCTGAACGCCCTCGCCGACGCGCCTGGCGCCGTGGGGCCGCTGCCGCCGAGCGCGGTCCTGACGCCGCACCCGGGCGAGCTGGCGCGGCTCCTGCGCCAGAGCATCGCCGACGTGCAGCGAGACCGGGTCGCGACCGCGGTCGCCTCGGCCGAGGCGCTCGGCTGCACCGTGGTGCTCAAGGGGGCGCGCACGGTGGTGGCCGCGCCCGGCGAGGTGCCGTGGGTGATCCCCACCGGCAACCCCGGCATGGCGACCGGCGGCACCGGGGACGTGCTCGCCGGGCTCACGGGCGCGCTGCTCGCGGGCGGCATCGCCCCCTTCGACGCGGCCCGGGCCGCGGCCTGGGCGCACGGCCGCGCCGGCGACCTCGCGGCGCGGCGGCTCGGCGAGCGCGGCCTCCTCGCCTCGGACCTGGCGCACGCGCTCGGGGAGGTCTGGGTGGAGTGGGAGCGATGAGCGGGCCCGCGCAGGTCTTCGAGGCCCGAAGGACCACGCGGTCGGCCGGGGCGACCCGCAAGCTCGGCGTGCGGCTCGGCGAGCTGCTCGAGCCCGGCGACGTGGTGGCGCTCGTGGGCGAGCTCGGCGCCGGCAAGACGCAGCTCATCCGCGGCGCCTGCGAGGGGGCCCAGGTGCCGGCGCAGGAGGTGGCGAGCCCCACCTTCGCCATCGTGGCGCAGTACCGGGGGCGGCTGCCGGTCTTCCACGCCGACCTCTACCGCGTCGCCGACGAGGACGAGCTGCACGCCACCGGGTTCTTCGACCTCGTGGGCGGCCCCGGCGCCACCCTGGTGGAGTGGGCCGACCGCATCCCGGGGGCGCTCCCGGCGGAGCGGCTCGAGCTCCGGCTGGCGCACGACCCGGCGCGGCCGTCGGTGCGCCACCTCGAGGTGCGCGGCACGGGGGCGCGCCACGCCGCCCTGGCGCGGGCCCTGCTCGCGCCGGCGCCGCGCGGGGCGGTCCGCTAGGCCGCCGCCGTCCGGCCCGGCTTCGCATCGAGCGCGCCGGCCGAGACGCGCAGCCGCGCGTCCACCCCCACGAAGCCGCCCTCCGGGATCTCGGCCCAGGGCCCGGCCCCGACCCGCTCGCTCGCGACCCGGAAGAGCCCGCCGGCCCCGTCCGGCTGGTGCACCCAGAGCGGGCGACGCCAGCGGCAGGCGGCGAGCAGCCGGCCGTCGGTGACGACGAAGTTGAGCGAGCTCTCGGCCTCCGCGCCCCGGTCGGCGATGCGGCGGACGAGCGCGCTCGTCGCGAGCAGCGCCGCCCGGAGGTCCGCGAGGCCGTAGCCGCCCGCCGGGCGCCGGCGCGCCAGCAGCCGGGAGAGGAAGAGGTAGAAGCAGCGCTCGCTGTCGGTCTCGCCCCGCAGCTGCGGCCGCAGGTCGACGTCGATCTCCGCCTCGATGGCCCGGCGCACCGCCGCCGACCGGCGGTAACGGGCCACGGTGCCGTTGTGGCAGAAGGTCCAGCGCCCGTTGACGAACGGGTGCGTGTTCTCGGGCGCCACCTCGCCCACGCTCGCGTCGCGCACGTGCGCCAGGATCACCGGGGAGCGGGCCAGACGGGCGGCCGCCAGGAAGGCGTCGTCCTCGTGCGCCGGGAGCACGCCCTTGCGCAGCCGGATGCCCTGGGGGCCGTACCAGGCGATGCCCCAGCCGTGAGGGTGCTTGTGGGACTGGAACCGCAGCGCGTTCTCGGTGCGGCAGAGGGGCTCGACCGCGCGGGCGGGGAGCAGGGAGCGCTGGGCGAAGAGGCGGCACATCGCGGGGGTCAGTGTAGCAAGCGGGCGGCAAGGCGCCAAAGCGGGCGCCGCGCGCGTCCCCGGAGCAACGGCCCGGGGCGCGGTCTTCTTCCCGCGGCGCGGCCTGCGGGCGGGCCCTACAGCTCTGCCTCGAGCGGCCGGCCGAAGGGGACGGGCGCCTCCCCGGAGAGCTCGAAGAGCGAGATCCGGGCGCGGCGCCCCTCGACGTCGAGCAGGCCGGCGGTGCGCGGGAGGCTGAAGCGGCGCGGGCCGGCGCTGCCGGGGTTCACGAAGAGCACGCCGCCGGCGCGGGTCACCAGCGGCCGGTGGGAGTGGCCGAAGAGGACGAGGTCGGCGTGCTCCCGGGCGATGGCGCGCACGACCGCCGGATCCGGCCGGTCGGGGGAGGGGAGCTGGTGGACCAGGAGGGCCCGGAGCGCGCCCACCTCGACGACGCGGAGCTCGGGGAGCGCGTCGGCCCAGCGGCCGGCGTCGTTGTTCCCGCGCACCGCCACCACCGGCGCGAGGAGCGAGAGCTCCTGCAGCACGTCCTCGTCGGCGACGTCGCCGCCGTGCAGGATGCGCTCGCAGCCGGCGAACAGCCGGTGGAGGTGGCCGTCCACGAGATCGTGGGTGTCCGAGACCAGCCCGAGGCGCATCCTCTTCTCCTGCCTCGCCCGGGGGGCGACGGTCAACCGAATGTCGCGGGCGGAGCCCCCGCCTCCCCTGCTACACTCCGGCCGCCCCATGAACGACCGCGCCTTCGTCGCCGCGCTGCGGCTCCTCCCCAAGAACACGCTCTCCCGCCTCGTCGGCGCCGCCACCCGGCTGCGCGCGCCGCGCCCGGTCCGCGAGGCCGCCATGCGCGCCTTCGCCACCCGCTACGGCCTCGACCTGACCGAGTGCGCCGGGCTCGAGTGCTACGAGACCTTCGGCGAGTTCTTCGCGCGGCCGCTCAAGCCCGGGCTGCGCCCCATCGCCGCGGGCGAGACGGTGCTCGTCTCGCCGGTGGACGGGACCGTCTCGGAGTCGGGGCGCGCCGAGGCGGGGCGGATGGTGCAGGCGAAGGGGATCGACTACCGGCTCGGCGACCTCCTCGGCGACGCCGCCCTCGGCGAGCGGTTCGAGGGGGGCGCCTACGTGACCCTCTACCTCTCGCCTCGCGACTACCACCGGATCCACTTCCCGCTGGGCGGCGCCGTGAGCGGCTACCGCTACGTCCCGGGCCGGCTCTGGCCGGTGAACCCCGCCTCGGTCCGGACCGTGCCGGGGCTCTTCACCGTCAACGAGCGGCTCGTGACCGTCCTCGAGACGCCGCTCGGCGGCTGCGCCGTGGTGGCGGTCGGGGCCACGGTGGTGGGGCGCGTCCGCGCCTACTACGATCCGGCGGTGCCCGTCTCGAACCTGCGCGGCGCGCGGCCGATCTCCCGCGACTACGCCCCGCCGCTCCCGGCCGTGAAGGGGGCCGAGCTCGGGGCGTTCGAGATGGGCTCGACCGTCATCCTGGTGCTGGAGCAGGGGCGCGCCGCGCTCTCGCCGCAGCTCGTCGCCGGCGTGAAGGTCCGCGTCGGGCAGCCCATCGGCGGACCGCCGGCGCCATGACGTCGCGGCTGGAGCGGGCCGCCGCCGCGCTGCTCCTCTGCGCCGTCGCCGCCCCGTTCTTCGCCGGGCGCTTCCTCCCGCTGCTCGACCTCCCGCAGCACCTCGCCATCGCCCGCGTGGTGGCCCATCCGGGCGATCCGCTCTTCGCCCGCTACTACGCGGTCGAGCTCCGGGTGACGCCGTACTGGGGCTACTACGCCGCCATGGCCGCGCTGCAGCGGCTCCTCCCGGTGGAGCTCGCGAACCGGCTGCTGCTCGCCGCCTGCGCGGTCGCGGTGCCGCTCGCCCTGGCCGGCCTGCTCCAGGCCGTGGGCCGGGACCCCCGCTGGGCGGTGCTCGGCGTGCCGCTCGCCTTCCACACCAACCTGTTCTTCGGGTTCACCACCTTCGCCCTCTCGGTGCCGGCCTTCCTCTGGGCGCTCGGGGCCGCGGTGCGGCTGCTCCGCGACGCCCGGCCCGGGCGCGGCGCCGGGGCGGCGGCCGGGGCCGCGAGCGCGGTCGTCTTCCTCTGCCACGCCCAGACCTACCTCCTGCTCGGGCTCTGCGTCCTCGCGCTCTTCGCGGTCCACGGGCGGGGGCTCGGGTGGTCGGCGCGCCGCGCGCTCGCCTTCCTGCCCTCGCTCGCTCTCTTCGCGGTCTGGGCGTTCGACGCCTTCCTGCGCCCGCACGGCGCCGGCGTCGCCGGGCACACGCCCGAGTGGCGAAACTACGGTGGCGCCGGCGGGCTCGGCGCGGTCTGGGAGCCGCCCCTCGAGCTCCTCCGGCGCGCGCCGGAGCGGCTCCTCGGGGCGTTCGACGACGGGTCCGACCTCGCGCTCGGGGGAGCCCTGCTCGGCGTCTATCTGCTGGCGCTGCTGCTGGGCCTTTCGCTGCCCGCGGTCGCTTCGCGCGCAGGCGAGGGCCGGGCAGGGGAGGCCCGCCCGAACGGCTTCCGCGCCTTCCTCCGCGCCCACCCCGGCGAGCTCCTCTGCCTGCTCTGCCTCGCCGCCGCCCTCGGCACGCCCTTCCAGATCGCCGGCCAGTGGTACCTCGCGCCGCGCTACCTCGTCTTCGCGGCGCTCCTCGCCCCCGCCTTCCTGCGCGCGCCGCGGGGCCGGCTGGCGCGCCTCCCGCTCGCCCTGGCCGCCGTCGTCGGGCTCGCCGCCTGCGTCAACACGGCCCTGCACGTCCGCGCCTTCCAGCGCGAGGTGGGGCCGCTCGCCGAGGTCCTCGAGGCCGCCCCGCCGGGTGGCCGGCTCCTGTACCTCCCGTTCGACACCGGCGCGGGAGGCGGGTTCCGGCTCTGGCCGTTCCTGCACGCCGGCTGCTACTACCAGGTGCTCCGCGGCGGGGACGTCGGGTTCAGCTTCGCCGGGCTCCCCTCCCTCCCGGTGGTCTACCGGCCCGGCATGCAGGCGCCGCACCCCTACGAGTGGCGCCCCGGCGACTTCGACTGGGCGCGCATGGGGCCGAGCTACGACCTCTTCCTCGCCCGCGGGGCGCTCCAGGGCGGCGCGCGCGCCCTCCCGGCCCACGCCGAGGTCCTCGCCGCGGCCGGCCCCTGGACGCTCTGGCGGCGCCGCTCCCTTGCACCCTGAGCGGGGTTCATCTACATACGCCGGACGATGAAGATCACCGGCGTCAAGGGAATGAACGACATCCTGCCCGCGGCCGTGGGCCGCTGGCACGAGATGGAGCGGCTCGCGCGCGAGGTGTTCCACCTCTACGGGTACCGCGAGGTCCGCACGCCGGCGGTGGAGCACGCCGCCCTCTTCGCGCGCGGCGTGGGCGAGGCCACCGACATCGTCAACAAGGAGATGTACGTCTTCGAGGACAAGGGCGAGGAGCTGCTCGCCCTGCGGCCCGAGGGCACCGCCGGCACGGTGCGGGCCTTCATCGAGCACGGCTGCCACGTCGAGGGGCTGCAGAAGTGGTTCTACATCGGCCCCATGTTCCGCCGCGAGCGGCCGCAGAAGGGGCGCTACCGGCAGTTCCACCAGATCGGCTGCGAGGCGTTCGGCGCCGGGCAGCCGGCGGTGGACGTGGAGCAGATCGCGCTCCTCGCCGACCTCTTCTCCCGGCTCGGCGTCACCACCGACCTCAAGCTCAACAGCGTCGGCGACGCCGCCTGCCGCCCGGCCTACCTCGCCTCGCTGAAGGGCTACCTGCAGGGCCACGCCGGCGCGCTCTGCGCCGACTGCCGCGACCGGATCGAGCGCAACCCGCTGCGCGTGCTCGACTGCAAGGTGGAGAGCTGCCAGCCGGTGCTCCAGGGCGCGCCGCGCCTCCTCGACGCGCTCTGCCAGGGCTGCAAGGACCACCTCGGCGCGGTCACCTCCGGCCTCGATGCCCTGGGGGTGGCGTACCGGCTCGACCCTCGCCTCGTGCGCGGCCTCGACTACTACACGCGCACCGCCTACGAGTTCGCGAGCGACGCCCTCGGCAGCCAGTCGGCGGTGGCCGGCGGCGGCCGCTACGACGGGCTCGTGGAGACGCTCGGCGGGCAGCCCACGCCGGGCATCGGCTTCGCCCTCGGGCAGGAGCGGCTCGCCCTCATCCTCGAGGCCATCGGCCGCGCCCCGCCGGAGCAGGGGCCGGCGGTCTTCTTCCTCTCCGCCGACGAGGCGGGGGCGAAGGAGGCGCTCCGGCGCGCGAGCCAGCTGCGCAAGCTCGGGATCGCCTGCGATCTCGATCCCCGCGGCGGCAAGATGAAGACCCAGTTCAAGCAGGCGGAGCGGGTCGGCGCCCGCTACGCGGTCGTGCTCGGCGGCAACGAGGCGGCGAGCGGCGAGGCCAAGCTCAAGGACCTGGCCACGCGCGAGGAGCTCCCGGTGCGGCTCGACGACCTCGCCGAGCGGCTGCGGGAGTGAGGCGACGAGCCCCGAAGGCGCCCCCTCCCCGACCCTCCCCCGCTGCGCGGGAGAGGGAGGTCGGGGCACTCCCTCCCCACCGCGTGGGGAGGGCGGGGGAGGGGCGGTCCGCCGCGCCGTGATGCCGACGACTTCCGTGCCCCGCCCCTTCCTCCTCGTCGTCGCGGGCCCCACCGCGTCGGGCAAGACCGCGCTCGCGGTGGAGCTCGCGGTCCGGCTCGGCGGCGAGGTGGTGAACGCCGACTCGCAGCAGGTCTACCGCGGGCTCGACGTCGGCACCGCCAAGCCCACGCCGGCCGAGCGGGCGCGGGCGCGGCACCACCTGCTCGACGTGGCCGAGCCGGGGGAGGGGATGGACGCGGCCCGCTTCTGCCGGCTCGCCGACGAGGCCATCGCCGGCGTGGCCGCGCGCGGCCGGCTCCCCATCGTCTGCGGCGGCACCGGGCTCTACCTGCGCGCGCTGCTCCGCGGCGTGGCGGAGGCGCCCGGCCGCGACCCGGCGCTCCGGGCCGCGCTCGAGGCGGAGGCGGCGCGCGACGGGCGGGCCGCGCTGCACCGGCGGCTCGCGGCGGTGGATCCCGAGGCGGCGGCGCGGATCCGGCCGAACGATCTCGTGCGCGTGGTCCGGGCGCTGGAGATGGCCGCGAGCGGCCGCACCCAAACCGAGATCTTCGCGGCGCACCGCTTCGCCGAGCCGCGCTACCCCGCCCGCCTGCTCGCGCTCGACGTCCCGCGGCCGGAGCTGCACCGGCGCATCGACGCGCGGGTGGAGGCGATGTTCCGGGGCGGGATCCTCGACGAGGCGCGGGCGCTGCTCGAGCGCGCCGGCGGCGCGCTCCCGCCCAAGCTCCCCATCGGCTACGCCGAGGCGGCGGCCGCGGCGCGCGGGGAGCTCGCGGTGGACGAGGCGGTCCGCCGGGTCCAGGCCGCGACCCGGCGGTACGCGCGGCGGCAGGTCATCTGGCTCCGCAAGGAGCCGAGCCTCGAGTGGCTCGCGCCGCCGGCGGATCCGGCCCCGCTCGCGGAGGCGGTCGCGGCGGCGCTGCCCCGGTGAGCGGCTTGCCGCAGGGCGTCATCGATTTCGCCCCGCGTGGATGGATTGGCGCGCGGTGCGGCATGCTATAAGCCGCCCGTGGCCAGAACCGTCTACACCCTCGAATTCGAGCGTCCGCTCCTCGCCCTCGAGGCGAAGATCGCGGAGCTGAAGCAGCTCTCCACCGGCACCTCCGTCGACTTCTCCGACGAGATCGCCAAGCTCGAGAAGAAGTCGCGCAAGCTGCAGGCCGAGATCTTCCGGGACCTGTCGCGCTGGCAGATCGTGCAGCTCGCGCGCCACCCCAACCGGCCCTACACGCTTGACTACGTCTCCACGCTCTTCACCGACTTCGTGGAGCTCGAGGGCGACCGGCGCTTCGCCGCCGACCGCGCCATCGTGGCCGGCTTCGCGCGCTTCGAGGGCGAGCCGGTGCTCGTCATCGGCCATCAGAAGGGGCGCAGCACGAAGGAGAACATGCTGCGGAACTTCGGCATGCCGCGGCCGGAGGGCTACCGGAAGGCCCGGCGGCTCTTCGACCTCGCCGACCGCTTCCGCCGCCCCATCATCACCTTCATCGACACCCCGGGCGCCTACCCCGGCATCGGCGCCGAGGAGCGCGGGCAGGCCGAGGCGATCGCGGTGAACCTCGAGGTCATGGCCTCGCTCGGCGTGCCGGTGATCTCGGTGGTGATCGGGGAGGGCGGCTCCGGCGGCGCCCTCGGCCTCGGCGTCGCCAACCGGATCCTGATGCTGCAGTACGCCTGGTACAACGTCATCTCCCCCGAGAGCTGCAGCTCCATCCTCTACCGCGACGCCAGCAAGGCGGAGAAGTCGGCCGACGCCCTCAAGCTCACCGCCAAGGACCTCCAGTCCTTCGGGATCGTGGACCAGATCGTGGAGGAGTCGGCCGGCGGCGCCCACCGCGACGCCGGCGTCACCGCCGGGAACGTGGCCGCCGCCATCCGCCGCCACCTCGGCGAGCTGTCGAAGCTCTCGCCGGAGGAGCTGGTGCGGGACCGCTACGAGAAGTTCCGGGCGATGGGGGTCTACGCCGCCGAGGGGTAGCTGGTATAAGAACCGGCCATGCCGCTCGTCCCTCCGAACGTCGCCTCGCTGACCCCGTACGTCCCCGGCAAGCCCATCGAGGAGGTGGAGCGGGAGTACGGCATCTCGAACGTGGCCAAGCTCGCGTCCAACGAGAACGCGCTCGGCCCGAGCCCCCGCGCCGTGGCCGCCGCGCGGGAGGCCTGCGCGAAGGTCCACCTCTACCCCGACGGCAGCGCCTTCGCGCTCCGCGGCGCGCTCGCCGCCCGGCTCGGGGTGACGCCGGAGGAGGTGGTGCTCGGGCACGGCTCGAACGAGATCATCGAGCTGCTGGTCCGCACCTTCATCTGCCCGGGCGAGGAGGTCCTCACCTCGGCGCAGTCCTTCGTCTGCTACCGGCTGGCCGCGCAGGCGCACGGGTGCCCCTGCGTCGAGGCCCCGATGAAGGACCGGGCCTACGACCTCGACGCCATCGCGGCGCGCCTCTCGCCGCGCACGAAGCTCATCTTCCTCGCCAACCCGGACAACCCGACCGGCACCTGGTTCGGCGCCGAGGCGCTGGAGCGGTTCCTGGCGCGCGTCCCCGCGAGCGTGCTCGTGGTGCTCGACGAGGCGTACGTGGAGTTCGCGAGCGCGCCGGGGTTCCCGGACGCGCTGGCGCTGCGCCGCCGCCACCCGAACCTCGTCACCCTGCGCACCTTCTCCAAGGTCTACGGCCTCGCCGGCCTGCGCGTCGGCTACGGCGTGGCGAGCCCGGAGGTGGTGGGCTGGCTCGACCGGCTCCGCGCCCCCTTCAACACGAGCCTGGTGGCGCAGGAGGCGGCGATCGCCGCGCTGGCCGACGAGGAGCACCTCGCCCGGAGCCGGGCGCTCGTCGCCTCGGAGCGGCCCTTCCTCGAGGAGCGGCTCGCCGCGCTCGGCGGGCGGGTGCTGCCGAGCCAGGCCAACTTCCTCTTCGTGGACTTCCCGGGCCACGGGGCGCGCGAGGTCTTCGAGGGGCTGCTCCGCCGCGGCGTGGTGGCCCGCCCCATGGCCGGCTACGGGTTCCCCACCGCCCAGCGGATCACGGTCGGCCTGCACGCCGAGAACGAGAAGTGCCTCGCCGCCCTCCGCGAGGTCCTCGCCACGTGAGCCGCCCGTTCATCGTCGCCATCGACGGGCCGGCCGGCGCCGGCAAGAGCACCACCTCCCGGCGCCTCGCCGCCCGGCTCGGGTTCGCCATGGTGGACACCGGCGCCATCTACCGGACGGTGGCGCTCGCCGCCCGCCGGGCCGCGATCGCCTTCGACGACGACGCCGCGCTGGGGCCGCTCTTGCCGGCGCTCTGCATCCGGTTCGCGCCGCCGCCGGGCGGGGAGGGCGCCCAGCGGGTGCTGCTCGGCGAGGAGGACGTCTCCGCCGCCATCCGCACGCCCGAGATGTCGCTCGGGGCGAGCGCGGTCTCCGCCCGCCCGGTGGTGCGCGCGGCGCTGCTCGACCTGCAGCGCCGCCTCGCGACCGCCCCGGGCAACGCCGGGGCGGTGCTCGAGGGACGCGACATCGGCACCGTGGTCTTCCCCGACGCGGACGCCAAGTTCTTCCTCACCGCCTCGCCCGAGGTCCGGGCGCGCCGCCGCTTCGCCGAGCTCCAGGCCCGCGGCGACACGACCCCCTTCGAGCAGGTGCTCGCCGACCAGCTGAAGCGCGACGCCGACGACTCCTCGCGCGCCGTGGCGCCCCTCCGGCCGGCCGCCGACGCGCGGGTCTTCGACTCGACCGCCCTCTCGCTCGACGAGGTGGTGGAGGCGCTGGCGGGAGAGGTCCGGGCGCGCGTGGCGCAGGGTGTCGACCCGCGTTAGGATGCCCTCCCCCGATGGACCTGTCCGCCGAGCACCGCTACGGACCGCGTGAGTGTGGGAGCTGCCGGCTGTGGCGCCCCATCCTCGAGGACGCCCGCGGGCCCATCGGCCCGTGCCGCCTGCAGGTCCGCACCGGCGACTTCCCCGGCACCGCGCCCCGCTGCGAGCGCTACCTGGCGCGCGAGGCCCCGGTGCCGCACGCCCCGCCGCCACCGCCCCCCACGCGGCGCCACCCCTCGCCCGCCCGGCCGCTCGTCCGGCACGGCGCCGAGGTGACGCCGCTCGACCTCGCGCCCGTCCCCGCGGCGCTCGACCTGCCCGAGGAGATCCTCGCCATGACCCGCGAAGAGTTCGCCGCCGCCATCCGGGAGGTGCTCCGCGAGGAGACGCAGCCCATCCCGCTCGCCGCGAAGTGGGAGGGCGGGGCGCTCCTCATGAAGCCGCGCGACCCCGAGCTGCAGCCGAAGGAGGTGCCGATCGAGGCCTTCTTCCACAAGGTGGTCATGCTGCGCGACCGGCTGCGCGTGCTCGAGCAGAAGCTCAACGCCCACCCCAAGCTCACCGACGGCGAGAAGGTCGAGCTGCAGGGCTACATCACCAAGTGCTACGGCACCCTCACCACCTTCAACGTCCTCTTCAGGGACGAGCGCGACAAGTTCGTCGGCGAGAAGAGTTGAGGGGCGGGGCTCGAGGCCGCCGCGCACGAAGGAGGCGCCGATCGCATGGAAGTGAAGATCGCCCGGACCGCTGGCTTCTGCTGGGGCGTGCGCCGCACCATGGACAAGGTGGACGAGGTGGCGGCGAGCGCCGCCGGCCCGGTGGTCACGCTCGGCCCCATCATCCACAACCCCCAGGCGGTGGCGCGGATGCGCGAGAAGGGGGTCGGCACCGTCGCCGAGGTCCAGGAGGTCGCGCCGGGCGCCACGGTGGTCGTCCGCACCCACGGCGCCGTCCGGACCGAGCTCGAGCGGGCGAGGGCGCGCGGGCTCTCGGTCGTGGACGGGACCTGCCCCTACGTGAAGTTCCCGCAGGTCATGGCGCAGCGGCTCACGCGCGAGGGCTACCACCTCGTCGTGGTCGGCGACGCGAACCACGCCGAGGTGAAGGGCGTGGTCTCCTTCGCCGAGGGGCCCTGCACCGTGATGAAGCCCGGGGGCGCGGTCCCGGAGTTCAAGGCGAAGCGGGTGGCGGTCATCGCCCAGACCACCTGCATCGGGGCAGACTTCGAGCGCGCGGTCGGCGCCCTGGCCCTCCGGCACCAGGAGGTCCGCGCGGTCAACACCATCTGCAGCGACACCGACGAGCGGCAGGCGGACGCCCGCGCGCTCGCGAGCGAGGTGGACGCGGTGGTGGTGGTGGGTGGGAAGAACAGCGCCAACACGCGCCACCTCGCCGAGATCTGCCGGGAGATCCAGCCGCGCACCTGGCACGTCGAGACCGAGGACGAGCTCGACCCCTCCTGGTTCACCGGCTGTACGGTGGTCGGGCTCAGCGCCGGCGCCTCCACCCCCGACTGGGTCATCGAGGGGGTGGCCGCCAGGTTGAGGGACATGCGCTGACCCGGGCTCCGCTTGACGCAGGAAAATCGCCCGTGTAGCGTGCGCGCTCTCAGAAAAAGGCAATAGGCCGGGTCCGCCGGCCGCGGCCGCCGCCCTCGCTCCCCGGGGTGGTGGGTCGAATCAACAGGGGTACATCGCAGCTTCCGCCGGCCCTCTCGCGCCGGCGTCAGCCGACAAAGGTTGGTTCCATCAGAATGGAGAATCAGACTCCCGTTGCGCCCGAGGCCGAGGTCGAGGACTTCGCCACCCTGTTCGCCCAGAGCGAGGCTCAGAGCGGTCAGGTCGAGGAAGGCAAGGTCGTCCACGGCACCGTCATCCAGCTGACCAAGGACTTCGCCGTCATCGACATCGGCTACAAGTCCGAGGGCCAGGTGGCCATCTCGGAGTTCGTCGCCGCCCCCGGCGCCGAGCCCGCCGTCAAGGTGGGTGACAAGGTGGAGGTTCTCGTGGAGTCCCGCGAGAACGACACCGGCATGGTCGTCCTCTCCAAGGAGAAGGCCGACAAGATGCGCATCTGGGACGAGATCTCCGCCGCGTGCGAGCGCGACGAGCTCGTCGAGGGCGTCATCGTCGGCCGCGTGAAGGGCGGCCTCTCCGTCGACATCGGCGTGAAGGCCTTCCTCCCCGGCTCGCAGGTCGACATCCGCCCGGTGCGGAACCTCGACAAGCTCATCGGCGAGAAGTTCAAGTTCAAGGTCATCAAGTTCAACAAGAAGCGGGGCAACATCGTCCTCTCCCGCCGCGTGCTGCTCGAGAAGGAGCGCGAGGAGCTCAAGAAGGAGACCCTCAAGAACCTCAAGGAGGGCGCGGTCCTCAAGGGCGTGGTCAAGAACCTCACCGACTACGGCGCCTTCATCGACCTCGGCGGCATCGACGGCCTGCTCCACGTCACCGACATGAGCTGGGGCCGCATCGGCCACCCGAGCGAGATGTTCGAGGTGGGCCAGGAGGTCCGGGTCGTCGTCCTCAAGTTCGACCCCGCCAGCGAGCGCGTCAGCCTGGGCCTCAAGCAGATCCAGGAGGACCCGTGGCACCGCGCCGACGAGAAGTACCCGGTCGGCACGCGGGTCAAGGGCAAGGTGGTCAGCCTGACCGACTACGGCGCCTTCATCGAGCTCGAGCAGGGCGTCGAGGGCCTGGTCCACGTCAGCGAGATGAGCTGGACCAAGCGCGTGAAGCACCCCTCGAAGATCGTCAACATCGGCGATCAGGTCGAGGCGGTGGTGCTCGACATCGACCCCAAGGCCAAGCGCATCAGCCTCGGCATGAAGCAGATCGAGGCGAACCCCTGGACGCTCCTCGAGGACAAGTACCCGATCGGCACCACGATCCGCGGCGAGGTCCGCAACGTGACCGACTTCGGCATCTTCGTCGGCGTCGAGGAGGGCATCGACGGCCTCGTGCACGTGTCCGACATCAGCTGGACCGAGCGCATCAAGCACCCGGGCGAGAAGTTCAAGAAGGGTGACGTGGTCGAGGCGGTGGTCCTCAACATCGACGTCGAGAACGAGCGCTTCAGCCTCGGCATCAAGCAGGCCCAGCCGGATCCGTGGACCACGCTCGCCGAGCGCCACCCGGTCGGCGCCCGCGTCAAGGGCAAGGTCACGAAGGTCACCGACTTCGGCGCCTTCGTGGAGATCGAGCCCGGCATCGAGGGCCTGGTGCACGTGTCCGAGCTGCGCGAGGAGCGCACCGAGAACCCGCGCGACGTGGTCAGCGAGGGCCAGGAGCTCGAGGTGAAGGTCATCGACCTCGACCTCCAGGACCGCAAGATCGCCCTCTCCGTCAAGGCGCTCAGCCGCGACGGCGACGACGACTACCGCGAGTACCTGCGCCGCCAGAACGAGGGCGGCCGCGCTCGCCTCGGCGACCTCATGGAGAAGTTCAACCGGCGCAACCGGTAGCTCCTCCGCGACACCCTGATTCACCGGCGGGCGGCTCCTCACGGGGCCGCCCGCTGCATTTGTGACGCGCGCCGCCCCGCCGCGCCGGGACCCCTCCCATTCGCGCGCCCGTTGGCCATTGCGGCGCCCACGCCTCCGTGCTCTTCTCCGCGCATGGAACCGCACGACCCGAGCCAGCCGCTCCCCACCACGCCGGTCGGAGCGGCGCCGCAGTGGAGCGCGCCGCCTCCTCCGCCGCCGTCCTGGGGGCCGCCGCCGGGCTGGCCCTGGCCGCCGCCGCGCCAGCGCTCCGGGCTCGGCCTCGCGCTCGGCGTGCTCGCGTTCCTGCTCCTCGGCTTCGTCGCCTTCTCGCTCCTCGTCTACAGCGCGGTGCGCGGCGAGGGGCCGCGCCTCTCGACCGGCCCGCGCATCGGCATCGTCGAGGTGAAGGGGACCATCGGCGGCGGCCGCGGCGCGGTGGACTCCGACGAGGTGCTCAAGACCGTCAAGCGCTACGCCGACGACGACGAGATGCGGGCGGTGGTCGTGCGCATCGACTCGCCGGGCGGCTCGGTGGCGCCGTCGCAGGAGATCTACGACGAGCTGCGCAAGCTCGTCGCCCGGAAGAAGGCGGTGGTCTGCTCGATGGGCAACATGGCGGCCTCCGGCGGCTTCTACGTCGCGATGGCCTGCCCGGTGATCCTGGCCGAGCCCGGCACGCTCACCGGCTCCATCGGCGTCATCAGCCAGTTCCCGAACCTGAAGGGGCTCGCCGAGCGGTTCGACGTCCGGGTCGAGACCATCAAGAGCGGCAAGCTCAAGGACGCGGGCAACCCGTTCCGCGACATGAACCCGGACGACCGCGTCTACTGGCAGTCGCTCGTGGACCAGGTGTACCTGCAGTTCGTGGCGGCGGTCTCCGAGTCGCGCCACCTCCCGCCCGAGGAGGTGAAGAAGTTCGCCGACGGTCGGGTGCTCACCGGCGAGACCGCGCACCAGCTCAAGCTCGTGGACGCGCTCGGCAACTTCAACGACGCGGTGGACCTGGCGAAGCGCAAGGCGGGGCTCAAGGGCGAGCCGCACCTCGTCTACCCGCCGGAGGACCGGGCGAAGCTGCTCGACACGCTGCTCGGCAACGGGGTCCGCTCGGTCGCGGACGCGGTGCGCAGCGAGGTCGCGAAGGACGCCATGGGCGCCGCCGGCCCCGGGCTCTACTACCTGGCGCGCTAGCGCCGCGAGGTGAGGTGAAGATGGAAAAGCCGCTCTGGGCGCCCTGGCGCATGGCCTTCATCGACGCCCCCAAGCCGGAGGGCTGCATCTTCTGCCAGTTCCCGGCGGAGGAGGGCGCCGAGGCCGACCGGCGGAACCTCATCGTCCACCGGAGCGCGCGGGCCTTCTCGATCCTGAACCGCTTCCCCTACAACTCGGGGCACGTGATGGTCATCCCGCGCGCCCACGTGGCCCGGCTCGAGGACCTCGCCCCCGAGGACTTCCAGGAGCTCCACGAGGAGCTGCGCCGGGCGGTGGTGGCGGTGCGCGCCGCCTACCGGCCGGAGGGCATGAACGTGGGGATGAACCTGGGCCGCTCCGCGGGCGCCGGGATCGCCGATCACCTGCACTACCACGTGGTGCCGCGCTGGACCGGCGACAACAACTTCATGCCGGTGCTGGCGGACGTCCGCGTGATGGTGCAGCACCTCGACGAGTCCTGGGAGCGGATCTCCGCCGCGTTCCAGCAGCCCTGACCGTGTCCTGGCTCGTCCTCGCCCTGGCCTGCGCCGCCGCGGCCGCGGCCATCCTGGTGCGCGAGCAGCTGCGCCGCCGCCGGGAGCAGGCGAAGGCCTACCTCAAGGGCGTGCGCTCCATGCTCGAGGGGAACCCGGACGCCGCCATGGAGGCGCTGTCCGACGCCGCGCGCCTGGCGGCCCCCGAGGCCTACGACACCTACCTCGCCCTCGGCGCGCTCTTCCGGCGCGAGGGGGATCTCGCCCGCGCCATCCGGCTGCACCGGAACATCCTGCTGCGCGCCGACCTCGCGCCGGAGCGGCGGGACGAGGTGGAGCGCGAGCTCGCCGCCGACTACCGGCGGGGCGGGATGCTCGAGGAGGCGGAGGCCACCTTCCGTCCGCTCGTCGAGCGGGGCGACGGGGCCGCCGCGGCGGGGCTGCGCGACGTCCTCGTGGACCGGGGTGATCTCACCGGCGCGGCCGAGCTGCAGCGGCGCCTCGCCGAGGGCGGGGAGGACCGGCTCCTGGCGCACCTCGAGGCGGCGCTCGCGCGGCGCGCCCTCTCCCGCGGCGCGCCGGCGCGCGCGCACGCCGAGCAGGCCGTGGCGGCCGGACCGGGCTCGGCCGACGCCCTGCTCGCGCTCGCCGAGGTCGAGGCGGGGGAGGGGAGGGCGGAGCAGGCGCTCTCGCTCGCGGCCCGGGCGCTGGACGCCGCCCCCGAGGCCGCGCTCCTCGCCTGGCCGGCGCTCGCCGCCGCGGGCCCCGCCGCGCTCCCCTTCGTCGAGGCCCGGCTCGCGGCGCGCCCGGCGGACGCGGCGCTCTGGGTGCTCCGGGCGCGGCTGCTGCTCGCGGCCGGCCGGCAGGCGGAGGCGCTCCCGTGCCTCGCCGGGGCGCTCGAGCGCGACGGCACGGGCGAGGTGACCATCGCCATGCGGGAGCTCCTGCGGGAGGCGGCGGCGCCGGCCCCCGACGAGCTCGCCGCCCGTCACGACCTGATGCGGGCCGCGCTCCTGCGCCGGGCCCAGCCGCTGCGCTGCCGCTCCTGCGGGGCCGCCACGCCGCTCCGCGCCTGGCGCTGCGACCGCTGCGGGGCATTTGATGCGTTTTGAGCGCGAGGGCGCCCTCTCGTCCACGCGAGGGATGCTGCCCGCCCCCCGCCCCGCCTCGGCCGCCGCTTGCGGGATCCTCGGCGGCTCGGTATGAGGTCGGCCCCTATGGTCCGCGATCTCGTCATCCAGCTCTTCCGCGACGCCCTGGCGCGCGGCGCCGCCGAGGGCCGCTGGCCCGCGCCCCCTCCCTTCGCCGTGGACGCTCCGCGCGACCCGCGCCACGGGGACTTCGCCGTCAACGCCGCCATGGTGCTCGCGAAGGCGGCCGGCAAGCCGCCGCGCGAGCTCGCGCAGGCCATCGTGGACGCGGTCCGCGCCGGGGACGCGAACGGCGACCTGGCCGCCCTGGAGATCGCCGGGCCCGGCTTCATCAACGTGCGGCTCGCGCCCGACGTCTGGTTCCGCGCCCTCGGCGAGGTCGAGGAGCGGGGCGAGTCCTTCGGCCGGACCGAGGTCGGCAAGGGGCGCAAGGTCATCGTGGAGTACGTCTCGGCCAACCCCACCGGCCCCATGCACGTCGGCCACGGGCGCAACGCGGTGGTGGGCGACGGCGTGGCGCGGCTGCTCGCCTGGAGCGGCCACGAGGTGACCCGCGAGTACTACGTCAACGACTACGGCGCGCAGGTCCAGACGCTGGCGCGCTCGGTCCACCTCCGGTACCAGGAGCTGCACGGGCGCACGGTCACCATGCCGCCCAAGAGCTACCCCGGCGAGTACGTCGTGGACATCGCCCGGGAGCTGCAGGAGGAGTACGGGGACGCGTACCTGGATGCGCCGGAGTCGCGGTGGCTCGACCTCTTCCGCGACCGGGCGGTGGTCCACGTGCTCGGGCTCATCCGCGGGGACCTCGCCGCGGTGAACATCGCGTTCGATCGCTGGTCGTCCGAGAAGGCGCTCTACCAGTCGGGCACGGTGGACCGCTTCATCCGCCACCTGGAGGAGCGCGACCTCGTCTACGTCGGGAAGCTGCCGCCGCCCAAGTCGAAGAAGGGGCAGCCGCCCCCGCAGCCGCAGCCGGACGAGGAGGGCGTCTCGGTCGCCGACGACCTCACGCTCTTCCGCTCCTCGCAGTACGGCGACGAGGTGGACCGCCCGGTGAAGAAGTCGGACGGCACCCCCACCTACTTCTGCGCCGACATCGCGTACCACTGGGACAAGCGACAGCGGGCCGACGCCCTCGTGGACGTGCTCGGGGCCGACCACGCCGGCTACGTGCCGCGGCTCCACGCCGCGCTCGAGGCGCTCGGCGCCAAGCGCGACGACCTCCACGTCGTGCTCATCCAGATGGTCAACCTCACCCGCGGCGGCGAGGCGGTGAAGATGTCGAAGCGCGCCGGCACCGTGGTGAGCCTGCGCGAGGTGGTGGAGGAGGTGGGCCGGGACGCCACCCGGTTCTTCTTCCTCACCCGCCGCTCCGACGCGCAGCTCGACTTCGATCTCGAGCTCGCGAAGAGGCAGTCGCTCGACAACCCGGTCTTCTACGTGCAGTACGGCCACGCGCGCCTCGCGAGCATCCTCGCGAAGGCCAAGGAGGCGGGGCTGCCGGAGCCGTCCTTCGACCTCGCCGCCGTCCGCCGGCTCACGACGCCCGAGGAGCAGGAGCTCATGCGGCGGGTGGTGGCGTTCCCGGACCTCCTCTCCGGCGCCGCGCTCGCCTACGAGCCCCACCGGGTCGCCTTCTGGCTGCAGGAGACCATCGCCGCCTTCCACAGCTACTACACGCAGGGCAAGAAGACGGGCGAGCGGGTCATCGGCACCGACCCGACCACCACCGCGGGGCGCCTCTACCTCTGCAAGGCGCTCAAGCAGGTGCTCGCGAACGGGCTCGCCGCCCTGGGCGTCGCCGCGCCCGAGCGGATGGAAACTCGCGATATCGGCGAGGACGCCTAGAATGTCCGCTCACGGCACCTCGCGGCGAGGGGCCGCGGGCGGACGGACATGGCGAACACTCGGATCAGGAAACCTTCACCGCTGCTGACCTCGCAGGGCAAACGGCTCGCGGGGCTCGGGGCGGGCGCGCTCCTCGCGCTCTGCCTCGCCTTCGGCGCGGGCGTCGCGTGGGGCCGGCAGGCCGGCGCGCGCGCGGCCGGCGCGGCGATCCAGCCGGATCTCTCGTCGCTCGACGTGCCGGCGCGGGCCGAGGAGACCGGTCCGGGCGAGCCGGTGAAGGAGGCCTCGGCCTCGCCCACCGACTTCTCCTTCCACCAGCCGCTCGCCGCTCCCCCGGCCGCCCCGGCGGAGCCGCCGCGCGTCGCCACCCTCCCGCCGCCCGCCGCCAAGGGGCCGGTGCTCACCTCCAGCGTCGCCGGCGCCGATCGGGACGGCGGCAAGCCGGACGCGGCCCCAGCGCCGGCTCCGGCCCTCGCGCCGGCCCCCGCGGCCGTCCAGCCCCCGCCGGCCCTCGCCGCCGCCCCCTCCGAGAAGCCCGCGCCCCGTCCGGCGCGCCCGTCCGACGCGGCGGCGCAGGCGCCGAAGCCGAGCGCCCCGACCGCGAAGCCGGCCGCCCCCGGCGAGAAGCCGGCGCCGCGACTCGCCGTCGCCGACCGGGCCCGCGCGCCGAAGCCCGCGGCGCCCGCCGCCGAGACCATCCCCGCCGGCGCCTTCTCGGTGCAGGTGGGCGCCGCCTCCAGCCTCGCGGACGCGCAGCACATCGCCGCCCGCTTCAAGAAGCACCACCCCCATATCGTCGCGTCCGACGTGGAGGGGAAGGGGCGCTGGTACCGCGTCCGGCTCGGGGTGTTCCCCACGCGGGCCGAAGCCGCCCGGTTCCAGCGCTCGGCCGGGCTGCAGGGGTACGTCACCGCCTCGCGGTGAGCTAGGATGTCGGCGCGATGAAGACGTTCGAGCAGCCGCGCCGGGTCGACAAGCCCTGGGGATACGAGCTCTGGTGGGCGGCCACCGAGCGGTACGTGGGGAAGCTCCTGCACGTCCGCGCGGGCGAGAGCCTCTCGCTGCAGTACCACGAGCGGAAGGACGAGACGATCCACCTGCTCCGCGGCGAGCTCACGCTCGTGCTCGACGAGGGGCGGGGGCTCGAGGAGCACCGGCTCGCGCCCGGCGAGAGCTACCGCGTCCGGCCGCTCACGAAGCACCGCATGGTCGCGGTCACCGACTGCGACATCCTCGAGGCGTCCACCCCCGAGGTGGACGACGTGGTCCGGCTCGAGGATCGCTACGGCCGCTGACCCGCGCGGCCCCGCCGGTCACGCCGCGGGCAGCTCGGCGCAGATCGCCTCGGCCACGCGGAGGCCGTCCACCGCCGAGGAGACGATGCCGCCGGCGTAGCCGGCCCCCTCGCCGGCCGGGTAGAGCCCCGCGAGCCCCGGCGACTGGAAGCGCTCGTCGCGCACCAGCCGGCAGGGCGAGCTCGTCCGGGTCTCGACGCCGATGAGCACCGCCTCCTCCGTGACGTAGCCGCGCATCCGCTTGCCGAAGGCGCCCAGCCCGAGCTTGAGCGCCTCCTGGAGCTGCGCCGGATAGAGCCGCGACAGGTCGGCGTGCGCGAGGCCCGGCCGGTAGGAGGACCGGCCCGGGGGCGTCCCGAGGCGGCCCGCGAGGAAGTCGGTCACGCGCTGCGCCGGCGCGAGGTAGCCGCCGCCGCCGAGCGCGTAGGCGGCCGCCTCCCACTTCCGCTGCCAGGCGAGGCCGGCGAGCGGCCCCTCGAACCCCTCGGCCGCGAAGTCCTGCGGCGCGACCGCCACCACCAGCCCCGCGTTGGCGAGCGGCGACGAACGGTGGGAGTTGCTCATGCCGTTCGTGCACTGCAGCCCCGGCTCGGTCGGCGTGGGGACCACGACGCCGCCGGGGCACATGCAGAAGGAGAAGACGCCTCGGGGGGCGCCGGCGACGCGCGGGTTGTCGGCGAGCTTGTAGTCGGCCGGCGGCAGCCCTCCGCGCCCCGCCGCCGGGCCGTACTGGATCCGGTCGATCAGCGCCTGCGGGTGCTCCACCCGGTAGCCGACGGCGAAGGGCTTGGCCTCGATGGGCCAGCCGCGCGCGGCGAAGAGCTCGAACAGCTCGCGGGCGCTGTTCCCCGGCGCGAGCACCACCCGGTCGCCCTCGACGAGGGTCCCGTCCTGGAGCGCGAGGCCGGCGACGCGCCCCCCGCGCAGCGCCACGTCGGTGACCCGCGCGTTCCAGCGGAACTCGCAGCCGCCGCGCTCGAGCTCCTCGCGCATGGCGGAGACCGCCGCCGGCAGCACGTCGGAGCCGACGTGTGGCTTGCCCTCCTCGAGGATCCGCTCCACCTGCCCGAAGCGGGCGAAGAGCTCCACCACCTTGCGGACGGCCGGGTGGTGGATGCGGGTGCCGAGCTTGCCGTCGGTGTAGGCGCCGGCGCCGCCCTCGCCGAAGTTCATGTTGGACTCGGGGTCGAGCTCTCCGCCGCGCATGAGCTTCGCCACGTCGCGGCGGCGCGGCGAGACCGGCTTGCCGCGGTCGAGCACGATCGACCGGACGCCGCGCTCGAGGAGCGCCCAGGCGCAGAACAGGCCGGCGGGGCCCGCGCCGAGGATGAGCGGCGGGCGCTCCGGCGCGCGGACGGGCGGGGGCGGGGGCTCCGGGGCGGGCGCCGGGGTGACGTCGGGACGCGTCCCCGGGAGCGCGCTCTCGAGCGTCACCTCCACGTTCACCAGCCAGCGGGGGTGGCCCTTCTTACGGGCGTCGAGCGACCGCCGGAGCACGACGAGGTCGCGGAGGTGCTCGGAGCGGACGCCCAGCTTCTCGGCCGCCCGGCGGGGGAGCAGGCTGTCGGGCTCGTCGAGCCAGAGGACCAGGTTGACGACGCGGTAGCGCATGGCGAGCCGGCGGATACTAGTGGGCTGCGAACGCGATTACGCGCTTTTTCCCCGTCCGGGCCGGCCGACTGCGAACGCGGGTTCGCGCCCGGCCGGCTCGGCGCCGCGCCATCCTCGCCAAGTGGCCGATATCACGCCCTCGCGCGCGGGCGCGGGCGCTGGCGCGCGGGTTGCTACTCCCGAGGTCCGCCTGGCGCTCTCGTGGCGCGGGCTCCACTCGCGGGGGTAGCCGATGGTGCCGTCGATGCTCGACAACAAGGGAACGAAGATCCTCGCCAAGTCGCTCTTCAAGGAGCTCCGCGGCAACGGGTACACGCCGAACCAGATCCTGAACCTCTCGACCGAGCTCATCGACCTCGTGACGCAGGACCTCAAGCACGCGAGCGCGGCCCTGGCCGCCACCGCCGAGGTCGAGCAGGCCCGGGTGGCCTGAGCCCTTCGCCAGCGCCCTTTCACGTCGCGGCCGGTGCCCGAACAAGGCGCCGGCCGCGGCATTTTCGGCGCCCGCCGCGGCCCAGCGTTTCCGTTGACACCCCTGGGGGCCGAAAGTAGGTTAGCGCCGATTTTCGGCACCCACCTGAACCGACATACTCTTTCCCCGGAGGCAATCATGGCGCGGATCGCAATCAACGGCTTCGGTCGCATCGGACGCTGCATCGTGCGAGCCGCCATCGAGCGGGGAGAGAAGGACCTCGACTTCGTCTCCATCAACGACCTGACGGACACGAAGACCCTCGCCCACCTGCTCAAGTACGACTCGGTGCACGGCGTCCTCGAGGCCGAGGTGAAGGCCACCGAGCACGGCATCGTCGTGAACGGGAAGGAGATCCAGGTCACCGCCATCAAGAACCCGGCGGAGCTCCCCCACGAGAAGAACGGCGTCGACCTCGTCCTCGAGTGCACCGGCCTGTTCACGGAGCGGGCGAAGGCCGAGGGGCACCTCGCGGCGGGCGGCAAGCGCGTCCTCATCTCAGCGCCGGCCAAGGGCCCGGACATCACCGTCGCCTACGGCATCAACCACGACAAGATCGACAAGGCGAGCCACAGGATCATCTCGAACGCGTCCTGCACCACCAACTGCCTGACGCCGGTCGCGAAGGTGCTGCTCGAGAGCTTCGGCATCAAGCGCGGCCTCATGACCACGGTCCACAGCTACACCAACGACCAGAACCTGCTCGACCTGCCGCACAAGGACCTGCGCCGGGCCCGCGCCGCCGCGCTCTCCATGATCCCGTCCACCACCGGCGCCGCCAAGGCCGTGGCCGAGGTGATCCCGGCGCTCAAGGGCAAGCTCCACGGCACCGCCGTCCGCGTCCCGACGCCGAACGTGTCGCTGGTGGATCTCACCGTCGAGCTCGAGAAGCCGGCCACCGCCGAGCAGATCAACGCCGAGTTCAAGAAGGCCGCCGAGGGCAGCCTGAAGGGCATCCTGCAGTACTCCGAGGACCCGACCGTCAGCATCGACTACAACGGCAACCCGCACAGCTCGATCTTCGACGCCACCAACACCTTCGTCATCGACGGCAACTTCGCGAAGGTGTTCGCCTGGTACGACAACGAGTGGGGCTTCTCGAGCCGCATGGTCGACATGGCGAAGTTCCTGTCGAAGTGATCTCCTGACCCAGGAACGGCCATGGCCGACATCAAGACGCTCGACGCCCTCGACCTCGCGGGGAAGCGGGTCTTCATCCGCGTCGACTTCAACGTCCCGCTCGACGAGCAGGGGCGGGTGACCGACGACGCCCGCATCCGCGCCGCGGTCCCCACCATCGCCTACGCGCTCGATCACCGCGCCAAGGTGATCCTGGGCAGCCACCTCGGGCGCCCCAAGGGCAAGCCGGAGGACCGGCAGAAGTACACGCTCGAGCCGGCCGCCACGCGCCTCGCCGAGATCCTGAAGAAGGACGTCACCCTCGCCGACGACAGCATCGGCGACGGCGTGAAGAAGGCGGTGAAGGATCTCGGGGAGGGCGAGGTGCTCCTGCTCGAGAACCTCCGCTTCCACCCGGAGGAGGAGAAGAACGACGAGGGCTACGCCCGCGAGCTCGCGAGCCTCGCCGACGTCTGGGTGAACGACGCCTTCGGCACCGCCCACCGCGCCCACGCCTCCACGGCGGGCATGGCGAAGTTCGTGAAGGAGAAGGCGGCCGGCTTCCTCATCAAGAAGGAGGTCGACTTCCTGGGGCGCGTGCTCACCCGGCCCGCGCACCCGTTCGTCGCGCTCCTCGGAGGCGCCAAGGTCTCCGACAAGATCAAGGTCATCGAGAACCTGCTCGGCAAGGCCGACTGCATCTGCATCGGCGGCGCCATGGCCTACACGTTCCTCCGGGCGCAGGAGCTCGAGGTCGGGAAGAGCCGCGTCGAGGAGGACAAGCTCGAGCTGGCGCGGCAGATCCTCGACAAGGCGCGCGCCCGCGGGGTGGAGTTCCTCCTCCCGGTGGATCACGTCTGCGCCGAGGAGCCGAAGGAGACGGCGAAGCGCGTGGTCGTGAACGACCGGGCGATCCCGCCCGCGCTCATGGGGCTCGACATCGGGCCGAAGACGCTCGACGTCTACCGGCAGCGGATCCTGGCCGCGAAGACCGTCTTCTGGAACGGGCCCATGGGGCTCTTCGAGCAGAAGCCCTGGGCCGAGGGCACCTTCGGCGTGGCCCGGGCGATGGCCGACAGCGACGGCGTCACGGTGGTCGGCGGCGGCGACAGCGCGGCGGCGGTCGAGGAGGCCGGCCTGGTCGCGAAGATGAAGCACGTCTCCACCGGCGGCGGCGCCAGCCTCGAGTTCATCGAGGGGCGCGTGCTCCCCGGCATCCAGGTGCTGGAGGGCTGACCTCATGGCGCGCAAGAAGTTCGTCTGCGGCAACTGGAAGATGCACAAGACGGTGGCCGAGTCGGTCGCCCTCGTGAAGGAGCTCAAGGCCGCGCTGGTCGGGGTGGCGGGCGAGGTGCAGGTGGCGGTCGCGCCGCCCTTCACCGCGCTCAAGCCGGTGGCCGACGCGCTCGGCCACGGCGGCCCCATCGAGCTCGCGGCCCAGGACGTCCACTTCGAGAAGCAGGGCGCCTTCACCGGCGAGGTGTCGGCGCCGATGCTGGCGGACGTCTGCTGCGGCCACTGCCTCGTCGGCCACAGCGAGCGGCGCCAGCTCTTCGGGGAGACCGACGAGTCGGTCAACAAGAAGGTGAAGGCGCTCCTCGCGGCCGGGATCCTGCCCATCGTCTGCGTCGGCGAGACGCTCGCGCAGCGGGAGGCCGGGGAGACGCTCGCCATGGTCGGTCGCCAGGTCCGCGGCGGGCTCGCCGGGCTCTCGGCGGAGCAGATCGGGCGGCTCACGGTGGCCTACGAGCCGGTCTGGGCGATCGGGACGGGCAAGACCGCCACCACCGCCCAGGCGCAGGAGGTCCACGCCGCCATCCGCGGGCTGCTCCGGGAGCTGGCGGGAGGGGTGGCGGACTCCGTCCGGATACAGTACGGTGGCTCCGTCAAGCCGGAGAACGCGGCCGAGCTCATGTCGCAGCCCGACGTGGACGGCGCCCTGGTGGGTGGCGCCAGCCTCAAGGCCGACGACTTCTCCAAGATCGTGAAAGGTGCAATCCGTTGATCACGCTGGTCACCATCATCCACGTCCTCGTCTGCGTCGTCCTCATCCTCGTCATCCTGCTCCAGGCCGGTAAGGGCGGCGGGATGGGCGCGGCCTTCGGCGGCGGCGGCTCCCAGACCGTCTTCGGCGGCCGCGGCGCCCAGACGTTCCTCGGCAAGGTCACGAGCGCCTGCGCGGGCATCTTCATGCTCACGTCGCTGACGCTCGCCTACCACGCCTCGCACACCAGCTCGGTGGTCCGGCCGGACCGCTCGGTGGCCCCGGCGCCGCTGCCGGCCGCCCCCGCGCCGCCGTCGGGCGGGGCGGCCGCTCCGGCCGTGCCGTCGGTGCCCCAGTCGCCCGGCGCCGAGCAGCCGGCGGGCTCCGCGCCCGCTCCGGTGGTCCCTGGCGCGCCCGCGCCGGCTCGGAAGTAGCGCGCCCGCGGAAGAGCGCTTCGAACGCGCCCCGTCACCCTCGAGGTGGCGGGGCGTTTTTCGTCGTGACGGGGCGCGCGGCCCCGGGCCCAGGCGACGCCGGCCGGAGCCTCGGTTTCAAAAACAAAAAGGGACCCGGCCGAAGCCGGATCCCTCAGAGTGCCCAGGGCGAGATTCGAACTCGCACGCCTTACGGCGCCACCCCCTCAAGATGGTGTGTCTACCAGTTCCACCACCTGGGCGTTGCGAAGCGGGGGCTTATCTAGCAAAGGCCCGACGCTGTGGCAAGCGCGCAGCGCAGAGAAAAGTGACGCGCTTGCCAACGGCTCCCGCGGTCTTACGTAAGGGGCATGGAGCGCACCGTAGAGACGAGCAGCCAGGCCCGCGACTTCCGCCTTCCCGACGCCTGCGTCGCGTGCGGCGGAGATCTGTCGGTCCGGGTGGGCCCGGGCAGCGCCTGGTCGGCGTGCCTCGCCTGCCACCGCTTGGCGCCGGTGCGGGTCGGCGAGGTGAACGGCGAGTTCGCCATGCTGCATCCGCCCGGCGGCCTCGCCTAGCCCTTCGCCCGGCACGGGCGCGGGCGCTCACCGCGGCCCCGCCCCGGCGCCGGCCGCCCCCGCGGCCCTCCGCGCTGCGGGAGGGCCCGCGGCGGGTAGCTAGGGCTCCATCACGAGGTCGCCGCGCTTGCCCTCGACGTCCTTGAACTTGTCCGCGTCGGGCAGCGGGTCCTTCTTCTCGGTGATGTTCGGCCAGGTCTTGCAGAGATCGGCGTTGAGCCCCGTGTACTCCTTCCACTTCTCGGGGAGGCTCTCCTCCGGGAAGATGGCCTTGGTGGGGCAGGCCGGCTCACAGGCGCCGCAGTCGATGCACTCGTCCGGGTGGATGACGAGGAAGTTCTGCCCCTCGTAGAAGCAGTCGACCGGGCAGACCTCCACGCAGTCCGTGTACTTGCACTTGATGCAGGGCTCCGCGACGACGTAGGCCATGGGGGCTACCTGTCCCTAGTGCTCGTAGTAATCAAGCCCGAGGTGGGTGATGAGCTCCTCGCCGGCGAGGTGGCGCAGGGTGTTCTTGAGCTTCTGGAGCTGGATGAAGAGGTCGTGCTCCGGGTAGAGCCCCTCCGCGACCATCGGGCTCTTGAAGTAGAAGGACAGCCACTCCTGGATGCCGGAGAGGCCCGCGCGCGCCGCGAGGTCCATGAACAGCGCCAGGTCGAGCGCCACCGGAGCGGCCAGGATCGAGTCGCGGCAGAGGAAGTTCACCTTGATCTGCATCGGGTACCCGAGCCACCCGGCGATGTCGATGTTGTCCCAGCCCTCCTTGTTGTCGCCGCGCGGCCGGTAGTAGTGGATGCTCACCTTGTGGTCGAAGTGGCCGTAGAGGTCGGGGTAGAGGTGCGGCTGCAGGATGTGCTCCAGCACCGACAGCTTCGAGACCTCCTTCGTCTTGAAGCTCCCCGGATCGTCGAGCACCTCGCCGTCGCGGTTCCCGAGGATGTTGGTCGAGAACCAGCCGACGAGCCCGAGCATGCGCGCCTTGAGCATGGGCGCGATGACCGTCTTCATGAGCGTCTGGCCGGTCTTGAAGTCCTTCCCGGCGATGGGGAGCCGCTGCTTGCGCGCGAGCTCCACGATGGCCGGGACGTCCACGGTGAGGTTCGGGGCGCCGTTCGCGAACGGCACGCCCTCCTTCAGCGCGGCCCAGGCGTAGATCATCGAGGGGGCGATGGCCGGGTCGTTCTCGTCGAGCCCCTTCTCGAACGCGGCGAGGCTCGCGTGGACCGCGCTCCGCTCGATGTAGATCTCGGTGGAGGCGCACCAGACCATCACGGCGCGGGAGCAGCCGTTCTCCTTCAGGAAGCGGCGGATGTCCTCCCGCAGCGCCTCGCCCAGGGCCCGCTTGGTCGGGGCCTGCTTCACGTGCGTGCCGTGGAGCCGCTTCACGTACTCGGGGGAGAAGACCGCCGCCATGGGCCGGATGGCCTCGAGCGGCGCCCGGACCTGCTCGAGCAGCGCCGGCTCGATCACCTTGGCGTGGGCCGCCGAGTCGAAGGCGGAGTCGGGGAACACGTCCCAGCCCCCGAAGCAGAGGTCCTCCAGGCTCGCGAGCGGGACCAGCTCCCGGATGAGGGGCGAGCGGTGCTCGGTCCGCTTGCCGAGCCGGATCGTCCCCATCTGCGTCAGGGACCCGATCGGCTTCGCCAGGCCGCGCTTCACCGCCTCGACGCCGCCGATGAGGGTGGTCGCCACGGCCCCGAGGCCGGGCAGGAGCACCGCCAGCTTGCCGCTGGCGGGCGCGATCGACATCCGGGTGCTGCCGGCTTCCTGGCCCATGTTGGCTCCCCTCTGGTGCTGGTCCAAAAGTCTCCGACGGCGTCATGTGCGACAAGCCCCGCCGGAGCGGCGAAGGCAAGGGGGATTTTGGGCCGAGGCCCCAGAACGGGGGTAAGATGCACGCCCTATGGCGGACGAGAGGCGGCGCGAACCACGCGTCGCGGTAGGCCTCAGCATCAAGCTCTCCTACGGGACGCTCGACGACCTCGTCGAGCGGCAGGCCGTGAACCTGTCGCGGGGGGGGCTCTTCATCCGCACCCGCGACCCGAAGCCGGTCGGGACGCCGGTGACGCTGCTCGTCGAGGTGGACGCGGGCGCCCGGCAGATCCGGGCCAAGGGCGTCGTCACCCGCACCCAGTCCCCCGCCGCGCCGGGCGAGCCCCCCCGGGACCCCGGCATGGGCGTGCGGCTCGTCGAGATCGATCCGGCCGGCCAGGCGCTGCTCGAGGAGATCGTGGCCGCCCACCTCCCGGGCTCGCCGCCCGCCGGGAGCCCGGCGGCGTCCGCGCCGGCCGCCGCCTCCGCCCCGCCCCGGCCCCCGGCGCCCCCGACGACGGCCGCGCCGGTCGCCGCGCCCCGGGCACCTTCCGCGCACGCGCCGGTCGCCGCGCCTGGCCCGCGCACCGCGCCCGCTCCGGCCACGCCGCCCGCCAGCCCGTCCGGCGAGGAGGCGCGGGGAGCGGCCGCCGCGAGCGCGCGGAAGTCGCTCGTGGTGGGCATCGACCTCGGCACCACCAACTCCTGCGTCGCCGTCGTGCAGGGCGGCAAGGCGCGGGTCCTCTCCTCGCGCCAGGGCTACCGCACCATCCCCTCCATCGCCGCCTACGACGAGCACGGGCGCCTCCTCGTGGGGCACGCCGCGAAGGGGCAGATGCTGGTGAACCCGCGCAACACCGTCTACGGCTCGAAGCGGCTCGTCGGCCGCCGCTTCGCGAGCCCCACGGTGCAGGCCTGCCGCGACCGGTTCAGCTACGAGATCGTGGAGGGGCACGACGGCGCCGCCGCGGTCCGCTTCGCCGGGCGCGACTTCTCCCTCCAGCAGGTCTCGGCCCTGGTGCTGCAGGAGATCCGCACCGTCGCCACCGAGGCGCTCGGCTTCACCGTGGACCGGGCCATCGTCACCGTCCCGGCCTACTACAACGACCACCAGCGCCAGGCGGTCCGGGAGGCCGGCAAGCTCGCCGGGCTGGACATCGTCCGCATCGTGAACGAGCCCACCGCCGCGGCGCTCGCGTTCGGCCACGGCCGCGGGCTCGACGAGCGGGTCCTCATCTACGACCTCGGCGGCGGGACCTTCGACGCCTCGGTGCTCGAGATCCAGGGCGACATCTACGAGGTGGTCTCGACCGGCGGCGACACCTTCCTCGGCGGGGTGGACTTCGACAACCAGCTCGTGGACCACCTCGCCTACGCCTTCGTCGAGCGGACCGGGCTGCAGCTCCCCGACGACCGCGTGGTCTGGCAGCGGCTGCGGGACGCGGCCGAGGAGACCAAGATCGCGCTCTCCACGGCGGAGCGGGCGGTGGCCCGGGTGCCGTTCCTCCTGCGGGACGCGGCCGGGAAGCCGGCGGACCTCGAGGTGGAGGTGACGCGCGCCGAGCTGGAGGAGCTCACCGGGCGGCTCGTGGACCGGACCGTCCAGGTCTGCCGCGACGTCCTCTCGGCCCGGGGGCTCGGCCCAGACGACCTCGACGACGTGCTGCTCGTCGGCGGCCAGAGCCGGATGCCGCTCGTCTGGCGCAAGGTCCGCGAGGCCTTCGGGCGCGAGCCGAACAAGAGCATCCACCCCGACGAGGCGGTCGCGATCGGCGCGGCGCTGCTCGCCGACTCCGAGACCCGCATCGACTCGGTGGTGCTCATCGACGTGCTCGCGATGGGGATCGGCGTCGGGCTGCCCGGCGGGCGGATGGCGCCGGTGCTGCCGCGCAACAGCCGGCTGCCGGCGCGCAAGGGCTACGAGATCGCGACCACCCGCGACGGGCAGGAGGAGCTCGAGCTGGCGGTGTTCCAGGGCGACTCGCCCAAGGCCTCGGAGTGCGAGTACCTCGGGACGGTCCGCCTCGAGGGGCTCCCGCCCGCGCCGCGCGGCGAGGTGCGGCTCTCGGTCGAGTTCTCGCTCGGCCAGGAGGGCATCCTGTCGGTGGAGGCGCGGAACCTCGCGACGGGGCAGGTGACCGCGGCGCAGCTCGCCACGCTCGACACGCCCGAGTCGCTCCGGGAGAAGCTGCAGCTGCCCGAGGCCCAGAGCGCGCCCGAGGGGGCGCGGCCGCTCGAGCGGGCCGGCGAGGGCGGCGGCCCGCCGGCTCCGGCGCGCGACGCCGGCGAGAAGAAGGGGCTCTTCGGGCGCCTCTTCGGGAGGCGCTGATGGCCTCGCCGGCGCTGTTCCTGCTCCGGTCTACCGGCTGGGAGGCCCGCTACCAGGCCGCGACGCTCGCGGCCACGGCGGCGGCGCTCGGCGACGACGTCCGGCTGGCGCTCTTCTTCGACGCGCTGCGCGCCTGGGCGCTCGACCGCTTCGACGAGGGCGCGCCCCACGAGGCGGCCGCGGCCGGCGTGCCGTCGATCCGCGAGACGCTCGACGAGGCCCGCGCGCACCTCGGGCTGCGGGTGGTCGCCTGCGACACCGCGGTGCGGCTCGCCGGCCTCTCCGGCGACGCGGCGGCGCTCGGCCTCGACGCCATCGAGAGCCTGCCGGCCCTCTGGCGCTTCGGGCGCGGCGGGGCGGTCGTCTCGATCTGACGCCCGCCGGCCGGACCTCGTTCAGCGCGCCGGGCTCGCCGGGCACGCCGCGGCGATCGACGGCTGCCGGGAGAGGACGTGCTCGTGGCGGTCCGCGGTGCGGCCGGTCCGCTCGTCGAAGAGCGGCGTGCCGCCGGCGTACACCGTCCCGGGACGGTCGCCGAAGGCGTTGAGCCCGCGGCGGGCCAGCTCGCGATCGACGCAGGCGTTCCGCGCGGCGACGCCGTCCGGCCCCGGCGCGGGCGCCGCGGCCCCGGGCGGCGATGCCGGGGGCGCCGGCGTCGCCGGAGCGGCGTCGGCCCGCGGCGCGGGGGCGGCCGGCGTGGCCGGAGCAGCGGGCGCCGCCGGGGAGGGGACCGCCTCGGCGGGACCGCCGGCGGCCGGAGCGGGCGCGGGCGACGGCGCGGGCGGCGCCGAGGCCGGCGCGACGGTGAGCTTCACCTCGACCGGGGCCACCTCGTAGGGCTCCTGCCCCTCGGCGGCGGGGGCGCGGTACGAGAAGAGGAGCGTGTAGCTCCCCGGCGTCGCCACCGCGCAGCGATCCTCGAGGTGGACGACCAGCGTGCGGCTCGCGCCCGGCCGCAGCTCGAGCGGGGCCCGGGCGCGGGCCCGCTTCGGCGCGCGGCAGAGGAGGGGATGGCCGGCCTCGTCGCGCCCCTCGACGGCGAGCAGGTGCGGATCGACCTCCAGCAGCGCCCAGCGGTTCCCCTCGTTGCGGAGGCGGACGGCGAGCCGGGTGGGGCCGAGCGGGGCCGTGATCCGCTCCGGCGCCCGGAGCGCGAGGCGGGCCTGCGGCAGCGGCGGATCCGAGAGCGGCGGCGGCGGCGCGTGGGCGCAGGCGGCCGCGAGCAGGGCGGCGGGACAGAGGGCGCGTCGGAGCGAGGTCACGCGGCTCCCATACACCCTTTGCGTCCTCCTTGCCCGCGGGGGCGCACTTCCCATACAACTGGCACCCATGAGCGACCTCTCGCGCCGCAGCGTCCTCGTCGTCGGAGCCGGCGGCCTCGGTGGGCCGGTGGCGCTCACGCTCGCGGCGGCGGGCGTGGGCCGGCTCGTGCTGGTGGACGACGACGCCGTCGAGACCTCGAACCTGAACCGGCAGCCGCTCTTCGGCGAGCGGGACCTGGGGGAGCGCAAGGTCGTGGCGGCGGCGCGAAGGCTGGCGCGCGTCCACCCGGGCGTGAAGGTGGAGGCGGTGGATCGCCGCTTCGACGACGCCTCCGCCCTGGAGCTCGCGCGCGCCGCCGATCTCATCGTGGACGGCTCGGACAACTTCTCGACCAAGTTCCTCGCGAGCGACGTGGCGGTCGCGACCGGGCGGCTCCTCGTCCACGGCGGCGTGCTCCGCTACACCGCGCAGCTCTTCACCATCGCGCCCGGGGTGGCGGGGTGCCTGCGCTGCCTGTTCGAGGCGGCGCCCCCGCCCGGCTCGGTCCCGAGCTGCGCGGAGGCGGGCGTGCTGGGGCCGCTCGCCGGCATCGCCGGCACGCTCATGGCCCAGGAGGCGCTGCGGCTCCTCTCCGGCGAGCGCGGCGCCTACGCGGGGCGGCTGCTCGTCTACGACGCCCGGTCGGCGCGGGCCCGGTTCGTGCCGGTCCGAAAGCGGATGGACTGCATCGGCTGCGAGGGCGGTCGGCGCGTCGGGGTGGCGGCCGAGCCGGCGCCGAGCGGGGGCGCGGCGTGAGCCGGCTCGACATCCGCGCCTACGCCTGCCCGATGACCTGGGTGAAGACGCGGATCGCCCTCGACCGGCTCGCGCCGGGGGAGCGGCTGGAGGTGCTGCTCCAGGAGGGGGAGCCGCTCGACAGCGTGCCCCGCACCGCCGAGGAGGAGGGCCACCGGGTGCTGTCGCGCGCCCCGGCCAGCGGCGAGGGGGCGGGCGCGTGGGCGGTGGTGCTGGAGAAGGGCTTGCCGCGAGAGGCGGCGTTCTAGTCGTCCACGGAGCGAGAGATGGCGCTTTCGGAAGCGGAGATCGCGCGGTACGCACGGCAGCTCATCCTCCCCGGGGTGGGCGAGATGGGGCAGGAGCGGCTCCGCGCGGCCCGGGTGAAGGTGTACGGCGCCGGCCCGCTCGCCGGACCGGCGCTGATCTACCTGGCGGAGTCGGGCGTGGGCGCGGTCATCGTGGACGACGCCGCGCCGGTGTCTCCGGCGGACCGGTCCGGCTGGCTCTACGGGCCGGCCGACGAGGGCAAGCCGCGGCTCGAGCTGGCGCTCGAGGCGGTGGACGCCGCCAACCGCTTCGTCTACGCCGAGCCCGAGGGCCGGGGTCCCGGGCCGACCGCCGCGCTCGTCTGCCTCGAGTCCCCGGACGCGACCCGCGCCGCCGCGAAGGCCTGCTTCGAGGCGCGCCTGCCGCACGTGGTGGCCGAGGTGGACGGGGAGGGGGGCACCGTGACGGTGGTCCCGGTGGGCGGCCCCTGCTTCGAGTGCTCCTTCCGGGCCGGTAGCGAGCGGACGGGGCTCCCCGCCGGCTACGCCGCCACCTCCGCCCTGGCCGCCCTCGAGCTCACGCTGCTGCTCGCGTTCCTCACGCCGGAGCCGCGCGCGCGGCGCATCGAGCTCGTCCGCGGCCATCCGGCGGCTCGGGTGACCGTCCGGCAGCCCGGCTGCGCCTGCGGAACGGCGCGGCCGCTCTAGCGCTCGACGTCGCCACGCGCGCCGTCCAAGGGACGCCCCCGTCCGGGGCGTGTTTGCACGGACAGTCAAGCCAAAGCGCGAACCGGCCGGAATTGCAGGGCTTTGCTGGATAGTGCCCGGCAATCGTTCTCTTTCTTTCGGGCGATCTGCCGGGTATACTGCAAATCATTCAGGTTTTTTCCCGAGGCTGCCGGGGCCGCATTCCGCCGCCCCGCGCGCCCGACCCGTCCGGGGAGGCAAGATGGAATCGCAGCCGCAGAGCAGCGGGTTCGTCATCTGGATCACCGGCATGAACGGCGCCGGCAAGACCACCCTCGCGAGCTACCTCACGAAGCGGCTCGCCGCGGTGGGCCGTCCCGCCGAGCTGCTCGACGGCGAGGACCCGGCCCAGGTCCTCACGAGCGGGCTCGGCAACACCAAGGACGACCGGGACGTGGCGGTCCGCCGGCTCGGCTACGTCGCCAAGCTGCTCGCCCGCAACGGCGCGGTGGCGGTCTGCGCCTCCCTCTCGCCGCACCGCGAGCCTCGCGAGCAGCTCAAGCGCGAGATCCGGCGCTTCGTCGAGATCTTCGTCGAGTGCGACTTCACGACGCTCCAGGAGCGCTCCGGACGGCTGCGCAAGGCGATGGCGGGCGAGATCAAGAACGTGCCGGGCTACGACGATCCCTACGAGCCGCCGGTCCACCCGGACCTCGTGGTGCGCTCCGACCAGGAGCGGGTCGAGGTCGAGGCCAACCGGATCTTCCAGGCCCTCGTGGACGTGAAGTACATCGGGCCGGCCGAGTTCGGGCGGCTCACCGGCGGCCTCAAGCCGAAGCGGGCGCAGAAGGCGGCCCGCAACGGCGCGCGCAAGAAGCTCGCGGCGAAGGCCGCCGCCCGCAAGGCGCCGCGGAAGGTGGCGGCGCGAAACGCCAAGCCGGCGCGCAAGTCGAAGCGCTAGCCCACGAGCTCCGCGCAGGTTTCCCTCGCGCCGCGTTCCCGACCCGGGGGCGCGGCGCGCGCCGCTTTCGCGTGCTATGAAGTGCGCCCCAGTCGCGGGGGCGAAGGCGGAGAGACATGGAACGGCAGCAGCTCATGGAAGGGATCCGGCGCGGCTCGGCCGCGAAGATGGCGGCGCTCGAGCAGTCGATCCGCGACTGCGGGAGCGCCCTCGTGGCCTTCTCGGCGGGCGTGGACTCGTCGTTCGTGCTGGCGGTCGCGCGCCGGGTGCTCGGCGAGCGGGCGGTCGCGCTCACCGCGCACTCCCCGAGCGTCCCCCAGGTCGAGCGCGAGGAGGCGAGGGCGCTCGCCCGGACCCTCGGGGTGCGCCACCTCGAGGTCGAGAGCCACGAGGCCGAGGACCCCCGCTACGCCGCCAACCCCGTGGACCGCTGCTACTACTGCAAGAGCGAGCTCTACCGGCTCTGCGACGCCGCGGCGCGCGAGCACGGTCTCGCGGCCGTGCTCGACGGCTTCAACGCCGACGACAAGCGGGACCACCGGCCGGGGCACGTCGCGGCCTCCGAGCACCGCGTCCGCTCGCCCCTCGCCGAGGCCGGCTTCACGAAGGACGAGGTGCGCGCCTGGAGCGAGGCGCTCGGCCTGCCCACCTGGGACAAGCCGCAGATGGCCTGCCTCGCCTCGCGGCTGCCGTACGGCCTGGCGGTGACGCCCGAGCGGCTCGCGCAGGTGGAGCGGGCGGAGGCCGGCGTGAGGGCCCTCGGGCTCAAGAACTTCCGGGTCCGCTACCACGAGGGGATCGGCCGGGTCGAGGTGGCCGCCGACGAGCTCGCCCGGGCCTTCGAGCTCCGAGCGGAGCTCGCCGGTGCGGTGAAGGGCGCCGGCTTCAAGCGGGCCGTGCTCGACCTCGAGCCCTTCCGCTCCGGAAGTCTCAACGAATTCGCGGGCGTGTCCCTGCCCGTGGTCGCGTAGCCCGCCGGCTTCCCGCGCCGCCCGGAGCGGCGCGTCCGGCCCCCGACATCGACCGCTTGCACTTTTTTTGACCCCTGCCGGGCAGGTGGTAGCGTGTAGGTGCAAGTGAACAACGGGAGCAGGGAGCCTACATGAACGCCCAGGAAATCCACGACCCCCAGCAGCTTCGCCTCGAGCCCATGCTGGTCCGCCTTCCCCCGCCGCTCGCCGCCCAGCTTCGCCAGCTGGCGCGCGCCACCCGCATCCGCCAGTCCGACTACCTCCGCGAGGCGGTCGCCGACCTGCTCGTGAAGTACGGCGCCGCCATCGAGGTCGACCCGGAGGAGCGCAATTGAGCCCCCTGCCCGAGCGGCCCGAGGAGGGCTCGGGCACGTCGTTCTGGGTGCGCCCGGCGCGCTTCACCGCCGGCCACTCCGAGCCGGCCCGCGTCCCGGTCTTCTCCTTCTTCGAGGAGCTGTTCCGGGCGCGGCAGCTCGACGCCGTCTCCGAGCGTCAGAAGATCTCGGCGGGGTAGGTGACCCGGGCGAGGGTGAGCCCCCAGCCCGGGGCCCGCACTCCCCGGTACCGCTCGCGCGCCCGGAGCAGCTCGCCCACCACGTCCGGCCGGGCCGCGCCCACCCCGACCGCGACCGCGGTGCCGACGAGGTGGCGCACCATGGCGCGCAGGAAGCCCTGTCCCTCTAGGACGATGGCGTAGAGCGGGCCGAAGCCCGCCTCGTGCACCTCGGCCCGGAGCAGGGTCCTCACCGTGGCCTCGGGATCCACGGCGAGCTTCGCGGTCTGCTCCCCCGGCCGCGCGAAGCCGGCGAAGTCGTGCTCCCCCACCGCCTGCGAGAGCGCCGCGCGCATCGCCGCGACGTCGAGCGGTCCGCGCGCCTCCGGGAAGCTGCGCGGATCCGGGAGGCTCCAGGCGTAGGGCCGGAGCGGCTCGGGCGGCGGCAGCCCCACCAGGTAGACGTAGGTGCGCGACACCGCCGAGGCGCGCGCGTGGAACGACGGCGCCACCTCGACCGCGTCGAGGCAGAGGAGGCCGGGCGGCGTGCGCGCGTTGAGGGCGGCGCGCAGCTCGGCCGGCGCGAGCCGCGAGCGGGCGGTGAAGGTGACCACCTGCGCGAGGGCGTGGACCCCGGCGTCGGTCCGGGCGGCCATGTCGAGCCGCGCGCGCAGGCCGGTCTGCGCCAGCGCGTCCTCGAGCGCTCCCTGCACCGTGGGGAGCCCCGGCTGGCGCTGGAAGCCCCGGAACGCGGCGCCGTCGTAGGCGATCCGGAGCGCATAGCGGCGGTTCTGCATGGCGTGCTAGCTTCGCCTCCCTTCCGGAGTCGGGGAAGCGAGAAAAGCGAGAAGAGATCCGAAGATGGCATCGACGGCAGAGAAGCTGGGCGCGCGGGCGGAGGAGCTCCCGGAGGACTCGCTCCGGCGCAAGGTGCTGGAGGGCGCGCAGCGCTTCAAGAGCGCCTGGGTGGAGTTCGGTCGGCTGCTCACGCAGGTGAAGCGGGACGCCCTCTGGCGCGAGTGGGGCTATCCGAGCTTCGACGCCTACTGCGCCAAGGAGCTCTTCATCCGCAAGCAGACGGCGGAGAAGCTGACCCTGAGCTACGGCTTCCTCGAGCGGCACGAGCCGCAGGTGGCGACCGAGCGGAACCCGCCCAAGCCCCCGCCGTCCTTCGAGGTGATCGAGGTGCTGTCGCGCGCCGAGGCGGCCGGCCGCCTGCCGGCCGAGAGCTACCAGGAGCTCCGGGATCAGGTCTGGGAGGCGCCGAGCGCCGCGGCCGTGAACCGGCAGCTGACCGAGCGCTTCGGGCCGGCCCCGAAGCCGCCGCCGCCCGAGGAGGGGGAGCGGCTGGCCCGGCTGCTCGCCCAGGCTCGACGGCTGGCGCAGGCGCTGCGAGGCGAGGAGGCGGTCCCGAAGGTGGTCGCCGAACGGGCGGAGGCCCTGGCGGAGGACATCGAGGAGCTGGTGGACGGTTGACCCACCCGGAATCGGGGCGGGCTTCGCGTCTGTTGGCTCACTATATTCGGACCCGAGCCGAACGCGCCGCGGCCGTGGACTGGGTGGCCGGGGACAGTTGATGTAACATTTGCCTCGAGAGGGACGCGTGAGCCGCAAAGAGCACCACCACGGAAACCTGAGCTGCTCTTTCTGCGGGAAGGGCCAGCGCGAGGTGCGCAAGCTCATCGCCGGGCCGACCGTCTACATCTGCGACGAGTGCATCCGGCTCTGCAACGACATCATCGCCGAGGAGGCCGATCGCGACGAGGGCCGCCCGGCGGTCTCGCTGCCGACCCCCGCCGAGATCAAGTCGTTCCTCGACGACTACGTGGTGGGCCAGGACCGGGCGAAGAAGGTGCTCTCGGTCGCGGTCTACAACCACTACAAGCGCGTCTACGCGAAGAAGCCGGGGAGGGTGCAGCGGCCGGGCCAGAAGCCGGGGCAGGACGACGTCGAGCTGCAGAAGTCGAACATCCTGCTCATCGGGCCCACGGGCTCGGGCAAGACCCTGCTCGCCCAGTCGCTCGCGCGCTTCCTGAACGTCCCGTTCACCATCGCCGACGCCACCAGCCTCACCGAGGCGGGCTACGTCGGCGAGGACGTCGAGAACATCATCCAGAACCTGCTCCACAACGCCGACTACGACGTGGAGAAGGCGGCGCGCGGCATCGTCTACATCGACGAGATCGACAAGATCGCGCGCAAGGGTGACACGCCGTCGCCGACCCGCGACGTGGGCGGGGAGGGGGTCCAGCAGGCGCTCCTCAAGATCATCGAGGGCACCCGGGCCAACGTCACGCCGCGCGGCGGCAAGAAGTACAACCAGCAGGAGTACATCCAGGTCGACACGAGCAACGTGCTCTTCATCGTCGGCGGGGCCTTCTGCGGGATCGAGCAGGCGATCCGCCGCCGGGTGGGCGTGCGGGGCCTCGGCTTCGGCGCCAAGATCGACAAGAAGGAGGACGTGTCGCTCGGCGAGCTGCTCGCCAAGGTCGAGCCGACCGACCTGGTGAAGTTCGGGATGATCCCCGAGTTCGTCGGGCGCGTGCCGGTCATCGCCACGCTGGCGGATCTCTCCGAGGACGACCTCGTCACCATCCTCACCCAGCCCAAGAACGCCCTCACGAAGCAGTACGTGAAGCTGTTCGAGATGGAGAAGGTGAAGCTCTCCTTCACCAAGGAGGCGCTGCGCGCCTCGGCCCGCGAGGCGATGCGCCGCAAGTCGGGCGCCCGCGGCCTGCGCGCCATCCTCGAGCAGGCGATGCTCGACATCATGTACGACGTCCCCTACCGGGAGGGCGTGAAGGAGTGCAAGGTGACCGAGGGCGTCATCCTGAACAAGGAGCCGCCGCTGCTCTCCTTCGAGAAGGAGAAGAAGCTCGCCTGACACACCGTGCCGCCGAGCAACGCCCGAAGGCCTGGAAACCCCAGGCCTTTCGCGTTTCTGGACCCGGCACCCCGCTTGCTTTAGTGCAGGTGTGAAGCTTCGGGGAGCCTCCGCCGTCCCCGAAGCGAGGAGGTCCATCATGTTCCGGCATCTGGCCGTCGTCGCCGCCCTCGCCGCCCTGGCCGTCCCCCGCTGGGCACGGGCCCAGAGCGACGAGTATCCGTACCCGCAGGGTGAGGAGTACGGCGACTACCAGGGCGAGGTCGAGTACCCGCAGGCCCCGCCCCCGCCGTCCGACCCGCAGGTGGACGTCCACGTGGACATGTCCACGCCGGGCGCCTCGATCGGCTTCGAGACCTTCCACGACGGCCTCGCGCCCTACGGCGAGTGGGTGTCGGTGGGGGCGTACGGCCGGGTCTGGCGGCCCCTCCGCGTCGCCGCCGGCTGGCGGCCGTACTACTACGGCCGCTGGGAGTGGACCAACGAGGGCTGGTTCTGGCAGTCGGAGGAGCCCTGGGGCTGGGCCGCCTACCACTACGGGCGCTGGGCCTATGACGGCTACTACGGCTGGGTCTGGGTGCCCGGCTACCAGTGGGCGCCGGCCTGGGTGACCTGGCGGTTCGGCGCCGACGCGATCGGCTGGGCGCCGCTGTCCCCGGGCTTCTCGGTCTACGTGACCAACTACCCCGCGTACTACAGCTACTGGACCTTCGTGCCGTGCGGACGCTTCGCCGGCTACCCGGTCTACAGCGCGGCGTACGCGCCCTCCTACGTCCCCCGCTGGTTCCACGCCACCCGGCCCGCGCCGCCGCGCAGCGCGCAGTTCGGCGCGCCCGCGCCGGCCTGGGGCGGCCCCGGGCACCGCTTCGTCGAGCAGCGGGTCGGGCACGCCATCGCCCCGGCTCGGCTGGTCGGGGTGGCGAGCCCTGGCCACATGGCCGGCGTCGCCCGCCCGGGCGTCGTCCCCGTCTACCGTCCGGAGGCGCGCGCGGCGCCGGTACGGCCCGGCGCCCCCGGCTCCTCCTTCGCGCCGCAGCGCCCGGGGAGCGCCGCGCCGGTCGCCCCGGCGCGCCCGGCGCCGGCCCAGCCCTGGACCGGTCGCCCCTCGCAGCCGCCCGGCCAGGTCGCGCCGAACCGCGCGTCGCCGTCCGCGGCGCAGCCGGTGCCCGCGCCTGGCCGGCCCCAGGGCACCATCGCGCCCCGCGGGGACGGCAACCGGCCGGCCGCCATCGCCCCGCCGCGCGCCGTCCCGGCGCCCCAGGGCGTCGCGCCGCGCGGCCCCTCGGCGGGCGCGAGCCGCGCGCCGGGCGGTGGGCCGGGCTTCGCCGCGCCGCGCGCTCCGGGCGGCCCGGCCGCCTCGGCTCCGCGCGGCGGTGGCAGCGGCGGCAGCGGCCACGCGAACGGCGGGGGAGCTCACGCGGCCCCGCCGCGTCACGACTGAGGCCTCTCCCGGGCGGCCAGCCCGGTGAGAGGCGTCTCCGGGCGCCCTCCCTCCTCGCCCGGAAAACGGAGCGGCCGCTCGTCCAGCGAGGACGGGCGGCCGCTCTCTCACTTCTCGCGACGAAGCGCTAGCTCTTGAACTGCAGCCCGATCGCCACGTTCATGATCGTGTGCGAGCCGCTCTTCAGGTAGATGTTGAAGCCGAGCGGCTCCACGAGCAGGTTCACCTTGTTCGAGAGCGCGTAGGTGCCGCCGAAGCCGAAGCGGAGCACGCCGGCGAGGCTGTTGTCGCCACCGCCCGTGAGCAGCGCCAGCCCGAGCCCGGTCTCGCCGTAGAGCTTGAGCCTCGGCCCGATGGGCGTCGAGAGGCGCGCCTCGGGGACGAGCTCGAAGATCGAGATCGGGTCCACGTAGGTGAACGAGAAGCGGCCGCCGGCGTCGAGGTCGAGCTTGGGGGCGATCTCGCCGAAGGCGTAGAGCGCCTCGACGCCCATCTTCGGGCCGGAGCTCAGACCGTCGTCGGAGAGGGGGATGGCGAGCTCGAGGCGGGGGGCGATCTGCCAGTAGTCGGAGCCGGCCGCGCGGTGGGCGCCAGCGCCGGAGCCGGCGTAGAGGTCGGGGGTGGCCCGCAGGTCGTAGTCGCCGGCGAACGCCGGTCCAGCGAGGAGGCAGGCGGCGGCGAGGATCGGCAGCCGCAGGGCGCGAGACAGGAACGTGTGCAAGGGGGTCTCCAGGCAGACGAGGATGGACGGGGCGGCCCGAGCGGGCCGTCGGCTTCGCTCAGCATTCTACTAACGACCGCGGGGCGCTGGCAGGACTTCTACATCTTCCACTGGACGCCGACGGTCGGGATCGCGATGTGCGTTCCGAGCCCGCTCTTGGCGTTGATCCAGAAGCCCACCTCGCCGAGGAGGTTCAGGTTCGGGCCGAGGGCGTAGATCACGCCGGGCGCGATGAGGAGGTCGAACATGAGGCCGCTGTCCGAGACCGATCCGGCCCCGACGTCCACGCTCCAGTGGTAGTAGCCGAAGCCGAGCCCGGCCTCGCCGTAGACGGAGAGCCGCGGATCGAGCGCGTAGCTCAGGCGTCCCACGCCCAGCGCGTCGAGGGTCCAGAGGCTGGCGTCGCCGCCGTTGTAGGTGAAGGCGAGCCGGGGGCCGACGTCGAGCCGCAGGTTGGGGGCGATCTCGCCGATGCCGTACATGCCCTCGCCGATCAGGCGCGGGCCGACGTTGCTCCCGCTGGCCGTCGGGATGTCGATGGCGCCGAGCACGCCCCAGGCCATCGCGCCGGGGGCGAGGGTGGTGTCGCCGCCGGTGGCGGCCGGGGCGCGCGCGCCGGCGACGGCGGGGAGGAGGAGGAGGCCGGCCAGGAACGCCGGGCCGAGACGCTTCGCGAAGGGGGCGAGGAGGTTCATGGGGCGGGAGACTCTTCCGTCGCGCCCGGTCCTTCAAGCGCGACGGCGGGGGCTCCCCGTTCGAGGCCCCCCGTCGAGGCCGCGCGCCATCAACTCTCGGTGACGCGGACCGTGGTCCGCATCTGCTTCCCGGTGTCGAGGTCGCGCGCGCTCACCGTGAGGATGCCCTCCACGCTCACCTCGAACAGGATCTCGAGCCGGACCTGGCCCGCCGGGCTGGGGCGGACGCCGCCGAAGGTGAACTCGCCGAGGAGGTCGTTCCGGACGGCCTCGGGGTGGTCGCCCTGGTAGATGCGCACCGAGAGCTCGCGCTGGCCGTCGAGCGAGCTGGTCGCGGGGATCGCCTTCGCGTTCGGGATCGGCGCGTTGCGCGGCAGCACCGTCCGCATCGCCCCGCCGGCCGCCTCGATGCCGATCGCCATGGGGATGACGTCGAGGAGCTGCAGCTTGAGATCGCTGTCGTCCTGGAGCGACCAGGCGTAGAGCGCCGCCCCGATGGCGACCGCCTCGTCGGGGTGGACGCCCTTCGACGGCGGGCGCCCGAACCAGTCCCCGAGCATGCGCTGGATGAGCGGCATCCGGGTCTGGCCGCCGACGAGCAGGACCTCGTCCACGTCGTGGGGGGCGAGGCCGGCGTCGCGCATCACGCGCTCCACCATCCGGAGCGCGCGCTCGACGAGCGGGAAGGTGAGCCGCTCGAGCTCGCGCCGGCCGAGCCGCTGCTCCAGGCTGACCGGCCGCCCGTCGTCGGTCATGGTGACGAAGGGGATCGAGAAGGGCACCTCGCTGCGGCTCGAGAGGTCGATCTTGCTCCGCTCGGCGAGGTCGCGGATCCGCTGCATCGCCACCGGGTCCTGCGTGAGGTCGAGCCCGTGCTCGGCGCGGAAGCGCTCCAGCACCTGGCCCACGATGGCGTCGTCGAAGTCGAGGCCGCCGAGGAAGATGTCGCCCCCGGTCGCCTTCACCTCGAACACCCGGTCGCGGATCTCGATGATGGAGACGTCGAACGTGCCGCCGCCGAGGTCGAACACCAGCACCCGCTCCCGGAGCCGGCGGCCGATGCCGTAGGCGAGGGCCGCCGCGGTGGGCTCGTTGATGATCCGCACCACCTCGAGCCCGATGAGCCGGCCGGCGGCCTTCACCGCCTGCCGCTGGCGGTCGGTGAAGTAGGCCGGCACCGTCACCACCGCGCGGGCCACGCGGAAGCCGAGGAAGTCCGAGGCGACGTCGCGGATCTTGGCGAGGATCCGCGCGCTCACCTCCTGCACCTGGAAGCGCTGGCCCTGGCAGGCGAGCGCCACCTCCTCGCCGGGGCCGGGCACCACCCGGAACGCCACCGAGCGCTGCACGCCCGCGACCACCTCGTCGTGCGGCGAGCGGCCGATCAGCCGCTTGGTCGCGTAGAGGGTGTTGCGCGGGTTGAGCTGCCACTGCCGCTTGGCCTCGTGGCCGACGAGCTCGTGCCCCTTCTCGTCGATGGCGAAGACCGACGGCACGATCCCGTCCCCGCTCCGCTGCGGGACGATCTTCACCTGCCCGCCCGGCATCACCACGGCGCCGCAGGAGTTGGTGGTCCCGAGGTCGATCCCGAGGATGGTGTCCGGCCGGAGGCGGTCCACCGGCGGATCGTACCGCATCGACCCCGGGCGGGACATCACCCCCTCGACGGGGTGCCGCCTCGGTGAGCGTCCGGCGCTGGAATACCGCGCGGGGCCCATTCCTTGTCCGTGGCGTGACCACGCTCCGACCCAAGCTCGTCCGTATCGCCGCCGGTCTGGGGACCGCGCTGGCGCTCGCCGCGGCCGGCACCCACCTCGCCTCCGCCCAGGGCCGGGGGAACCCCCGCTCCGCCACGGTCCAGAAGGTCTTCCCCGCCGCGCTGCGCATCCAGCTCGTCGGCGCCTCGGGGAAGGTGGTCCGGAGCGCCTCCGGGATCGCCTTCGCCCGCGAGGGCGGGGAGACCTACGTCCTCACCAACGCCCACGTGGTGGACCCGTCCCCTGCCTGGAGCGAGCCGGTGAAGGTCCGGGTCCTCGCCGCCGGCCGCGCGAAGCCGCTCGAGGCGCGCGTGGTGGCGCGGGGCAAGGTGCCGGAGGTGGACCTGGCCGTGCTCGAGGTGGACGACGGCGCGCTCGCGACGGCAGAGCTCGCGGGCGACGACGGCCTCGAGCTCGGCGACGACCTCGTCGTCATCGGCGCGCCCTTCGGGAAGGGGCTCTCGGTCGCCGCGGGGATCGTGTCGCAGGTCGAGTACGACTTCCCCGAGGGCGCCGGCGCGCCCCGGATCCCGCGCACGCTCAAGACCGACGCCGCCATCGGCTACGGCAGCTCCGGCGGCGGCGTGTTCGAGGTGCCGAGCGGGCGGCTGGTGGGGCTCGTCGAGGGCTACCGGACGGCGCGCGTCGCCTTCGGCCAGAAGGACGAGTACGCCTTCGACGTGCCCATGCCGGGCGAGACCTTCGTCGCGCCCGCGGCCAAGATCCGGCGCTTCCTGTCCGAGCGGGGCCTCGCGAAGCTGCTCCTGCCGGGCGGGCCGGCCGAGGCGTCGGCCCGCGCCGAGCCGAAGCGCGCGGCGCCGCCGCCCGCGAGCGGCTCCTAGCGGAGCGCTCGCTAGCCGCCGCTCTTCGGTCCCGGCGTGGTGCGGCCGGGGCCGGGCTGCTCCGGCCCGCCCGCGGACGGCGGGGTCGCGCCGGAGTCGGGCGGCGCCGCGCCCTCGTCGCCGTCCTCCGCGGCGGGCGGGGTGGCCGGGCCGGAGGGAGGGGGCTTCACCTCGAGCGCGGCGCGGCCGGGCTGCACGCCGCGCGCGTGGACCTCCACCCAGAACGCGGTGCGCTCGGGATCCGCGTAGCAGGCGCGCACCGGGAGCCCGGCGGACAGGCTGCGCAGCGTGCCCATCCGCTTCTCGAGGAAGACGCCGGTGTTCCGGTCCACCTGGAGCTCCACCGGTCCCGAGGGGGCGTCCACTATGAACCGGCCGCGGGCGAGGTCCACGGCGGCGATCTTTCCGGAGACGGTGAGCACGCCGCCGCCGGGCGCGGCGGCCCGCTCGGCGCCGCCGGTCGCGGGGAGGGCGGCGGCCCCCTCGACGTCGGCCGGCGCGTCCTCGGGGGTCGCGAGGGCTGGCGCCGCGAGCGCCGCGAGGAGGAGGGCGGCGAGCTCCAGCGGGTGACGGATCATGGCTCGAGCTCCTCGGAAGGCGACGCCGGGGCGGCCGCGCCGCCGGGCGAGGGGGGTGGAAGGATCGCGTTCCCGCCGGCGCCGCCTTGGGCGCGGGCCGGGATCGGGTTAGCATGCCGCCCTTCGCGGAGGGCAGCAATGGATCGACGCGCCAGCTGGGACGAGTACTTCATGAACATCGCGCGGGTGGTGGCCACCCGGGCCACCTGCGACCGCAAGCACGTGGGCGCGGTGGTGGTGAGGGATCGCACCATCCTCTCCACCGGCTACAACGGGTCCATCCGCGGCCTGCCGCACTGCTCCGAGGTGGGGCACATGATGGAGGACGGCCACTGCGTGGCGACGGTGCACGCCGAGGCGAACGCCATCATCCAGGCCGCCAAGAACGGCGCGTCGATCGACGGGTTCACCATCTACACCACCGCCTCCCCGTGCTGGCCCTGCTTCAAGCTCATCGCCAACTCCGGCTGCAGGCGGATCGTGTTCGGCGAGTTCTACCGGGACCACCGGATCTTCGAGTACGCCCAGAAGCTCGGGATCGAGCTCTGCGAGCTCCAGGTGCCGGAGAAGCCCGATCTGCAGCCCGAGGACACCGGCCGGGCCCGCCCGGTCAGCGGGTAGCCGCGGCCGACTCGGGGGGCGGCGGGGCCACCTCGCGGGCCAGCTCCTCCCCGAGCGTCGCCAGGATCTCGGCCCGGCGGGCGGCGTAGGCGGCCTCCCGCCGGCGCAGCTTCACCCACGCCGGGCGCTCCGGCGCCGGCAGCGGCTCCGGGAAGCGCGCCAGCTCGGCCCGCACCTCGGCGAGCGCGCGGTCGAGCGCGACGACGCGGATCGTGGGGCGGGCCTCCGGGTGGCGCTTCCGGTCGAGCTCGACCGTGTCGTTCTCCGTCCAGAGCGGCACGTAGTCCACGCCGGCGAGCTCCACCAGCTCCACCCCGCGGCCGTAGTCGCGCCGGGCGAGCCGGACCCGCAGGAGGGCGCCCTCGCGCGGCGCGGCCACCGCGTCGGGCGTCACGCCGGGCACGAAGTTCCGCGACTGGTTCGAGACGAAGTTCCCGAGCGAGTAGGCGATGGCCGCGACGCGCCCGTCCTCGCGCCGGTAGAGCTCGAGCGGCTGCAGCACGTGGGGGTGGTGGCCGAGGACCACGAGCGCGCCGGCGTCGGCCAGCCGGTGCGCCAGCGCCACCTCCGCCTCCCGCGGCTGGCCGGTGTACTCCACGCCCCAGTGGATCGAGACCACCACGGCGTCGCTCCGGGCGGCGGCCTCGCGCACCGCGGCGACGGCGCGCTCGGGGTCGAGGAGCGAGGCCTTCACGCACGGCCCCTCGCGGCGCGCCGGGCAGTCGTTGCCCGACTGGTTGAAGAACTGCGCGAAGCCGAGGAAGGCCACCCGGAGGCCGTTCAGCTCGACGAGGCGCGGCCCGGCCTCGTGCGGGGCCGGCCCGGCCCCGACGAAGGGCATCCCCAGCCGATCGAGCTCGGCCACCGTCTCGAGGAACCCGTCCCGCCCCTGGTCGAAGATGTGGTTGTTGGCCACGCTCACGAGCTTCACCCCGGCCGCGCCCAGGGCTCGGACCGCGGCCGGCGGCGCGTTGAAGACGAAGCTGCGGGCGCCGGTGCCGGTGCGCGGGGCGACCGGGGTCTCGAGGTTCGCGAAGGTGAGGTCGTTCGAGCGCAGCAGGTCGGCGACCGGCGCCCAGAGGAAGCCGTAGTCGCCGCCGTGGGCCGCCGCGGTCTCCTTGACCGCGGCGTGCATGAGCACGTCCCCGACGGCGCCAATGGTGGCCTCGGCGGTCGTCCGCACGCCGGGGGCGGCGGGCGGGAGCGGCCGGACCGGGGGGAGCGCGGGGAGCGCCGCCGGCTCGACCCGCGGCGCTGCGCCGGTGGGCTCGGCCGGGCTGGCCTGCGGCGAGTCGGCCCGGGCCGGGACGACCCCGGCGAGGGAGAGGCACAGGGCGAGCCACACGGCGGGCGCCCGGCGCGCTGCCCGGCACAGGGTCGCGGAATAGCGGCGGTTTTGCCCTTTTGGGGTGAAAATTCTACCGTGCATGGCGGAGGGGACGCGGTAAAACCTACCAGACATTATGGCCGAGGATGCTGCCACGCTCGAAGGACTCCACGTCGAGGCGCTCACGCGACTCGCGGGGGGCGTCGCACACGACGTGAAGAACCCGCTCAACGCCATGGCGCTGCAGCTCGCGCTCCTGGGCGACAAGGTGGCGGGCGGCGGCGACGGCGTGGCGCAGGCCTGCGCCCAGAACCTCGCCTCCCTGAAGACGCAGATCGGGCGGGTGGACGAGGTGATGCGGCGCTTCCTCTCGGTCGCGGATCCGTCCGCGGAGGGAAACTGGCTCGACCTGGCGGCCTACGCGCCCGACGCCGTCACGCTCTTCGGGCACGAGGCGCGCCGCCGCGGCGTGGAGCTGCGGTGCGAGGCGCCGTCCATGCCCCTGCGCGCGCGCTGCGCCCCGTCCGCCGGCGCGCGGCTCGTGCTGGCGCTGCTGCTCGAGGCGGTCTCGAGCTGCCCGCCGGGGAGCAGGATCCTGCTCAGCGCCTCCGCCGCGGGGGGAGAGGTGCGGGTGGCGCTGACGCGGCCCGCCGGCGGGAGCTTCCCGGGGCTCCTCGACGCGGTTCGCGCCGGCGCGGAGCAGCTCGGGGGCCGGCTCACGGTGACGGCGGAGGGGGACGTCGCCACCCGGGTGCTCAGCCTGCTGGGTGAGAGGACCACATGAACTACCGGCTCCTCATCGTGGACGACGAGAACGACAGCCGGGAGGCGCTCGCCGAGCTCGCGCAGCGCTGGGGCTACGACGTGCAGACCGCCTCCGACGGCACGGAGGCCCTCCGGCGCGCCATCGAGTGGCACCCCGACGTGATCCTCACCGATCTCGTCATGCCCAACATGGATGGGCTCTGGCTGCTGCGCGCGCTGCGGGCCGAGCTGCCCGACTGCCCGGTGGTGCTCCTCACCGGGCGCGGCACCATCCAGACGGCGGTGCAGGCGATCAAGGAAGGGGCCTACGAGTTCATCGAGAAGCCGCTCGAGGTCTCCCGGCTCCGCATCGTGCTCGACCGCGCGCTCGAGAAGAAGGAGACGATGCGCGAGGTCCAGCTGCTCCGGCGGCGCCTCGCCGCGCTCGCGCCCGGCACCGACATGATCGGCTCCGGGCCCGCGATGCAGCGGGTCTTCGAGCTCGTGAAGAAGGTGTCGCCCTCGAACGCCAGCGTGGTCATCGGCGGCGAGAGCGGCACGGGCAAGGAGGTGCTGGCGCGCGCCGTCCACAGCCTCTCGCCGCGCAAGGACAAGCCCTTCGTGGCCCTCAACTGCTCCGCCATCCCCGCCACGCTCATCGAGTCCGAGCTGTTCGGGTACGAGCGCGGCGCCTTCACCGGCGCCGACCAGCGCCGGCTCGGCAACTTCGAGCTCGCCCACGGCGGGACGCTCTTCCTCGACGAGGTGGGCGAGCTGCCGCTCGAGATGCAGGGCAAGTTCCTCCGCGTGCTCGAGGAGCGGAAGTTCCGCCGGCTCGGCGGCAAGGCCGAGGTCGAGGTGGACGTGCGGGTCATCTGCGCGAGCAACCGCGATCTGAAGGACGAGATCCGCAAGGGGCGCTTCCGCGAGGACCTCTACTTCCGCCTCCACGTCTTCACCATCGTGCTCCCGCCGCTGCGGGAGCGGCGCGAGGACATCCCCATCCTCGTCCAGCACTTCATCGAGAAGTTCAACGGTGAGACCGGCAAGCACGTGCAGGGGGTGTCCGCGCAGGCGATGGAGACGCTCCAGAGCTACGCCTGGCCCGGCAACATCCGCGAGCTGCGCAACACGGTCGAGCGGGCCATGATCCTCGTGGACCACGACCTCATCGGCGAGGAGCACCTCCCGCCGGACATGCGCCCCTCGCGCCCCGAGGCGGCGGCGCTCCGCGTGCCGGTGGGCATCCCGCTGCGCGACGTGGAGAAGGAGTACATCCTCGCCTCGCTGCAGCGGAACGGGGGCAACAAGGCCCGCACCGCGGAGGTGCTCGGGATCAGCGAGAAGACGCTCTACAACAAGCTGAACCGCTACGCCGCGAGCGCGCGCGACCGCGCCGGCGAGGGCTCCGAGCCGGGCGACGGCCACGGGGCCGCGGCGGGCGCGAAGCTCTGAGGCACGCCCCGGACCGACCCGGGCTCCCAGGTCGCCGAGGGCGCCGCGGCCGGGGCGGGGCCACGCCGGGATGCTCAGTGGGGCGCGGCGACGTCGGCCTCGGGCGGGGAGGGGTGCCCGTGCACCGCCACGCCGCCTCGGCCGGTCCGCTTCGCCTGGTAGAGCGCCGCGTCGGCCCGGCGGACGAGGTCCTCGCCGCTGCCCTCGCCGCCCTCCTCCAGCGAGGCCACGCCGAAGGAGGCCCGCAGCGGGACCGCGTGCCCCTCGAGGTCGAGCACCGTCGCGAGCAGGCGCGAGCGGACGCGCTCGGCGAAGACCCGGGCCTCGGCCGCGCCGGTGTGGGGGAGGAGGACCACGAACTCGTCGCCGCCGTAGCGCGCGCCGAAGTCGGTCTCGCGCAGCTCGGTCCGGATCGCCTCGGCCATCGAGGCGATGGCGCGGTCGCCGGCGGCGTGGCCGAGCGTGTCGTTCACCGGCTTCAGGTCGTCCATGTCGATCATCACGCACGAGACCGGCCCGTAGGCGCGGCGGGCCCGCTTCAGCTCCTCGGCCAGCTGGGTGCGGAAGGCGCGCCGGTTGGGCAGCCCGGTGAGGGGATCGGTCTGCGCCAGCTCGCGCAGCTGCCGCTGCCGCCGGGTGAGCCGCAGGGTCCGGTCGATCCGGGCCTTGAGCTCGCGCTCGGAGAAGGGCTTCTGCAGGAAGTCCACCGCGCCGAGGTCGAGGCTGCCGGCGCGGGTGAGGTCGTCGCCGCGCCCGGAGACCAGGATCACCGGCACCTCCGCGGTGCGGGGATCGGTCCGGAGCGCCGCCAGCGCGGCGAACCCGTCCATGCGCGGCATGAACACGTCCATGAGGACGAGGTCCGGCAGGTCGGCGCGACAGCGGGCCAGGCCCTGCTCGCCGTCCTCGGCGCTCTCGACGTCGTAGCCGCTCTCGAGCAGGAGCTCCAGCGCCGCGCGGGCGTCGGGGTCGTCCTCGACCACCAGGATCCGCGCGCGCTCGCCGTCGCGCGGCCGCGCCCGGCCGGGCGGCGGCGCCTCCGGCAGATCCACCCGGACCGCTTCCGGGTGGAGGGGATCGCCGTCCACCTCGAGCGTCCCGCCGTGCAGCTCCACGACGGCGCGGGCGAGCGCGAGCCCCAGGCCCCCGATCCGGGCGAGCAGGCGGACGGGGGCGCCGGCGGGCGGCGGCTCCCCGGCGCGCTGCGGCCGGCGCGCGCCCGAGGGGGCCGGGGTGACGTGGGGCTGCCGCGCGGCCGCGAGGGTGACCCGCGCGCCCGCCGGGAGGGGCGACACGGCGAGCTCGAGGACCGCCCCGGGGCGGGCCTGCTCGACGGCGCGGGCGAGCAGGGTCCCGAGCGCCTCCCGCAGCCGCAGGGCGTCGAGGGAGAGCGGCACCGGATGGGCCGGCAGCTCGGGCGCGAGCCGCACCTCCCGCTCGCGCGCCAGCGGCTCCACGAGCGCGCACGCGCCCTGCGCGACCTCCCGCAGATCGGCGGGGGCGCGCTCGATCGGCTCGGCGCCGGAGTCGAGCGCGCGCAGGGCGAGGAGGTCGTCGGCGAGATGGAGCAGCTGCCGGGACTCCCGCGCGATCGCCTCGATGGCCTCCGCCTGCGGGGGCGCGAGCGGCCCGGCGGCGCCCTGCAGGAGCGCCCGGGCGTGCAGCAGGAGCTGGTCGGCGGGGCCGCGCAGGTCGCGCGCGCAGGTGGCGAGGATCTCCTCGCGCCGCTCCGCGGCCTCGCGGAGCCGGCGGTTGGCGTCGATCATCTGGGCGCAGTCGGCCTGGCTCCGGGCGAGATCCTCGCGCAGGGCCCGCGCGCCGGCGTCGCCGTCGCCGCGGTGGCCGTCGCCCCGGCTCCCTTCCTCGCCTCGCTGCATCGAACCCCCCGCCGCGTCGAGGCGCGGCGACCCCGAGGCCACGTTACAGCGGCGCGCAGGGCCGCATCCAGACGCCGCGGTGGGACTGCCCCACGCGAGTCGGCGCCGGCGTCCTTGCCTCTCGAGACGCCCGATCCGACAATGGTGGCCGAACGGGGGATGTGCCAATCCCTGGAGGAACGGATGCCCGCCAAGGTCGAGATCTTCGGTAAGGACACCTGACCCTACACCAACGCCGCCCGTGTGGACTTCGGCAAGCGAGGGATCGGGTTCGAGTACCACGACGTGCGCAAGGACGCCGAGGCGATGCGGCGCTTCCTCGACTATTCGCTGGGCGACCGGCGCGTCCCGCTCATCGTGGAGGACGGCCGGGTGACGCTCGGCTTCGGCGGCACCTGACACGTCTGACCGGGTCCCCGGCGGGGACCCCGACGCTCACGGACGAGGGCAGGGCGGCCGGCGGGGCGGCCGGTCGCTGGCCTCAGTGCCGCTGGTACATCTGCCGCCGGAAGCCGCGCGGCGGCGGCCCCATCACGGTGGGCGGCGCCTCGAGGTGGAGCGCGAACCACTCCTGCCCGTAGGTCTTCCCGAGCTTGAGCCGCTTCCCGTTGGCCAGCGATTGCTGCGCCGACTTGAGCTTCTCGTCGCTGGGATTGGCCGCCACGCCGCGGCCGATGACCTTCACCGCGTCGGCGTGCCGGCCGGCCTTCTCGAGGCACCAGGCCCAGGCCGCCCAGAGCAGGCCCTCCTTCTTGGAGACCTTGGTCGCCTCCTCGAAGACCTGCTCCATCCCGGCGAGGTCGTTCCGGCGGAAGCGCGAGACGGCCCGCATGGCCTGCGCGAGCCAGTGGCGCGAGAAGCTCTTCTCGAGGTGCGGCGCCGCCTCGTCGAAGCTCTTCTGGACGTAGAGCAGCACGCCGATCTGCGAGTGGAGCTGCGAGGCGACCAGGAACTGCCAGGGGGCGAGCGCGAAGCCGCCCTTGAGGAGGGCGATCGCCTTCTCGGGGCGCTGCGCCTGCACCTCGCGCTGCATGCCCTCGAAGAGCGCCTCGAGCTGCTTCTGGGAGCGGCGGGCGAGCACGATGTAGGCGGCGACGGCGGTGATGAGCCCGGGGACGACGGCGGCGACCCAGCTGCCGAAGCCGAGCCGCACCGCGGCCGTGACCACCACTCCGACCGCCAGGCTGATCAGCAGGTTGTACATTCGACCTTCTCCGGAGTTGGGGCCGGTACCGATACACAACCGGCTCGCCCCGCTGCAAGTGAAATTGGCCCTCCCCGGGCTCGAACCGGGACGGGGGGTTGCCCCACTCGATTTTGAGTCGAGCGCGTCTACCGTTCCGCCAGAGGGCCGCTCGGGCTGGAGCGCGCAGCCTAGCAGAAAATAATTTCAAATTGCAGGCCGAAACGAACAATGGTAATGCCAACTCAATCATCGAGATTAACCACGCAAAAGAGTTGTCCTCGCGTGAAGGAGCGAACATGCCTCGCGAAGCCGCCCAGCAGACGATCGACGACGTCGTCCGAGCCGCCATGGAGGGCGTCGTGAAGCGGGCGTCCAAGGCCATCGCCAAGGCCGTCGCGACCATGGCCGCCGAGCGCCTCGACAAGGAGCTCCAGGACGGGATCGCCCGGGCCCGCGGCGGCGCCCGCGGCCGGGCCGCCAGGCCGGCGCCGTCCCGCGGCGCGCGCCCCCGCGTGGAGATCACGCGCTGGGTGGCGGATCGCCGGGCCCGCCGGGTGCCCAAGTTCGTCATCGAGTCGACCAATCTCAAGACCAAGAAGGCCATCGTCGCCAAGTACGGCGAGGGCGTGGCCTTCGAGAAGGGCAAGCCGCTCCCCAAGCCCAAGTAGGACCGCCCGGAGGACGCGCGTGCGGCTCCTGCCCGTGCTCCTCCTGCTGGCGGGATGCCGCGCGGCCCCCGCGGCCCCCCCGTTCACGCTGCGCTTCGCCGTGCCCGGGGTGGTCGGGACCTTCGGGCCGGCGTCGGCCGAGGGGGTCGCCGCGCTGGCGCGCGACCTCGCCTTCGAGCCGCTGCTGCGCCCCGACCCGTCCGGCCACGCCTCGGAGGTGCTCGCCTCCTGGGCTCGCGCCGGCGACGGGCTGCGGGTCGTCCTCCTGCCCGGGGTCCGGCTCGCCGATGGCGCGCACGCCACCCGCGACGACCTCGCCGAGAGCCTCCGGGCCGCCGGCTTCCAGGTGCGGATCGACGGTGACGAGGTGTTCCTCTCGTCGCGGCGCGGCGCCGTGGCGCCGGGCGACCTCTACCACGTCGGGCTCGGGCGCCGCACCGCGGACGGGTGGATCGGCTCGCGCCCGTTCCGGCTCGCCGCCGCCGGCCCCGGCGAGCTCCTGCTCGAGCGGGTCCGCCCGGCGCAGGGGCGGGTGGAGCGCGTGCGGCTCCTCGCGTTCCCCGACGCGCGCACCGCCTTCGTGCAGCTCCTGCGCGGCGAGGCCGACGCGATGATCGGGCTCGACGACCGCATGGCCCAGCTGGTCGAGGGCGTGGGGCGGCTCCAGCTGGTCCGCGGCGAGTCGCCACTCGGGCTCGCGGTGGTCTTCGGGCCGAGGCTCGGGGCGGCCGAGCGGCGGGCGCTCGCGGCCTGGCTGCCGCGCGGGGAGCTGGCCGCGGCGGCGCACGAGGGCTGCGCGCCGCTGGCGAGCGGCGGGGGCGCGCTCCCGCCGGGACGCCGGCTCGACGTGGTCTCCGCCACCCTCGATCCGTCCGGGACGCTGGCCGGGCTGGCCCTGCGGCGCGCCCTCGGGAGCCGGGGCGGCGCCTACCGGCGCGCCGAGGGCGGCGAGCGGGTCGAGGCGGAGGGCGGCTTCGACCTGCTCGTCGCGAGCGTGCTCGTCTGGCCGGAGGAGGCGGCGCTGCGGCAGTGGCGCGCGCGCCCCTCGGCGCGGGTCACCCCGGGCACCGGCGGCGACGCGGACGAGGTGGCCCGGGCGATCGCGGAGGACCCGCCGCTCGTCCCGCTCTGCCGGCGCCGGCGGCTCGCCGCGGTGGACTCGCGCGTGCGCAACCCGAGGCTGGGCGACTGGGACGTCCTCGGCCGGCTGCCGGAGTGGGAGGTGACCCGATGACCCGCGGCGTGACCGCGGCCCGCCTCGCGGGCATGATCGCGGTGACCGGCATCGTCCCCATCCTCCTCCTCGGAGGGATCGCCATCGAGGTGCTGCGCCAGAGCGGCGAGCGCGAGGTGGAGGAGCAGCTCCGCGCGGTCGCCGACCAGGCCGCGGCGCGGATCGACGACCACCTCGAGGGCGTGCTCGAGACGCTGCGGGCGGTGGCGGGCGCCGTCGGCAGCGAGGAGGACGCCGCGCGGCGGCTCGAGGAGGTGCGGCTCGAGGCGCCCAGCCTGCGGCGGGTCTTGCTGGTCGGCCCCGATCACCCCGCCGACCTCGCCGCCATCCGGCTCACGGGCGACCAGGTGGACGCGGCGCGCGCGGGCGTGGAGCAGGTGTCCGGGTTCCACCTGGAGAGCGATCTCAGCCCGGCCCTCGACGCCTGCGTGCCGGCGCGCCGGCTGCGGGGGCACGCGGTCTGCGCCCACGTGGACCTCCTCGAGCTCTGGAGCTACGTGCAGTCGATCCGGGTCGGCCAGTCGGGCTGGGCCCTCGCGTTCGAGCGCGACGGCCGGCTCATCGCCTCGGGCCTGGGCGCGCTGCGCGGGGCGGTGCTCACCGGGCACCGGGTGGCCGAGTCGGTGGCGGCCGCGCGGGCCGCGCGCGATCCCGCGGCGGCGCCGGTGCGGTTCGAGGGCGGCGCCGGCGAGGACGTGCTCGCCGGCTGGGCCCGCATCGAGCGGCTCGGCTGGACGGTGGTGGTCGAGCGCCCGGCGCGCGAGGCGCTCCGGCCGGTGCGGCGCGCGCGCCTGCTGCTCGCCGGCATCTCGGCCTTCGCCCTGGCGCTCTCGATCGCCATCGGGACCCGCGAGTCGCGCCGGATCCTGGGAGAGCTGGCGGCGGAGGAGCGGTGGCGCACCGCCGGCCGGATCGCCACCGGCGTCACCCACGACATGAACCACCGGCTGGTGGCGCTGCAGCACGCCGCCAAGCTGGCCGAGCGCGGCGATCCGGCGGTGCTGCCCCGGCTCGGCGACCTGCTGCGCATCGAGGTGGGCGCGCTGCGGGGGCTGGTGGACGACTTCGCCGACCTCTCGCGCGAGGGGATCGCGGTCGAGCTGCGGCCGGTCGAGCTCGGCGAGCTGCTCCGGAGCGTGGCGCTCACCGCCGAGGGGTACGCCGAGCACATGGGCGTGCAGGTGGTGGTCGAGGCGGCCGGGGCGCAGCGGATCGAGGCGGACCGCCACCTGCTCGAGCGCGCGCTCCTGAACCTCGTCACCAACGCCATCGAGGCGAGCCCGCGCGGGGGCGAGGTGCGGCTCGTCGCCGAGGTGCACGGCGGGCGGGCCCTGCTCGAGGTGCGCGACCGCGGGGTGGGCATCGCGCCGCAGCGGCTGGCGAGCCTCTTCGACGCCTTCTCCTCGACCAAGGGGAGCGGGACCCACCTCGGGCTCGGGCTCGCCAGCGCGAAGCGGGTGGCGGCCGCGCACGGGGGCGCCGTGCGGGTGGCGAGCCGGCTCGGGGAGGGCTCGACCTTCACCCTGGACCTGCCGGCGGCCGGCGCCGCGCCGGCCTGATCAGTCCGGCTTCTTCTTCTTCGCGTCGGCCCCGGCGCTCGACGCGTAGAGGTCCTTGTACCAGCCGCCGCCCTTGAGCTGGAAGGCGCTGCGGGACACGAGCTTCGCCATCCGCTTGCTGCCGCACTCGGGGCACTTCGCGGGCGGCGGGTCGGTCACCTTCTGCATCTGCTCGGTGACGTTGCCGCACGCTTCACAGAGAAACTCGTAGATGGGCACGGTCGCGGGTCCTCGTCGAGTCTCTAGCGCGGGCGGCGCGGGCCCGCCGGGCGGCCGGGGCGGGCTCCGCCGGGGCGGGGTGGGCCGGAGCGCGTCCCGGGCGCGCCCGGGCGCGCGGAGGGGCCGGACGGGCGCGGCGGGCCGCGCCGCGGGGCTGCGGCGTCGGAGCGGGTGGCGGGCGGGCGCGCGGCGCCGCCGGCGCGAGGTGAGCTCGGGCGGGGGCCGCCGGCGCGGGGCGAGCTCGGCCGGGGGCCGGAGCGGGGCGAGGACGGAGCGGCGCGGCCGGCGGGCCGGGACGAGGACGGGCCAGCGCCGCCGGGACGTGGCGACCGCGGCCTGGGCGCCGGCGCGGGATCGACCTCGTGCCCCTCGCCGGTGCGGGTGCGCGGGCCCGCCGGGCGGGCCTCGCCGACCGAGAGCTGGAAGCGGCGCGCCAGCGACTCGGCGGCGACGCGCGGGACGGAGAGGCTGCGCGCGAGCGCCGGCAACAGGAACCGGGCCGGGGTGGAGGCGCGCAGCGCCCGGAGGTGCTCGGGCAGGCGCGCCCGCAGGTCGGAGAGGACCGCCGGGAGCACGCCCAGCTCCGCGAGCCGCTCCTCGTCGGCCAGCAGCAGGTGGACGCGCTCGGAGAGCGTGGCGGCCTGCCGCAGCACCTGGCGCCCGCGCTCGGCGCGGATCCGCTCGGCCTCCGGGAGGGCGCCGGCGCGCGCGAGCGCCGCGCCCAGCTCCTCCGCAGAGAGCTCGACGCTCCGGGCGGCGCGGGAGAGGACCCCGCCCGCGGCGCGGACGGCGTGGAGGAGGAGCTCGCGCTCCCGGCGGGCGAAGCCGCGGGAGAGCCCGTGCGCCGCGAGGAGCTTCTCGAGGTCGGCTTCGGCCGGCGGGGCGTCGTCCGGGTGGCGCCAGCCGGCCGCGAGGGCGGCCGTGATCGCCTTCCTGCGCGCCCCGAGCCGGCGCTGGAGCCGCTCGAGCACGGCGCGCCCCTCGGGCAGCAGGAGCTCGTCCAGGAGCGGCAACCCCGGTGCGGGGCTGGCCGGGGTCGACTGCCGATCCCGCGCTCGCCGGACGACCGGGCCGGCGGGCTGGCCGCGCCGCTTGCGCGGACGCCGGGCGGGCTTCTCGCCGGCCGCCGCGTCCGCGCCGGCTTCGGCGACCGAGGCGGCCTCCGAGGCGACCGGGCCGCCCGCGAGCTCCCGCTCGACCGCGGCGGCGGGCGAAGCGCCGCGCGCCAGGTCGGCGAGGGCCCGGGGGCCGAGCGGCCGCGCGGGGGGAGGGTCGGCGAGCAAAGCCCTGGCGGCGAGCAGATCGTCCCAGCCGAGAGGGGACAGGGCGGCGCGCACCTCGGCCGCGGTGGTGGGGCGCCCCGCCTCCGCGCACCAGTCCATCACCCGCGCGATCAACTCGTCGTCCAGCTCTGCCATGGCGCTGCGGAACGTGCGTGAAGGCGCGGTCGGAGTCAAGCGGCGCGAAAACATTGGCGGGGGGCGTCCCGGCGTGGCATGAGTCGAGCGATGGCTCCAGAACCGAGGGAGCAGGGGGGGGCCCTGCTCGCGTTCATCCGCGCCGCGCGGCTCCCTCTCTACCTGATCCTGCTCGCGGCGGTCGGCGTCGCGCTCTTCGGCGGACCCTCGCTGGAGCGGGCGGTCCGCGAGGGCGCGATCGGCAGCTGGGTCCTCGTCCTCGCGCCGGCCCTCGTCGCCACCTTCATCGTCGGGTTCGCGGTGTACCGGTTCGCGCTCGTGAGCGCGGGCCGCTACCACGCCGGCAAGGCCATGGTGCAGGTCGCGCTCATGGTCCTGGTCTTCACGTTCGTGCTCCCGACGTCGCTCGAGCGGTACCGCACCGTCGGCACCGCCCATCCGGTGGACCTCTCGCGCTACCTGCGCGCGCCCGACCCGGACGCGCGGGCCATGGCGGCGGAGCTGACGCGGCACCGCTCGCGCGAGGACGCCTTGTCGTACGTCCCCCGCCTGGTCGGGCTCCTGGGCGACCCCTCGCCCGAGGTCCGCCGGCAGGCCCACGCCTCGCTCGCCTCGCTGGCGGGCGAGGACGCGGGCGGTGAAGGCTCGGACGCCGCCGCGCGCTGGCAGGCGTACTGGGAGCGGCAGGGCGTCCGGTTCGGCACCCGGTAGGCCTGGAGCGGACGGGGCAGGGCGCGCGCGACCCGCATCGGGGTTGCGTCGCCTGCCTGCCTGTGATACTGAGAATCACAATCAACATGTCCAGACAGGCGCAATCGCAACACGAGAGCAGCGAGGCCGGAGCGGACCAGCGCTCCCCGGTGGCACTCCTCGGCACGTTCATCGCCGCCCGCGGGCTGAAGCACTCCCGGCAGCGGGACGTCATCGTCGAGACCTTCTTCGAGATCGGCGGGCACGTGCCGGTGGAGGCCCTGGTCGCCCGGGTGCACGAGCGGGACCGGCGCATCAGCGTGGCCACCGTCTACCGGACCATGAAGCTCCTGGCCGAGTGCGGGCTCGCGCTGCCGCGCCAGTTCGGCGACGGGCAGACCCGCTACGAGCCGGCGACCGCCGGGGCCCACCACCACGACCACCTCATCTGCACCGGGTGCGGCGCCATCGTGGAGTTCGAGAACGAGGACATCGAGGACCTGCAGCTCCGGGTCGCCCGGAGCCACGGGTTCGAGGTGGAGAGCCACAAGCTCGAGCTCTACGGCCGCTGCGCCGCCTGCCGCGCCCGCGGGGAGGGCCGGTCGTGAGCCACTGCCCCTCGCCGGCCGCCGCGCTCGACCGCAAGCAGGTCGTCTCCGCCGCCCGGAGCGTGATCCTGGTCGGCAACCCGAACGTCGGGAAGAGCGTCCTCTTCGGCGCGCTCACCGGCAAGTACGTCACCGTCTCGAACTACCCCGGCACCACCGTGGAGGTGACGCGCGGCTCGGCCAGCATCGCCGGCGCCACCTGGCACGTGATGGACACGCCGGGCACGAACAACCTGCTGCCGATGTCGGAGGACGAGCAGGTCACGCGCGACATCCTCATGTCGGAGCGGGACTACGCCTGCCTGCAGGTCTGCGACGCCAAGAACCTGCGCCGGGGCCTGCTCCTCGCGGTGCAGCTCGCCGAGGCCGGCGTGCCCTTCGTGCTCGCGCTCAACATGTACGACGAGGCGCTCGGCCGCGGGATCGCGGTGGACGCGGCCCGGCTCTCCGAGGAGCTCGGGATCGAGGTGGTCCCCACCGTGGCGGTGCAGCGGCAGGGGCTCCCGCAGCTCTGCGAGAGCCTCGCGCGCGCCCGCCCGTCGCGCTTCCTCGTGCGCTACGACGACGCCATCGAGGCGGCGGTCGCCGCGGTGGAGCCGCTCCTGCCCAGCCACGGCGGCCTGGGGAAGCGCGCGCTCGCGCTGATGGCGATCGTGGGCGATCCGTCGCTCGGGGCGCAGCTCGCCGGGCGGATGTCGGAGGTGGACCTCGCCACGATCGAGGCGGAGCGGCGCGGCCTCGCGGCGCGCTACCCGGAGTCGCTCCGCTTCGTGGTGTCGCGCCAGCGGCTCGCGGCGGTGGATCGGCTCCACGACGCGGTGCTGTCGCGCGCCGGGGCGAGGTCGATGGGCTCGAGCCTCGCCCGCCGGCTCGGCGGCTGGTCCACCCACCCGGTCCTGGGCCTCCCGGTCCTCGCGGCCGTGCTCTTCGCCTGCTACGAGTTCGTGGGCGTCTTCGGGGCCAAGACGGCGGTGGACTTCCTCGAGAACACCGTCTTCTACGAGCACCTCGTCCCCTGGTTCGACCGGCTGGTGCGCCTGCTCGTGCCCGCCCGCGGGGTGCAGGAGTTCCTGGTGGGCCCGGCCGGCGTGCCGTTCCGCGAGCACGGCGGGCTCCTCGTCGGCCGCTACGGCGTCTTCTCGATGGGGCTGTCCTACGGCATGGCCATCGTGCTGCCGATCGTCACCACCTTCTTCCTCGCCTTCAGCTTCCTCGAGGACTCGGGCTACCTGCCTCGCCTCGCCGTGATGGTGAACAAGATCTTCAAGCGGATGGGGCTCAACGGCAAGGCGGTGCTGCCGATGGTGCTCGGGCTCGGCTGCGACACCATGGCCACCATGACCGCGCGCATCATGGAGACCCGCAAGGAGCGGGTCATCGTGACGCTCCTCCTGGCGCTCGCGGTCCCGTGCAGCGCGCAGCTCGCCGTCATCTTCGCGATGCTCGGCGGCGTCACCCCGGGGGCCGCGCTCTGGTTCGCCGGCACGGTGCTGGCGGTGCTCTTCCTCGTCGGCTGGCTCGCCGCCAAGGTGATCCCCGGCCGCGGCTCCGACTTCATGCTCGAGCTGCCGCCGCTCCGGCTGCCGCAGGCCGGCAACATCGCCGTGAAGACGCTGGCGCGGATCGAGTGGTACCTGCGCGAGGCGCTCCCGCTCTTCATCCTCGGCACGCTCATCCTGTGGGGGCTCGATCGGATCCACGGCATCGCCGTGCTGGAGCGCGTCGCCGCGCCGGTGGTGGTGAACCTGCTCCACCTGCCCAAGGAGGCGGCCACCGCCTTCATCCTCGGCTTCCTGCGCCGCGACTACGCCGCCGCCGGGCTCTTCCTGCACTACGAGCCGTTCATGAAGGCCGGCACCATGACCCGCGAGATGAACATCGAGGTCACGGTGGCGCTCGTCACGGTGACCCTGTTCATCCCCTGCATCGCCAACTTCTTCATGATCCTGAAGGAGCGCGGCTGGAAGACCGGCGTCGCGGTGGCGGGCTTCATCCTGCCGTTCGCCATCGGCGTGGGCGCCGTGGTGGACGGGCTCATGCGGTGGCTCTACTGATGGGCGCCCCGGCGAAGCGGCTCGAGAGGTGCCCGCTCTGCGGGACCGAGTTCGACGCGGAGGGGCAGGGCTGCCGCCCGAGCTGCCCCCTCGCCAAGGGCTGCCGCGTGATCTGCTGCCCGTCCTGCACCTACAGCTTCCCCCAGGAGACCGGGCTCGCCGGACGGCTCCGCGGGTTCCTCGACCGGCGCCGCGCCGAGAAGGATCGACCGTGACCATGCAGCAGCACAAGCTCGAGGAGCTCCTCGAGACCGTCTTCACCGAGCGCGAGGCGGGCCGCAACGACGCCGGGGGCGTCCTCGCCAACGCCGGCCACCACGCCGGGGACCGCGCCGAGGGCGACCTCGCCGAGCTGGAGGCCCTCGGCCTGCTGCGCCGCGAGGGGGGGGGCGTCCACCTCACGCCCGCCGGCGAGGAGCGCGCCCGCCTGGTGGTGCGGCGGCACCGGCTCGCCGAGCGGCTCTTCCACGATCTGCTCGAGCTCGGCGAGGCCACGATGGAGAGCCAGGCCTGCGAGTTCGAGCACATCCTCTCGCCGGAGGCGACCGACTCGGTCTGCACGCTCCTGGGCCACCCGCCGACCTGCCCTCACGGCAAGGCCATCCCGCCGGGCGCCTGCTGCAGCGCCGTGGCCAAGGCGGTCCGCCCGCTCGTCACCGGGCTGCCCAGCTTCGAGCTCGGCGCGGCCGGCCGCATCGTCTTCATCGCGCCCAAGTTCCACGACCGGATGGACCGGCTCGCCGCGCTCGGGGTCATCCCGGGCAGCGAGATCCGGCTGCACCAGCGCTCGCCGTCGTTCGTGATCGAGGTCGGCGAGACCACCATCGCGCTCGACCCGGAGATCGCGAGCGAGATCTACGTGAAGCGGGTCGAGGCCTGAGGCCAGTCGACGCCGACCCGACCACCCCCGATTCCCCCGCGGGCGGCGCGCCGCCCGCACCCCGCAGTCACCAAGGACAGAGGCCGCCCGAGCCCACAGCCAGGAGAATGAAGCACCTCGTCACCATCGCCGCACTCGCCGCCGTCCTCGCCCCGCCGCTCGCCCGCGCCGACCAGCGCTACTACGGCGAGACCTACAACGCCTCGATCGCGCCGAAGGGCGCCCTCGACGTGGAGCTCTGGTCCACGCTGTACCAGCCGAAGAGCGGCCACGGCCCCCAGTCCTGGGTGCACCAGCTCGAGCTCGAGACCGGCCTCACGGACCACTGGGACATCGCCCTCTACAACATCTTCCGGTACGAGCAGGGTGACACCACCCGCTACCAGGCCACCCAGGTCGAGTCCCGGTACCGGCTCTCCGACCCCGGCGAGTGGTTCGTCGATCCGGTGCTGTACCTGGAGCTCCGCAAGGAGTGGATCGAGGACAAGCCGTGGGCCGTCGAGGAGAAGCTCATCCTCGGGAAGGACATCGACCGGCTCAACCTCTCGGTGAACCTGACCGCGGAGCAGGAGTTCATCCCGGACGGCGGCGGTCAGGAGCTCGAGTACGGCTACGCGGCCGGCGCCTCCTGGGAGCTGCTCCCCTGGCTCCGCGCCGGCGGCGAGGCGTTCGGCTCCTGGAGGCACAGCACCGCCGAGGACCACACCGCCTCCCAGCACTACGCCGGCCCCGCGATCTCGCTCGCGGTCGCCCGCTCGTGGCTGGTCCTGGCCGCCGGGTTCGGCCTGACCGACGAGAGCGACAAGCTCCGGGCGCGCGCCATCCTCGCCTTCCAGTTCTAGGCGCCGGAATCCCCCACCTGCGGCGCGGCCCCCGCGCCCGCGGCGATTAGGAAGAGGCCCCATGCGAACGACGCTCCTCGCGCTCTCCTTCTCCGCCGTCCTGATCGCGGCCGGCCCGGCCCGAGGCGCCGACGAGGCGCCCGGGCCGGGCCCGGGCCCGCAGGAGGTGGAGCGGCTCTACCGCAAGCGCTGCGCCTCCTGTCACCGGCTGCGCGACCCGGGCGAGCGGACCCGGGCGAGCTGGGCCGACGTGATGGGGCGCATGGCGGCCCGCGCCCACCTCTCGGACGCCGAGCGCGCGGCGGTCCTCTCCTGGCTGCAGTCGCGGGCGAGCGACGGCGGCGCGCGATAGCGGCCGATTACTTTACAGATCCCGGGCCGCTGCTAGCTTTCGGGGCGAGGCCGACCAGGCCGCGCCATGCCCTTGCGCCCGCAGCACAAGTCCCTGCTCGTCGCCGGCGTCGCCGGGGCGTTCCTCGCGTACTCGGCGCTGGAGGGGCGGGGCCTGCGGCAGCACCTGCGGCTGCAGCGCGAGATCCAGGCGGTCTCCACCCGCAACGAGGCCCTCCGGCAGGAGAACCTCCGGCTGCGGCGCGAGGCGCGCGCGCTGACCGGCGATCCGGCCGCCCTCGAGCGCGCCGCGCGGGAGGAGCTCAACTACGTCCGCCCCGGCGAGCTCGTCATCCGGCTCGACGAGGGAGGCGGCCGGTGAGCCGCCGCGCGCCGAGGCCGCCGCGCCCCGCGCCGCCGGCGCCGGCCGCCGCCCCCGCGCCGCTGCACCGCCACGCCGATCCGGGGAGGCCGCCCATCGGCCGGGTGGCCGAGGTGCGCCGCCGGCTCCCGGCGCAGCAGTCGCGGCCGCTCCTCGTGAGCCTGTACGCGGCGATCGCCTGCGAGGGCGGCGTGCTCGGCCCCTCCGAGCGGCGCCGGCTCGGGCGGGCGCTGCTGCGCGGGGTCCCCGCGGCCGTCGCGGCGGCGCTCGCCGGCGCCCTCGCGACCGGCCTCTTCGCCGATCCTTCCCGGCTGCGCGCCCAGGCCGCCGCGCTCGCGGCCCTCTCCCTCGCGCTCGGGGCGGTGCTCTGGCGCCAGGCCCGGCGCGACGGGGCGCGGGCGGCGGGGCTCCGGCACGAGCTCGAGCTGGGCGCGCTCCTCCTGATCGCGGCGCACGCGGTGGCGCAAGCCTCGGAGGGGCTGGACGGCGCGGCCGGCGCGCCGCTGCAGCCGCTCGTCTACCTGGTGCTGGCGTTCCTCGTGGCCTCGTCGTCGCGCCCCGCGAGCCTCGCCGCCGTCGCGCTCGCCCTCGGGCTCGAGGCGGCCGTCTGGTGGGGCCGGGGCGGCGGGCGGGCGGCGCTGGTCGCGGCCCTGGCGCACGCGGCCTTCCTGGCGCTCTTCGCGGTCCTCTACCGCGGGGTGCTGGCGGGCCGGGTGGCCGCGGCGCGGCGCGCCGAGGAGGCCGCCGTGGCCCGCCGCCGGCGCGAGCTCGACGAGCGGGCCCGCGAGTTCCGGCTGCTCGCTCCGGAGGGCGGCGAGGCGGCCGAGGCGCGCTGGGCCGAGGGCGCCGTGGTCGAGCTCGAGGCGGCGGTGCGCGGGGTGGTGGAGGTGGGCGAGCAGGCCCTGCGGAGCCACACCTTCGCGGTCTTCCTCCTGAGCGACGACGACCGGGAGCTCCGGCTGCGCGAGTGCCGCTCGGCGAGCGACCGGGTCGCGCGCGAGCCCATCCCCGCCGGCGAGGGGCCGCTCGGGGCCGCCGTGAAGGGGCGCACCGCGGTGCGGCTCGCCGGCGGCGTGAAGGAGCCGGGCTACTACCTCGACGGCACGCGGCCGGGGGCGCTGCTCGCCGTGCCCATCGTGGAGCGGCGGGGGGATCTCGTCCGCGGCGTGCTGGTGGCCGACCGGTTCGGGGACGAGCCCTTCGGCGACGCCGACGAGCAGCTCCTCGCGCGGCTCGCCACCGAGCTCGTCCGCGCGGTCCAGGCCGAGCGGCTCATGGGCGACCTGCGACGCACCCGGGACGAGAGCGAGCGCTTCTACCAGGCCATCGAGCGGCTCAACCGGACCGCCAAGCCGCGCGAGGTCTTCGACGCGCTCCTCGAGCTGGCCGGGGAGATGATGCCGCTCGACTTCGGCGCCGTCACCCTGTGCGAGGAGTCGGGCGGCAAGCGGGCGCACCGCGTGGTCCGGGCCCGGGCCGGCGAGGAGGCCCGGGCGCTCTCGCAGCTCGAGGGGCTCTGCTTCGAGGACAACCCGGGGCTCGTGTCGGGCGCGGTGCGCCTCTCCTCGAGCCTGCCCGGCAAGGAGCTCAAGGCGGCCGAGGCGATGGTCTTCGACGAGGGGACGCGGCTCAAGGGGCTCGCCTCGCTCAAGGTCATCCCGCTCAAGACCGGCGGCGAGGTGCTCGGCACGCTGGTGGTCGGCTCCCGGCGCCGGGCGGCGCTCGACCCGGTCACGCTGCGGCAGCTGGAGGTGGTCTCGATCCAGGCCGCCGAGTCGGTGCTGCGCGCGCGCCTCTTCGAGCAGACCGAGCGGCTCGCCACCACCGACGGGCTCACCGGCCTCATGAACCACCGCACCTTCCAGTCCCGCTTCGACGAGGCGCTCGGGCTCTCGGCGCGGTACGGGAAGAAGCTGTCCTTCATCCTCTGCGACGTGGACCACTTCAAGAAGGTGAACGACACCTACGGCCACCCGGCCGGCGACGTCGTGCTGCGCGGGGTGGCCCGCATCCTCTCGCGCGAGGCGCGCTCGACCGACGTGGTCGCCCGCTACGGCGGCGAGGAGTTCGCGATCGTGATGCCGGAGACCGACCAGGCCGGCGCCGTCGCCATCGCCGAGCGCATCCGCGAGAAGGTGCAGGGCGCCAGCTTCGAGACCGAGCAGGGGAGCCTCCGCGTGACGCTCTCCCTCGGCGTCGCGACCTGCCCGGACGACGGGACGGTCAAGGCCCAGCTGGTCGAGCTCGCCGACGGCGGGCTGTACTGCGCCAAGCGGAACGGGCGCAACCAGGTGGTCACCGCCGAGGCGGTGCGGGCCGCGCGCCGCGCCGGCTAAGCGCCGTCCGCGGGGCCAGTCTCGTGCTAGACTGCGCGGCGTCGGGCGCGCAGGCGGCGGCCGACCGGCGCGCTGCCAGGGGAACCCGAGTTGAAAAAGAACTTCGTCCTCGACACCAACGTCCTGCTGCACGATCCCCGCTCGATCTTCGGCTTCGGCGACAACGACGTGGTCATCCCGATCCACGTCATCGAGGAGATCGACCAGTTCAAGCGCGACCTCTCGACCCTGGGCCGCAACGCCCGGCAGGTGGCGCGGTTCATCGACGAGTTCCGCGCCCAGGGGCAGCTCGCCGACGGCGTGGCGCTGGGGGAGGGGAAGGGGCGCCTGCGGGTGCTCTTCACGACCCGCCACCTGCCGGCGGAGCTCGCCGACGGCCACGCCACCGACAACAAGATCCTGGCGGTGGCCCTCGACGTCCGCGACCGGGAGCAGGACCGCCCGGCGGTGTTCGTGACCAAGGACACCAACCTGCGCATCCGCGCCGACGCCCTCGGGCTCCACGCCGTGGACTACGACGTGGAGCAGGTGGACCTCGACGAGGTCTGGAGCGGCGTGGCGGAGCTCGACGTCCCCCCCGAGGACGTGAACGCCTTCTACGCGCAGGGCAGCGTGGGGCTCTCGCCCGGGGTGGATCCGCCCCCGCCCAACGCCTTCGCCGTGCTGCGCGACCGGACCAACCCGCAGCACAGCGCGGTCGGCAAGTACAGCGCCTCGCGCCAGGCGTTCGTCCCCCTCATCAAGGCGAGCAAGGAGGGCACCTGGGGCATCCGCCCGCGCAACAAGGAGCAGTCCTTCGCGCTCGACCTGCTGCTCAACGACGAGGTCCGGCTCGTCACCATCGTCGGCAAGGCCGGCACCGGCAAGACCCTGCTCGCCATCGCCGCGGGCCTCCAGAAGACGATGGAGGAGGGCGTCTACCAGAAGCTGCTGGTGTCGCGCCCGATCTTCCCGCTCGGCCGGGACATCGGCTACCTGCCCGGCAGCGTCGAGGAGAAGCTCAACCCCTGGATGCAGCCGATCTTCGACAACGTCGAGTACCTCATGAACCTGTCGCACTCCGAGAAGAAGTCGGGGCGCGGCTACCACGAGCTCATCGACCTCGGGATCGTCGAGATCGAGCCGCTGACCTACATCCGCGGCCGCTCCATCCCGAACCAGTTCATCGTGGTGGACGAGGCGCAGAACCTCACCCCCCACGAGGTGAAGACCATCATCACCCGCGCCGGCGACGGGACGAAGATCGTCCTCACCGGCGACCCCTACCAGATCGACAACCCCTACGTGGACCAGACCAACAACGGCCTCATCCACGTGGTGAACCGGTTCAAGGAGGAGCGGCTGGCGGGGCACATCACCCTGTCGAAGGGCGAGCGCTCGCCCCTCGCCGAGCTGGCCGCGAACCTGCTGTGACCGCCAGACGATCCTCCCGGCCGAAGGCCGGCGCCGGGCGAGCTTCGCCGCAGGCGAAGCGCAAGGGACCCGGCGAACCGGGGCGGGGCCCCGACGGCTTTGCCGACGGGGCGGGGCAGCATGCCCCGTGCAACCTCCGGCTGGCGGGGCACATCACCCTGTCGAAGGGCGAGCGCTCGCCCCTCGCCGAGCTGGCCGCGAACCTGCTCTAGCCTCCTGCGCGGGCCCGCCCCCGGAGTTACGCCCCGTCCATGCACCCCGAGAACCCTGGCGCGCCGGGCAGCCCGGCCATCGCCTACCCGCTCGACTACAGCTTCAAGATCATGGGGCTCGCCGCCGACGACTTCGCCGAGCACGCCCGGCGGCTCGTCGCCGCCGTGGTGGGCCCGGCCGGCGCGCCGCCGGAGCGGGTCCGCGCGCGGGCGTCGAGCGGCGGCAAGTACCACTCGATCACGGTGGTCGCCCGGCTCGAGTCGGAGGAGCAGCGGCGCGGCGTCTACCTGGCGCTGCACCGGGACGCGCGGGTCGTCTACTACCTCTAGCCCGGCGCGGAGCGCCTAGGCCGCGAAGCGCGGGGCGCCGCCGAGCCGGAGGCTGCCCGGCCCGCCGGCGAAGTCCACGAGGTCGATGGGCCGCGGGGCCATCGCGAAGCGGACCTCGTCCCGCCAGCCCTCGGCGTCCCCGCCGACCTGCAGCGGGACCGGGCGCTCGAAGCGGAGCGAGACCGACTCGGCGTGGAAGTCGAGGAGCCCGGGGTGGGAGAAGCTCCCGTCCCAGATCTGGCGCAGGTTCATCAGCACCGACGGCACGCTCACCTGGGTGGCGACGCGCACCTGCATCATGCCGGGGCGCTGGTCGGCGAAGGGGAAGGCCCGGAGCTTGAGGCCGTAGTAGGGGACGGTGCTCGCGGCCGCCATCATGCAGGGGCCGGCGTAGAGCAGCTCGCCCTTGCGGATGGCCTGGCCCACCGGCGCGCCCGTCGCGTCGAGCTGCCAGGCGGCGCGCCCCTCGTTCACGATCTCGCAGTAGGCGGGCCGGCGCTCGGCGAGGTACCGCGGCACGGTCCGGAGGGCGACGGCGAGCCCGTACCCCTGGGCGCCGAGGCCGAGCCGCGAGAGCCGCGTGTCCTTCACGTGCCCCTTCCACCAGTTGTAGTCGTTGATGACGGCGGCATCGAGCCCGACGCCGGCGAAGGGGGTGCGGCGGCCGTTGCAGGTGAGGAGGCCGATGGGCCGCACGAACGGGACCTCGCCGCCCATGTAGCGGCGCAGCGCATCGACGTGACCGTCGGCGCGGGCCCCGACCACCTCGGCCACCGCGTTGCCGGTCCCGAGGGCCAGCACGCCGAAGCGGGGCGGGGGCGCCGAGCGCCGCTCGCTGTGGTCGAGGATGTGGTTCACCCAGGAGACGAAGGTCCCGTCGCCGCCGCCGGTGAACACGGTGCCGTAGCCCCGGCGGATGACCGTGTCGGCGATGCGGCGGGCGTCGTCCGGGTCGCGCGAGAAGAAGAGGTGCTCCTCGGGGACCACGTCCGAGAGCTCCCGCCGCACCCGCCCGTTCACCTGCTTGGCGTTCGCGTTGAGGAGCACGGCCGTCTGGCGGTGCGCCGCGTCGATCCGCATGGCCTGCAACCCTCGCCCGCTGAGCCCGGTGTCTGACATTCGCGTCGTTCCCTGCTCGCAAGGTCGGTGCCACGGTGCGTCAGGGAACGCTTGCTCGTGATATCGGGGGGTTGGGCTGCGAGGGCTCGCCGGGCCGTCCCTCCCGGGCGGGTAGCCAGGGTGGCGATGTGCGTAGCGCGCTTCGCACCGAAAAAGGCGAGCGGCCGGTTTGACACGCGTTCGCGGGGTCTTACCTTGCCCCCGTCCCAGGAGGATTTCTAAATGGCGAAGATCATCGGCATCGACCTCGGCACCACCAACTCGGTGGTCGCGGTGATGGAGGGCAAGGAGCCCGTCGTCATCACCAACGAGGAGGGCTCGCGGCTCACTCCGTCCGTGGTGGCCTACACGAAGGAGAGCGAGCGCCTGGTGGGGCAGGTGGCCAAGCGGCAGGCCATCACCAACCCGGAGAAGACCGTCTACAGCATCAAGCGCTTCATGGGCCGCCGCTACGGCGAGGTCCAGGAGGAGGCGCGCCGGGTCCCGTATCACGTGGTGGAGGGGCCGAACGGCGACGCCCGCGTCGAGATCGACGGCAAGCAGTACAGCGCGCCCGAGATCAGCGCGCAGATCCTGCTCAAGCTGAAGCGCGCCGCCGAGAACTACCTCGGCGAGAAGGTGACCGACGCGGTCATCACCGTCCCCGCCTACTTCAACGACGCCCAGCGCCAGGCCACCAAGGACGCCGGCGAGATCGCCGGCCTGAACGTCCGGCGCATCGTCAACGAGCCGACCGCGGCGGCCCTCGCCTACGGCCTCGACAAGAAGAAGAACGAGAAGATCGCGGTCTACGACTTCGGCGGCGGCACCTTCGACATCTCGATCCTCGAGGTCGGCGAGAACGTGGTCGAGGTGCTCGCGACCAACGGCGACACCCACCTCGGCGGCGACAACGTCGACCAGCTGGTGATGGACTGGCTCATCGCCGAGTTCAAGAAGGACACCGGCATCGACGTCTCGCGCGACAAGATGGTGCTGCAGCGGCTCAAGGAGGCGGCCGAGAAGGCCAAGATCGAGCTCTCCTCCACCATGGAGACCGAGATCAACCTGCCGTTCCTCACGGCGGACCAGACCGGCCCGAAGCACCTCGCCATCAAGCTCACCCGCGCCAAGCTCGAGCAGATGATCGGGCCGCTCGTGGAGCGCTCGCTCGAGCCGACCCGCAAGTGCCTCGCCGACGCCAAGCTCGAGCCGTCGCAGGTCGACGAGGTGGTGCTCGTCGGCGGCTCGACCCGCATCCCGCTCGTGGGCCAGGCCGTGAAGAAGCTCTTCGGCAAGGAGCCGAACCGGTCGGTGAACCCCGACGAGGTGGTCGCGGTCGGCGCGGCCGTCCAGGCCGGCGTGCTCTCGGGCGAGGTGAAGGACATCCTCCTCCTCGACGTGACCCCGCTCTCGCTCGGCGTGGAGACGCTGGGCGGCGTCATGACCAGGCTGATCGAGCGGAACACCACCATCCCGGGCAAGCGGTCGGAGACCTTCTCCACCGCCGCCGACGGCCAGACCTCGGTCGAGATCCACGTCCTCCAGGGCGAGCGCGAGATGGCGCGGGACAACCGCACCCTCGGCCGCTTCCACCTCGAGGGCATCCCGCCGGCGCCGCGCGGCATGCCGCAGATCGAGGTGACCTTCGACATCGACGCGAACGGCATCCTCAACGTCTCGGCCAAGGACAAGGGCACCGGCAAGGAGACCAAGATCACCATCACCCACTCCTCGGGCCTGGCCAAGGACGAGGTGGAGAAGATGGTGGCCGACGCCCACAGCCACGAGGCGGAGGACAAGAAGCGCCGCGAGGAGGTCGAGCAGCGGAACCGGGCGGAGAACCTCGCCTACCAGATGGAGAAGCTGCTCAAGGAGAACAAGGAGAAGCTCGCCGCCGACACCGTGAAGGAGATCGAGTCGGCCGTCGAGGAGGTCCACAAGGTCCGCGAGAAGGGGAGCGCCGACGAGGTGAAGGCCGCCATGGAGCGGCTCGAGAAGGCGAGCCACAAGGCGGCGGAGGAGCTCTACAAGACCGCCACCCCGGGCGGCGACGGGCAGCAGGCGCAGCCCGGCCAGCCGGGCAGCGCGAAGCCGGAGGGCGAGCCCAAGAAGGACGACGTCGTGGACGCGGAGTTCAAGCAGGTCTAGCGGAGGGGGGCGCTCCAGCCGGGGCGCCCCTTGCCCCGCCGGCCCCGCGAGAGGACAATGATGACTCCTCTCCCTCCTGGGAGAGGTGGTGGCGCGCCCAACCGCCTCGGGCGGACCGCGCCCCGTCAGACGGCGACCCGCCAGCCGGGTCGCCGTCGCTATTTCCAGGCCTCGCTTTCGGTGCCCGGCGCCCTTACCATCCCGGCCCGATGCACCTCACCGTCCTCAGCCGGTCGCCGGCCATCTACACCACCCGCCGCCTCGTCGAGGCCGCTCGCGAGCGCGGGCACCGTCCGCGCGTGGTCGATCCGCTCGAGGTCGAGCTGGGGCTCGGCGAGCGGCCGGCGCTCTACCACCGCCACCGCCGCTTCCCCCGCACCGACGTGGTGGTCCCCCGCATCGGCCTCTCGGTGACGCAGTACGGGCTCGCGGTGGTGAACCAGTTCGAGCTCCTCGGCGTGCCCTCCATCAACGGCGCGAAGGGGATCGCCGCGAGCCGGAACAAGATGCGGTGCCTGCAGACCCTGGCGCGCAAGGGCGTGCAGGTGCCGAACACGGTCATGGCGAGCGACGCCTCCAAGCTCCGGCAGCTCGTGAAGCACGTGGGCGGCGTGCCGGTGCTGGTCAAGCTGCTCTCCAGCTCGGACAAGGGCGGCGTCATGATCTGCGAGACGCTGGAGTCGCTGGAGGCGGCGCTCGAGGCGATCCTGGGGCTCGGCCAGAACATCCTCGTGCAGCAGTACCTGCGCGGCCAGGACCTGCGGGCGCTGGTGGTCGGGGGGCGCGTCGTCGCGGCCATGCGGCGGCGGGCGCGGGTCGGGCGCTTCGCGCGGAGCCTCGCCCAGGGCGCCAAGTTCGAGCGGGCGGGCCTCGCGCCGGCGCAGGAGCGGGCCGCCCTCGAGACCGCCCGGATCGTGGGGCTCGACGTCTGCGCGGTGGACCTGCTGGACGCCGACGGCGCGCCGCTGGTCTTCGAGGTGAACAGCTCGCCCGGCATCCGCGACGCCGAGGAGGTCTGCGGCGTGGACGTCGCGGCCGAGGTGATCGCCTGGGCCGAGGCGCGGTTCGAGGCGCCGCCGCGGGCGCGCGCGACGGCCGCGCGGCGGGTGCCTCGAGAGGCTTGAATGGTTGGCCGCTCCCGGCCGTCTCTGCTATAGCAGCGCCCCTCGGAGGTCCCCCGCATGCTGCGCATCCTCGTCGCCACGCTCGCCCTCGCCACCGCCGCCCCGGCCCTCGCCGACGCGGCGTCCGAGGCCGCCGGGAGCTACACGCTCGAGACCGCCGGGACGACGGAGCAGGTGAGGCCGGGCGCGCCCGGCAAGCTCGTCCTCTTCATCCACCCCAAGGCCGGGACGCACGTCCACCCCCAGGCGCCGCTCGCCATCGCCCTCGAGGCGCCCGCGGGCGTGAAGCTCGCCAAGGAGAAGCTCGGGCACAAGGACGCCGTGGATCCGAAGGCCGAGGCGCCCCGCTTCGAGGTGCCCTTCACCGCGGCCGCCGCCGGCCGGTACGAGCTCAAGGCGGCCATCGACTTCTTCATCTGCAGCGACACCTGGTGCGTGAAGCAGAGCCGCGCGCTCTCCGTGCCGGTGGTGGCGAAGCAGTAGCGAAGGGCCAGGCGACCCGCGTGCGCGTCCTCTACGGAATGAACCCGGTGCGGGAGCTCCTCCGCGCCGGCGGGGAAGGGCTCTCGGAGCTCTGGCTGGCGGAGGGGGCCGAGCGCGGCCGCGCCTTCGCCGAGCTCGAGCGGCAGGGGCGGGCGGCGGGCGCCAAGGTGCGGCTCGCGCCGCGCCCCAAGCTCGACAAGCTCGCCGGGACCGGCAACCATCAGGGCGTCGTCGCCGTGGTGGCCGACTACCGCTACCGCGCCCTGGAGGACCTCCTCGACGCCGCGAAGGCCTCCGGCCGCCCGCCGCTCCTGGTCGTCCTGGACGGGATCGAGGACCCCCAGAACCTCGGGGCGATCATCCGTTCGGCGTACGCGCTCGGGGCGCACGGCGTGGTCATCGCCAAGGACCGGGCGGTGGGCGTCACCGGGGCGGCGGCCAAGGCCTCGGCCGGCGCGGTGGAGCACTGCCCGGTGGCCCGGGTCACGAACATCGCCCAGACCATCCTCGCCCTGAAGGAGGAGGGGCTCTGGTCGGTGGCGGCCGTGGCCGGCGGGGACGCCGATATCGCCTCCCTCGACCTGTCCGGTCCGACCGCCCTGGTCATCGGCTCCGAGGGAGAGGGGATCCGTCCGCTCGTCCGCAAGAATTGTGACCACCTGGCCCGCATCCCGATGTCCGGGAAGCTCGGAAGCCTGAACGCCTCGGCGGCGGCGGCCGTCTGCCTTTACGAGGCGGCGCGACAGCGGAATTCTCGTGCTTGACAAGCAGGCGGGCCTCGTTTACAAGCAGCCGCTCCGAACGCGGCAGTCCCGGTTCGGAGCGCGTGGAACCGCCGCCGGCAGCGGGCGGAAAATTCGAACGATTCGGCTGGCGTAGCTCAGCAGGTAGAGCAGCTGCCTTGTAAGCAGCAGGTCGCGGGTTCGAATCCCACCGCCAGCTCCAGTGGCTGGCGGCGGGAGCGGTGAGAGGAAGAGGAGACGGAGGGGTTCCCGAGCGGCCAAAGGGAGCAGACTGTAAATCTGCCGGCTTACGCCTTCGGTGGTTCGAATCCACCCCCCTCCATCAGAAATTCTTTGCGTCGAAGCGGTTTTGCGGTACCTGACACGGAAGGTTTGCGGGAATAGCTCAGTTGGTAGAGCGTCAGCCTTCCAAGCTGAATGTCGCGGGTTCGAATCCCGTTTCCCGCTCCAGTGAGGAACGCAGGACACAATAGGAATAGGCCCACTTAGCTCAGTTGGCAGAGCGCGTCCTTGGTAAGGACGAGGTCTCCAGTTCAATCCTGGAAGTGGGCTCCATCTTCAACCGCAGTCGCAGTCGCCGCCGATACCGGGAGCGCACATGGCCAAGGAAAAGTTCGAACGCAGCAAGCCGCACGCGAACGTCGGGACGATCGGTCACGTGGACCACGGCAAGACGACGCTGACTGCCGCGATCACGAAGGTGCTCGCGCAGAAGGGCTGGGCGGAGTTCAAGGCCTACGATCAGATCGACAAGGCTCCGGAGGAGCGGGAGCGCGGCATCACGATCGCGACGGCGCACGTCGAGTACCAGACGGAGAACCGCCACTACGCGCACGTGGACTGCCCGGGCCACGCCGACTACGTGAAGAACATGATCACCGGCGCGGCGCAGATGGACGGCGCGATCCTGGTGGTGTCGGCGGCGGACGGTCCGATGCCGCAGACGCGCGAGCACATCCTGCTCGCGCGGCAGGTGGGCGTGCCGTACATCGTGGTCTTCCTGAACAAGGTGGACATGGTGGACGACAAGGAGCTGCTGGACCTGGTGGAGCTCGAGGTCCGGGAGCTGCTGACCGAGTACGACTTCCCTGGGAACGAGATCCCGATCGTGAAGGGGTCGGCGCTGAAGGCGCTCGAGGGGGACAAGTCGGAGATCGGCGAGCCGGCCATCCTCGAGCTGATGAAGGCGGTGGACAGCTACATTCCGACGCCGAAGCGCGCGACGGACAAGCCGTTCCTGATGCCGGTCGAGGACGTGTTCTCGATCTCTGGGCGCGGGACGGTGGCGACGGGGCGCATCGAGCGCGGCATCGTGAAGGTGGGCGAGGAGATCGAGATCGTCGGTCTGCGCGCGACCACGAAGACGGTGGTGACGGGCGTGGAGATGTTCCGCAAGCTGCTCGACGAGGGGCAGGCGGGCGACAACGTGGGGTGCCTGCTCCGCGGCCTGAAGCGCGAGGAGGTGGAGCGCGGTCAGGTGCTGGCGAAGCCGGGGTCGATCACGCCGCACACGAAGTTCAAGGGTGAGGTGTACGTGCTGACGAAGGAGGAGGGTGGGCGTCACACCCCGTTCTTCAACGGCTACCGCCCGCAGTTCTACTTCCGGACCACGGACGTGACGGGCTCGGTGAAGCTGCCGGACGGCGTCGAGATGGTGATGCCGGGCGACAACATCTCGGTGGAGGTGGAGCTCATCACCCCCATCGCGATGGAGAAGGAGCTGCGCTTCGCGATCCGCGAGGGCGGCCGCACGGTGGGCGCGGGCGTCGTCGCCGAGGTCATCGCCTAGCCGAGAGGCCGGGCCGCAAGGGCATTCGCAACACAGGAAGAAGGCGTCATGGGAAATCGCACCATCATCACGCTCGAGTGCACGCAGTGCAAAGAGCGGAACTACACGACCACGAAGAACAAGCGCAAGACGCAGGACAAGCTGTCGCGCTCCAAGTACTGCCCCCGGTGCCGCAAGCACCAGGCGCACAAGGAGACGAAGTAGTCCAGGGCGCGCCGGCGACCCCGGCGCGCACCCCCGAAGGCCAGTAGCTCCAACGGCAGAGCAGCGGTCTCCAAAACCGCGGGTTGGGGGTTCGAATCCCTCCTGGCCTGCCAGTAATCGAGGAGGCGAGGCCCGCAGGCACCGGCCTCGGCTCCGATAAACGCGCCGAAGCCCGAGACGAAACCCCCGCGAGGGTGGTATGGTCCGCGGGTTTGCAGCCTCCTCAACGGAACGCGGGTCCCGACAGATGACGACGGAACAGACTCCCGGGGTCGAGCCGAAGCGCCTGGTGGCGATCTTCTACGTGCTCGCCGCCATCTTCCTCGGCATCTTCCTCGAGAAGGTGCTGGGGATCGTCTTCTCCTACGCCCGCTGGAACGACTTCGCGGTCTTCGGCGAGGACTGGACCCTCACCACCGTCATCGGCTACGGCATCGCCATCGCCGCCGCGGTGGTCGCCTGGCGCACCGCGCGCAGCCGCGAGGTCTCCTTCGAGATCGCCGCCGAGCTGAAGAAGGTCACCTGGCCGACCCTGCGCGAGACGCGGGCCGCCACGGTCGCGGTGGTGGTCGCCACCTTCATCTCCGCGCTGCTGCTCGGCGTGTTCGACTTCGTCTGGGCGAGGCTCTCCGAGCTCATCTACTGACCGGCAAGGCCGGTAAACCCGGGGCGACCCGGCGGGCAGGCGAGCCGAGGCGGGGAGGGGACCCCGCTCCCGGCGTTTTTGACTTTGAAAACCAGGCAGCAGGCGGCCTCGGCGGCGCTTACGGAGAAGGGTGTCATGGCCAAGAAGTGGTATGCGGTCCACACGTACTCGGGCTTCGAGAACAAGGTGAAGAAGTCGCTCGAGGAGCGCGTGCGGCAGTTCCACCTCGAGGAGAAGGTCGACGAGATCCTCATCCCCATGGAGCAGGTCGTGGAGATGGTCCACGGGGAGAAGAAGACCTCGAAGCGCAAGTTCTTCCCCGGCTACATCCTCGTCCACATGGAGATGGGCGACGAGACCTGGCACCTCGTGAAGGACACCGCCAAGGTGACCGGCTTCGTCGGCGCGAACAAGCCGCCGGTGAGCGAGGCGGGTGACAAGGCCCGCCGCCAGGCCTGGGAGTACGTGCCGGTCGTGAAGGACGCCGAGGTCGCCCGGCTCACCAACCAGATCTCCGAGGGCACGTCCCGCCCCAAGCCGAAGGTGCAGTTCGAGGACGGCGACCAGGTCCGCGTCATCGACGGCCCCTTCCAGAACTTCAACGGCACGGTCGAGGAGGTCAAGCCCGAGAAGGGCAAGCTCCGCGTGCTGGTCTCCATCTTCGGCCGCGCCACCCCGGTCGAGCTCGACTTCATGCAGGTGGAGAAGACGTAGCTTCGCAGCCGCAGCACCCGCGGGGCCACCCGGTCCCGCGGCGAACCACGAGCGTGGGAGGGCGCGTCAACGCCCGGTAGACCACGCAGGGGCCGCGGCGAGCGCCGCCGGCTCCGGAAGGAAGAGCCATGAAGAAGATCACGGGGCAGGTCAAGCTCCAGATCCCGGCCGGCAAGGCCAACCCGGCGCCGCCGGTCGGCCCGGCGCTGGGCCAGCACGGCGTCAACATCATGGAGTTCTGCAAGCAGTTCAACGCGCAGACCCAGGCCCAGGCGAAGGAGAGCCTGATCATCCCGGTCATCATCACCGTCTACGCCGACCGGTCGTTCAGCTTCGTCCTCAAGACCCCGCCCGCCGCCGTCCTCCTCAAGAAGGCCGCCGGCCTGCACACCGAGAAGAAGAAGGGCTCGGGGGCGCACAAGCCCGGCAAGGAGCTGGTCGGCCAGGTGACGCGCAAGCAGCTCGAGCAGATCGCGAAGACCAAGATGCCCGACATGACCGCCGGCAGCGTCGAGGCGGCCATGAACACCATCGAGGGCACCGCGCGCTCCATGGGGATCGAGATCGTCGGCTAACCGGCGGAGGACGAACGAAATGGCTCACATCGGAAAGAAGTTCAAGGCTGCCGCCGAGAAGGTCGATCGCAACAAGCGCTACAAGCTCGACGAGGCCCTCGGCCTCGTGAAGGCCACCGCGACCAAGAAGTTCGACGAGTCGGTCGACGCCGCCATCAACCTCGGCGTCGATCCCAAGCACGCCGACCAGGTGGTCCGCGGCGCCGTCGTGCTGCCGCACGGCATGGGCAAGACCGTCAAGCTCGCCGTCTTCGCGAAGGGCGACAAGGCCCGCGAGGCCCAGGAGGCCGGCGCGGACATCGTCGGCGCCGAGGACCTCGCCGAGAAAATCCAGGGCGGCTTCATGGACTTCGACAAGGTCATCGCCACCCCGGACATGATGGGCGTGGTCGGCCGGCTCGGTAAGGTCCTCGGGCCCCGCGGCCTCATGCCGAACCCGAAGGTCGGCACGGTCACCATGGACGTGACCCGCGCGGTCAAGGAGCAGAAGGCCGGCAAGGTGGAGTTCCGCGTCGAGAAGGCCGGCATCGTGCACGTGCCGTTCGGCAAGGCCTCCTTCGAGCCCGAGAAGCTCCGCGCCAACTTCAGCGCGATCATGGAGATCATCTTCAAGGCGAAGCCGCAGACCGCCAAGGGCGTCTACCTGAAGAACGTCACCGTGAGCACCACGATGGGCCCGGGCATCAAGCTCGACCTCTCGGAGCTCACGGCGAGCCACGGCTAGTCGCAGCAGGCCTCAAAGGCATTGCCCGGCGGCATGTCGCCGCCGGGTATTCCTGGTTCAAGACAGCGGGCCCGCCGGCCCCTCCCGTGCGAGCAGTCTGGGAGGGACGGTGGCCAAGCGGACCGAGGTGGTCCGACCCGCCGAGACGGGAACGAGTCGTCGCAGCGTCCCCTGCTTGGTCCAGGGGGTTTTCGTACCGGCCGTCCGGCCTGGAATGGAAGCCCAGCACGCCGAGCCCGCACGAGCGGGCCGGTCGGAAAGGTGGTGAATCCAGTTGAATCGGACGGAAAAGGAAGAAGTCATCGGCCAGCTTCACGAGAAGATGGCCAAGGCCAAGGCCGCCATCCTGGCGGAGCCCCGGGGTCTCGACGTCGCCACGGTCACCGAGCTTCGCAGGAAGTGCCGCGAGGCGAAGGTGGAGTACCGGATCGTCAAGAACACCCTGGCCATCCGTGCCGCCAAGGGCACGTCGGTGGAGTCGCTCTCCGACAAGTTCGTCGGGCCGACCGCGCTCATCATGTCGTACGACGACGTGGTGGCGCCGGCGAAGGTGATCGCGGACTTCGCGAAGGATCGTCAGAACTTCGCGATCCGCACCGGCGTGGTGGAGGGCAAGGTCGTCGACGCGAAGGGCATCGAGGCCCTCGCGAAGATGCCCGGTCTGCCTGAGCTTCGTCAGCAGATCGCCAGCATGGTCGCCCAGCCGGCGACGATGCTCGCGCGCCTGCTCAACACCCCTGGCCAGCAGCTCGCTCGCGTCCTCGGCGCTCGCAAGGAGCAGCTCGAGAAGGCGGGCTAGTCGGTACGAGAACCGGCCCGCGCGAGCGGGCCATCACACGCAACCGGGCGGCCTGGCCGCCCGCGACACACGAAAAGAGAAGAAGAAATGGCTGATCTGAATGCGATCGTTGAGCAGCTCTCCGGCCTGACCGTGATGGAGGCCGCCGAGCTCGTGAAGCAGCTCGAGACCAAGTGGGGCGTCTCCGCCGCCGCCGCTCCCGTGATGGTGGCCGGTGGCGCCGCCGCCGCCGCTGCCCCCGCCGAGGAGAAGACGGAGTTCACCGTCGTCCTCGTCGAGGCCGGCGCCAACAAGATCAACGTGATCAAGGAGGTCCGCGCGATCACGGGCCTCGGCCTCAAGGAGGCCAAGGATCTCGTCGAGGGCGCCCCCAAGGAGGTCAAGGCGGGCATCTCCAAGGCCGAGGCCGAGGAGCTCAAGAAGAAGCTCACCGACGCCGGCGCGAAGGTCGACATCAAGTAGCACCCGAAGTTGCTGGGACGCGGCGGGGCGGGGCCGACGAGGCCTCGTCCCGCCGTGCTCTCATTGAGAATTTGACGGATGGGGCGGTTCTCGTTATGAAGCTGCCCCCCATCCATACGAGCGCGCAGGACCCGGCCGGTTGGCCGGGACGATGAGACGGTATGCCGGCCGGGTGCCGGCTCCATGCATTTGTGGGTTTCCGGCGAAAGAGGACCGATCGCGATGGCGCCGACGATTCAGAGCAACTTCCGCGTCCGCAGAAATTTTGGAAAGATCAACAAGATCGCTGAAATCCCCAACCTCATCGCGATCCAGAAACACTCCTACGACAAGTTCCTCCAGGCCGACATCGCGCCCGAGAAGCGCGACGACACCGGCCTGCAGGGGGTGTTCAAGTCCGTCTTCCCCATCAAGGACTTCAACGAGACCAGCTCGCTCGAGTTCGTGAGCTACCACCTCGAGAAGCCCAAGTACGACGTGGACGAGTGCCACCAGCGCGGGATGACCTACTCCGCGCCGATCAAGGTGGTGGTGCGCCTGGTCGTCTGGGACAAGGACGAGGAGACCGGCGCCCAGTCCATCCGGGACGTCAAGGAGCAGGAGGTCTACTTCGGCGAGATCCCGCTCATGACCGAGAACGGGACCTTCATCATCAACGGCACCGAGCGCGTCGTGGTGAGCCAGCTGCACCGGTCCCCGGGCGCTTTCTTCGACCACGACAAGGGCAAGAGCCACTCGTCGGGCAAGCTCCTCTACAACGCCCGCATCATCCCGTACCGCGGCTCCTGGATCGACTTCGAGTTCGACCACAAGGACCTGCTCTACGTGCGCATCGACCGGCGGCGCAAGCTGCCCGCGACGGTGCTGCTGCGCGCCCTCGGCGCGGTGCCGGACACGGCCAAGAAGGACCCGGTCGACTTCCGCGGCTCCTCCGAGGAGATCCTCAAGTACTACTACGACACCGAGGTCATCCGGATCGAGGGGAAGGGCAAGTTCGAGAAGGACCTCAACCCCGACCTGCTCGTCGGCCAGCGCGCCACCCGCGACATCAAGGATCCGAAGAGCGCCGAGGTCATCGTCAAGAAGAACCGGAAGTACACCAGCAGCGCCATCAAGAAGCTGGTGGCCGCCAAGCTGAAGAGCCTCCCCATCGAGGCCGAGGAGGTCTACAGCAAGATCTCCGCCGAGGACGTGGTGGACGAGTCCACCGGCGAGGTGCTCCTCGAGGTCAACGAGGAGGTCACCGAGGAGAAGCTCGAGGAGCTGCGCAAGCGCGGCATCAACGAGTTCAAGGTCCTCTTCATCGACAACCTGAACGTGCTCCCGTCGCTCCGGGACACGCTCATGACCGACAAGATCGCCTCCCCCGAGGAGGCCATCATGGAGATCTACCGGCGCCTGCGCCCCGGTGATCCGCCGACGCCGGAGACGGCGACCAACCTCTTCCTGAACCTGTTCTTCAACCCGGAGCGCTACGACCTCTCGAAGGTCGGCCGCCTCAAGCTGAACTTCAAGTTCACGATCGACGAGCCGCTCGACAACGCGGTGCTGACGAAGCGCGACATCCTCGAGGTGGTCCGCTTCCTCATCGACCTCAAGAACGGCAAGCCGAACAAGGACATCGACGACATCGACCACCTCGGCAACCGCCGCGTCCGCGCGGTGGGCGAGCTGCTCGAGAACCAGTACCGCATCGGTCTCGTCCGCATGGAGCGCGCGATCAAGGAGCGCATGAGCCTCCAGGAGATCGAGACGCTCATGCCGCACGACCTCATCAACGCCAAGCCGGTCACGGCGGTGATCAAGGAGTTCTTCGGGTCCTCGCAGCTCTCGCAGTTCATGGACCAGACGAACCCGCTCTCCGAGGTCACGCACAAGCGGCGCCTCTCGGCCCTCGGGCCGGGCGGCCTCACCCGCGAGCGCGCCGGCTTCGAGGTGCGCGACGTGCACCCGACGCACTACGGCCGCATCTGCCCGATCGAGACGCCGGAAGGCCCGAACATCGGCCTCATCGCGTCGCTCTCGACCTACGCCCGCGTCAACGAGTACGGCTTCGTCGAGACCCCCTACCGCAAGGTGGAGAAGGGCCGCGTCACCGACGAGGTGAGCTTCTACTCGGCGCTCGAGGAGGAGAAGCACACCATCGCGCAGGCCAACGCGCCGGTGGACCGCAAGGGCGTCTTCCAGGGCAACACCGTCTCCTGCCGCAAGGAGGGCGAGTTCGTCCAGGCGAAGCCCGAGGAGGTGGACCTGATGGACGTGTCGCCGAACCAGCTGGTCTCGGTGGCCGCCTCCCTGGTCCCGTTCCTCGAGAACGACGACGCCAACCGCGCCCTCATGGGCTCGAACATGCAGCGCCAGGCGGTGCCGCTGCTCCGCACCGCCGCCCCGCTGGTCGGCACCGGCATCGAGGCCATCGTGGCCCGCGACTCCGGCGTCACCGTGGTGGCGAAGCGCGACGGGACCGTGCAGTCGGTCGACGCCGGGCGCATCGTCGTCAAGGCCGACGTCCCCACCTCGACCACCGACGTGGCCAACGAGGTGGACATCTACAACCTCATCAAGTACCAGCGCTCGAACCAGAACACCTGCATCAACCAGAAGCCCATCGTGAAGCCGGGCGAGCGGGTGCGGAAGGGCGACGTCATCGCCGACGGCCCCGCCACCGAGATGGGCGAGCTCGCGCTCGGCCAGAACGTGGTGGTCGCGTTCATGCCGTGGCAGGGCTACAACTTCGAGGACTCCATCCTCCTCTCCGAGAAGCTCGTGAAGGAGGACGTCTTCACCTCGATCCACATCGAGGAGTTCGAGTGCATCGCGCGCGACACCAAGCTCGGCAAGGAGGAGATCACGCGCGACATCCCGAACGTCGGCGAGGAGGCCCTCAAGGACCTCGACGAGTCGGGCATCATCCGCATCGGCGCCGAGGTGAAGCCGGGCGACATCCTCGTCGGCAAGATCACGCCGAAGGGCGAGACCCAGCTCTCGCCTGAGGAGAAGCTGCTCCGCGCCATCTTCGGCGAGAAGGCCGGCGACGTCCGCGACAGCTCGCTGCGCGTGCCGCCGGGCGTGACCGGCACGGTCATCAACGCCAAGGTCTTCAGCCGCAAGGGCGTGGACAAGGACGACCGCGCCAAGGCCATCGAGGAGATGGAGGAGGCGAAGCTCCTCAAGGACCAGAACGACGAGATCCGGATCGTGCAGGACTCGGCGTTCCAGAAGATCCGCCGCCTGGTCGTCGGCAAGGAGGTCTCGGCCCGCCTGGTGGACGACAAGGGCGAGCAGCTCCTCAAGAAGGGCGACGTCCTCTCCGACGAGCTGCTCGACACAGTCCCGCAGCGCTACTGGGGCGAGATCGCCATCTCGGGCCAGGCCGACCTGCAGGACAAGGTCCGCAAGATCATCGAGAACTTCGAGGAGCAGAAGGAGCTCGTGAAGCTCCTCTTCGGCGAGAAGATCAGCCGCCTCAAGAAGGGCGACGAGCTCCCGCCGGGCGTCATCAAGATGGTGAAGGTGTACGTCGCCATCAAGCGCAAGCTCTCCGTCGGCGACAAGATGGCCGGCCGCCACGGCAACAAGGGCGTGGTCTCGCGCGTGCTGCCCGAGGAGGACCTGCCGTACCTCGAGGACGGCACCCCGGTGGACATCGTCCTCAACCCGCTCGGCGTGCCCTCGCGCATGAACGTGGGCCAGATCCTCGAGACCCACCTCGGCTGGGCCGCCCGCAACGTGGGCAAGCGCATCGAGGAGATGATCGAGAAGAAGTTCGGCCCCGAGCCGATGCGCAAGAAGCTCAAGGAGCTCTTCGACGGCGCGGCCCCGAACACCGAGAAGATGGCGGCGCTCATCGACGAGCTGCCCGACCGGGAGGTCCCGAAGCTCGCCCAGAAGCTGCTCCGCGGCGCGCACGTGGCCACGCCCGTCTTCGACGGCGCCCACGAGACGGAGATGATGGACCTGTTCGACGTGGGCGGCGCGACCATGCAGTCGACGCTGTTCGACGGCCGCACCGGCGAGCCGTTCGACCACGACGTCACGGTCGGCGTCATGTACATGCTGAAGCTGCACCACCTCGTGGACGAGAAGATCCACGCCCGGAGCATCGGGCCGTACTCGCTCGTCACCCAGCAGCCCCTCGGCGGCAAGGCCCAGTTCGGCGGCCAGCGTCTCGGCGAGATGGAGGTCTGGGCCATGGAGGCCTACGGCGCCGCCTACTCGCTGCAGGAGTTCCTCACCGTCAAGTCGGACGACGTGGTGGGCCGCACCCGCATGTACGAGGCGATCGTCAAGGGCGAGAACACGCTCGAGTCGGGCCTCCCCGAGTCGTTCAACGTGCTCATCAAGGAGCTGCAGAGCCTGGCGCTCGACGTGGAGCTGCTCGAGTCGCCCGAGGCCCAGAAGCAGCGCGAGCTGGCCGAGGCCGAGAAGGCCGCGGCGAGCCCGCTCGGCGAGCCCGCCGAGAAGAAGAGCGCCTAGCGACCCGGCAGAGTCCCAGAGAGCAGCGAAGAAGACCTTTCGAGCAGCACGAAGGACGGAACCGTGAAGGACATCTTCAATTTCTTCGAGAAGCCCAAGGACCCGCTGTCGTTCTCGGCGATCCGCATCTCGCTGGCCAGCCCGGACAAGATCCGGCAGTGGTCGCACGGCGAGGTGAAGAAGCCGGAGACCATCAACTACCGCACCTTCAAGCCGGAGCGGGACGGCCTCTTCTGCGCCAAGATCTTCGGCCCGGTGAAGGACTACGAGTGCAACTGCGGCAAGTACAAGCGCATGAAGCACCGCGGCGTGGTCTGCGAGAAGTGCGGCGTCGAGGTGATCCAGTCGAAGGTCCGCCGCGAGCGGCTCGGCCACATCACGCTCGCCACCCCGGTGGCGCACATCTGGTTCCTCAAGAGCCTGCCGTCGCGCATCGGCAACCTGCTCGACATCACGCTCAAGGACCTCGAGAAGGTCCTCTACTGCGAGAGCTACATCGTCCTCGATCCGAAGGAGACCACCCTCGTCAAGGGTGAGCTCCTCTCCGAGGAGCGCTACGGCAAGGCGCAGGAGGAGTTCGGCGACGACGGCTTCGTGGCCGGCATGGGCGGCGAGGCGGTGCTCGAGCTCCTCCGGGGCATCGACATCATCAACCTCTCCGAGCAGCTCCGGAAGGAGATGAAGGAGGCCACCAGCGACGCCAAGCGGAAGAAGATCGCCAAGCGGCTCAAGGTGGTGGACGCCTTCCGCGAGTCGGGCAACAAGCCCGACTGGATGATGCTCGAGGTGATCCCGGTGATCCCGCCGGATCTCCGCCCGCTGGTCCCGCTCGACGGCGGCCGCTTCGCGACCTCCGACCTGAACGACCTCTACCGGCGCGTCATCAACCGCAACAACCGCCTGAAGCGGCTCCAGGAGCTCAACGCCCCCGACATCATCATCCGCAACGAGAAGCGGATGCTGCAGGAGGCGGTGGACGCGCTCTTCGACAACGGCCGCCGCGGCAAGACCATCACCGGCCCGAACAAGCGCCCGCTCAAGTCCCTCAGCGACATGCTGAAGGGCAAGCAGGGCCGCTTCCGCCAGAACCTGCTCGGCAAGCGCGTCGACTACTCGGGCCGCTCGGTCATCGTGGTCGGCCCGGAGCTCAAGCTGCACCAGTGCGGCCTGCCGAAGATCATGGCCCTCGAGCTCTTCAAGCCGTTCATCTACAACAAGCTCGAAGAGAAGGGCTACGTCACCACCATCAAGAGCGCCAAGAAGATGGTGGAGAAGGAGCGCCCCGAGGTCTGGGACATCCTCGACGACGTGATCCGCGAGCACCCGGTGCTCCTCAACCGCGCCCCGACCCTGCACCGCCTCGGCATCCAGGCGTTCGAGCCGGTCCTCATCGAGGGCAAGGCGATCCAGCTGCACCCGCTCGTCTGCACCGCCTTCAACGCCGACTTCGACGGCGATCAGATGGCCGTGCACGTGCCGCTGTCCATCGAGGCCCAGATGGAGGCCCGCGTGCTCATGATGAGCACGAACAACATCCTGTCGCCGGCGCACGGCAAGCCGATCATCGTGCCGAGCCAGGACATCGTCCTCGGCATCTACTACATGACCCGGGAGCGGGCCTTCGCGAAGGGGGAGGGCAAGTTCTTCGCCAGCCCCGACGAGGTCCGCGCCGCGTACGATCAGGGCGAGGTCGCCCTGCAGGCCAAGGTCACCGTCCGCATGGACGGCCAGCGGGTCGAGACCACCACCGGCCGCGTGCTGCTCTACGACATCGTGCCGAAGCAGCTGCCCTTCAGCTCCATCAACAAGGTGATGGACAAGAAGCAGCTCCAGAACCTCATCGACCTCACCTACCGCCTCTGCGGCGAGAAGGAGACGGTGCTCCTCGCGGACCGCGTCCGCTCGATGGGCTACGGCAACGCGACCAAGGCCGGCATCTCGATCGCGCTGTCGAACATGATCATCCCGAAGAAGAAGCAGGAGCTGCTCGGGCGCGCCACCAAGGAGGTCGACGACATCCACGCGCAGTACGCCGAGGGCCTCATCACCTTCGGCGAGCGCTACAACAAGGTCATCGACATCTGGGCGCAGGTCACCGAGGAGGTGGCCAAGGAGATGATGGACGAGATCTCCACCGAGGTCGCGGTGGGGATCGGCAAGGACGGCAAGCGCGAGGAGCGCAAGCAGCCCTCGTTCAACGCCATCTACATCATGGCCGACTCCGGCGCCCGCGGCTCCGCCCAGCAGATCCGTCAGCTGGCCGGCATGCGCGGCCTGATGGCCAAGCCTTCGGGCGAGATCATCGAGACCCCGATCACGGCGAACTTCCGCGAGGGCCTCAACGTCCTCCAGTACTTCATCTCGACGCACGGCGCCCGCAAGGGCCTCGCCGACACCGCGCTCAAGACCGCCAACTCCGGCTACCTGACGCGGCGCCTCGTGGACGTGGCGCAGGACGCCATCATCACCGAGTACGACTGCGGCGCCATGGACGGCATCACCATGGGCTCGCTCGTCGAGGGCGGCGAGATCATCGAGCCGATGGGCGAGCGCATCCTCGGCCGCGTCGCGCTCGACGACATCCTCGATCCCTTCAGCGGCCAGGTGCTGGTGAAGACCAACGAGGAGATCGACGAGGCCAAGGTCAAGCTCATCGAGAACGCCGGCATCGACAAGGTGCGCATCCGCTCGGTGCTCACCTGCCAGGCGCCTCGCGGCATCTGCGTCGAGTGCTACGGCCGAGACCTGGCGCGCGGGCGCAAGGTCAACATCGGCGAGGCGGTCGGCGTCATCGCCGCCCAGTCGATCGGCGAGCCGGGCACCCAGCTCACGATGCGGACCTTCCACATCGGCGGCGCGGCCTCCCGGCGCGCCGAGCAGTCCACCCTCGAGAACCGCAACGCCGGCCTCGTGAAGTTCGTCAACGTGAACACCGCCCAGAAGAAGGACGGGACGCTCATCGTGATGAACCGCAACGGCGAGATCCTGGTCACCGACGAGCAGGGTCGCGAGCGCGAGCGCTACCAGGTGGTGTACGGCGCCAAGCTCAACGTCAAGGAGGGCCAGCGCGTCGAGGCCAACACGCTGCTCGCCGAGTGGGACCCGTACTCGATGCCGATCATCACCGAGGTGGCCGGCCGCGTGAAGTACGGCGACCTCGTGGACGGCGTGACCATCTCCGAGCAGGTGGACGAGGTCACCGGCCTCGCCCGCAAGGTCGTCATCGCGTCGAAGGACCCGGACGCCCGCCCGCGCCTCTCCATCAAGGGGGCCGACGGCCAGACCCGGAAGCTGCTGCACTCCGACGCCGACGCCCGCTACATGCTGCCCGAGGGCGCCAACATCGTGGTGACCGACGGCGACGAGGTGGACGCCGGCGAGATCCTCGCGAAGATGCCGCGCGAGACCACCAAGACGAAGGACATCACCGGCGGTCTCCCCCGCGTCGCGGAGCTCTTCGAGGCCCGCAAGCCGAAGGAGCACGCGGTCATCTCCGAGATCGACGGCGTGGTGGCCTTCGGCAAGGACACCAAGGGCAAGCGCAAGGTGGTCATCACGCCCGAGGTGGACGGCAAGCTGCGGCCCGACCTCGCCAAGGAGTACCTGATCGGCAAGGGCAAGCACATCAGCGTCCACACCGGTGACCGCGTCCGCGCGGGCGAGGCGCTCATGGACGGCGCCGCCAACCCGCACGACATCCTGCGGGTGCTGGGCGAGAAGGAGCTGGCGCGCTACCTCGTGGACGAGGTCCAGGAGGTCTACCGGCTCCAGGGCGTGAAGATCAACGACAAGCACATCGAGACCATCGTGCGCCAGATGCTGCGCCGCGTGCGCATCATGGAGGTCGGCGACACGAGCTTCCTCGCCGACGAGCACGTCGAGAAGTTCGTCTTCGAGGAGGAGAACGAGAAGGTGATGCGCGACGGCGGGAAGCCGGCGCAGGGCGAGCCGCTGCTGCTCGGCATCACCAAGGCCTCGCTCTCGACCGAGTCGTTCATCTCGGCCTCGTCGTTCCAGGAGACCACCAAGGTGCTGACCGAGGCCGCCATCAGCGGCAAGGTCGACTACCTGCGGGGACTGAAGGAGAACGTCATCATGGGCCGGCTCATCCCGGCCGGCACCGGCCTCGGCGCCTACAAGCACCTCGACATCGAGGTGGAGACGCCGGTGGACGCGGTCGAGCAGGCGGAGGAAGCCCTGGCCGTCGCGGGCGGCGAGGAGTAGCCGCCCGGCCGCTCGTCGAGAGGTCCGTTTCGCGCGATGGCCCGGTTCCCGAGAAGGGGACCGGGCCATCGCTTTTGTGGCGTCCGGCGATGGCGCGGTGGGGTCCCGGCCCCCGATATCACTGTACGTGTTGGGGCCCAACAGGGGCGCCACCGGGTTGATCGGCAACAAAACCAAGCTCTTGCGCTCGATCAGTCCGGGGAGGGCGCATCCGGGGTCCTGCACGAGCGCCTTGCATGCACATATTGCAGGCTCCTAGCCCCCTTCCAGATGGTGTGCGCGCCGCACAGCCCGGACGAGAACCCCAGTCGAACAGCGTAGATCCCGAGTAGTTGACTGTAGCAGTCCACTTCTATAAGGTGACGTTACGTAACCTACCCCACGGAGCTCGCTCCTCCCGGCGAGCCCGGAAGCCGGGTGGGTGAGAGTGAGAGGATGTGATGAGGACGGCGACCCCCCAGCGCGGCAGCAGAGAGTTCGAAGAGCTCGCTCCCTACCTCAAGGCCGTACGCGACTTTCCACCGCTCTCTCGAGAAGAGGAGCACGCCCTGGCCCTCCGCGCCCGCAAGGGTGAGGTGAAGGCCAAGCAGAAGCTCGTCCGCCACAACCTCGCGTTCGTGGTCGCCATCGCCCGCAAGCAGCGGCGCGGGACCGTCCGCCTGGACGATCTCATCCAGGAGGGGAACGTGGGGCTCATGCGCGCGGTGGAGAAGTTCGATCCCCACGCCGGGACGCGCTTCTCGACCTACGCCGTCTGGTGGATCCGGGCATACATCGGGAAGTACCTCAAGGAGGCGCGCAGCACCGTCCGGCCCCAGAGCGGCATGGTGGCGCAGCCGGACCTCTCGCTCGACAGCGCCATCGACGAGGAGGGGGACGTGACCCACCTCGAGCGGATCGAGGACGAGGGGCCGGGCCCGGAGGACACCTACCTGTCCTCCGAGGGAGACCGCGAGGTCCGCGAGGCGCTGTTGAAGGTCCGCAAGCGCGTGGGCGAGCTCGGCTGGGACATCGTGCACAACCGGCTCGAGCAGGACTCGCCCAAGACGCTCGAGGAGATCGGCAAGCGCTGGGGCGTGTCGCGCGAGCGCGTGCGCCAGGTCGAGCTCAAGACGAAGCAGTTCCTCAACCGGTACCTCGAGCCGGTGGAGCGCGAGGCGGCGGCGTAGCCCGCGCCCGCGTCGGCACCTCCGGGGCCCGCTGCCGCGCTTCGCGGTGGCGGGCCCTCTCGTTTCCGGCGGGACGAGCCCGAGCGCGCGTCCGCCGCCCGGCCGCCGCGACCGCCGCCCGGCCTGGGGTCGCGGTCGCGCTGCGCGTGCCGGGGCGTAGCCGAGGAGGCACGCGCGCTGCAATCCCACGCGGACATGGGGAGCGTGCTCAAGTTCGGCGCGGCGGGGGCGACATCGGCGGCGTCGTCCGGGCGCCTGGAGGCGGAGGCCTACCAGGCGCGGTTGCGGGCGGCGCACGAGGAGGCGGAGGCGCGCGCGGGGGCGCTCCTGGAAGCGGCCCAGGCGCAGGCGGCCGCGATTCGCGAGGCGGCGCGCCGGGAGGGGCTCGCGGCCGGACGGGGCGAGGCGGCGGCGCTGCTCCTGGAGGCGGCGGCCCGAGGGGACGCGCGGCTCCGGGAGGCGGAGGCGGAGCTCCTCGAGCTCGCGCTGGCGATCGCCGGGAAGGTCCTCCGCGCCGCGCTCGCCGCCGATCCAGGGGCGGTCCGCGAGCTCGCGGCGGCCGCGGTGGAAGCGGCGCGGGGCCGGAAGCGCGCGCGCCTGCGCCTCCACCCCGAAGACCTGCCGGCGGTCTCGCGGGAGCGGGACCGGCTCGCCGAGCTCGCCGCCGGGGCGGCGCTGGAGCTCGCCGCCGACGCGAGCCTGTGCCGGGGAGACGCGGTCGTGGAGACGGAGGCGGGCGCGGCCGACGCCCGGATCGAGGCGCAGCTCGCCGCCATCCGGCGCGCGCTCCAGGAGGCGGCGTCTTGAGGCCGGCCCGGGAGCTCGCCGCCATCCGGCGCGCGCTCCAGGAGGCGGCGTCTTGAGGCCGGCCCGGGAGCTCGCCGCCGCCGTCGCCGCGGTCCGGACGGTGCCGCTCCGCGGCAGGGTCGCGGCGCTCACCGGCCTTTCCATCCGGGCCCGGGTGCCCGCCGTCCGCGCCGGCGAGCTCGTCCGCGTCGAGGCGGCGGGCCGGGCGCCGCTCGCGGCGCAGGTGGTCGGGTTCGAGGGGGACGAGGCGGTGCTGCTGCCGCTCGGCGATCCGCGGGGCGTGGGGCCGGACAGCGCCGTGCTGACCTCGGGGCGGCCGCTGGAGGTCGGGGTGGGGCCGGCGCTCGTGGGGCGCGTCCTCGACGGGCTCGGCGCCCCCATCGACGCGAAGGGCCCGCTGGCCGGGCTGTGCGCCTGGCCGGTGGAGCGCCCGGCCCCGCCGCCGCTCTCGCGCGCGCCGGTCCGCGTCCCGCTGCCGCTCGGGGTCCGGGCCATCGACGCCGTGGCGACCGTCGGGGAGGGGCAGCGGGTCGGGCTCTTCGCCGGCGCCGGGGTCGGCAAGAGCACGCTCCTCGCCCGGATCGCGCGGGACGCGGCCTGCGACCTGGCGGTGGTCTGCCTCGTGGGCGAGCGGGGGCGGGAGGTGCGCGACTTCGTCGAGGACGCGCTCGGCGCGCCGGGGCTGGCGCGCAGCGTGGTGGTCGCGGCGACGAGCGACGCGCCGGCCCTGGTGCGGCTCGCCGCCCCGCGCGTCGCGACCGCCATCGCCGAGTGGTTCGCCGAGGTCGAGGGCCGGCGCGTGCTCCTGCTCGTGGACAGCCTGACCCGGTTCGCGCGGGCGCAGCGCGAGGCCGGCCTCGCGGCGGGGGAGCCGCCGGTCCGGCAGGGCTACCCGCCGAGCGTCTTCGCCGAGCTGCCTCGGCTCGTCGAGCGGGCCGGCGGCCGCTCCGGCGGCGGCGCCGTCACCGCGGTCTACACGGTGCTCGTCGCGGGCGGCGATCTCGAGGAGCCGATCGCGGACGAGGTGCGCGGGCTCCTCGACGGCCACGTGGTGCTCGACCGGCGGCTGGCGGAGCGGGGCCAGTGGCCCGCGGTCGATCCGCTCCAGAGCCTCTCCCGGCTCATGCCGGCCCTGGCGAGCCCGGCGCACCTCGCGGCGGCGGGACGCCTCCGGGGCCACCTCGCCGCCTACGAGCGGCACCGGGACCTCATCGCGCTCGGGGCCTACGCCGCCGGGTCGGACCCGCGCACGGACGAGGCGATCGCGCGCATCGGCGCCATCGAGCGCTTCCTGGCGCAGCCGCTCGGCGAGACCGCCCCGTTCTCCGAGACCGTCGAGCGGCTGGCGGAGGTGGTCGGGTGACGCGGTCAGGGGAGGGGCTCGCGGCGCTCCTGCGGCTCCGGCGGAGCGAGGAGGAGCGCGCGGCCCTGGCGCTCGCGCGCGGCGCGGCCGAGGCCGAGGCCGCTTCGCGCCGGGCCGCGCTCGCCGAGGCTCGTGCGGAGGCTCCGGACGGGCCGGGGCCGCTCCTCGCCGTCGCCGCCCGGGGGCTGGCGCGCCGGGGGCGGGAGGTCGCCCGCGCGGCGGCGCTGGTGGAGGAGGCCCGGGAGCGCCTGGCGGGCGCGGTGGCGAGGCGGTGCGGGGTGGAGCGGCTCGCCGAGCGGCGCGCGGTCGAGGCCCGGCGCGAGGCCCACCGGCGCGAGGAGGCCGAGGGCGACGATCGCCCGGCGCGAGCCCGGTGAGGGGCGGCGAGCCGGACGCGACCGGCCGGGCGCCGCGCCAGCTAGCGCAGCTCGAAGCGGTGCCGGCCCTGCCGGCAGCGGACCTCGAGCGTCCGGGGCCGGTGGTCCGGCGGTGGGGGCACGCCGTCCTGCCGGAACTGGCTCACCAGGAGCACGACGTAGTCGCGGGGCCGGATCGTCGCCTGCTCGTAGCGCCAGGCGCCGTCGAGCTTCAGGACGACGTCGGTCCAGATGTCGTCCGACTCGTTGCGGATCATGATCTTCGCGCTGCCGACGATCTGCCCCTCGCCGGGAGCCTGCTCACCGGGGACCGGGTCGGCCTTCAGGATCGACACCTCGGCGCCGAGCCCGTTGGACGGGCCCGCGGACGGGCACGCGCCGAACACCGTGGCCACCGAGACGAGCGCCCAGGCGGCGACCACTCCCGCCCGCAGCTTGAAGAAGCGGTCCGCGCGGCGAAAGTCGTCGGCGAGCGCCCGAAGCTTCTCCGCGGCGAGACCGGCGAGGCGGGCGAGGGTCGCGGGGAGTGGCATCGGGCCGAGGTTAGCCCCGGGCGGGCACCACTCACAAGCGGGCCGTCACCCGGCCCGCGCCGCCCCCTCGACGCCGGGGGGCGCCACCGCGTCCTCCTCGTCGCCGCCGAGCCCGCCGTGGGCCCGGTGAAGCGCGATGATCCGGCGCCGGACCTCGCGGAGCAGGTCGTTCTTGTCCGGCCAGGCGGCGGGGTCCACCGGCTCGCCGGTGACCACGAGGATGGTCCCGGGGTGGACCTCGATGCGCGCCTTGGGCGTGACCGCCCCGGCGCCGATGAGCGCCACGGGGACCACCGGGACGCTGGCCTGCTGCGCGAGGACGAACGGTCCCCGCTTGAACGGGCCCACGCGCCCGTCCCGGCTGCGGGTGCCTTCCGGGAAGACCACGAGCGAGGTCCCGCCGCGAAGCCGGCCGGCCGCGGCGCCCAGCGACGACAGCGCCTGGGTCCGATCCCGCCGGTCCACCTCGACGAACCCGGCGAGCCGCAGGTACCAGCCGAAGACCGGGATCCGGAAGAGCTCGCGCTTGGCGACGAAGCGCAGATCGCGGGGGATGGAGACGAGGAGCGCGAACACGTCGAGGGCGCTCTCGTGGTTCGAGGCGTAGACGGCGGGCCCCTCCGGGAGTGGAGCCGTGCGCCGCAGCGCGAGCCGCACGCCCGCGAGGCGGAGGGAGGACGGGGACCAGACCCGGCGCGCGAACCACAGGGAGAGGTCGGGGCGCCCGGTCGCGAGCATCGCCGGCAGGGAGGCGAGGAACAGCGCGGCCATCGAGAGCGCCGCCCAGGCGAGGACCGCCCAGCCGCGCAGCCGCGCGCCGGGTGGGCTGCCTGTGGGCGGAGCGTCCGGGGGCGCCATGGCGTGGTTCTACCACCCGGACCGGGGCGCGCGCGGGTTACAATCCCTCCGATGAAGACCCACGCGAAGGGCGCCCCCGCGCTCGTCTCCGAGCCGGGCGCGCTCCGCGCCCTCGCCGACAAGCTGCGCGCCGAGCCGGTGGTGGCGTTCGACACCGAGTCGAACAGCTTCCACGCCTACCGGGAGCGCGTCTGCCTCCTCCAGCTCTCCACCCGCGACGCCGACTACATCCTCGATCCCCTGGCGGTCGATCCGTCGCCGCTCGGCGAGGTGCTCTGCGACGGGCGGGAGCTGGTGCTGCACGGCGCCGACTACGACGTCCGCTGCCTGAAGCGCGAGTACGGCTGGAAGTTCCCGCGCCTCTTCGACACCATGGCGGCGGCGCGCCGCCTCGGCCGCCCGGGGCTGTCGCTCTCGGCCCTCGTCGAGGCGCGCTTCGGCGAGCGGCTCGCCAAGGAGCACCAGCGCTCCGACTGGGGGCGCCGGCCGCTCACCGCCGAGCAGCTGCGCTACGCCGCCCTGGACACCCACTACCTGCTCGAGCTGCACGCCGAGCTCTCGGCGGAGCTGGCCGAGCGCGGGCTCCTCGAGGAGGCGCGGCGCGAGTTCGACCGGATCGCCGCCGTGGAGCCGCGACCGAAGGTCTTCGACCCGGAGGGCTGGCGCAAGCTCAAGGGCAGCCGGGAGCTCGGCCCGGAGGGGCGGCAGGTGCTCCGGGCGCTCTACGTGGCGCGCGAGGAGCGCGCCAGCGCCGCGGACCGGCCCCCGTTCAAGGTCATGGCCGAGTCGGCGATGCTCGAGATCGCCCGCCGGCTGCCGCGCGGCCCCGAGGATCTGGCGCGCGTGCCCGGGGTGACCCCGCACGTGCTGCGCAAGATGGGCGCGGCCATCGAGGCGGCGCTCGGGGCGGTGAAGCGCTAGAACCCGACGCCCTCGACCGGGGCCGGGACCGGGCGCGCCGGGTCGAGCGGGACGGGGGCGCCTCCCCAGAGCGCGCGGTACAGGGCCGCGTCGGCGAGCACCGTCTTCACGTAGTGGCGCGTCTCGCGGTAGGGGATCGCCTCCACCCATTCGTCGAGGGGCATCCCGGCCCGGGCCGCGGCCCAGCCGGCGGCGGCGCCGGGACCGGCGTTGTAGGCCGCGAGGACCACCGCGGGGTCGGCGAAGCGCGACTGCAGGAGCCCGAGGTAGGACGCGCCGAGCCCGACGCTCACCTCGGGATCGCCGAGCCGCCGCGCGAGCGGGGAGGGCACGCCGTTCACAGCGACCAGCCGGTCGGCGGTGGGCGGGATGAGCTGCAGGAGCCCTTCCGCCCCGGCGCCGCTGCGGGCCCCCGCCTTGAAGGCCGACTCCCGCCGCATCACCGCCAGGAGCAGGTGTGGGTCCACGCGCGCCCCCTCGGCGAGGCGCGGCAGGAAGGAGGGCCAGGCCTCGGGGTGTCCCCAGCGCTGGGCGCGGCGCGTCGGCAGGAGCGCGTCGCGCGAGAGCCGGTGCGGCAGCTCCGGGTCGCCGGCCCACGCGGCGAGCTCGGCGACGAGCGGCGCCGCCGCGCGCCCCCGGCGCGAGGAGGCGAGCCCCCGGAGCTCGGCGAGGCCGGACTCGCGCTCGCCCGCCGAGAGGAGCAGCGCCGCGCGCGCGAGCGCCGCGCCCGCCTCGCGGTCGGAGGCCTGCTCCGGGACGGGGAGCGCGGCGGGAGGGGGAGGTGAGCTCGGGGCGGCCTCTCCCAGCGCGCGCAGCCGCGCAGCGGAGAGGAGCCCGTACCAGCCGGAAGGCGCCTCGGCCCAGGCGGCGCGGAAGAGCCGCCGCGCCTGCGAGGAGCCGGGCGGCGAGAGCCGGGCGCGCCAGTAGAGCGCGCCGGCGGCGAGCGGCCCCCCGGAGAGCGGCTCCAGCGCCGCGCGGGCTCGCTCCGGCGAGCCACCGCGCCAGAGCGCGAAGGCGAGGAACCAGCGGGCGTCGTCGGCGTGGCGGCCGGCGGGGTGGAGCCGGGCGTACTCGCGGAAGCCGGCAGCGGCGGCGCGCCACTCGCCGCCCTCGAAGCGGAGCCACGCGGTGAGCCAGGCCGCCTCGTCGGGCAGGTCGCGCGCGAAGGCCGGAGAGAGGCCCGGGATCTCGACGGGCGCCGCGGCCGCGAGCCGCGCGTAGCGGGCCACCGCCTCCTCCGTCCGCCCGGACCGGGCCGCGGCGCGGGCGAGCACCACCTCGGCCCCGCGGCGCACGCCGGCGGGCGTCGCGGGCGCCCCGGCGAGCGCCCGGGCGCGCTCCTCCGCCTCGGTCCGCCGGCCGCGCTGGGCGAGGGCGAGCGCGCGGAGGAGCTCGGCCCTCGGCCTCAGCGCGTCCGGGAGCGGCTCGGCCTCGAGCCGGTCGAGGGAGCGAAGCGCCTGGCGCGGGCGCGCGAGCTGCAGGAGCCGCTCGGCGCGGGCGAGCCGCTCCTCCGGCGCGGGCGGCGGGACGGCGCCGCCCGCCTCGCGCCAGAGGCGCAGCGCGTGCGTCGCGGCCCGAGAGGCGGGGCTGCCCGGCTCGTCGCGCCAGGCGTTCCGGTACTCGGCGATGGCGCGGGCGCTCTCGCCGAGGAGCCGGTGGGCGCTCGCGAGGCCGACCCGCGCCATCGGGGCGCGCGGGCTCGCCGGCTGGTCCCGCACCAGGCGCTGGTACTGCGCGGCCGCCACCGCCGCCTCTCCCGCCGCGAGCCGGGCGTCGGCCTCGTCCCAGGCCGCCTCGGCCGAGATCGTCCCCTCGCCCCGGGCGGCCGCGTCCCGGAGCGCCGCCGCCGCCTCTCCCGGACGGCCGCCGGCGAGCAGCGCGCGCCCCTGGGCCGCCCGCGCCGACGCGCCGAGCGGGCCCGGGAGGACGGCGGCGGCGGCGCCGAGCGGCAGGGCGGCCTCGTCCGGCTGACCGGCCTCGAGGAGGGCCAGGCCGAGCGCCAGATCGGCCCTCGCGCCGGCCGCTCCCCGGGGGAGCGCGGCCCGCGCCGCCAGGGCGGCCCGGACCGCGTCGGCGCTCCGTCCGTCGGCCAGCGCCTGGGAGGCCTCCCCGAGGCCGGTGAGGAATCGCGAAAGCGGCTCGTCCGCGCGCGCGGAGGCGCCCGGAACGCAGAGCGCGACGACGAGGGCCGCCGGGAGAAACGCCCGTGCCGGCAGGTGGTTGCCCGTCATCGCTCGAGGCTCTCCAGCATAGCTCGGCAGGGTGCCCTCCGTTCGGGGGGGCGGGGGCTTGACACTTCGCGCCGCGAGGCGCGATATAGCCCACACGGACGCGAACTTCTGTAGCACGCCCGCGCCCGGCAAAGTTCCAAACGTTGCTCGTCGCTGCGCTCTCCGAGGGGGGAAGGCGGGAGGACCAGCGACTCCAAGCGCCGGCCGAGAGGGCCGCCGGAGCAACCGCTCAAGGAGATAGACGTGGTGGCCAAGCCGAGCCCGACCGAGCTGACCGCGCCCATCAACCCCGACCGCGGAGTCGAGGGGCACCGGAACCTGTTCTGCAACAACTACGACGGCTGCCTCGACGAGGCGGTCAAGAAGGGCTGGAACAGCTGGACCTGCACCCAGTGCCAGCTCTTCGCCGTCGAGCCCGATCTCGAGGTCGGCCTCGAGGACTACGCCACCCAGCGCCGCCTCGGGTGATCAGTCGCCGGGGTCCGCCAGGATCTCGGTGAGGAACACCTCCACCTCGCCCGCGGGCAGCCGCCGGCGGGCGATGCCCACGCCCACTTCCCGGACGCTCCGGTCGAGCAGGTTCGCGCGGTGCGCGGGGCTCTCCTCGGCCGCGTCGTGCGCCGCGAGCGCGCTCGGGCCGCGCGCCACGTTCTCGAGCGCCCGCCGATAAGGGACGCCCTCGAGCCGCGCCGGCAGGTCGCGTCCGCCCGGGAGCACGTGGGCCACCTCGCCCGCGCGCGCCATCGCCTCGCTGTGGCGGCGCGCCACCTCGTCGAGCGCCGGGCTGCGACCGAGGGGCACGAGGCCGTGCCGCGCCCGGAGGGCGTCGATGGCCTGCGCGACCGCCGCTTCCGCGCCGCGAGCCGTCGCCGGCTCGCGCGGGCGGGGCGGGGGCGGCGCCTCCTCCAGCGACGCGGCGCCGCAGGCCACCGGGAGCAGCGCCGCCACGGCCGGCCCCCCCGGGCCGCTCCCCGTCACCTCGAGCACGTAGCGCCCCGGGCCCTCGAACGCGACCTGGGCGTCGAACGCCGGCCCCGGCCCGAGCGACGCCTCGCGCACCGCGCCCGAGGGCGCGGTGACGTGCAGGCGGGGCGCGGTGAGCTCCCCGAGCAGCGTCCCGCGTAGCCGGACCACCGCCCCGGGCGCCACGCTGCCCGGGAACGGGGCGAGCGACGCGCGGCGCACGGAGGCGAGCACCACCAGGTGAGCGGCGCCGCCCTCCAGATACGCGCCCGCGCCCACGTCGGTCGCGGCGAGCTGCCGGAGCGCGAGGCCCGCTCGCGCGGCCGCCTCGTCGGGCGCGGCGCGCTCGTAGTGCGCCACGGGGGCGGGATCGAAGGCGCCGGCGCGGGCCAGGGCGGCCCGCAGGTGGCGCGCCGAGAGCGCCGCGGCGCCGTCGCGGGCGGCGTCGCGCGCGAGCGCTCGGGCGGCGCGCGACAGGGCGGCGTCGGGCCGGGGCGCCGGCCCTGCGCGCGGGGCGAGCGAGAGGTCGAGGACGCGCGCCTCCAGCCGGGCCGCCGCGGCGTCGTCGCCGCGGGCGGGGGCGCTCGCCGACAGGAGGAGCGCGAGCGCGACCGGGAGGCTCACGGCCGGCCCGAGGGCGGCCGGCGAACCTCGACCGCCGTGACCGCACCCTCGCCCAGGCGGGCGTTCATCTTGTCGCAGATGGCGCCCGCGAGCGCCTCGAGCTGGTCGGCCCAGGCGCCGCTGCGCGCCTCGACGATGATGCGGCCGTCGCGGGTGTGGGCGCGGAGCCGCGCCTCGCGGGAGAGGGGCCATCCGACCGCCTCCGCGAACGCCGCCGCCGACGCGGGGCCGCGGGGGCCCTTCCGCGCGAGGGTCTCGGCCAGCAGGCTGGCGATGGTGCGCTGGCGGCCTCGCATGCGGGCCGAAGGTAGGTGGGAGGACGCCCCCCGGTCAAGCCGGGCCCGCGCGGAGCCCCTAACTTCCCGGAACGAGCGGCTCGAACCCTTTTGCCCCGGCGCCGCATCCCACCTGCGCCGCGAGCGAGAGCCGAAAGGAACCCCGAGATGAAGGCCACGGTCGACGTCACCGCGAAGAGCTTCAAGGAACTGGTCGAGAAGGAGGGGATCGTCCTCCTCGACTGGTGGGCCTCCTGGTGCGGCCCCTGCCGCGCCTTCGCGCCGGTCTACGAGAAGGTCGCGGGAGCCCACCCCGACGTCACCTTCGGGAAGATCGACACCGAGGCCGAGCAGGAGCTCGCCGCGGCGTTCGACATCCGCTCGATCCCGACCCTCATGATCCTGCGCGACAACGTGCTCCTCTTCTCGCAGGCCGGCGCGCTGCCGGAGGCCGCGCTGGAGGATCTCCTCCGCCAGGTGAAGGCGCTCGACATGGACGCCGTCCGCGCCGAGCTCGCCTCGGAGAAGAAGCCACAGGCAGGGTAGGGACCCTGCCACAGGCAGGGTAGGGACCCTGCCACAGGCAGGGTAGGGACCCTGCCACAGGCAGGGTAGGGACCCTGCCGAGCCCGCAGACGCGGTAGGCAGGGCAGGGACCCGAGGGTCCCCACCCCCCCCTCGCCTCGCGCTACTGGGTCTTCTGCTCGGTGGTGCTCTTCTGCTTGGTGGTCGTGCTGCTGGATTGGTCCTCGGTCTTGCTCTTCGACGACCCGCTCATGTCGTCCTTCGAGCCGGTCCCGGACATCGTGCCCGTGCCGCTGCCGGTGGTGTCGCGGTCCATGCTGCCGCCGGTCGCGCCGCCCGTGGTGCCGCTGGCGCCCGTGCCGCTCGAGGCCGGGCCGCTCATGACGTCGAGCCGCTGGACGTGGAGCATGTCGCCGGAGCCGGAGAAGCTGGCGCGCACCTGATCGCCCTCCTTGATGTCGTCGAGCGAGGCCCGGGATCCGTCGCGCAGGACGCGGGTGCTCGAGTCGATCTTGAGCGCCTTGTCACTGCCGGAGAGGGTGAGCGTGTTGTTGGTGCGATCGAAGCTCTGCACCTTGCCCTGGAGCTGGGTCGCGTCGCTCGGGCTCGTGCTGGCGCTCGTGTCGCCAGTGGTCGGGCTGCTCGCGCTCGAGCCGGTCCCCATGGCGCCCGTGCTGCTCTGGCTCGTGCTAGAATCACTGCGGCTCGAGTCGGTGCTCGTGCCGGTGTAGCCGGTCCCGGCGCTGCCGCCGCCACCGCCGCCTGCCTGGGCCGCGTGCGCCGTCAGGAGTACGACCGCTCCGGCCAGCACCGCGCCGCCCAACCATCGCATCTGCTTCATGGTGTCCTCCCGTTCTCGGGGTCTCGGAAGTCGCGCTTCTGCGCGGCGCGCACGCCCCGGGCCGCTCGCCCCGGGCGCGCTGCGAGGGTTAGGGTAGTTATGCAGATCGCGAGGGAACACCGTGGGTTGGCGATCGCCAGGCCGGCCGTGGAGGCGCCGGGCGGCCGTCGAGCGGCGCGTGTCAGACCGGCTTGATACCTGAACCGATGATCAGTAATGTTCAGGGAGAAAGAGTCGCCGCATGTCCCTCGCCGCCACCCGTCAGCAAGCCGTTCTCGAGGGACTGCGCGCGCAAATCCGCCAGCTGGAGGACCGCCCGGCCCGGCGGGTGGGCGCGCTCGGGAGCGGTCGTCCGGAGATCGACGAGCTCCTCGGCGGGGGTTTCCCGTGCGGCGCGCTGTCCGAGCTCGCGGGCGGGCCGGCGAGCGGCAAGACGGCCCTCGCCCTCTCCACGATAGCCACGGCGGGGCAGGCGAGTGCCTGGATCGACGGTCGAGGCGAGCTCTACCCGCCCGCCGCGCGCGCCCTCGGCGTGGACCTCTCTCGCCTGCTCATCGTCCGCCCCGCCCCGGGCGATCCCGTCGCCCCGCTCTGGGCGGCCGAGGCGCTCCTGGCGAGCGGCGCGTTCGCCGTCGTCGTCATGGACCTCTCGCCGGAGCCGTCGGCGCCGCGCCGGGGCGCCAGCCCCGAGGCGATGCTGCGGCGGCTGCGGGCCGCCGCCGAGAAGGGCGGCGCGGTGGGGCTCTGGCTCGGGCCACCGGAGGCGCCGGTGCGGGTGCCTGCGACGGTCCGGCTCGAGCTCGCGGGAGGGCGAGCGCGGGTGGGGGCTGGCGGGATCGCGGGAGGGCTCCCGCCCCGCGGGGCGGGCGGAGCCGGGCGCGCCGGCGCGGGTCGGGGAGGCGGGCATGCAGCTTGAGCTCGCCATGGCGCCCCGCGCCCCGCGGGTGCTGGCCCTCCACTTCCCGGCGCTCCCGCTCCAGCGCGCGCTCGCGGCGCGTGGCGGCGCAGGCGGGCCAGCGGCGCTGGTGCGCGACGGAAAGGTCGCGCTCGCGAACGGGCGGGCGCGGGCGGCCGGGGTCCTCCCCGGGAGCTCGGCGGTGCAGGCGGAGGCGGCCTGCGCCGGCCTCCTCCTCGTCGCGCACGACGAGGCGGCCGATCGCGCCGCGCTCGTGGGGCTCGCCGAGGCGATGCTCGGGCTCGCGCCGGCGGTGGAGCCCGCCTTCCCCGAGGCGCTCCTCCTCGACGCCAGCGGCGCGCACCTGCACGCGCCGCGCGGTGCCGCCCTGCTCGAGGCGGAGGGGGTGCTCGCGGCGCGGGCGCGCGCGCTCGCCGCCGGCCTCGGCTTCCGCTGCCGGGCCGCGGTCGCGAGCGGGCGCGGGGTGGCCCGGGCGCTGGCGCGCTCCGGCCGGGAGGAGCTCGTCGTCGTGCCGCGCGGGCAGGAGGCGGCCGCCCTGGCGGCGCTGCCGCTCGCTGCGCTCGAGCTGCCGGCGGAGGTGGAGGGGCGGCTCGCCGCGCTCGGCCTGCGCGACGTGGGCGGGCTGGCCCGGCTCCCGGAGGGATCGCTGGCGCACCGGTTCGGCCCCTGCGGCCCGGCGGCGGCCCGGCTGGCCCGGGGAGAGGACCCCTCGCCGCTCACGCCCCATGTCCCCCGCGGCCTGCCGTCGGAGCGGGCGGAGCTCGAGGCGCCGGTGGAGGCCGCCGAGCCGCTCCTCTTCGTGCTGCGGCCGCTCGCCGAGCGGGTGGCGGCGCGCCTCGCCGGGCAGGGGCTCGGGGCGAGCCGGCTCGAGCTCGTGCTCCGGCTCGATCCGCGCGGCGAGGAGCGGCTCGCCATCCCGTTGGCCCGGCCCGGCGCCGACGCGGCGGGCTGGCTCCTGGTGCTGCGCGAGCGGCTCGCCGCCTTGACCCTGCCGGCCCCCGTCGCGTCGCTCGCGCTCGCCGCGGTGGAGGCGGTCGAGGTCGGGGCCGAGCAGCTCGCGCTCGACGATCGCCCGGAGGTCCAGGCGGCGCTCGAGACGGTGCTGTCGCGCCTCGCCGCCCGCTTCGGCGACGGCGCGCTCTTCGCGGCGGAGCCGGTGGAGCGCTGGCTCCCGGAGGGGACCTGGCGGGCGGTGCGGTTCGCGGCCGGCCCGGCGCGCGCGGGGGGTGGCGCGGCGGGCGGCGCCGCGCCCGGCGGCCCGGCTCCCGGCGGCGCCGGCGCGGCGCCGGAGCCGGCGGACGGGCCACGCCCCACGCGGCTGCTGTCCCCGCCGCGGCGGGTGGTGGCGGAGGGGGAGGGCGGCCGGCTCACCGCGGTCCGGCTCGGCGGGCGCGTCCACGCGGTGGCGTCGCTCACCGGCCCCGAGCGGCTCTCGGGGGAGTGGTGGAGCGATCCCTTCCACCGCGACTACTACCGCGCCCGGCTCGAGGGGCTCGGCGACTGCTGGCTCTTCGAGGACGGCGAGGGCGCCCTCTTCCTGCACGGGTTCTTCGACTGATGACGGCGAAGGTCCGCTACGCCGAGCTGCGCTGCCGCTCGAGCTTCTCCTTCCTCCGCGGCGCGAGCCAGCCGGAGGAGCTGGTGGAGCGCGCGGCCGCGCTGGGGCTCTCGGCGCTGGCGCTCGCCGATCGCTTCGGGCTCTACGGCGCGGTGCGGGCCCACGCGGCCGCGAAGGCCTGCGGGCTCCCGCTCCTGGTCGGGGCCGAGGTGGCCTGCGACGGGCTCGGTCCGGTGGCCGGGGGGGCCGCGCCGCTGGTGCTCCTCGCCGTGGACCGCGAGGGCTACGCCGGGCTGTGCCGCCTCCTCACCCGGGCCCACTGCGGCGCCTGCCCGCCGGGCGAGTCGCCGCGGCGGCGGGAGGAGCCGACGCTCTCGCTCCGGGAGGTGGCGGAGGCGGCGCGCGGGCTCTTCGCCCTCTACCCCGGCGCCGACGCCGCCGGGGCGGAGCGGCTGCGCGACGCCTTCGGGCGCCGGCTCGCGCTCGCCGTCTCCCGCCACCACGTGGCCGGCGAGGAGGTGCGCATCGCGGCCGCCCGCGCCGTGGGGCGCCGGCTCGGGATCCCGGTGGCGGTGGTCAACGACGTGCACACGCACGAGCGGCGGCGCCAGCCGCTCCAGGACGTCCTCACCTGCGTCCGGCTCGGGGTGACGGTCTCGCGCGCGGGTCGCCGGCTCTTCCCCAACGCCGAGCGGACGCTCAAGGGGCCCGAGGAGATGGCGCGGCTCTGGGCCGACTTCCCGGAGGGGCTCGAGCAGGCGGCGGAGATCGCCGAGCGGTGCCGCTTCCGGCTCGACGAGGTGAAGGGGGAGCACCCCTTGCCCCCGGTGGAGCTCGAGCCGGCTCCCCTGCCGGACCCGCCGGACCGGGCGGCCGACGCCGCCCGCGCGCTGGGGCTCCTCCGCCGGCTCGTCGAGGACGGCGTGCGCTGGCGCTACCCGGACGGCGTCCCGGCCGACGTGCGGCGCCAGCTCGCTCGCGAGCTCGAGCTGGTCGGCGAGCTGGGCTACGCGAGCTACTTCCTCACCGTCTGGGACATCGTCCGCTTCGCGCGGTCGCGCGGGATCCTCTGCCAGGGGCGCGGCAGCGCCGCCAACTCGGCCGTCTGCTTCGTCCTCGGCATCACGTCGATCGACCCGGTGCGCATGGGGCTCCTCTTCGAGCGCTTCATCTCGGCCGAGCGGGGGGAGCCGCCGGACATCGACGTGGACTTCGAGCACGAGCGGCGCGAGGAGGTGCTGCAGTACGTCTACGAGCGCTACGGGCGCGACCGGGCCGGCATGGTCTGCGAGGTCATCAGCTACCGGGCCCGCTCGGCGCTGCGCGACGTGGGCAAGGCGCTCGGGCTCTCGCTCGCGCAGGTGGACCGGCTCTCGAAGCTGGTGGGGAGCTTCGAGGGGCTCGAGGCGGTCACGCCGGAGCTGCTGGCGCAGGCCGGGCTCGACCCGCGCGGCTCCCCGGCGGTGCGTCAGGCGCTCGCCCTCGCCGGCGAGCTCTGCCGCTTCCCGCGCCACCTCTCCATCCACGTGGGCGGCTTCCTCGTCACCCGCCGCCCGCTCTGCGAGACCGCGCCCATCGAGCCCGCCGCGATGGAGGGGCGCACGGTGGTGCAGTGGGACAAGGACGACGTGGCCGAGCTCGGCCTCCTCAAGGTGGACCTGCTCGGCCTCGGGATGCTCACGGCGCTCTCGCGCTGCCTCGCGCTCCTCGCCCGCCACCGGCCGCGGCCGGCCCGCGACACGCCGGTGCCGCACCCGGAGGATCTCGCCCGCATCCCGGCCGAGGCGCCGGCGGTCTACGAGATGATCCAGCGCGCCGACACCATCGGCGTGTTCCAGATCGAGTCGCGCGCGCAGATGTCGATGCTGCCGCGCCTCAAGCCGGCCCGCTTCTACGACCTCGTCATCTCGGTGGCCATCATCCGCCCCGGCCCGATCCAGGGCGGCATGATCCACCCCTTCCTGCGCCGCCGGGACGGGCTCGAGGAGGTGCGCTACCCGTACCCGCCGCTCCGGGCGGTGCTCGGGAAGACGCTCGGGGTGCCGCTCTTCCAGGAGCAGGCGATGCGCCTCGCGGTGGTGGCCGCCGGCTTCACGCCCGGGGAGGCCGACGAGCTGCGCCGGACCATGACCCACAAGCGCTCCCACGAGCGCATGGCGCAGCTCAAGGCCCGGCTCCTCTCCGGCATGGCCGAGCGGGGCATCTCGCCGGCGGAGGGAGAGGAGATCTACCGGCAGCTCCTCGGGTTCGCCGGCTACGGCTTCCCCGAGTCCCACGCCGCCTCGTTCGCGCTGCTGGTCTACGCCTCGGCCTGGCTCAAGTGCCACCACCCGGCCGCCTTCACCTGCGCGCTGCTCGACAGCCAGCCGATGGGCTTCTACGCCCCCCACACGCTCGTGGAGGACGCGCGTCGGCACGGCGTGGAGGTGCGCGGCGTGGACGTGCGCCACAGCGGCTGGGAGTGCGGCCTGGAGGGGCCGGCCGAGGGCGCCCCGGCGGCGGAGGGGGAGGCGCCGGCGCTGCGGCTCGGCCTCTCCCGGGTGCGCGGGCTGCCGCGCGCGGTGGGCGAGGCGGTGGTGGCGGCCCGGCTCGGCGGCCCGTTCGCCTCGGTCGGGGACCTCGCGCGCCGGGCCGGGCTCTCCCGCGCCTGGCTCTCCCGGCTCGCCGAGGCGGGGGCGCTCCGGGGGCTCGGCGGCGGGCGGCGCGAGGCGCTCTGGCAGGCGCTCGGGGTGGACGGGACGGGGGGAGGGCTCCTCGACGGGCGGGCGCCGCCGGAGGGCGAGGCCCGGCTCGAGCCGGCCACCGCGGCCGAGGAGGTGGCCCAGGACTTCGCGCGGCTCGGCCTCTCCGAGCGGGCCCACCCGGTGTCCCTCCTCCGGCCGGCCCTGGCGCGGCGCGGGGTCCGCTCGGCGCAGGAGCTCCTGCGGGCGCCGGGGGGCGCCTGGGTGGAGGTGGCCGGGCTCGTCATCGTGCGCCAGCGCCCGATGACCGCGAGCGGGCTCACCTTCGTGAGCCTGGAGGACGAGACCGGGATCGCGAACCTGGTGGTCATGCCCGACGTCTACGAGCGCTTCCGGGCGGTGGTCCGGGGCGAGCCGTTCGTGCTGGCGCGGGGAAGGGTGGAGCGGAACGGCCGGGTGGTGAACGTGAAGGTGCGCGCCCTCGAGCCGCTGGCGCTCGCCCCCGCGGTGCCGCCGCAGGCGCGCGACTTCCGCTGAGCGCGCCCGCCGGTTCCGTGAAAGGTGAATCGGCCCCCGGTATCATCCGTCGGCTCTCCGAAGTCCCTCGCGGTCCCACAGGAGCCTCCATGCGCGCCCTCTCTCTCGTCTTCGCCCTCTGCCTCGCGGCGCCGGCTCTCGCGGCCGACAACAAGCCGGGCGGCGGCATCCCGCAGGGCGGGGTCCGCCGCGAGATCAAGGTGACCGAGCGGGGCTTCGAGCCGCGCGAGGTGACGGCGAAGCAGGGTCAGCCGCTCACGCTCGTCTTCACCCGGACGACGGACAAGACCTGCATCACCGCCATCGACATCCCCGACGAGCAGGTGAAGGGGTTTCAGCTCCCGCTCAACAAGACGGTCGAGCTCGTCATCACCCCGAAGAAGCCGGGCGTCGAGCGGTTCCACTGCTCGGCCATGGGGATGGGGAACGGGAAGATCCGCGTCGAGTAGCGGAGCCCGCCAGCGCCCCGAAACGGCGACGGGAGCGCCCGCGCGGCGGCGGACGCTCCCGTCTGGGAGGGAACTTCAGGCCCGGCGAGCCGGGGTGGGGCCCCGACGGCTCCGCGCCGCCGGGGAGGGGTCCCACCGCAGGTGGGGAGGGGCGTCAGCCCCTCCAGGCCGGGAGAGCCAGCGCGACCTGCGAATGCAGGACGCGCTGGCGTAAGGGCCCCGGCGAGCCGGGGTGGGGCCCCGACGGCTTTGCCGGCGGGGCGGGGCAGCATGCCCCGTTCCTAGGAACAGCCGGTCGTGCTGCCGCAGTTCACGCACTTGTAGCAGGCGCCGTTACGCACCGTGATGCTCCCGCAGGTCGGGCAGGCGGGCGCGTCGGTGTCGCCGGTGTACGTCCGCTGCGAGCCCTCGGCAGGCTGCGCCTCGACGGTCCGGGTGGAGGCCGGGAGCCGCGCGGCCGACGGGGACGCCCCGGGCGGCAGGTTGTTGGTCCGGGAGACGGTGGCGCCGTCCTCGCTCGGCAGGAACTTGAGGGAGAGCCAGCGGAAGATGTAGTCGGTGATCGACTTGGCGATCGGGATCTCCGGGTTCCCGGTGAAGCCCGAGGGCTCGTAGCGCGTGTGGCTGAACTTGTCGCAGAGCACGCGCAGCGGCACGCCGTACTGGAGCGCCATCGAGACCGAGGTGGCGAAGCTGTCCATGAGGCCCGACACCACCGAGCCCTCCTTCGCCATGACCACGAAGAGCTCGCCGGGCGAGCCGTCCTCGTACATGCCGACGGTCATGTAGCCCTCGTGGCCGCCGATCGAGAACTTGTGGGTGATGGCGTGCCGCTCGTCGGGCAGCCGGCGCCGGGCGAGCCGCTCCGGCCGCTCCGCCACGCCGTGGACCTCCTCGGGCTCGACCTCGGCGGCCTTCTGCGCCTTGTCCTTGCCGGAGTTGAGCGGCTGGCTCCGCTTGCAGCCGTCGCGGTAGACGGCGATGGCCTTGAGCCCGAGCCGCCAGGCCTCCACGTAGGCCTGCTCGATGTCGGCCGAGGTGGCGTCGGACGGCATGTTGACCGTCTTCGAGATGGCGCCGGAGAGGAAGGGCTGCACGGCGCCCATCATCCGGATGTGCCCCATGTAGTGGATGGTCCGGTTGCCGTTGCGCGGCTTGAAGGCGCAGTCGAACACCGCGAGGTGCTCGGGCCGGATGGCCGGGGCGCCCTCGATGGTCTCCATCTCGTCGATGAACTGCAGGATGGAGCCGATCTCCTCGCCGGAGTAGCCGAGCCTCTGCAGCGCCAGCGGGACCGTGTTGTTCACGATCTTGAGGACGCCGCCGCCCACCAGCTTCTTGTACTTCACGAGCGCGATGTCGGGCTCGATGCCGGTGGTGTCGCAGTCCATCATGAAGCCGATGGTGCCGGTCGGGGCGAGCACCGAGACCTGGGCGTTGCGGACGCCGTTCTTCTGGCCGAGCTGCACCGCCTCGGCCCAGCAGGCGCGCGCGGCGGCCACCACGTCGGCCGGGGCGAGCCGCGCGTCGATGGTGTCGACCGCGGCCGCGTGCTTGCGGAGCACGGCCAGGCAGGGTTCGCGGTTGGCGGCGAAGCCGGCGAAGGGGCCGGTGTGGCCGGAGATGCGGGCGCTCATCGCGTACGCCTCGCCGGTCATGAGCGCGGTGATGGCGGCGGCGCAGGCGCGCCCGGCGTCGCTGTCGTAGGGGAGGCCGCTCGCCATGAGGAAGGCGCCGAGGTTGGCGTAGCCGAGCCCGAGCGGGCGGTACGCCTCGCTGTTCCGGCCGATCGCCTCGGTGGGGTAGCGGGCGTTCGAGACCAGGATCTCCTGGGCCAGGATGGTGAGGTCCACCGCGCGCTTGAAGGAGTCGGCGTCGAAGCCGCCGTCGATCGAGCGGAAGTGCATGAGGTTCAGCGACGCCAGGTTGCAGGCGCTGTCGTCGAGGAACATGTACTCCGAGCACGGATTGGAGGCGTTGATCCGGTCGGTGGACGGGCAGGTGTGCCAGGCGTTGATGGTGGTGTCGAACTGCACGCCCGGATCGCCGCAGAGCCAGGCGGCCTCGGTGATGCGGGCCATGAGCGCCCGCGCCTTCACCTTGCCGAGCACCTTGCCGTCGGTGCGGGCGGTGAGCGCCCAGTCGGCGTCGTTCAGCACCGCGCGCATGAAGTCGTCGGTGACGCGGACCGAGTGGTTGGCGTTCTGGAAGAAGACCGAGTCGTAGGCGCCGCCGTGGACGTTGAAGCCGCCGTCGTAGCCGGCCTCGATGAGCGCCCAGGCCTTCTTCTCCTCCTCGGCCTTGCAGGAGACGAACTCCTCGACGTCCGGGTGGTCGGCGTCGAGGATCACCATCTTGGCGGCGCGGCGGGTCTTGCCGCCCGACTTGATGACGCCGGCGAAGGCGTCGAAGCCGCGCATGAAGGAGACCGGGCCCGACGCCTCGCCGCCGCCGGACAGCATCTCCTTGCTGGAGCGGATCTTGGAGAGGTTGGAGCCGGCGCCCGACCCGTACTTGAAGAGCATGCCCTCGGTGTGGGCGAGCTTCAGGATCGAGTCCATCGAGTCGTTGACGGCGTTGATGAAGCAGGCGGAGCACTGGGGGTGCTCCTCCACCCCGACGTTGAACCAGACGGGAGAGTTGAAGCTCATCTTCTGCCGCAGGAGCAGGTGCGAGAGCTCGGACTCGAAGGTGGCCGCGTCGTCCTCGGAGGCGAAGTAGCCGTCCTTGCGCCCCCAGGCGCCGATCGACTTCACCACGCGTCCGACCAGCTGCCGGACCGACCGCTCCCGCTTGGGGGAGCCGAGGGCGCCGCGGAAGTACTTGGAGGCGACCACGTTGGTCGCGAGCGCCGACCAGCTCTTCGGCACCTCCACGTCCTTCTGCTCGAAGACCATCTTCCCGCCCTCGCCGCTGATGCCGGCGGTCCGGGTCTCCCAGGCCATCTCGTCGGCGGGGTCCACCCCGGCCGTCGTGAAGTACCGCTCGATCACGAGCCCCTTGTGCGCGCGCCGGCTCCCGCGCGACCGCTTCGACCCGGCGATGCTCTCCCGCTCCATCATTCGTCCTCCAGACTCTCCAGGCGCAGCCGCGCCCTACCGTGCCGTCCGCCAGGCGGACGACGGATCACATCCCCCGGCCGGCCCTCGAAGTGGGCCGGGGGTTACCTACTCGTCAAGATTGAGGAAATTGGCCCCCGCCACGACGCGGCATCTCCGGACCCTACCCGACCACCCTGACATCCCGTTCCGCCTCCGCGTCGTCCGCCGGCCAGCCGCTCGCACGGCGGGCCGGACGTGGGGCGCACTCTAGCAAGGCCCTCCGGAGTGTCAAGGCAGCACCACAACATGTAGTGGGTCTAATCAGGGGGCGGCACAAGATGCTGTCATTTCGCCGCTTTTTCGGGTCGTCCATTCCCTCGTTGACTTCCGTCGAAATGACCCACCCCCCGGGTGCCGGTCTGGCCCCGCCGCCCGCCGTGGAAAACTCCGCGCCGCGCAAGTGCTCGTGTTAAAAGCCCATCCCCCGTGTCCGAAGCCAACAAGCACATCCGAAACTTCTCGATCATCGCCCACATCGACCACGGGAAGTCGACGCTCGCCGACCGCCTCCTGGGGGAGACCGGGACGGTCACCGCCCGCGAGGAGAAGGCCCAGTTCCTCGACAACATGGACCTGGAGCGAGAGCGCGGGATCACCATCAAGGCCCAGACCGTCCGGATGAGCTACCGGGCCGACGACGGCCTCACCTACCAGCTCAACCTCATCGACACCCCCGGCCACGTGGACTTCGCCTACGAGGTCTCGCGCTCCCTCTCGGCCTGCGAGGGGGCGGTGCTGGTGGTGGACGCGAGCCAGGGCGTCGAGGCCCAGACCCTCGCCAACGTCTACCAGGCCCTCGACCACGATCTCGAGATCGTGCCGGTCATCAACAAGATCGACCTGCCGTCCGCCGACGTGGAGGGGGTCCGCCGCGAGATCGAGGACGTCATCGGGCTCGACGCCTCCGGGGCCGTGCCCTGCTCGGCCAAGGAGGGGATCGGCATCCGCGAGATCCTCGAGCAGGTGGTGAAGAAGGTGCCGCCGCCCAAGGGCGACCCGGCGGCCCCGCTCAAGGCCATCATCTTCGACTCCTGGTACGACAGCTACCGGGGCGTGGTGATGCTGGTGCGGGTGTTCGAGGGGACGCTCGCGCCCCGGCAGAAGATCCTCTTCTGGTCCACGAAGAAGGAGTACGAGGTCCAGGAGCTGGGCGTGTTCGCGCCCTTCTCCCGGCCGGTGCAGGCGCTCGCCGCGGGCGAGGTGGGCATCCTCGTCGCCAACGTGAAGGACGTCCACGAGGCCAAGGTGGGCGACACCATCACCGAGGCCGGCCGGCCGGTCGAGGCGCCGTTCCCGGGCTTCAAGGTCGTGAAGCCCATGGTCTTCTCGGGCGTCTTCCCGATCGAGGCCAAGGACTACGACCAGCTCCGCGACGCCCTCGAGAAGCTGGCGCTCAACGACTCGGCGTTCACCTTCGAGCCGGAGAACTCCCAGGCGCTCGGGTTCGGCTTCCGCTGCGGCTACCTCGGGCTCCTCCACATGGAGATCGTCCAGGAGCGGCTCGAGCGCGAGTACGGGCTGTCGCTCATCACCACCGCGCCGTCGGTCGTGTACCGGGTCACCGACACGCAGGGCCAGGTGATCGAGATCGACAACCCCGCCAAGCTGCCGCCGGTGCAGAAGATCGCCAAGCTCGAGGAGCCGCACCTCACCTGCCACATCCACGGCCGCACCGACGACGTGGGCGCGATCCTGAAGCTCTGCCAGGACCGGCGCGGGCTGCAGCGCGACATGAAGTACATCGGCACGAAGCGGGTGCAGATCACCTACGACATCCCGCTCGCCGAGGTGGTCTTCGACTTCTTCGACAAGCTGAAGAGCGTGTCGCGCGGCTACGCCAGCCTCGACTACGAGCTCAAGGGCTACGAGGAGGCCGACCTCGTGAAGCTCGACATCCTCATCAACGGCGAGCCGGTGGACGCGCTCAGCGTCATCGTCCACCGCGAGAACGCCTACCATCGCGGCCGCGACCTCTGCCAGAAGCTGCGGGAGGAGATCCCGAAGCAGATGTACGAGGTGGCAATCCAGGCCGCCATCGGCGCCAAGATCATCGCGCGCGAGACCATCAAGGCCTTCCGCAAGAACGTCATCGCCAAGTGCTACGGCGGCGACATCAGCCGCAAGCGCAAGCTCCTCGAGAAGCAGAAGGAGGGGAAGAAGCGCATGAAGCAGGTCGGCTCGGTGGAGATCCCGCAGTCGGCCTTCCTCGCCGTGCTGAAGGTGGAGGAGTAGCCCGGGCGTGCCGGCCCCCTCGCCCGCCGAGAGCGCGCCCTCCCGCAGGGCGCGGCGCGAGGCCGAGCGGCTCCTGCGCGAGGTGCGGCGGCAGGGCTGGCGGCACCGCAAGCGGCTCGGGGCCGAGGCGCGGCTGGCCCTGCAAGACGGCGCCCTCGACCTCGAGGCGGCGCTCCGGGCCGGCGACGCGGGGAGGGTGGAGGAGGCGAGCCGGGCGCTGTCGCAGCTGTGGGAGGCGCACCTCTCCTTCACGCGCAAGGGGCTCCTGCGCGAGTACCTCGAGTCGATCGGGATCGCGGTCGCGGTGGCGCTCCTGCTGCGCACCTTCGTGGTGGAGGCGTTCCAGATCCCCTCGGGCTCCATGGTGCCGACGCTCCTCGTCGGCGACCACATCTTCGTCTCGAAGCTCGCCTACGGCGTCCGCTTGCCGCTGCTCGATCGCGTCGTGCTGCGCTCCGCGCCGCCGCGGCGCGGGGACGTGATCGTGTTCGCGAACCCGCGCGAGAAGGGGAAGGACTACATCAAACGGGTGGTGGGGCTCCCCGGCGACGTGGTCGAGCTGCGCGACCAGGTGCTGTACGTCAACGGCGTGGCCCAGCCGCGCACGCCGCAGGGCGACCTCACCTACGACGAGCAGAGCGAGCAGACCGGGAGCTGGTGGTCCGACACCTGCCTCGCCTTCGAGGAGGAGCTGTCGCGGGCGCCCCTCGCCCGCCCGGCGGCGGCCGTCGCCGGGCCGCCCCCCCCGCCGGCGGCGCCGGCGCCGGACGCAGGGGTGGTCCGCCACGAGGTCCTCCAGTGCCGGCGGGCCCGGCCCGGCGAGCGCGAGGGGCCGTTCCGGCAGGTGGCGCCCGGCCACCTCTTCGTCCTCGGCGACAACCGCGACCGCTCCGCCGACAGCCGGAGCGAGGGCGGCTGGGAGGTGCCGCTCGACAACGTGAAGGGCCGGGCCTCGCTCGTCTGGTGGAGCTGGGGGCGGGGCGGGCTCTGGCCCACCGGCGACGAAGGGGTCCGCATCGAGCGGCTTTTCAAACGGATCGAGTAGCGCTACAACCCTGCCTTCGATGGAGTCCAAGCGCCGGGCGCCCCCCGGTTTCCCGAGCCAGCGCGGCGAGATCACCTGGGTGACGGCGGTGCTCGTGCTGGCGCTGGCCGTCGCCGGCTACGCGGTCTGGGTGGTCTTCCCCGTCTACTACACCCACCTCGAGGTGAAGCAGGTGGTGAAGGACTACGGGAACCGGGCCATCCAGGCCCGGGACGACGCGGCGCTCAAGTCCGGGCTCCTGCGAGACCTCGCCGCCCTGGGGAAGGATCCCGGCGAGGAAGACGGGACCGAGCGGCCCGCCGTGGACGTCGCGCCGGCCGACCTGGTCTGGGAGCGCGCCGGGTCGGCGGAGGCCCCCACGCTCCACGTCGCCTTCGGCTACGATCGGCACGTGGCGCTGCCCTTCCTCGAGCGCTACCTCGACCGGCACTTCGACGTGGACATGGAGCTCGACACCTCCCGGGCGAACTGGGGAAAGGAGCGCTAGACCGTGGACTCGGAAGCCATCGGACGGGCCCTCTCGCGACTGGCGCGGGAGATCGCCGAGCGCTCGCGGAACGGGGGCGCGGACCTCGCCATCGTCGGCATCCGGCGGGGCGGCGTGCACCTCGCGCGGCGGCTGCGGGGGGAGCTGACCCGGCTGCTCGGCCAGGAGCCGCCGCTCGGCACCCTCGACATCGCGCTCTACCGCGACGACCTCTCGCGCGGCGGCGCCGCGCCGGTGGTCGGCCCCACCGACATCCAGTTCAAGGTGGAGGGGCGGGACATCCTGCTCGTGGACGACGTCCTCTACACCGGGCGCACCATCCGCGCGGCGCTCGACGAGATCGTGGACTTCGGGCGGCCCCGCCGCGTCTGGCTCGCGGTCCTCGTGGACCGCGGCGGGCGGGAGCTGCCCATCGCCGCCGACTTCGCCGGCGAGACGGTGGCGGTCGCGCCGGGCGACGACGTCGAGGTCCGGCTGGTGGAGGGCGGCGCCGCCGCCGACGAGGTGGTCGTCAAGCCCAGGGGGACGCCGTGATCGGACGCCATCGCCACCTGCTCGGCCTCGAGGGGCTGTCGCGCGAGGAGATCCTGCAGGTCCTCGACCTCGCCACCTCCATGAAGGAGGTGCTGGCCCGGCCGCTGAAGAAGGTCCCGAGCCTGCGCGGCAAGCTCGTCGTGAACCTGTTCTTCGAGGCCTCGACCCGGACCCGCTCCTCCTTCGAGATCGCCTCGAAGGTGCTCTCGGCCGACGCCGTCAACTGGACCGCGAGCGCCTCCTCGGTCACGAAGGGCGAGACCCTCGTGGACACCGCGCGGAACCTCGAGGCGATGCGCCCCGACGTCCTCGTCATCCGCCACGCGGCGGGCGGCGCGCCCCAGCTCGTCTCGGAGCACGTGGCCTGCGCCGTGGTGAGCGCCGGCGACGGGGCGCACGAGCACCCGAGCCAGGGGCTCCTCGACTGCTTCACGCTGCGGGAGAAGCTCGGGACGCTGGAGGGCAAGACCGTCGCCATCGTCGGCGACGTCTCCCACTCCCGGGTGGCCCGCTCCGACCTGCACGCCATGCCCAAGCTCGGCGCGAAGGTGCGGCTCTGCGGACCGCCCACCATGATCCCGCAGGGGATCGAGCGGCTCGGCGGCTGCACCGTCCACCACGACCTCCGCGAGGCGGTGGAGGGGGCGGACGCGGTGGTGATGCTCCGGATCCAGCACGAGCGCATCGGCGACCCGCTCATCCCGGGCACGCGCGAGTACTCGAAGCTCTGGGGGCTCAACGCCCGCAAGGCCGCGGAGTGGCTCACGCCGGGGTGCGTCATCCTCCACCCCGGCCCCATCAACCGCGGCGTGGAGCTCTCGCCCGAGGTGGCCGACGGCCCCCGCAGCGTGATCCTCGACCAGGTCCAGAACGGCGTGGCCGTCCGCATGGCCATCCTCTATCTCCTCGCCGGGGGAAGCCCGGCCGAGGTCTCCGCGGCCGGAGCGCGTTCATGAGCGAGTCGAGCGAGGTGCTCTTCATCGAGGGCGGACGGGTCATCGACCCGGCGAGCGGCGTGGACGGCGTCCGCACCGTGGTGCTGCGCGGCGGCCAGGTGGCCGAGGTGGCCGAGCGGGTGGAGCGCCCGCGCGACGCCCGGGTCATCGACGCCCGCGGCCGCTGGGTCACCCCCGGCTTCATCGACGCCCACGTCCACCTGCGCGAGCCCGGGCAGGAGTACAAGGAGACGGTCGAGACCGGCGCCCGCGCCGCGGTGGCGGGCGGCTTCACCGCCGTGCTCGCCATGCCCAACACCGTCCCGCCCAACGACAGCGTGGCGGTGACCGAGCTCGTGCTCGCCCGCGCCGCCCAGGCCGGCCTCGCCCGCGTCTACCCGGTGGGCTGCATCAGCAAGGGGCAGAAGGGCGAGGAGCTGGCCGAGATGGGCGAGCTCTTCCAGGCGGGCTGCGTCGCCTTCTCGGACGACGGCCGGCCGGTGTCGTCCTCCGGGCTCATGCGGCGGGCGCTCGAGTACGCGCGCACCTTCGGGGCGCCGCTCGCGGTCCACGAGGAGGACCTCGCCCTCGTGGGCAAGGGCGTGATGAACGAGGGGCCGGCCGCGACGCGGCTGGGGCTCAAGGGCAACCCCGCGCAGGCCGAGGAGGTCATGGTCTCGCGCGACGTCGCCCTGGTGGAGCTCACTGGCGGGCGGCTGCACGTGTGCCACCTCTCCACCGCCGGCGCCGTCCGGGCGGTCCGGGACGCCAAGGCGCGCGGGCTGGCCGTGACCGCCGAGGTCGCCCCGCACCACCTCGCCCTCACCGACGAGGACGTGGCCGCCTCGGGCTACGACACCGACTTCAAGATGGCGCCGCCGCTCCGCAGCGACGCCGACCGGGCCGCGGTCCGGGCCGCGCTCGCCGACGGCACCATCGACTGCATCGCCACCGATCACGCGCCGCACTCGGCCGTGGAGAAGGCGGTGGAGTTCGACGTCGCGCTGAACGGAATCCTCGGCCTCGAGACCGCGTTCTCCGTCTGCCTCGCGCTCGTGCGCGAGGGGGCCCTGGGCGAGCGCCGCCTCGTCGAGGCCCTCACCGCCGCCCCGGCCCGGATCTTCGGGCTGCCGGGCGGCAGCCTCGCCGCCGGCTCGCCGGCCGACGTGGCCATCCTCGACCCGGGCGCGGAGTGGCGCTGCGACCCGGAGCGCCTCCACTCGAAGAGCCGCAACACGCCATGGAAGGGAAAGACGATGATCGGTCGCTGCACCCACACGCTGGTGGGCGGAAACCTGGTGTACGAGCTCGCCCGGGGTGAGCGGTGAAGCGCGCCATCCTGGCGCTGGCCGACGGGTCGGTGTTCGAGGGGCGGGCCTTCGGCGCCACCGGCGAGGGCGCGGGCGAGGTGGTGTTCAACACCTCGATGACCGGGTACCAGGAGATCCTCACCGATCCCTCGTACGTCGGGCAGATGGTCTGCATGACCTACCCGGAGCAGGGCAACTACGGCCTCAACCCGGCCGACGAGGAGTCGGCGAAGCCGCACGCCACCGGGTTCATCGTGCGCCACTACGCCGAGGAGCCCTCCAGCTGGCGCGCCCGGGAGTCGCTCGACGCCTACCTGAAGCGGCACGGCATCGTCGGCATCCACGGGATCGACACCCGCCGGCTCACGAAGCACCTGCGCACCGCCGGCGCGCAGATGGGCGTCATCTCCTCCGAGGGGAGCGCCGCGGCGCTCGTGGAGCGCGCCCGCGCCCTCCCGGGGATGGAGGGGCAGGACCTCGCCACCCGGATCTCCACGAAGGAGCGGTACGTCTGGAGCGAGACCGGCGCCGACTCGTTCGACGCCCACGGCCAGCTCGACCGGCCGCGCTTCCACGTGGTGGCCTACGACTGGGGGCTGAAGCGCGCCATGCTCCGGCTCCTCGCGGAGCAGGGCTGCCGGATCACCGTGGTCCCCGCCGGGACCAGCGGCGAGGAGACCCTGGCGCTCCGGCCCGACGGCGTCTTCCTCACCAACGGCCCCGGCGATCCGGCGGCGGTGAAGGGAGCGCAGGGCGCGGTGGCGTCGCTCCTCGGCAAGGTGCCGGTGTTCGGCATCTGCCTCGGGCACCAGATCCTCTCGCTCGCGGTCGGCGCCCGGACCTACAAGCTCAAGTTCGGCCACCGCGGCGCGAACCAGCCGGTGAAGGACCTCGCCACCGGCAAGGTGGACATCACCTGCCAGAACCACGGGTTCGCGGTGGACGACAAGGCCATCGGCAAGCGCGCCCGGGTCACGCACGTGAACCTGAACGACGGCACGGTGGAGGGGATCGAGGTGCTCGACGCCAAGGCGTTCAGCGTCCAGTACCACCCCGAGTCCTCGCCCGGTCCGCACGACGCCCGCGCCCTCTTCGGCCGCTTCGTCTCCATGATGGAGCAGTCGCGATGAGCCTCCAGGAGCTTCAGGAGAAGCTCCTCGGGTGGGCCACCGCCGAGCCGCGCAAGGAGTGGCTGCTCGCCTCTCGGGCCGAGTACTTCGGCCGCTACGGCGAGCCCCACGAGGAGGACAAGAGCTTCGAGAGCCGGATGAACGGCATGCTCGACGCCTACCTCTACGACTTCCACCCGGACGGCGGGGAGGAGCGGACCATCGAGCGCTTCCTCGCCTCGCAGGGGGCCGTGCTGGGCCCCGAGGAGCTCGCGGCCTACCGCGACCTCGCGCGGAACGTGCACGCCCTCTTCGAGGTCCGGCGCATCAAGCCGGGCGAGATCCGGCTCCGCGAGGTCTTCAGCGCCGGGGACTACGACGTCGCGGAGCGGCGGCAGCTGGTCGGGCTGGCCAAGGGCGACCTCATCGAGGCGCGGCTGCTCCCGTTCGAGGGCAAGCTGGTCTTCTCCGGGGCGTTCATCTACCACCCGCAGGCCGCCCGCAAGCGCGTGCTCGCCGAGGTGAAGCGGCTCAAGAAGATCGCGGCCAGGGAGGGGCAGCCGGTCGATCCGACCGCGTTCCTGGCGCGCCTCTCCCGGATGGCCTTCAAGCTCGAGCGCTACCGGAACGTGAAGCTCGAGTCGATCTACGACTTCGAAGCGCCGGCGCGGACCGGGAGCTAGACTCCGGGGGTGGACTTCTCGCTCCTCGAGTCCGTCCCCGACGCCATGGTGATCGCCCACCGCGATGGGCGGATCGCCTGGGTCAACGGGGTGGCCGAGCGGCTGTTCGGCTACGAGCGGGGCGAGCTGGTCGGCCAGCCGGTCGAGGTGCTCCTCCCGGCCCGCTTCCGGGAGGACCACCACCTCCACCGCGAGGCCTACCACGCTGCGCCGCGCGCCCGGCCCATGGGGCTCGGGCTCGACCTCTTCGGCCTCCGCAAGGACGGCCAGGAGTTCCCGGCGGAGATCTCGCTCGCCCCCATGCGCGACGGGGACGCGGTCTACGCGGTCGCCGCCGTCCGGGACGTCACCGAGCGGAAGAAGATCGAGGCCCGGGCGCTGCTCTACCGGAAGGCGCAGGCGGAGGTGCGGGAGCGGGACGAGTTCCTCTCCATCGCCTCGCACGAGCTGCGCACCCCGGTGACCGCCCTGCAGCTGCAGCTGCAGATGCTCCAGCGGGCGGCGGCGCGCTCGGTGGGGACCTTGCCTGCCCTCCTCGCCGGGAAGGTGGACGGGCTCGAGAAGCAGTGCCGCCGGATCTCGGTGCTGGTGAACGAGCTGCTCGACGTGTCGCGGATGCGGCTCGGCCGGCTCGAGCTCAAGCTCGAGGAGGTGGACCTGGCGGAGCTCGCGGCCGAGACGCTCGCCAACCTGCGCGAGCAGATCCGGAGCGCGGGTTGCACCGTGCGGCTCGACGCGCTGGCGCCGGCGGTGGGGACCTGGGACCGGCTCCGGCTCGAGCAGGTCTTCACGAACCTGATCGCGAACGCCATCAAGTTCGGGCAGGGCAAGCCGGTCGAGGTGCGGGTCAGCGCCGATCGGGACCGGGCGCACCTCGCCGTGATCGATCACGGCATCGGGATCGCGCCCGAGCACCAGAGCCGGGTCTTCGACCGCTTCGAGCGGGCGGTGTCGTCGGTCAACTTCGGAGGGCTCGGGCTCGGGCTCTACATCAGCCGGGAGATCGTGGAGGCCCACGGCGGCCAGATCCGGCTCGAGAGCGAGCCGGGGGAGGGGACCACCTTCACGGTGGACCTGCCGCGGACTCCCGCGCCCGTCCCGGCGTCCGAGGCGGCGTGACGCGCCGGCTCGTCGTCAACGCCGACGACCTCGGGTACGACCCGGAGATCGACCGCGGCATCCTGGAGGCGGCGCGCGCCGGCGCGGTCACGAGCGCGACCGCGATGGTGGACACGCCCTTCGTCGCCCGGGCGCTCGCCGAGGCGCCGGCGTCGCTCGGCGTCGGGCTCCACCTCGTGCTCGCGCCGGGGCTCGAGGGCGACGCGCTGGCGCGGGAGGTGGCGCGGCAGCTCGCGCGGTTCGAGGCGCTGCGCGGCCGGCCGCCCACCCACCTCGACGGGCACAAGCACGCCCACCTCCGGCCCGGCGCGCTCGAGGCGGTGGCGGCCGCGGCGAAGGCGAACGGGCTGCCGGTCCGGTCCACCGACGCCGCGAGCCGCGCCCGGCTGCGGGACCTGGGCGTCCGGACCGCCGACGCCTTCCTGGGCGACGCCGCCCTCCGCCCGTGCTGGACCGCCGACCGGCTGCTCGCCGCGCTGGCCCGGGTGGGGGAGGGCACCACCGAGCTCATGGCCCACCCCGGCTACCGGCCGGCCGTCGCCCGCACCTCCTTCGGTGCCGAGCGGGAGGAGGAGCTGAGGGCGCTGCTCGACCCCCGGCTCCCTTCGGAGATCGCGCGCCTCGGCCTGGGGCTCGCGCACTGGTGACCGCGCTGGAACGCCCCGCCGCCGCAGTCGAAATCGGCGATGGGCCGCTTCTCTCCGGGTGCGGGTGACCACTTGGGGGTGCGTCTTTACAGGCGGCAGGTCGCGGCGGTACGAAGACCCGACTCTCCCCCACAGAACCCCCCACGCTGCTGAGGAGGCCGCATGCCCGACGCGAAGCCGGTGGTGCCGAAGGACGGCGCGAAGATCACGCTGGTCAACGGGAAGCTGAACGTCCCGGATCGCCCCATCCTCCCGTTCATCGAGGGCGACGGCACCGGGCGCGACATCTGGCGGGCGAGCCAGCGCGTGCTCGACGCGGCGGTGGAGAAGGCGTACGGCGGCAAGCGGAAGATCGCCTGGATGGAGGTCTACGCCGGCGAGAAGGCCTTCACCAAGTTCAACAACTGGCTGCCCGACGAGACCATCGAGGCCTACCGGGAGTTCCTCATCGGCATCAAGGGCCCGCTCACCACGCCCATCGGCGGCGGCATCCGCTCGCTCAACGTGGCGCTGCGGCAGCTGCTCGACCTGTACGTCTGCCTGCGGCCGGTGCGCTGGTTCAAGGGCGTGCCCTCGCCGGTGAAGGCGCCGCAGAAGGTGAACATGGTCATCTTCCGCGAGAACACCGAGGACATCTACGCCGGCATCGAGTGGGAGTCGGGCAGCGAGCAGGCGAAGAAGCTCCTCGCCTTCCTGGAGAAGGAGTTCCCGAAGGAGTTCAAGAAGATCAGGTTTCCCGGGACGTCGGGGCTGGGCGTGAAGCCGGTGTCGCGGGAGGGGACCGAGCGGCTCGTGCGCGCCGCCCTCGAGTACGCCCTCGCCAACCGGCGCAAGAGCGTCACCTTCGTGCACAAGGGCAACATCATGAAGTTCACCGAGGGCGCGTTCCGGAACTGGGGCTACGCGCTCGCGGAGAAGGAGTTCGGCGACCGGGTCTACACCTGGGAGCAGTGGGAGCGGACCAAGGCGGCCAGGGGCGAGGAGGCGGCCAACGCCGAGCAGAAGGCGGCGCTCCAGGGCGGCAAGCTCCTCGTGAAGGACGCCATCGCCGACATCACGCTGCAGCAGGTGCTCACGCGGCCGGACGAGTTCGACGTCATCGCCACGCTCAACCTGAACGGCGACTACCTCTCCGACGCGCTGGCGGCGCAGGTGGGCGGCATCGGCATCGCGCCCGGCGGCAACGCCAACTACGTCACCGGGCACGCCATCTTCGAGGCGACGCACGGCACCGCCCCCAAGTACGCCGATCTCGACAAGGTGAACCCGGGCTCGGTGATCCTCTCGGGCGAGATGATGTTCCGCCACCTCGGCTGGAACGAGGCCGCGGACCGCGTCATCCAGGGCATGGACGGCGCCATCGGGGCGCACCGCGTCACCTACGACTTCGCCCGCCTGATGAAGCAGGAGGGGATCGCCGACACCGTCGAGGTGAAGTGCTCCGAGTTCGGGGACGAGATCATCAAGCACATGTAGCGGCCGCTGGATCAAACGGAGGGATCGACAATGGCCAGAAGGAAGATCGCGCTCATCGGCGCCGGACAGATCGGCGGCACGCTCGCGCTCCTCGCCGCGCAGAAGGAGCTCGGCGACGTGGTCCTGGTGGACATCATGGAGGGCGTCGCCAAGGGCAAGGCGCTCGATCTGCAGGAGACCCGCGGGATCCAGTCGTTCGACGTGAGCCTGACCGGCGGCGGGACCACCGACTACTCGGTGATCCAGGGCGCCGACGTCTGCATCGTCACCGCCGGCGTGCCCCGCAAGCCGGGCATGAGCCGCGAGGACCTGCTCAAGGTGAACCTCGACGCCATCACCAAGGTGGCGCAGGGCATCAAGCAGTACGCCCCGAGCGCGTTCGTGATCGTGATCACCAACCCGCTCGATTCGATGGTCTACGCCATGTACAAGGTCACCGGCTTCCCGAAGAACCGGGTGGTCGGCATGGCCGGCGTGCTCGACTCGGCCCGCTTCCAGTACTTCGTGGGCGAGGCCGCCGGCGTGTCGCCGCAGGACGTGACGGCGCTCGTGATGGGCGGCCACGGCGACGACATGGTGCCGCTGCTCCGCTACTCCTCGGTCAACGGCGTCCCGCTCACCAAGCTGCTCGACAAGGCGAAGCTCGACGCCATCGTGGAGCGCACCCGCAAGGGCGGCGGCGACATCGTGGCGCTGCTCGGGACCGGCTCGGCCTTCTACGCGCCGGCCGCCTCGGCCATCGCCATGGCCGAGAGCTTCCTGCGCGACAAGAAGCGGGTGCTGCCCTGCTCGGCGCTGCTCGAGGGGCAGTACGGGGTGAAGGGGCTCTTCGTGGGCGTCCCGGTGGTGATCGGCGCCGGCGGCGTGGAGCGCGTCCTGGAGGTGGATCTCAACGACGAGGAGCGGGCCATGCTCGCCAAGTCGGTGGAGAGCGTGAAGAAGTCGGTCGCCGAGACCAAGCTCTAGCAGAACGTTATGGGTGCGGGGGCCGGCGCCTGCTATGGTGCCGGCCCCCACGTCTATTCTCATCGGGCCCAGGACGGCGCACAGTGAAGATCCACGAATACCAGGCCAAGGAGATCCTTCGGAAGTACGGAGTGGCCGTGCCCCGCGGGTACGTGGCCGTCACCCCGTTCGAGTCCGAGGGCGCGGCCCGCCAGCTCGGCGGCGGCATCGTCGCCGTGAAGGCCCAGATCCACGCCGGCGGCCGCGGCAAGGGCGGCGGCGTCCGGCTCGCCCGCTCCCCGGAGGAGGCCCGCTCGCACGCCGAGGCCATGCTCGGCATGAAGCTCAAGACCCCTCAGACCGCGCCCGGCGGGCAGCTGGTCCGGAAGGTCTACATCGAGGAGGGCTGCCGGATCGCCCGCGAGCTGTACCTCGGCATGACGCTCGACCGCGAGTCCGGGCGGGTGACGGTGATGGCCTCGTCGGAGGGCGGCGAGGACATCGAGGCGGTGGCGGCGCACCACCCGGAGAAGATCCTCAAGGTCGCGGTGGACCCGCTCCTCGGGCTCGTGCCGTTCCAGGCCCGCCAGCTCGCCTATGGCCTCGGCCTCACGGGCGACACCGTGAACGCCTTCGTCCGCTTCTCGAGCGGCCTCTACAACGCCTACATGGCGACCGACGCCTCGCTCGCCGAGATCAACCCGCTCGTGGTCACCGTGGGCGGCGAGGTCCTGGCGCTCGACGCCAAGATGAACTTCGACGACAACGCGCTCTTCCGGCACCCGGACATCGCCGCCATGCGCGATCCGGACGAGGAGGATCCGAAGGAGTCGCAGGCCAAGGAGTACGACCTCTCGTACATCGCCCTCGACGGCGACATCGGCTGCATGGTGAACGGCGCCGGGCTGGCGATGGCGACGATGGACATCATCCAGCTGTCGGGCGGCCGGCCGGCCAACTTCCTCGACGTGGGGGGCGGCGCCGACGAGGACAAGGTCACCGCGGCCTTCAAGATCCTGCTCTCGGATCCGCACGTGAAGGCGGTGCTGGTGAACATCTTCGGCGGCATCATGAAGTGCGACGTGATCGCGAACGGGATCGTCACCGCCGCGCGGCAGGTCGGCCTCTCCATCCCGCTCGTGGTCCGGCTCGAGGGGACCAACGTGGAGCTCGGCAAGGAGATCCTGGCCCACAGCGACCTCGAGATCACCCCGGCCGACGACCTCGGCGACGCCGCGCGCAAGGCGGTCGCCGCCGCCCGCGCCGCCTGAGCCGCGAGGACCCCGCCATGAGCATCTTCGTAGACAGGAACACCCGGGTCGTCGTCCAGGGCATCACCGGCTCCGCCGGCAGCTTCCACGCCGAGCAGATGCTCGAGTACGGCACGCGCGTGGTGGCCGGCGTGACCCCGGGGCGCGGCGGCACCCGCTTCGCCAACGTGGTCCCCATCTTCCACACCGTGGAGCAGGCGGTGCGCGACACCGGGGCCAACGCCTCGGTGATCTTCGTCCCGCCGCCGTTCGCCGCCGACGCCATCATCGAGGCGGCCGAGGCGGGCGTGACCCTGGTGGTCGCCATCACCGAGGGGATCCCCATCCTCGACATGGTGAAGGTGCGCCGGTACCTCGCCGACCGCCCCGGCGTGCGGCTCATCGGGCCGAACTGCCCCGGCGTGATCACCCCGGGCCAGTGCAAGATCGGCATCATGCCGGGCCACATCCACCGGCCGGGCCGGGTCGGGATCGTCTCCCGGTCCGGCACGCTGACCTACGAGGCGGTCGATCAGATCTCCCGGCTCGGGATGGGGCAGTCCACCGCGGTGGGCATCGGCGGCGATCCGATCCACGGCACCGACTTCATCGACTGCCTGTCCCGCTTCGAGGCCGACCCGGAGACCGAGTCCGTCATCATGATCGGCGAGATCGGCGGCTCGGAGGAGACGCTCGGCGCCGAGTGGGTGAAGAAGAACATGACGAAGCCGGTGGTCGGCTTCATCGCCGGGCGCACCGCCCCCCCGGGCAAGCGGATGGGGCACGCCGGCGCCGTGATCTCGGGCGGGGCCGACACCGCGCAGGCGAAGCTGGAGGCCATGCGCGAGGCCGGGATCGTGGTCTGCGAGGGGCCGCACCTGCTCGGGCAGGCCATGAAGGACGCGCTGTCGCGCCGCAAGGGCCGGGTGAAGGCCAAGCCGGCGGCGGAGCGCCGCCCGGCGCCGGGCCGGGCGCCGGCGCAGAGGAAGTCGGGCGGGGCGCCTCGCGGCGCGCCGCCCACGCAGCGGGGCGGAAAGGCCGTCAAGAAGGCGGCCAAGCGGTAAACCACGCAGACGCTAACGAGGGAGAACACAGCACATGGCAGTCGAGCGCACCCTTTCCATCATCAAGCCGGACGGCGTCGAGAAGGGCGTCATCGGCCAGATCATCGCCCGCTTCGAGTCGAAGGGGCTGAAGCCGGTCGCCGTCCGGATGGCGCAGCTCTCCCAGGCCGAGGCCGAGGGCTTCTACGCGGTCCACAAGGCGCGGCCGTTCTTCAACGACCTCGTGAAGTTCATGACCAGCGGCCCGGTGGTCCTCATGGTCCTCGAGGGCGAGAACGCCGTCCTCGCCAACCGCGAGATCATGGGCGCGACCGATCCGAAGAAGGCGGCCGAGGGCACCATCCGCCGCGACTTCGCGACCGACATCGAGAAGAACACCGTCCACGGCTCGGACAGCCTGGAGAACGCCGCCGTCGAGGTGGCCTACTTCTTCCGCACCATCGAGCAGCACGGGTACGCCTGGAAGAAGTAGCGCAGGCAACCTGTTGAACTCACGGCGGTTCTCTCGGGCGCCTGCCCGGGAGGGCCGCCGTGTCGTTTCGCGGTTACAATTTCGCGAGAGCGAGAAAGGCTCCGGACGGCTTGCAGTTCGTGGACACATGGGAATGGGTGATGGCGGCCGCCTTCCTGGTCGCCTCCGCCCTCTGCTCGGGGGCGGAGACCGCGCTCACCGCCCTCGGCGACGCGCGCGCCCGGCAGCTCCTCGACTCGGGGGGGCGGCGCGCCGCGCTGCTCGCCATCTGGGTGCGGCACCCCGAGCGCGTGCTCTCCTCCCTGCTCATCGGGAACACCCTCGCCAACATCGGCGCGGGCGCGCTGGCCGGCCGCATCGCCTCGCAGGCGGCGGGGGGCGGGGACACCGGGACCGCGCTCGCCATCGCCACCGGCGTCACCACCAGCGTGATCCTCTTCTTCGGCGAGATCATCCCGAAGACGCTCGCCAAGCGCCACCCGGTCAAGATCGCGCTCGCGGCCATCCCGCTGGTGCAGGCCATGTACTGGGCGCTCTGGCCGCTCTCGACCGGGCTCGTGCGGCTCACCGGCCTCGTCGTCGGCGCCTTCGGCGGCGGGCACACCCCGACCCCCGCCGTCACCAGCGAGGAGATCGAGTACCTCATCGAGATGGGCACGCGGGAGGGCGTGCTCGACGAGGTCAAGGAGGAGCTCCTCAACAGCGTGCTCGAGTTCGCCGACCGGGTGGTGAAGGAGGTCATGGTCCCGCGCACGCGCATGGTGGCCATCGACAAGGACGCGCCCCCCGAGGAGATCCTGCGGATCGTGACGGAGAACCCGTACAGCCGCATGCCGGTCTACGAGGGCTCGGTGGACAACGTGATCGGCATCCTGCTGGTTCGCGACATCGTGCGCGAGCTGCGCGAGCCGCCGCCGGCCGGGAGGCCGCGGGCGGTGCCGCTGACGCGCCACCTCAAGCCGGCGTTCTTCGTCCCCGAGCAGATGAAGATCTCCCGGCTCCTGAAGGAGATGCAGAAGCGCAAGATGCACCTCGCGGTGGTGGTGGACGAGTTCGGCGGCACGAGCGGCATCGCCACCCTCGAAGACGTGATCGAGGAGATCGTCGGCGAGATCCAGGACGAGGGCGACGTGGAGCAGGCCCCGGTGAAGGCGCTCGGCGTGGGCGTCTACCTCGCCGACGCAGGCATCCCGCTGCGCGAGCTCGAGGAGTACCTGAACGCGCAGGAGGGGGAGGGCGACCCCCGCGAGATCCGGTTCCCGGAGGAGGGCGACTACGAGACCCTCGGCGGCTTCGTGACCGCCACCGCCGGCCGCGTGCCGCCGGTCGGCGCGCTCGTCACCTGGGACGGCCTCACCTTCACCGTCCGCGCCGGCGACGAGCGGCGGGTGGCGCGGGTGGAGATCGCGCGCCGGCCGGGCGTCGAGCCGCGAGGCCCCGGGGCGGCGCAGGAGCCGCGGCGGGAGGCGGCCCGGTGAGCGCGGCCCTCCCCATCGCCGGCGAGCCGGTGGACCTGCGCTCCCTGCCGCTCGCGTCCCTCGAGGCGCTGGTGGCTTCGCTGCGCGAGAAGCCGTTCCGCGCCCGGCAGCTCTTCCGCTGGCTGCACTACCGGGGCGCCGCCTCCCTCGAGGAGATGACCGACCTCCCCCGCGCCTTCCGCGAGGAGCTCGCGCGCCGGACGGCGCTCCTCACCCTCTCGCTCGCCGAGGAGCACCGCTCGCAGGACGGCACCATCAAGTGGAAGTGGCGCACCCACGACGGCCAGTTCGTCGAGTCGGTCTACATGCCGGAGGAGGATCGCAAGACCCTCTGCGTCAGCTCGCAGGTGGGCTGCGCCGTCGGCTGCACCTTCTGCCTCACCGGCACCATGGGGCTCGCCCGCAACCTCGGCCCGGGGGAGATCACCGACCAGGTGCACCGGGCCAACCGGCGCCTGGTGGAGCTCGGGTTGACCCCGGCGCCGCGGCCGCTCACCAACCTCGTCTTCATGGGCATGGGGGAGCCGCTCGCCAACTACCGCTCCCTCAAGGCGGCCCTCGACCTGCTCCTCTCGCCCGACGGCCCCGACTTCTCGCACCGGCACGTGACGGTCTCCACCTCCGGGCTCGTGCCCGTGCTGCGCCAGCTCGCCCAGGAGACCGAGGTGAAGCTCGCGGTCTCGCTCAACGCCACCACCGACGCGCAGCGCGACCTCCTCATGCCCATCAACCGGCGCTGGCCCATCGCCGAGCTGCTGGCGGCCTGCCGGGAGGTGCCGCTCCCGCGCGGCAAGCTCATCACCTTCGAGTACGTGCTGCTCGCCGGGGTGAACGACGCCGACGAGGACGCGGAGCGGCTCGCCAGGCTCCTGCGCGGCATCCCGTCGAAGGTGAACCTCATCCCCTACAACGAGAACCCCGGGCTGGGCTTCCGCGCGCCGGCCACCGAGCGGGTCGAGGCCTTCCGCCACCTGCTCATCCGGCGGGGCGTGACGGTGGTGGTCCGCAAGAACCGCGGGCGGGACATCGGCGCCGCCTGCGGCCAGCTCGCCGCCGAGGGCGGGCCGGGCGATCCCCGGCGCCGCGCGCCGGCCGGTCCGTGATCCCGGCGAATTGACCCACCGCCCGGCGTGGGCTAGAAGCGCCGGTCGCGCGGGCCGCCGCCCGCCAGGGAGGCTGGATGTCGCTGCTCGTGGTCGGCTCGGTGGCCTTCGACTCGGTCGAGACCCCCTTCGGTCACCGCCCGGAGGTGCTGGGCGGATCGGCCACCTACTTCTCCGCCGCCGCGAGCTTCTTCGGCCCGGTGCGGCTCGTCGCCGTGGTGGGCGACGACTTCCCCGAGGCGGAGGTGGCCTTCCTGGCCGAGCGCGGCGTGGACGTGACCGGCCTGACCCGGCGCGCCGGCCGCACCTTCCGCTGGAAGGGGCGCTACGACTTCGACCTCAACAACGCGCACACCCTCGAGACGCACCTCAACGTCTTCGCCGACTTCAACCCGGTGCTGCCGGACGGCTACCGCGACTCGGAGTTCGTCTTCCTCGCCAACATCGACCCCGACCTGCAGCGGACGGTGCTCGACCAGGTAAGGAGCCCGCGCCTGGTGGCGTGCGACACGATGAACTTCTGGATCACCTCCAAGCGCGAGAGCCTCCTCAAGACGCTCAAGCGGGTGGACCTGCTCTTCGTCAACGACGCGGAGGCGCGGCAGCTCGCCGGCGAGCACAACATCGTGAAGGCGGCGCGCGCCATCCTCACCTACGGCCCGCGCGCCCTGGTGGTGAAGCGCGGCGAGTACGGCGCTCTCTTCTTCTCGGGCGAGCAGGTCTTCGCCGCGTCGGCCTACCCGCTGCCGGCCCTCTTCGACCCGACCGGCGCCGGCGACAGCTTCGCCGGCGGCTTCATGGGCTACCTCGCCCGCACCGGGAAGCTCGAGCCGGCGGTGATGCGCCGGGCCATCGTCCTCGGCGGGGTGGTGGCGAGCTTCGCCGTCGAGCAGTTCAGCCTGGACCGGCTGCGCTCCCTCACCCCCGACGAGATCCGCGTCCGCTACGCCGAGTTCAAGCAGCTGTCGCACTTCGACGATCTCGAGCTCGACCTCTTCCCCGCGGGGAGCTGACCGGGCGCGATGCGCATCGCCATCCTGAGCGACGTCCACGCCAACCTCGAGGCGCTCGAGCGGGTGGTGTCGCGCCTCAAGCTGGTGCGCGTGGATCGGGTCGTCTGCCTGGGCGACGTGATCGGCTACGGGGCGAGCCCGCGCGAGTGCTGCCGCATCGTCCGCGAGACGGCCGAGGTCACCCTGCTCGGGAACCACGACGCCGCCGTGTCCGGCCGGATGGACTACCGCTTCTACTACGAGGCGGCGCGGCGGGCCCTGGACTGGACCCTCGAGCAGCTCGACCCGGAGGACGTGAACTGGCTGCGCGGCCTGCCGTACGCGCACCGGATCGGCGAGGCGGGGTTCTGCCACGGCTCCCCCATCGACCCCCCGGAGTACGCCTACCTGTTCGCGCTGGAGCAGGCCCGCGAGCTCCTGCCGCACCTCGACTGGCTGCCCGCGGTGACCTTCATCGGCCACTCGCACCTCTGCAAGTCCTTCGCGATCGGCGCGCCCGACGTGGTCGAGGACGTCTCGGGGACCCCCGTCGTGCTCCGCAAGGACCGCAAGTACCTGGTCTCGGTCGGCTCGGTGGGCCAGCCGCGCGACGGCGACAACCGGGCCTGCTTCGCGGTCTGGGACGACGAGGCGCGCACCGTCAGCTACCACCGGGTCACCTACGACGTGGACGCCGCGGCCCGGCGCATCTTCGACGCCGGCCTGGCCCGGAACTTCGGCCGGCGGCTCTTCCTCGGCGTCTAGCCGCTAGACGACGCTGAGGTGCGTCGCCACGCGCACCGCGGTGACCACTCCCGCGGCGTCCGCGGCGACGAGGTCGAGGGCGTCGTCCACCAGCAGCCGCACCGGCGCCGCGAGCGGCGCGACGCCCACCTTCTCGCCGCCGGCCGCACGGTGGACGGCGACCTCCTCGGCCGCCGAGACCACGAGCCCGCGGGCCGCGTGCGCCGGCAGGTTGCCCGGGGGCGGGTGGCGGGCGGTGGCACCGGCCGACCAGCGGGTGGCGCCGTCGGGGGAGAGGGCCGCCAGCGCGCCCTCGGACCCCTTCGCGACGAGGCCGTCGCCGAGGGGGGAGAGCGCGGGGGCGCCGCCGGCCAGCCCGGGCGCGGTGGTCCAGGCCACGCCCCCGCCCGGATCGACCGCCGCCACCACCGGGTCGCCCGCCACCGCGCCGGCGACGGCGAGGAGCCGGGCGACGGGCAGGGGCGCCCCCTGCGGCGAGAACTGGAGCGGGGCCTCGAAGCGGCGCCGTCCGGTCGCGGGGTCGAGCGCGAGCGCGTAGCCGTCCCGGTCGCCGCGGCAGAGCGCCACGAGCGCCCCCTCCCAGGCGCCGGGCGGCTCCACCAGCGGGGCCGGCGCGTGGACCCGCCACGCCACCCGGCCGCCGCGCTCGACGCCGTAGAGCGTGCCGGAGGAGCCCGCCGCCACGGCGAGCGCGCCGAAGGCGGCGACCGAGGCGAGCGGCGCCGCCGGCCGCTCGAGCCGCCAGCTCACGCCGCCGCGCGCGGGGTCGAGCGCGAGGAGCGAGCCGCCGGTGAGCAGGAGCACCGGCCCGGCCTCCATCCGGGCCGCCGCGACGACCGGCTCGGCGCCGCCGCCGAGCGTGAGCCGCCAGCGCAGCGCGCCGTCCTCCGGCTCCCGGGCGCAGATCGCCTCGCCCTCGACCGCCAGCCAGAGGTCCCCGAGCAGCGCGGCCCAGGTGGCGCCCGGGGCGCGCCAGGCGACGCGCCCCGAGGCGGCCTCCACTGCCGCGGTCGCGCTCTCGCCCGAGGCGAGCACGAGCCCGCCTCGCCGCGCCAGCCCCACGCCCGCGGGCGGGCCGACCTCGAGCTCCCAGGCGCGCCGGAAGGTGAGCCGCTTCATGCGCCCCGGCCCGAGCGGATCGGGGGCGAGGGCGGCGCGCGCGGGGGGCACGAAGGGCCCGCGCACCTCGCCGGCCACGTCTCCCTGCGACAGCTCGCGGGCCACGGTGAGCTGGGCCGCCGCGGCGTCGCGCAGGTCGTAGAGCCACGGGTTGCGCGCCTGGCGCGGGTTGCGGGCCACGAGCGCGCCGGCGAGCGCGAGGGCGCCCTCGCAGACCGCCGCGGCGAGGCGGAGCGGGTCCACCGGCCGCGGCGGCGCGGCCCCGACCGCGAGCGTGCGCCGCGCGAGATCGAGGGCCAGCGGCACCGAGCGGCCGCGGGCGGGGAGGGGGATCTCCGCGCGGACCTCGCCCACGCCCCGACGCACCGCGTCGAGCACCTCGGCGGCCACCCGCGCCAGCTCGCGCAGCACCAGGAAGGGCGGCGCCTCGAGGACGATCGGCGCTCCTCCCAGCGCGAGCCGCACCCGGCCCGGCGCGAGCAGGGAGCCCAGGTCGGCGCCCGGGCCCCGATAGCTCCCGACGAGCCCCTCCTGGTCCTCGAGCTCGAAGTCGCAGGTCGGCCGCGCGGCGGGGGCGGGCTCGCGCCCGCCGGACGCGCCGGGGTCGTCCGGGGGGGCGGCGCCCGGGGCGAGGCGGGCGGAGGCGAGCCGCGCCGCGGCGCGCCGCAGCGCGCCCGGCCCGGGCCCCCGGGCGAGCCCCGGCGCCGCGACGGCGAGCGCCTCCAGCAGCGCCTCGGCCGCCTCGGCCGCCGCCGCGGCGAGCTCGCGCAGGTCCACCTCGACGTCCCGCGCCAGGAGCCGCGCCGGCGGGGAGAGGGCCACCACCGACAGGAGCGCCGCCCCGCCGCGCCGCCGGAGCAGGAGCTGCGCCTCCCCCTCCGGGAACGCGACCTCCGCGCTCGCCTCGCCGGCCATGAGCCGCGCGGCCGCGTCCACGAGGTCCCGGGCGGCGGAGAAGGCGTTCCGCTCGGCGCGCCCGGCGGCCAGGTCCACCCCGTCCACCTCGATCGCGACCGCGTCGAGGAGCCGCCCCGGCTCGTCGAGCGACGTCTCGCGCGCGGTGGCGACCTCCCGCAGGAAGGGGTCGTGGGCCCAGCTCTGGCCGATGCGGATCCGGATCATCCCCGAGACCGAGAATTGCTGTGAAAAAGCCCACTTTCAACGTTGACACCGAGTGGCACGGGCACCAAGATAGCCGGCCCGATGACTTTTACCGAAGCCGCCATCGAAGTGCTGAGGCGCGAGGGAAAGCCGCTCCATTTCAAGAAGATCGCCGAGATCGCGATCCGAGAGAACCTGCTCGATCACGTGGGCAAGATCCCCGAGGAGATCCTCGGTGGTCAGCTCATCGCGCACTGCAAGCTCCCCAAGGCCGACCGGCGCGTCTTCGCCGTGCAGCCGGGGACCTTCGCGCTGGCCGAGTGGGGCCTGGACGAGGACCCTCACGGGCTCGACGGGATGATCGAGCTGCCCCCCGACAGTGAGCTGCCGTACCGCCCGCGCGAGCGCCACCCCGTCCCGTCCAAGGACATGGCGCGGAGCGTGGGGCGTGGCGAGGCCGGCCGCGGCCGCCGCCGCGAGGAGGGCGAGGAGCGCCGCCGGCGCTTCCCGCCGCCGGCCGAGGTGGCGTACGAGCTGCTCGCCGGCGCCGGGCGCCCGCTGCCGCTCTCCGAGATCGCGGTCCAGGGCGCCGAGCGCTCGCTGCTGCCCGACGCCTTCGTGCGCGACGTCGCCGCCCTCCGGGCGGCCCTCGTCGAGGACAACCGCCGCCGCGAGTCGAGCGGCCGCACCGCGCTCTTCGCGCTCGAGGGCGAGCAGGTCTCGCTCGTGGCGCAGCCCGAGCCGGGCGAGCGCCCCGCGGCGCCCGTCGCGGCCGCCGCCGCCCGCGCCGCGCCGTCGGCCGCGGAGCTGCGCCGGACCGGGCTCGCCGCCCTGCGCCGCAAGCTCCGGGAGAGCGACGGCCCGACCGTGGAGCACGTCTGCGCCCTGCTGCTCGAGCGCAAGGGGCTCCGCGAGCTCAAGGTGGCGAAGCGCGGCCGCGATCACGTCGTCTACACCGCGCGGCTGCGGATGGGGCTCGCCGACGTGCGTCACTGCGTCCGCGTGGTGCGCGCCGGCGCCGACGTGACCCGCCGCGACGTCACCGACACGCGGCGCGACCTCGGACACTACGGCGCCCAGATCGGCCTCGTGCTGTCGGCGGGCGACGCGGCGCGCGACGCGCGGGGCGAGGCCGGCGCGGCCGGCCAGCTGCCGGTGCTGCTGCTCTGCGGCGAGGCGCTGGCCGAGGCCTTCGCCGAGATCGGCCTCGGCTGCACGCCCATCGTCATCCCCGAGGTGGACGAGGGCTTCTTCACCGCGGCGGCCGAGACCGCCGCCGCCGAGGAGACCGCGCGGCGAGCCCGGCGCGAGGAGCGCGATCGGCGGGAAGGGCGTGAGCCTCGTGAGCCCCGTGAGCCCCGTGAGCCCCGTGAGCCGCGTGAGCCGCGCCCCGAGCGGCGCGAGCGCCCCCAGGGCGAGGCCGCCCCTGCGCCGGAGGTCGTCGCTCCGGTCGCCGAGCCCGGCGCCCCGGAGGCCCCCGAGGCGCCCATCGTCGAGCTCTCGCTCGAGAAGCCCTCCGAGCCGGTCCTCGAGGAGGACGAGGTCGAGGGCGACGAGGACGACGGGGAGGAGCCCGCCGCTCCGGCCGAGGGCGCCCAGCCGGGCCAGCCCGGTGGCGAGCGGCCCGAGGGCGAGGGACGGCGGCGCCGTCGTCGTCGCCGCCGGCGCGGCGGCCGGGGTCGCGGTCGCGGCGAGGGCGCCGCGGCCGGCGCCGGACAGCCGGTCGCAGAGGGTGGCGTCGCGGCGGCGCCCGGCGCGCCGCCGGAGCCGGGCGGGCAGCCCGCCTCCCGCCCCGAGCCCGAGCCCGCGCCCGCGCCAGAAGCCCCCAGCCCCGCGCCGCCGCAGGGCGTCCCGGGCGGCGAGGGCGGCGGCGCAGAAGGCTAGTGCTTCTACCCAGGCACGATGACGTGACGAGAGCGACGAGACCGAAGCGAGGTGGGCGCCCGAGGAGGGAGCCGCGGAGGCGTAGCAGCGCTACGCCGAGCAGCGCACCGACGAGGCCGCCCGCCGCAGCGAGAGGATCGTCGCTCGGAGTAGGCAGCATGCCTGGGTGGGAGCACTGAAGGGCGTGGCTCGGCCCGCCGCCCTGGTGGTCGCGCTCGGGCTGCTCCTGTGCGGGGGCTGCCGCCGGGCGCCTCACCTCGGGCTGGAGCGCGTCGTGGTGTCGCAGAGCGCGGCCGGCGATCGGCTGCTGCTCGTGGGCGTCGGCGCGGAGGCGGTCCGCGAGGCGGCGCGCCAGGCGCTGCTCGGGGCGGGGTTCGAGCCGCTCCCGGCGTCGGGAGAGGCGGCGCGCGACTGGCGTCCCTTCTTCGGCCGCGCGGCGGTGCTCGCGAGCGCGGCGGAGCCGGGCGCGGCCGGCAGCGTGGCGGTGGTGGTGGAGCTCGAGGCGTCGCCGGCCGACGGCGACGAGCCGGCGCTGCGCGCCCGCGCCCGCGGCGCCAGCGCGCCCGAGCCGGGCGAGGCGGGGCTCGGGCCGGCGTTCCGCCGCGCGCTCGCGAGCGCGCTCGGCGGGGCCGCCCAGTCGATCGCCCTCGACCTGCTCGAGGAGCGGAAGTCGGACCGCGACCTCCTCGCGGACCTGCGCTCGCCGGAGCGTCGGGTGCGCGACAGCGCGGTCCGGGCGCTGGCCGATCGCAAGAACGCCGCCGCCGTCCCCGGGCTCATCGAGCGGCTGCGCGACGACGACCCGGAGCTGGTGGAGCGCGCCGTCGGGGCGCTCGGGCAGCTGGGCGACGAGCGGGCGGTCGATCCGCTGATCGAGCTCTCGCTCCGGCGCGGTCCCGAGCTGACGGCGCGGCTGGCGCGGGTGATCGGGGATCTCGGCGGGGTGGAGGCCCAGGCGTACCTGCTCACCGTCGCCTCGGGGCATCCGGACGAGGGCGTCCGCGTGGCTGCGGCCGAGGCGCTCGGCGAGGCGCGGTCGCGGGCCGCGGCGCGCGGCGGGGCCGCCGGTCGTTGACCGGTCCGCCGCGCCCGCCGTTCTGGTAAAGAGATGGGTCCCGGCGGCTCCTTCGGCCGCCGGCGGCAAGGAGGAGAGGAGCGCCATGCGCGAGGTGGGAATCGGGATCGCCGGGTTCGGCACGGTGGGTGGCGGGGTGCTCTCCATCCTGCAGCGCCACGCGCGCGACATCGAGTCCCGGCTCGGCGCGCGGATCGTGGTGCGGCGCGTCGCCATCCGCGACCCGGACAAGGCGCGGCCCGTGGAGCTCGACCCGGCCCTCCTGACCACCCGCTTCGAGGATCTGCTCGAGGATCCGTCGATCGAGGTGGTGGTGGAGCTGGTGGGCGGCGTGGAGCAGGCGTTCCGGCTGGTCCAGGGGGCGCTCGAGCGCGGCAAGCACGTCGTCACCGCCAACAAGGCGCTGCTCGCCGCGCGCGGCGACGACATCTTCAAGCTCGCGCTCGAGAAGGGCGTGGACGTCTACTTCGAGGGCGCGGTCTGCGGCGGCGTCCCGGTCATCCGCACCCTGCGCGAGGCGCTCGCCTCGGACCGGATCACGGCGCTCCACGGCATCGTGAACGGCACCACCAACTACATCCTCACCGCCATGGCCGAGAAGGGCGAGCCGCTCTCGACCGCGCTCGCCGAGGCGCAGCGGCTCGGCTACGCGGAGGCCGACCCGACCCTCGACGTCTCCGGCGGCGACGCCGCGCAGAAGCTCTGCGTCCTGGCGCAGCTCGCCTTCGGGGTGCGGGTGAAGCCGGCCGACGTGCTCACCGAGGGGATCCTGGCGCTCACGCCGGAGGACTTCGCCTGGGGCGAGGAGTTCGGCTACGCGCTCAAGCTCCTCGCGATCGCGCGGCGGGTCTCCACGCCCGGCCAGCCCGACGCGGTCGAGGCCCGGGTGCACCCGGCCTTCATCCCCGCCGGCTCGCTCCTCGCCGGGGTGCGCGGCGCCATGAACGCGGTGCTGCTCCACTCCGAGGCGCTCGGCCCCTCCATGCTCATCGGGCAGGGCGCGGGCGCCATGCCGACCGGCAGCGCGGTGGTGTCCGACATCATCGACCTCACCCGCAACGTCGTGGCCTCGAGCCCGGGGCGGGTCCCGCTGCCGCACGGCGACGCCCGGGTCGGGCTCCTGCCGCACGGCGAGGTGCGGGCCGGCTACTACCTGCGCTTCTCGGTGAAGGACGAGCCGGGCGTGCTGGCGCGGGTCGCGAGCACGCTGGCGCAGCGGAACATCTCCATCGCCGCCGTCCAGCAGCGCGAGCAGGGGACCGCGGGCGCGGCGGTGCCGCTCGTCATCGTCACGCACGACGCGCGCGAGGCGGACATGTCCGCCGCCATGGCCGAGATCGCCGGGTTCGGGATCACCGTCGCGCCGACGCGGCTCATCCGCATCGAGGCGATCTAGGCCCCGCCCCCATGGTCGCGACCGAGCTCCGCGTGATCTACGGCGATACGGACAAAATGGGGATCGTATATTACGCGAATTATTTGAGATTTTTCGAGGCGGGGCGGAACGAGTTCATCCGGGCGAAGGGGCTGCGCTACCGCGACTTCGAGGAGCTGCACCGGCTGGCCCTCCCGGTCGTGGACGCCCAGGTGAGCTACCGGTCGCCGGCGCGGTACGACGATCTCCTCCGGGTGGAGGTCCGCCTCACCGAGGTGCGGCGCGCCTCGGCCCGCTTCGGCTATCGAGTCCTCCGGGGCGAGGAGCTGCTCGCCACCGGGCACACCGTCCACGCCTGCGTGGACCTCGACGGGCGGGTGCAGCGGATGCCGCGCGCGCTGCTCGACCGGCTCCTGCCGGGCGAGGACGTCGCCACCTAGGATCAGGACACGGGGGAACGAACCATGGACCGCAACCTCGCGCTCGAAGTCGCCCGAATCACCGAGGCCGCCGCGCTGGCCTCGGCCCGGCTCATGGGCCGCGGCGACCGCAACGGCGCCGACCTGGCCGCCGTGGAGGCGATGCGCAAGGCGTTCAACGACCTGCACATCCACGGCGAGGTGGTGATCGGCGAGGGGGAGCGGGACGAGGCCCCCATGCTCTACATCGGGGAGCGGGTGGGGCGCTGCCACCCGGGGGACCTCGAGATCGAGATCGCGGTGGATCCGCTCGAGGGGACGAACCTCTGCGCCACCGGCGCCGCCAACGCCATCAGCGTCATCGCCATGGGGGAGAAGGGGAAGCTGCTGCGCGCCCCCGACTGCTACATGGAGAAGATCGCGGTGGGGCCCGGCGCGCGCGGCTGCGTGGACCTGACGAAGAGCCCCACCGAGAACCTGCGCCGCGTCGCCGACTGCCTCGACAAGTACGTCGAGGACCTCACGGTGGTGATCCTCGACCGGCCGCGGCACGAGAAGCTCATCGCCGAGGTGCGCGCCGCCGGCGCCCGCATCAAGCTCATCGGCGACGGCGACGTCTCGGGCGCCATCAACACCTGCTTCCCCGACACCGGCGTGGACGTGCTCATGGGGATCGGCGGCGCGCCCGAGGGCGTCATCGCCGCGGCCGCGCTCCGCTGCGTGGGCGGCGACATGCAGGGGCGGCTCGTCTTCCGGAACGACCGGGAGCGGGAGCGCGCCGCGCAGATGGGCGTGCGGGAGCCGGAGAAGGTCCTGTCCATCGAGGAGCTGGCCGGCGGCAACGTGATGTTCGCCGCGACCGGCGTGACCAACGGCGACTTCCTCAAGGGCGTGCGCTTCACCGGCGAGGGCGCGCGCACCCACTCCGTGGTGATGCGGTCGAAGAGCGGGACCATCCGCTACATCGAGACCGAGCACCGGTTCCGTCACAAGCCCAACTACGGCTGGTAGGAGCGCATGTCCTCTTCGGCGTCCCGCGAGGTGGTGGTCGAGGTCCCGGTCGAGCGGTTCTTCGATCTCATCGTGCAGTACGAGCGCTACCCCGAGTTCGTGCCCCAGGTGAAGGGCATCCGGGTCACGCCGGCGCCCGGGGCGCGCGACGTCGAGTACCAGATCGACCTCGGCATCCGGCGCATCCGCTACACCCTGCGCCACGTGGAGGTGCGGCCCACCCGCGTGAGCTGGTCGCTCGTCGGGGGCGAGATGATGAAGGTCTCCAACGGCTCCTGGGAGCTCTCCGACGAGGGCGGCCGTACCCGCGCCCGCTACACGGTCGAGGTCGAGATCGCGAAGCCCGCGCTGGTGCCGCAGCTGGTCGTGGACAAGCTGACGGACGAGCTCACGAAGGTCTCCCTGCCGAGGATGCTGGCGGCCTTCAAGGCCCGGGCCGAGGGGGCGTAGGCTCGCCCGCTCGGCGCCCGTACGCTCGGGGGGCGCCGGAAGGAGCGGGTGGAAGGGGCCCCGGGTGCCGCTCGGTGGTCCGAGGCGACCCACGACGAAGGTGTGGTGGCGCGCGTCCGCCCGTCGCATAAGTTCACACGCGAGGGTGACATGGAACCACTGGCGCGCCGCGCCGTTGGTCGCCTTGACCACCCCATACCGCGGGTGTTAGAGCAGGCCGAGGTGGGTTCCTGGCATGGTGCCGGCCCCGCACGGAGGGCGAGGAGACGAAGGGAACGCGGTTTGCAGTCCCAGGGGTCCGGAGGGGCGGAGAGAGCGATGCTCGACGCGTTCATCATCGAGGAGATCAAGCGGCGCCACCCGGAGCAGCACCGGGAAGAGCGTCCCTCGATCGAGCTGCCGGTCCCGGAGCCACCCGCCCGCTCGCCCAACCGCTCCAACGACGACCGGGAGGGTCCCGGCGGCGACCGCGGCGTGGTCATCATCGACTACTCGGCCTGACCGGCCGGGGGCGGGCTTCCACGGGTCGCGCCGGGGCGAGGCGCGCCTCACCCGGTGATCCGGACCCACGCCTCCGCCAGCTCCGCCGCCGTCCAGACCCCCGCGCCCGGGGGACGCTCCACCCCGGCGGTGGCCTCCATCCGCCAGGCGAACACCTTCCCGCCCTGCACTCCCACGACCTGGCCGGTCACGGTCCGGGCCAGCTCGCTCGCCAGGAAGACCACCACCGGCGAGACGTGCTGCGGCCCCAGCTCCGCCTCGCTCACCCCCTTCATCATGGGGAGATCGCTCGTCATGCGGGTGAGCGCCACCGGGGCGACGGCGTTCACCGTCACGCCGATCCGCTCGAGCTCGATGGCGCAGACCCGGGTCAACGCGTAGATGCCGGCCTTGGCCGCGGCGTAGTTCGCCTGGCCGAAGTTCCCGACCAGTCCCGAGAGGCTGGTGGTGTTCACGATCCGGCCGCCACGCCCCTGGACCTTCATCGCCCGGGCCGCCGCCTGCGTGCAGAAGAAGGTCCCCTCGAGGTGGACCGCGAGCACCCGCCGGAAATCCTCCTCGCTCATGTTGAGGAGGGTGCGGTCGCGCAGGATCCCGGCGTTGTTCACGAGCACGTCGAGGGCGCCGAACTTCGACTGCGCCGTCCAGACGATCCCGTCCGCCCCCTCGCGCGTGGCGACCGAGTCGTAGCTCGCGGCCGCCTCGCCGCCCGCGGCCCGGATCTCCGCGACCACCGCGTCGGCCATCTCGGCGCCCCGGCCGCCGCCGTGCCGGTCGCTGCCGACGTCGTTGACCACCACGCGGGCGCCCTCGCGGGCCAGGGCGAGCGCGTGCTGCCGCCCGATGCCCCCGCCCGCGCCGGTCACCACCGCCACCTTGCCTTCGAGCAGCCCTGCCATCCGGCACCTCCTCGCGCGCGGGCAGCCTGCCGTCTAGCCGCCGGGGACGGGCGCTTCAAGCCTCGCCCGGGCCCCACTTCCTCGTTGACGACCCCGGGGTGGAGCCGTCAGATTGCCCCCCGTTCACGCACCTCTCACCACCACTGCGGAGGCAGGCATGACCGAGATCATCAACGTCCACGCGCGAGAGATCCTCGATTCCCGCGGCAACCCCACCGTCGAGGTCGAGGTGGCCATCGCCTCCGGAGAGATCGGGCGCGCCGCGGTGCCGTCGGGCGCCTCCACCGGCGAGCACGAGGCGCTCGAGCTCCGCGACGGGGACAAGGGGCGCTACCTCGGCAAGGGCGTCCGCAAGGCGGTGGCGAACGTCATCGACCAGATCGCCCCCACGGTCATCGGGATGGACGCCTCCGAGCAGGCGGCGCTGGACGCGCGGATGTGCGAGCTCGACGGCACGCCCACCAAGTCGAAGCTGGGGGCGAACGCGGTGCTGGGCGTGTCGCTCGCCGCCGCCCGCGCCGCCGCCCTGGCCCACGGGCTGCCGCTCTACCGCTACGTCGGCGGGGCCGGCGCGCGCACCCTCCCGGTGCCGCTCATGAACATCCTCAACGGCGGCGCCCACGCCGACTCGAACGTGGACATCCAGGAGTTCATGGTCGTCCCGCTCGGCGCACCGACCTTCGCCGAGGCGCTCCGCTACGGGGCCGAGGTGTTCCACGCGCTCAAGAAGGTGCTGAAGGGGAAGGGGGCCTCCACCGGCGTCGGCGACGAGGGCGGCTACGCCCCGAGCCTCGGCTCGAACGAGGAGGCGCTGCAGGTGATCCTCGAGGCCATCTCGCAGGCGGGCCTGAAGGCCGGCGCGGACGGGCAGGTGGCCCTCGCGCTCGACTGCGCCGCGAGCGAGTTCTACGACCAGGCCCAGGGCAAGTACGTGCTCGAGGGCGAGGGCAAGAGCTTCGACGGCAAGGGGCTCGTGGAGTACTACGCCGGCCTGGCGGACCGGTACCCCATCGTCTCCATCGAGGACGGCTGCGCCGAGGACGACTGGGCCACCTGGAAGCTCCTCTCCGAGAAGCTCGGCGGCAAGCTGCAGCTCGTCGGCGACGACCTCTTCGTCACCAACGTCGCCCGGCTCTCGCAAGGGATCGAGCAGGGGATCGCCAACTCGATCCTGGTGAAGGTCAACCAGATCGGCTCGCTCACCGAGACGCTCGACGCGGTCCGCATGGCGCACCGCGCCGGCTACACGAGCGTCATGAGCCACCGCTCCGGCGAGACCGAGGACACCACCATCGCCGACCTCGCCGTCGCCTGCGACTGCGGGCAGATCAAGACCGGCTCGGCCTCCCGCACCGACCGCGTCGCCAAGTACAACCAGCTCCTCCGCATCGAGGAGGAGCTCGGGAAGACCGCCCGCTACGCGGGCCGCGACGCCTTCCGGGCGCTGCGGTAGCCGCGGGCGGTGGCCGGCTCGACCGGCGGTCCACACATCGACGGGCGCGCGTTGACACGAAAACGCGCGCCCGTTAGTTTTCGCAGTCCCCGAAACACCCAAGGAGGTCGAGCGCATGCGCGCCGATTGGATCTCGAAGCGCAAGGGGCAGCCGAACGTCTCCCAGATGCACTACGCGCGAAAAGGCGTGGTGACCGAGGAGATGGCCCACGTGGCCCGGCGCGAGCACCTCGCCCCCGAGCTGGTGCGCGACGAGGTCGGGCGCGGCCGGATGATCATCCCGGCCAACGTGAACCACCCCGAGCTGGAGCCGATGGCCATCGGGGTCGCCGCGACCTGCAAGATCAACTCGAACATCGGCAACAGCGCGGTGGTGAGCGACATCGCGACCGAGCTCGAGAAGCTCCGCGTCAGCATCAAGTACGGCGCCGACACCGTGATGGACCTCTCGACCGGCGGCGACATCCCGCAGATCCGGGAGGCGATCCTCCGGGCCAGCCCGATCCCGGTGGGCACGGTGCCCATCTACGAGTGCCTCGCCCACGTGAAGGACGTGGTGGACCTCACCCCGAAGCTCCTGCTCGAGATCATCGAGGCCCAGGCGCGGCAGGGCGTGGACTACATGACCATCCACGCCGGGCTCCTCGCCGACTTCATCCCGCTCGCCGCCCACCGCATCACCGGCATCGTCAGCCGCGGCGGGGCGCTCATGGCGCAGTGGATGCTCGCGCACAAGGCCGAGAACCCGCTCTACACGCACTTCGACGAGATCTGCGAGATCTTCAAGCGGTACGACGTGGCCTTCAGCCTGGGCGACGGCCTGCGCCCCGGCTGCCTCGCCGACGCCTCCGACGCCGCCCAGTTCGCGGAGCTGAAGGTGCTCGGCGAGCTCACCCGCCGGGCCTGGAAGCACGACGTCCAGGTGATGGTGGAGGGGCCGGGCCACGTGCCGCTCGACCAGATCCCCATGAACATGCAGAAGGAGCGGGAGCTCTGCGACGAGGCGCCGTTCTACGTGCTCGGGCCCCTCGTCACCGACGTCGCGCCCGGCTACGACCACATCACGAGCGCCATCGGCGCCACGGTCGCCGCCCAGCACGGCGCGGCCATGCTCTGCTACGTGACCCCGAAGGAGCACCTCGGCCTCCCGGACATCGACGACGTGCGCCAGGGGATCATCGCCTACAAGATCGCCGCCCACGCCGCCGACGTGGCGCTCCACCGGCCGGGCGCCCGCGACCGCGACGACGAGCTCTCGCGGGCCCGCTACGCCTTCGACTGGAAGAAGCAGTTCGCGCTCTCGCTCGACCCGGAGACCGCCCAGCGGATGCACGACGAGACCCTGCCGCACGAGGCCTTCAAGTCGGCCGAGTTCTGCTCGATGTGCGGGCCGAAGTTCTGCTCGATGAAGATCCACACCCACCTCGCCGAGGCGGCGCTGAATGGGGGCGAGCAGGAGCCGGCGGCCGCGCCGCCCGCCAAGGGGCTCCCCATCGCGCCGTAGCCCTTGGCCCTGGCCGCCCGCACGCGGAGCCGCTACCCGGCTCTCCGGGCTGGCGTGCGAGCCGCCCACCCGCTAAAGAACGACCCCATGCGCAACCTCCTGCTCATGCTCGCCCTCGCCTGTCCGCTCGCCCTCCCGCTCGCCGCCCGCGCGGCGGGAGGGGAGGGGTTCGAGGTGGCCGACGTCGCCCGCGTGGCGTCGCTCGTCGGCAAGCCCGGCGTCTACGTCTTCGACGCGAACCCGCCCGAGATCTTCGCGAAGGGGCACGTCCCCGGCGCGAAGCACGTCCACTACAGCGACTACCCCGCCTCGGTGCTGCCCGCCGACAAGGGGGCCGTGCTCGTGTTCTACTGCGCCAACAAGCTCTGAGGCGCGAGCCACGAGGCCGCCCGGCGGGCGGTCGAGATGGGGTACGCGAAGGTGCTGGTGCTCGGCGACGGGATCGAGGGCTGGAAGAAGGCCGGCAAGGCGGTGGAGAAGGGCTAGCCGCCCCGGCCTGAGCCGGCCCTGCCCGGCCGGTCAGGCCACCCGCGGCTGCGCGGTGCGGAGAGCCACCAGCTCCTCCTCGCCGATGGCGAGGAAGGCCTCGACGCAGCGCGGGTCGAACTGCGTCCCGCTGCAGCGCGCCACCTCGGCGATGGCGGCGGCGAAGCTCTGCCGCTGCCGGTAGGGGCGGTCGCTCGTCATCGCGTCGAGCGTGTCGGCGATGGCGAAGATCCGCGCGCCGAGCGGGATGGCGTCGCCGGAGAGGCCGCGGGGATAGCCGCGGCCGTCGTACCGCTCCTGGTGGGCGAGGACGATCTCCGCCGGCGCCTCGAGGAACGGGATCGACCGCAGGATCGTCCAGCCGACGTGCGGGTGGCGGCGCATCTCCTCCCACTCCGCGGGCGTGAGCTTGCCGGGCTTGAGGAGGATGGCGTCGGGGACGCCGATCTTGCCGATGTCGTGCAGGAGGGCGCCCCGGGCGATGTCCGGGAGCTGCGACTGCGGCAGCCCGAGCCGGTCGGCGATGGCGAGGGTGTACCGGACCACGCGCTGGGAGTGGTCGCTCGTCTCGTGCTCCCGGGCGTCGAGGGCGGCGACCAGCGCGTCGAGCGTGGTCTGGTAGCTCTGCTCCACCTGGCGCAGCGCGTGCGAGAGCTCGGCGGTCTTCTCGAGGACCCGCGTCTCCAGGCTCTTGCGGTAGCGCTGGCGCGCGAGCTCGAGCCGGCGCCGGGCCAGGGCGCGCTCGATGGAGCGGACGAGCTCGGTGAGCTTGGGCGGCTTGAGCAGGTAGTCGGAGGCGCCCTCGCGCAGGCACTCGACCGCCGCCTCGGTCTCGCCGTAGGCGGTGAGCATCACCATCGCGAGGGAGGGGTGCTCCGCCCGGAGCCGCTCCAGGAGCCAGAGGCCGCCCTTGCCGGGCATCTTCATGTCGCTGATGCAGAGCTCGAAGTCCCCGCCCCGCGCGCGCTCCAGCGCCTCGTCGGCGGAGGAGGCGGTCGTGCAGGCGTAGCCCTCCTCCGTGAGCAGCACCGCGATGACGTCCCGGACGGAGGCGTCGTCGTCCACGATCAGGATTCGGGTGGCCGGCGCGGCCTGGGCAGTCGTCAAGCAGGCGTCCTCTGGAGCGGCTCCGGTTCACCCCCGCGGGGGAGCGCTGGCGCAGCATATCATGCGGCTTTTTTTCGGAAGAATGAGTAAGGGTACGAGGACCATGACGACCCCTTCCCGAACGCGCCTCCCGGTACTCGGCGGCCCGGCCGAGGTCCCGCCTTCGGATCGCGCGGAGATCGTCGCCCGGATGCGCGCCGAGGGCGTGCCGATGGGGGCGAAGAAGCCGCCGTGGCTCCGGGTGGGCGTCCCGGGCGGGGAGCGCTACCGGACGGTGAGCGAGACCCTGGGCCGGGAGAAGCTCCACACGGTCTGCCAGGAGGCCCACTGCCCCAACGTCGCCGAGTGCTGGGGCGGCGGCACGGCGACGGTGATGCTCATGGGCGACACCTGCACGCGCGGGTGCCGCTTCTGCAACGTGAAGACCGCGGCCGCGCCGCCGCCGCTCGATCCCGACGAGCCGCGCCACCTCGCCGAGATGGTCGGCCGCCTCGGGCTCGAGTACCTCGTCGTCACGAGCGTGGATCGCGACGACCTGCCGGACGGCGGCGCCGGCCACTTCGCCGAGGCGATCCGTCACCTGCGCGCCATCCCGGGCCTGCTCGTGGAGGTGCTCACGCCCGACTTCCGCGGCGACGCCGAGGCGGTGCGGACCATCGGGCGCGCCCGCCCCGACGTCTTCGCGAACAACCTCGAGACGGTGCGGCGGCTCACGCCGGTGGTGCGGGACGCCCGGGCCGGGTACGACCAGACGCTCGGGGTGCTCGACCGGATGAAGCGCGAGTTCCCGTCCATCTTCACCAAGTCCTCCATCATGCTCGGGCTCGGCGAGACCCCGGAGGAGGTGGAGGAGGCGATGCGCGACCTGCGGGCCGTCGGCGTCGAGATCCTCACGCTCGGGCAGTATCTGCGCCCGTCCGCCTGGCACCTGCCGGTCATGGAGTTCGTGACGCCCGAGCGGTTCGAGACCTTCAAGGGCCTTGGGGAGCGGCTCGGATTCAGGTACGTGGCGAGCGGGCCCCTCGTCCGTTCGAGCTACCGGGCGGCGGAGCTCTTCCTGCGCGGGGAGATCGGCGCCCCGCGACGGCCGGCTGGCGGTCCCTGAGCGTCCTCACCCTGGATTCGGAGCGACCGATGCGGCGAGAGATCCACCAGAACCTCGTGAAGCGGAACGGGCACGGCGGCCAGAACGGCCACGCCATGCCGGAGCTCCCGCCGTTCGCCCAGCGCCCCGCGCCCCATCGGCCGGAGAAGGAGTTCCCGCTCGAGACCGTCCTCGCCGACGACGGGAGCGCCGACCTCTCGCGCTTGCACCTGCCGGCGGAGCGGCTCGTATCGCTCTACCGGCTCATGGTGCTGAACCGGCTCCTCGACGAGCGGATGATCCAGCTGCAGCGGCAGGGCCGGATCGGCTTCTACATCGGCTCCATCGGCGAGGAGGCGACGGTCCTCGGCGCGGCGGCGGCGATGGCCGACCAGGACTGGATCTTCCCCTGCTACCGCGAGCACGGCGCGGCGCTGCTGCGCGGCCTGCCGCTCCAGAGGTTCCTCTGCGACCTGCTCGGCAACTCGGGCGATCTCATGCTCGGCCACCAGATGCCGTGCCACGAGGCCTTCGCCGCCGGGCGCTTCGCCTCCATCAGCTCTCCCATCGCCACCCAGATCCCGCAGGCGGTCGGCGCCGGCTGGGCGGCCCGCATCAAGGGGGACGACATGGTGCCGCTCGTCTACTTCGGCGAGGGGGCCACGAGCGCCAACGACTTCCACACCGGGCTCAACTTCGCCGGCGTGCGGAAGGTCCCGGTGGTCTTCGTCTGCCGCAACAACGGCTGGGCCATCAGCGTGCCGCGCGAGCGGCAGACCGCCGCCGTCACCTTCGCCGAGAAGGCCCTCGGGTACGGCATGCGGGGCGAGCGGGTGGACGGGAACGACCTCCTCGCGGTGTACGAGGCGACCCGGCTCGCCCGGGCGCGCGCCCACGCCGGCGAGGGCCCCACCCTGATCGAGTGCGTCACCTACCGGATGGAGGGTCACTCCACGAGCGACGACCCCCGGGCCTACCGCGCGCCCGAGCTGGTCGAGCCGTGGCGGAAGAAGGACCCCATCCTGCGCCTCAAGGCGCACCTCGCCTGGCGCGGGCTCCTCTCCGAGGCCGACGACGCGGCGCTCCGGGAGCAGGCCCAGGCCGAGATCCTGGCCGCGATGCGGGAGGCCGAGGCGCTCCCGCCGAAGCCGCCGCTCGAGAGCCTCTTCCAGGGCGTCTACGCCGAGCCGCTCTGGCAGCAGCGCGAGCAGCTCGAGGAGCTGCGGGCGGCGGTGGACGCGGACCCGCGGGCCGCCCGGCTGCGCGAGGAGGGCTAGCGCCGTGCCCACGATGAACGTGATCCAGGCGGTGAACGACGCGCTGCGCACCGAGATGCGGCGCGACGCGAACGTGGTCGTGCTCGGCGAGGACGTGGGGCGGTTCGGGGGCGTCTTCCGCGCCACCCAGGGGCTGCACGACGAGTTCGGCGCGGACCGGGTGATCGACACCCCCCTCGCCGAGGGCGGCATCATCGGCACCGCGGTCGGGATGGCGCTCTACGGCCTGCGCCCGGTCCCCGAGATCCAGTTCGCCGACTTCATCTTCCCGGCGATGGACCAGCTGGTGAACGAGGTGGCGAAGTACCGGTACCGCTCCGGCGGCCAGTACGCCTGCCCCATGGTGATCCGCAGCCCCTACGGCGGCGGCATCCGCGGCGGCCACTACCACTCGCAGTCGCCCGAGGCCCACTTCATCCACACCGCCGGGCTGAAGGTGGTGGTGCCCTCGAACCCGTACGACGCCAAGGGGCTCCTCATCTCCGCCATCCGCGATCCGGACCCGGTGCTCTTCTTCGAGCCGAAGCGGGTCTACCGCGCGGCCAAGGGGGAGGTGCCCGAGGGCGAGTACGAGATCCCGCTCGGCCAGGCCCGGGTGACGCGCGAGGGCTCGCAGATCACCGTCATCGCCTGGGGCGCGATGTGGCACGAGGCCGACCAGGCGGTGCGCGAGGCGGCCGAGGCGGGCCTCGACTGCGAGCTCCTCGACCTCCGCTCGCTCCAGCCGCTCGACGTGGACGCCATCGAGCGATCGGTCAGGAAGACCGGGCGCGCGGTGATCGTCCACGAGGCGCCCCGGACCTGCGGCTTCGGCGCCGAGCTCTCGGCGCTCATCCAGGAGCGCTGCTTCCTCTCGCTCGAGGCGCCCATCACCCGGGTCACCGGCTTCGACACCCCCTTCCCGTACACGCTCGAGGCGGAGTACCTGCCGCGAGCCCCCCGCATCCTGCGCGCCCTGCGCGAGGTCGCCGCCTTCTAGGCTCCACACCCGAGCACCGCACCGAGGGACGCATGGCCTACCAGTTCATCCTCCCCGACATCGGCGAGGGCGTGGTCGAGGCGGAGATCCAGCAGTGGTTCGTGAAGCCCGGCGATCCGGTCCGCGAGGACCAGCCGCTCGTCGAGGTCATGACCGACAAGGCCACCGTCACCATCCCGTCGCCGCGGCGGGGGAGGGTGACCCGGCTCCTCTGGAAGGAGGGCGACCTCGCCAAGGTGCACCAGCCGCTCCTGGAGATCGAGATCGAGGAGGCGGCGGGGGCGTCGGCGCCGGAGGCCGGCAGCGCGGTGCCCCTGGCCGCCCCTCCCCAGCCCTCCCCGCCCGAGCGGGGAGGGAGCACCGCAGCGCCCGCGTCGCCTGAATCGCCGGCGGTTCTCCCCCTCTCCCGCGCGGCGGCAGAGGGTCGGGGAGGGGCCGCGCACCGCGCCCTCGCCGCCCCGGCCGTACGCGCCCTGGCCCGCCAGCTCGGCGTGGACCTCCAGTCCGTCCCCGGCACCGGACCCGGCGGCCGCGTCACCAAGGACGACGTGAGCGCCGCCCGCGACGGCGTGGACGGGCGACCTGCCGCCGCGGCCCGCCCGGCCGCCGCGCCCGCCGGGGAGGGCGCGCCGGCGGCCGCGCTCCGCGGCGCCGCGCCGGACGACGAGGTGGTGCCGCTGCGCGGGCTGCGCCGGAAGATCGCCGAGCACATGGCGGTCTCGAAGCACACCGCCGCCCACTTCACCTTCGTCGAGGAGGTGGACGTCACCGAGCTCACCCGCGTGAAGGACCGGATCGCCGGCGCCGCGCGCGAGCAGGGGGTGAAGGTCACCTTCCTCCCGTTCATCGTGAAGGCGGCGGTGGCCGCGCTGAAGAAGCACCCCGCGCTCAACGCGCTCGTGGACGAGGGGCGCCAGGAGGTCCGGCGCAAGCGGACCTTCCACCTCGGCGTCGCCGCCGCGACCGAGCAGGGGCTGGTGGTCCCGGTGGTGCGCGACGCCGACCGGCGATCGCTCCTCGACCTCGCGCGAGAGATCGAGCGGCTCGGCGCCGACGCCCGCGGGGGGAAGCTCCGGCTCGAGGACCTCGGCGGCTCCTCCTTCACCATCACCAGCCTGGGCGCGCTGGGCGGGCTGTTCGCCACCCCGATCATCAACCACCCGGAGGTGGCGATCCTCGGCGTCCACCGCATCCGGCCCACGCCGGTGGCCCGCGACGGCCAGGTGGTGATCCGGGACGTGATGCACGTCTCCCTCTCCTTCGACCACCGGATCGTGGACGGGCACGTCGGCGCCGCCTTCGCCTACACGCTCATCGGCTACCTCGAGGACCCGAACCTGCTCTTCATGGAGCTGGTCTAGGCGTCCCCATGGGCGACCCCTCGCCCGAGCTCGGCCTGTTCCGCGTCCTCGACGAGGAGGGGCGGGTGGTCGGGCCGCCGCCGGAGCTCGCGCCGGAGCGGCTCCTGCGGCTCCACCGCGCCATGGTGCTGCAGCGGGTCCTCGACGAGCGGATGCTCACGCTGCAGCGCGAGGGGCGGGTGAGCTTCTACGGCGCCTGCACCGGGGAGGAGGCGGCCTGCCTCGCCAGCGCCGCCGCCGCCGAGCCGGACGACTGGATCTTCCCGGCGCTGCGGCAGTCCGGGGCCATGCTCCTGCGCGGCTTCGACCTCGTCACCTGGCTGTGCCAGGTCTTCGGGAACGCGGGCGACGCGCTCAAGGGCCGGCAGATGCCCTCCCATATGTCCGGGCGGGAGGTGAACCAGGTCTCCTGGTCCTCCTGCATCGGCTCGCAGCTCCCCCAGGCCGTCGGCGCCGCGCTGGCGATGAAGCTCCGGGGGGACCGGCGGGTGGCGCTCGCGTACATCGGCGACGGCGGCACCGCCAGCGCCGACTTCCACGCCGCCATGAACTTCGCCGGGGTGCTCGAGCCGCCGGTCGTCATCCTCTGCCAGAACAACCACTGGGCCATCTCCACCCCCACCGCGGCCGAGTCGGGCTCCGCGACCATCGCCGTCAAGGCGCGGGCGTACGGGCTGCCGGGCGCGCGGGTGGACGGGAACGACGCGCTCGCGGTCTACGCCGCCACCCGGACCGCGGTGGAGCGGGCGCGGGACGGCGGCGGGCCGAGCTTCCTCGAGCTCGAGACCTACCGGATCGGGGCGCACTCCACCTCCGACGACCCGCGCGTCTACCGCGACGAGGCCGAGGTGGAGGTCTGGCGACGGCGCGACCCGCTGGCCCGGCTCGGCGCGTACCTGCGCGGGCGCGGCCTGCTCGACGACGCCGCCGCGGCGGCGCTCCGCGTCGAGCTCGAGGCCCTGGTGCACCGCGCCGTCGCCGAGGCGGAGGCGCTCCCGGCGCCCGCCCGCGAGACCCTCCTCGAGGACGTCTACGCGCGCCCGCCCTGGCAGCTCGCCGACCAGCGGCGGTGGCTCGACCCCGAGCCCCCCGGCCCGGCCCGGGCGCGCGAGAGCGCTGGCGAGGGCGGCCGTCAGGCGCTATGACTGCGGCGCCTCGGGAGGGGCACGCATGGACACCAAGACCTTCGACGCGGTGGTGATCGGCGCAGGGCCGGGCGGCTACGTGGCCGCCATCCGGCTCGCCCAGCTCGGCAAGAAGACGGCGCTCGTGGAGAAGGAGTCGCTGGGGGGCGTCTGCCTGAACTGGGGGTGCATCCCGTCCAAGGCGCTCATCGCGGTCGCCAACCTGGTGGACGAGATGCGCGGCGCCGCCGATCGCGGCATCATCGCGGACCAGCCCCGGATCGACGTCGAGAAGCTGCGCGCCTTCAAGAACGAGGTGGTGAAGAAGCTCGTGGGCGGCGTCGGCACGCTCGAGAAGGGGAACGGCGTCGAGGTCCTCCGCGGCGCGGGGCGCTTCGTGGCGCCGAACGCCATCGAGGTGAAGGGCGAGAAGGGCGAGTGGCGCGTGGAGGCGCCGGCCTTCATCGTCGCCACCGGGGCCCGCACCATCCAGATCCCCGGGTTCGAGTTCGACGGCAAGGACGTCTGGAGCGCCCGCGAGGCGGTGGACCTCCCGGAGATCCCGAAGCACCTCGTGGTCATCGGCGGCGGCATCATCGGCCTCGAGCTCGGGAGCACCTACGCCCGGCTCGGCTCCAAGGTCACGGTGGTGGAGGCCCTCCCCCAGCTCCTCACCGGGATCGATCCCGAGGCGGTGCGGGTGGTGCAGAAGAACCTCCGCCAGCGCGAGGTCGCGGTCCACGTCTCGGCCAAGGCCAAGGGGCTCGACCGGGGCAAGGACGGGCTCGCGGTCCGCATCGAGGTGGACGGCAAGGAGCAGGCCATCCCCTGCGACAAGGTGCTGGTGGCGGTCGGGATGCGGCCGGACGCGTCCGGGCTCGGGCTCGACGCGGTCGGCGTGAAGATCGGGCCGAAGGGCTTCGTGGAGGTGAACGAGCGCTACCAGACGAGCGTGCCGTCCATCTACTGCGTCGGCGACCTCTCCGGCCCGCCGCTCCTCGCCCACAAGGCGTCGAAGGAGGGCGAGATCGCCGCCGAGGCGATCGCCGGCAAGAAGTCGGTGCGCGACTGGGTGGCCATGCCGGCCGCCATCTTCACCGAGCCGGAGGTCGCGAGCGTCGGGCTCTCCGAGGAGGAGGCCCGCAAGGCGGGCTACGAGCCGGTGGTCGGCAAGTTCGGCTTCGGCGCGCTCGGCCGCGCCATCGCCATCGACCACACCGACGGCTTCGTGAAGGTGGTGGGCGACAAGGGCTCGGGGCTGCTCCTCGGCGCGACCATCGTCGGCCCCGAGGCCTCCGACCTCATCGCCGAGGCGGCCCTGGCGCTCGAGATGGGCGCCTACCTCGAGGACGTCGCGCTCACCGTCCACGCGCACCCGACGCTGCCGGAGGCGCTCATGGAGGCCTGCAAGGCCGCGCTCGGCGAGGCCATCCACGCGCTCAACCGGCCGGAGCGGCCGCGCAAGGCCGACGCGCGGGCGGCGGCGCAGGCGTGAGGACCCTCGCCGTCCACAAGCTCGGCCGCGTCGAGTACGAGGACGGGCTCGCGCTGATGCGCCGGGCCGGCGCCGCCGTGGCGGCCGGCGCGCCGCCCGGGGAGGACCACCTCTTCCTCCTCGAGCACCCGCCGGTCCTGACGATGGGCCGGAGCGCCAGCCAGCGGAACATCGTCGCCTCCCGCGACTGGCTCGCCTCGCGCGGCTTCGAGATCCACGAGACCGACCGCGGCGGCGACGTCACCTACCACGGGCCCGGGCAGGTGGTGGGGTACCCGATCCTCGACCTCTCGGATCGCCCCGACGTCCGCCGCTACGTGGGCGACCTCGAGGAGGCGATGATCCGGACCTGCGCCGACTGGGGCGTCGAGGCCGGCCGTCACCCGGAGCACCGCGGCTGCTGGGTAGGGACCCGCAAGGTCGGCGCCGTCGGCGTGCACCTGTCGCGCTGGATCACGAGCCACGGCTTCGCCTTCAACGCCGCGCCCGACCTCGGCCACTTCCAGACCATCGTCCCTTGCGGCATCGCCGACCCGCGGCTCGGGGTGACGAGCCTGGCGGCCGAGCTGGAGGCCCGCGGAAGGGCCGCCCCGCCGCTCGCGGAGGTGGAGGAGCGGCTGGCGCACCACCTCTGCGCGCTCTTCGGCCGGGCCCGGCGCGAGGCGCCGCCCGACGTCCGCACGGTGGCGGTGGTGCCCGTCGCGCCCGACGGCAGGGTGCTCCTGCTCCGCCGGACGGCCGAGCGCGGCGGGTTCTGGCAGCCGGTCACCGGCCGGATCGAGCCCGGCGAGTCGGCGGCCGCCGCCGCGGCGCGGGAGCTCCGGGAGGAGACCGGCGCCGCGAGCGAGGTCGCGCCGCTCGACTACCGGCACGCCTTCTCGGTCGATCCGGCGCTCCTGGCCCGGCCCCCGGAAGGCCTGCTGCTCGTCGAGGAGACCGCCTTCGCCGCCCGCCTGCCGGACGGGTTCGCCTGGCGGCTCTCGGCCGAGCACGCGGAGGCGGGGCTCTTCCCGCTCGACGAGGCGCTCCGGCTGCTCCCCTGGGCCGGGCTGCGCAAGGCGGTCCGCCTGGCCCTCCGGTAGCGGCGTGGCGGAGTTGCCGCCGACCGCACTTCAAGTATCATCGACGGGCTTCGCTCCACCCCCACCGCCCGCGTGAGGCCAGATGATCAGCGTCGAGAAGATCGGCGGCACCTCGATGTCGAAGTTCGAGGACGTGCTCGCGAACATCATGCTGCGGGAGCCCGAGCGGATCTACGGGCGGGTGTACGTCGTCTCGGCCTACGCCGGGGTGACGAACCAGCTGCTCGAGCACAAGAAGACCGGGGAGCCGGGCGTCTACGCCCGGTTCGCCTCCGGCGCCGACTTCGCCGAGGCCCTCGGCGCGCTCACGAAGAGGCTCGAGGACCTGAACGCCGGGCTCGCCCCGCTGGGGCTCGACCTCGGCCGGGCCAACGGCTTCATCGAGACCCGGATGCGCGAGCTCGAGGGCTACCTCGACTCGATGCGCCACGTGCTCGGGTCGGGCTACGTCCGGCGCGAGAACGTGCTCCTCGCGGCCCGCGAGATGCTGGCGGCCATCGGCGAGGTCCACAGCGCCTTCAACAGCGTCGAGATCCTGAAGGCCAAGGGCGTGCGGGCGCGCCTCCTCGACCTCTCCGGCTTCGACGACGACGAGCCGCTCACCATCGACGAGCGGATCCACGAGTCGTTCCAGGGGGTCGATCCGCGCGAGGAGGTGCTCGTCGTCACCGGCTACACCAAGGGCGTCGAGGGCATCATGCGGGAGTTCGACCGGGGCTACTCCGAGGTGACCTTCAGCAAGGTCGCGGTGGAGCTCAAGGCCGACGAGGCGGTGATCCACAAGGAGTACCACCTCTCCTCCGCCGACCCGGAGATCGTCGGCCCGGCCAACACCGTGGTGGTGGGCGCGACCAACTACGACGTCGCCGACCAGCTCGCCGACGTCGGCATGGAGGCGATCCACCCCAAGGCGGCGAAGCCGATGGAGCTCGCCGGCATCGCCATCCGGCTCAAGAACACCTTCGAGCCCGAGCACCCGGGCACGCTCATCACCAAGGACTACGTGGGCGAGAAGGCCCGCATCGAGGTGATCGCGGGCACCACCAAGGTGAGCGCGCTCGAGATCCACGATCCCTCGATGGTCGGCACGGTCGGCTTCGACCTCGGCGTCATGGAGATCTTCCGGCGCCACGGGGTCTCGTACATCGTCAAGACCACCAACGCGAACTCGATCACCCACGTGGTCTGGGAGAAGGCGGTCACCTCGGCCTTCGTGGAGGAGCTCGAGAACCGCTACGAGCTCGTCACGGTGGTGCCGGCGGCGGTGGTCTGCGTGATCGGCTCGAACATGGCCATCCCCGGCGTCCTCGCCCGCGCCACCCAGGTGCTGGCCGAGAACCAGATCAACGTGAACGCGTTCTCGCAGTCGCTGCGGCAGGTCAACATGCAGTTCGTCATCGACCGGGCCGACTACAAGAAGGCGGTCACCGCGCTCAACCGGGCGCTCTGCCTCCGGCCCGTCGCCGGCTGACGCCGGCCGAGGCTCCCTCCCGGACGCCGGGAGGCCCGCCCGCGCACGCCGCGCGCTCCGCGGCGCGCGCGACGGCTTCGGCGCGGAACTTGCTCCCCGCGGTCGCGTGGCCCGCCGCCTCGCGCTCCTCCTGCTCGCGCTCCTGACGCTCGCGCCCGCCGCGGCGCGGCGCGTCCTCTTCCACCCCGGCCGCGGGCGGGAGTGCGCGCCGGAGGGGAGGGGAGCGCCGCCACGCGGCTGGGTCGGCTGCGCGACGGACCCCGGGCCGCGGCGCGGCCTCTCCGGGCGCGAGGCGCGCCTCGCCGGCGCCCCCATCGACCTCGACCGGGCCACCGCCGAGGACCTGGCCGGCGTGCCCGGCCTGAGCGCCCGGCTCGCCGCGGCGGTCGTCGCCGACCGGGAGGAGCGGGGGCCCTTCCGCTCGGTGGACGACCTCGCCCGGGTGCGCGGGATCGGGCCCGCGCGGCTGGCCCGGGCGAGGCCCTGGCTCCGCGCCGGAGCCGAGGGCTCGCCGGGGAATCCTCGGGCGCTTTCGGGGGGCTCGTGAACGTGGCGCGAGCCGTTGACCTGCGCTACGCTGCGCCTCCCGAGAGGTTCCTGGGAGACGCCTTTGCACATCCGCTGCGAACGATGCTCCACCGTCTACGAGCTCGACGAAAAGCTCGTCCCGGCGGAGGGGGCCCTGGTGCAGTGCACGCGCTGCGAGCACGTGTTCACGGCGATGCGTCCGGCCGGCGCCGAGCCCGCCGCTCCGCCGGCGCCCGCCTCCCGCCCCGAGCCGAGCCCGCAGCCGCCCCCGTCCGCCGCAGCGCCAGCCAGGAATGGGGCGATCGACGAGTCCGGCGAGGCGCCCAGCTCCGCGGAGGCCGCTCCGGAGCCCGCGCCCGAGCCGCTCCCGGAGCCGCCCCGGCTCTCCACGCTGGAGGGCTCCGACGACGAGCTCGCGGGCCCTCCCCGTCGCGCCGGGCCCGCCCCGAAGGCGGAGGGGCAGGGCGCGCCGGTGCCGCCCTGGGCCCGGCCGACCTCGGCCGGCGCCGCGCCCGGCCCTTCCGTGCCGATGTCGAGCGCCTACCGCTCTTCCGTGCAGCGGATGCGCTCCACCCGCCGCGGCGGCGGCGCCTCGCTCCGCTGGGTCGGGGTGGCGCTCCTCGTCATCGCCCTGCTCGCGCTCGGCGCCTGGGCGGTGCACGCCTTCCTGGGCCGGCAGACCGACCCCGGCGCCGCGACGAAGCGGAAGGAGGGGCACACGCTGCTCCTCCGCGACGACCCCGGCAGCCTCGCCGCCGCCGCCGACGCCTTCGCCGCCGCCTCGGCGCTCGACGGCAACCTCTTCCAGGCCGAGGCCGACGTGGCGCTGGCGCGCGTCCTCGAGCTGTCGGATCTCTCCTGGGAGGCGGCCCGGCTGCAGCGGGAGTACGCCCGGGACGGCGCCGAGCTGGCGCAGCTCAAGTCCGACCGGCCGGCCGGCTGGGAGCGGCGCGAGGCGGAGCTCTCGGCCCGCGTGAAGGCGCTGACGGCCCGCTACGACGACCTGCGGGAGCAGGGGAACCGGCGCGAGGCCTCGGCCAAGGGGATCCTCTCCTCGCTGGTGCGCGACCACCCCGGCGATCCCGCCGTCTTGCGCGCGCTCGCCCTCTACGACGCCCTCGGCGGCAACCGCGAGGGCGCGGCGCAGGCCCTGGCCCGCGCCGACGCGCAGAAGCTCTCCGATCCCTGGCTCGAGCTGGCGCGCGCCAGCGCCAACGCCGGCGCGAAGGACGCCGCCCGGCGCGAGCGGGGGCTGACCGGCCTCCTGGACCTCTCCCGCGCCCACCCCGAGCTCCTCCGGGCCCGGCTCCTCGCCGCGCGCGCGCTCGTCGAGGCGGAGCGGCGCGACGACGCGCTGCGGATCCTGTCCGAGCTGGTCCGCTCCAACCCGCAGCACGCGACCGCCGCGGCGCTGGCGCAGGCGCTCGTGCCCCCGCCTTCTCCGCCAGCGCCGGCGGCGCCCGCCGCGTCGGCCGCCCGCCCGGGCCCGGTCGAGCCGCCGCTCGCGACCGCCGCGCGGAACCCCGCGTCTCCGGCGCGGTAGTCTTTTTCCCAGCCCCCCGGACCGCCTGGCCGCTCGCCCGTCCGGAGCGTCGCCGCGCCGCCGCGCCTGCCGGCCGGCCCCAGAGCGCTCTTCGCTCCTGCCGTGGCCGCGGTGGCGCGCCTCTTGCTGTCAGCGCGGGGCATGGAATTCGTCTTCTGGGCCTCGCTGGCCCTGGTCGGGTTCAGCTACGTCGGCTACCCGCTGCTGCTCGCCGCCCTGACCGGGCTCCGCGAGGCGCTGTCCGGCCTGCGGTACCTGACGGGCGGCGGCGACCGGCGGCGTCGGCTGCGCGAGGACCGCTGGCCGTCGATCTCGATCGTCTTCTCCGCCTTCGACGAGGAGGGCTGCATCCGGCAGAAGCTCGAGAACTGCCTCGCGCTCGACTACCCGCCGGACCGGATCGAGGTGCTCGTCGGGTGCGACGGCTGCACCGATCGGACCGCCGCCCTGGCCCGCGAGGTCGGCGACCCCCGCATCCAGGTGCGGGAGCTCCCGGTGCGCGCCGGGAAGTCCGCGGTGCTGTCGCGGCTCGTGCCGGAGGCCCGCGGCGAGCTGGTGGTCTTCACCGACGCCAACGTGATGGTGGAGAAGGGGGCGCTGCGCGCGCTGGTGCGCCACTTCCAGGATCCGGAGGTGGGCGCCGTGGTGGGGCGGCTGCGGCTCTACAACCGCGTCCGGCGCGACTACGAGGAGAGCCTCTACTGGAGCTACGAGACCCTCCTCAAGTACTACGAGGGGAAGCAGGGGCTGGTGCTCGGCGCCAACGGCGGGATCTACGCCATGCGCCGGCTCCTGTTCCGGCCGCTCGACCCCGCCACGATCACCGACGACTTCGTCGCCTGCGTGCAGGTGGCGGCGCGAGGGTGGCGCGTGCCCTTCGAGCCGGAGGCGGTGGCGTTCGAGGAGACCACCGAGGACTACGGGCGCGAGTTCGGGCGCAAGGCCCGCATCGGCGCCGGGAACTGGCAGGCGCTCACGCTCGTGCCGCAGCTCCTCGATCCGCGGCAGGGGTTCCTCTGCTTCGCGTTCGTCGCCCACAAGCTCCTGCGCTGGCTGACGCCCTTCCTGCTGGCTGGCGCCCTGGTCGCCTCGGCGGCCCTCGCCGCGCGCGGGCTGCTCGGGTACCAGGCGCTGCTCGCCGCGCAGGTGGCCTTCTACCTGCTGGCGCTCGGCGGGCGGCTCGGGGCCGGCGGCCCGGCCCGCCGGCTCATGTCGAGCGCGCACTACTTCGTGGCCATGAACGCGGCGCTGGCGGTGGGGCTCTGGCGCTTCCTGCGCGGCACCCAGGCGGCCGCCTGGGCCCGGACCGCCCGGAACGCGTGACGGCGCGCCGGGGGCCTGATACGACGGCGGCATGCGCCGCCTCTTCCTCGCCGCCCTCGTCATGGCCCTCGCGGCCTGCGCCGCCGCGCCGGTGAAGCGCGCCCTCACGGAGGAGCAGATGAAGGACGACTACGTCGTCGCCGGCCGGCTGCTCGCGCCGGACGGCTGGGCCGCCGCCGCCCTCGTCCGCGACGGCAAGTTCGCCTGCGTGGGGACGCTCCCCGACTGCCTCGCCCAGACGCGCCCCAACGTGCCGGTGCTCGACCTCGGCAGGGGAGTCGCCGTTCCCGGCCTGGTGGACGCGCACGGGCACGTCTACGGCTTCGGCCGCTCGCTCCTCGAGGTGCACTGCGAGGGGACCCGGGGCGAGGAGGAGTGCGCGGCGCGGGTCGCCGAGCGGGCCCGCCGGGCGCCGCCCGGGACCTGGATCCGCGGCCGCGGGTGGAACCAGGAGGAGTGGCCGGCCTCGCGGTTCCCGTCCGAGCGCTCCCTCACCGTGGCGGTGCCGGAGCACCCGGTGCTCCTCATGCGGAACGACGGCCACGCCGCCTGGGTCAACGAGGCCGCCCTGGCCGCCGCCGGGATCGACGCCGCGACGCCCGACCCGGACGGCGGCCGCATCCTCCACTACCCCGACGGCCGCCCCAGCGGCGTGCTCGTGGACAACGCCGTGGATCTCGTGGCGCAGCGGCTCGCGAAGCCCGCGCCGGCCGAGCTGGAGGAGGGGATCCTCCGCGCGCTGCGGGAGCTGCTCGCGCTCGGGCTCACCGAGGTGCACGACGCCGGCTGCGACGGCGACACCCTCGAGGCCTACCGCCGGCTCGCCGAGGCGGGGCGCCTGCCGATCCGCGTCTACGCCATGATCGACGGGCAGCAGCCGATGCCGGAGGTCGAGCGGCTCATGGCGCTCTGGAAGGCGACCCCGGAGGTCGGCCGGCTCACCGTGCGCGCCGTGAAGCTCTACGCCGACGGCGCGCTCGGGAGCCGCGGCGCGGCGATCTCGTCCGAATACGCCGACGACCTCCCCGGCAACCGCGGCCTCTGGATGACCCCGCCGGCCGAGCTGCGCGCGCGCATCGAGGCGGTGGCGCGGGCCGGGTTCCAGCCGGCGGTGCACGCCATCGGGGACCGGGCCAACGCCGAGGTGCTGAAGGACTTCGCCGCGCTCGCCGAGGCCGGGATCGCGCTCGAGCCGCTCCGCCCCCGCCTGGAGCACGCCCAGTTCCTCCCGCCGGAGGACGTCCACCTCCTGAAGGACCACTGGTGCGTCGCCTCCATGCAGCCCCTCCACGCGGTGCGGGACGCCCCCTGGGTGGAGAAGCGGCTGGGGAAGGACTCGCCCATCCTGGCGGGCGCCTACGCCTGGAAGACGGTGCTCCGCTACGGCGTGCCGCTCGCGTTCGGGTCGGACTTCCCCATCGAGTCCCCCGACCCCCGGCTCGGCCTGCTGGCGGCGGAGCTGCGGACCCCGGAGACCGGCGCCCCCTGGCAGCCGGAGCAGCGCATCACGCGCCTGGAGGCGCTGCGGGCCTACACCCGCGGCGCCGCCGTGGCCGCGCTGGCCAGCGGGCGGCGCGGCGAGATCCGGGCCGGCCAGGACGCCGATCTGACGGTGTTCGCGGCCGACCCGCTCACGGTCACCCCGCGGGAGCTCTCCCGGCTCCGGGTGCTCCGGGTGGTGGTCGGCGGGCGCACCGAGCTCGGCGGCACCGCGGCCGGCCCCGCGCCCGGGCCGGGAACCCAGCCCTGAACCGTCGGCCCGTGATCCGCGGGGGGAGGGGCGCAGCCCCTCCCTTGACCTTCGGACCGTCAGGGCGCCAGCAGCGAGGCCGAGTCGATCACCAGGCCGCCCGCCGGCAGCGCGCGCCGGTCCACCACGAGCGCGTCGTTCACCTTGCGTCCGCTGGCGTCGGCCATGCGGGTGGGCCAGGCGGGGTTGGCCCGGAGTCGGACCACGCCGCGCCGCGTGCGGTGGATGACGAGGAGCGTGCCATCCGCCTCGCGCCGGGCCACGATGGCCGCGTGCATCGGAGGGCCGCCCGGCCGGTCGGCCAGGAAGAGCACGTCGCCCGGCTCGGGCGCGTGGGCCGGCCCGTGGAGCTGGCCGCGCCGCTCGGCGAGGGCGTGGATCGCGGCGGCGTCGGACGCCTCGGGGGGGAGGGGGCGGCCGGCCCGCGCGTAGGCGAGCCGGACCAGCGCCGCGCAGCCGGGCTCGTCCTCGAGCCCGTCCGCGGGGACCCGACGACGCCCGAGGAGGCTCGCGGCCGCGTCCACGGCCCGCTCCGCCTCGGTCGAGCCGGGGAAAGCGCGGGCCGGGCCGGCGCCGCGGACGTCGCGGACACCGGCCCGGCTCACGCCGGCGGGCGGGGGCAGGTTGGAGTGGCGGGCCCGGCGTGCCATCCCCTCCGAGGCGCAGCCCGTGACGACCAGGGCGAGCGCGGCGGCGAGGCACTGCCGGACGGCCAGCATGCGAGAACTCTAGCGGGCTCCGGCCGCGCGTAAAGAAATCGACCGCCATCGGCCGCGCGTTGACCCGCGTCGGCCCGCGCTGCTACGGTCCCTGAACGCATGTCACGGGTGTACCAGCTGAAGCCGGCGGCGCGAGCCGAGGCCGCTCTCGACCTCGCGGGGCAGCTCAACGAGCAGCAGGCGGCGGTGGTGCAGGCGGGTGGCGGGCCGCTCCTCGTCATCGCCGGCGCCGGCTCGGGCAAGACCCGCACGCTCACCTTCCGGGTGGCGCGCCTGCTGCGCGAGGGTCTGTCTCCCGACGCGCTGCTGCTCCTCACCTTCACCAACCGGGCGGCGGGAGAGATGCTCCGGCGGGTGGAGGAGGTGGCGCGGCTCGACACGCGGCAGATCTGGGGCGGCACCTTCCACCACGTCGCCCACCGGGTGCTGCGCGAGCACGCCCCCGTCCTCGGCTACGCCAAGGGCTACAGCATCCTCGACCGCGAGGACGCGAAGGAGGTGATGGGGGCCGCCATCGCCTCGGCCGGCCTCTCGGTGGGCCCGCGCCGCTTCCCCAAGGCCGACCTGCTCCTCGACCTCGTGTCGATGGCGATCAACACGCAGACGCCGCTCGCGGACCTGCTCGCCACCCGCACGCCGCAGTTCGCGCCGCTCGAGGAGGACGTGCTCAAGGTCGCGCGGGCCTACGCGGAGCGCAAGCACGCGCTCAACGCCATGGACTTCGACGACCTCCTCCTGAACTGGAAGATCCTGCTCGCCGAGCACGAGCCGGTGCGCCGCGCCCTCGCGGAGCGGTTCCGGCACGTGCTCGTGGACGAGTACCAGGACACCAACCGGCTCCAGGGCGACATCGTGGACCTGCTCGCCTCGGCCCACCGGAACCTCTGCGTGGTGGGCGACGACGCCCAGAGCATCTACGCCTTCCGCGGCGCCCACTTCGCCAACATCCTGCACTTCGAGAAGCGCTACCCCGACGCGCGGCGGTTCGACCTCACCGTCAACTACCGCTCCACCCCGCAGATCCTGTCGCTCGCCAACGCCTCCATCGCCATGAACGTGCGCCAGTTCGAGAAGGAGCTCTCGAGCGTGCGCGCCGACGGGCCGCTCCCGGCGCTCGTGCCCTGCCGCGACGTGCAGCAGCAGGCCGGGTTCGTGGCCCAGCGGGTGCTCGAGCTGCGCGACGAGGGGATCCCGCTGAAGGAGGTCGCCGTCCTCTACCGGGCCCACGGCCACGCCATGGAGATCCAGTTCGAGCTGGCCCGGCGCGGCATCCCCTTCGTGGTCCGCAGCGGGGTGCGCTTCTTCGAGGCGGCCCACATCAAGGACGTCCTCGCCCACCTCCGCTTCGCGCAGAACCCCGGCGACGAGCTGGCCCTGCGCCGGGCCCTGAAGCTCCAGCCCGGGATCGGCGGCGCCACCGCCGAGGCGGTCTGGAACGCGCTCGACGCGCGGCGGCGCGGCGGGGCGGGCACCCTCGACGACCTGCTCGCGCCCGACGTGGCCGGGCAGGTCGCGCCCAAGGGGCGGCCCGGCTACCGCCGCTTCGTGGACCTGGTGCGGGCGCTGGCCCGGCCGCCCACCCGCGACCTCCCCGGCGAGGCGATCGAGAAGGTGCTCGAGGGCGGCTACGAGGACCACCTCCGCGCCGAGCACCTCGACGCCGACTCGCGGGTGGAGGACCTCCGCCAGCTCGCCGAGTACGCCCGGAGCTACGAGGACACCGAGCAGTTCCTGGCCGAGATCGCGCTCCTCACCGAGCTCACCGCCGAGACGGTCTCGGAGGGGAGCGAGCCCGACGAGAAGATGGTCCTCTCGTCGATCCACCAGGCGAAGGGGCTCGAGTGGCGGGCCGTGTTCGTGGTGTGGCTCGCCGACGGGCGGTTCCCGAGCGCCCAGGCGCTGCGCGACCGGGACGGCGAGGAGGAGGAGCGCCGGCTCTTCTACGTCGCCTGCACGCGCGCCAAGGACGAGCTCTACCTCGCCTTCCCGGTGATGGCCTCGCCCAAGGACCGGGAGCGGGTGGTGCTGAAGGCGTCGCGGTTCCTCGAGGAGCTGCCCGGCGAGCCGGGCGTCTACGAGCGCTGGCAGCTCGACGAGGGGATGGGGCTGGCGCTCCCGGCGGCGCCGGCGACCGCCGCCCTGGCGGGCGAGGCCCCGCGCGCCCTCGCCGCCGCCCTGACCGTGCCCGCGCTCTTCGGCCCGGCTGTGGTAAAAAAGGGCTCCCCATGACCCTCGCCCCGGCGCGCGAGAAGCCGATCATCGGCATCGATCTCGGGACCACCAACACCTGCGTGGCCCACGTCCGCAACCGCATCCCGCGGGTGGTCCCGACCGACAAGGGCAGCCTCATCCTCCCGAGCGTGGTGGCGCTGTCCGAGCGCGGCGACCTCCTCGTCGGGGGGGTCGCCAAGGACCAGCTCCTCGTCAACCCGAGGAACACCATCTACGGCGCGAAGCGGCTCATCGGGCGCAAGTACGCCTCGAAGGTGGTCCAGGAGCTCCGCAACTACTACTCGTACGAGATCGTGGAGGGGCCGCAGGGAGAGGCCGCGGTGCTCCTCGGCGGGCAGGTCTACTCGCTCCCGCAGGTGAGCGGGATGGTGCTCGGCCAGGTGAAGCGCGTGGCCGAGGCCTTCCTCGCGCACCCCATCGGCCAGGCGGTGATCTCGGTCCCGGCCTACTACAACGACAACCAGCGCAACGCCGTGAAGGAGGCGGGGCGGCTCGCCGGCTTCGAGGTGAAGCGGATCGTGAACGAGCCGACCGCCGCCGCGCTGGCCTACGGCTTCAACCGCGGGCTCGACCAGAAGATCCTGGTCTACGACCTCGGCGGCGGCACCTTCGACGTCTCGGTGCTGCAGCTCTCCGGCAACGTGTTCGAGGTGCTGGCGACGGGCGGCGACACCTTCCTCGGCGGCGTGGACTTCGACAACCGGATCATCGACCACGTCCTCGAGGACTTCTGGCGGGCGCACAAGGTGGACCTCGCCGCCTCGCCCATCGCCATGCAGCGCATCAAGAAGGGGGCGGAGGCGGCCAAGATCGACCTCACCCTCATCCCCAACGTGATGATCGAGCTGCCCTACGTCGAGGAGAAGCGCGGGCGGCCGCTCGACGTCCGCGCGGCGCTCTCGCGCGGGCAGCTCGACGCGCTCACCGGCGACCTCGTGGACCGCACCTTCGAGATCTGCGACCGGGTGCTGGCGGAGAAGCGGCTCGACCCCGGCGACATCGACGAGATCATCCTCGTCGGCGGCCAGAGCCGGATGCCGCTCGTGCAGGAGAAGATCCGCGAGCACTTCGGCAAGCCGCCGCGCCGCGGGGTCCACCCCGACGAGTGCGTGGCGCTCGGGGCCGCGCTGCTCGGCGACTCGCTCGACGAGATCGACTCGGTCACGCTCATCGACGTGCTCTCGATGCCCATCGGCATCGCCACCGGGTCGAGCCACTTCCGCCGCATCCTCGAGAAGAACCAGCCCATCCCGTCGGTGAAGAGCTTCCGCCTGCCGCCGCCGCGCGAGCCGGGGCAGCCCATCGAGATCGACATCTACCAGGGCGAGAGCGACCTGATCGTCGACGACGAGTTCCTGGGCTCGCTCCGCTTCCCGGCCGCCGCGACCGGGCGGCGCATCGACTTCCGGCTCGACGAGGAGTCCCTCCTGCGGGTCTCCTTCGACGAGCCGGGGCAGGGGATGCGGCAGGTGAACTTCGCGACCCGCGACACGCCCGAGGCGCTGCGCCGCGCGCTCGCCCAGGAGTCCCGGCAGCGCCAGCGCGAGGAGGCGGCCCAGCCGGGCGAGAAGCGCGGCCTCTTCGGCTGGTTCCGGCGGGGCGAGCGGTGATCTTCCCGTCCGCCGAGTGGCTCGCCGCCGCGGTCGCGCAGGTGAACGCCGAGCCCGACCTCGCAAAGGCGCTCGCCGGGCTGGGGCGCGACCTCGGCGCGGTGGTGGAGCCCGACCCGCCGCACTTCCGCGGCGCCTTCGCCGTCTGGGGGCGGCAGGAGTCGGGCCGGATCGCGGAGGCCCGCGTCCTCGCCGATCCGGACGACCTCCTGGAGCTCGAGCCCGAGTACGTGCTCCGCGCACCGTACCGGCTCTGGAAGGAGCTCCTGCTGGGCCGGCTCGACCCGGTGAAGACCGCGCTCTCCGGGCGGCTCCGGGTCGAGGGCGATCTGGAGGCGCTGGTCCGGCGCAGCGGCTACCGTTACGTGGCGGAGCGGGCCCTGGCCCGGCTCGACACCGAGTTCGCCGACGAGGCGAGGAGGGACGGATGAGGAAGCCACCCGGAGCGGACCTCCTCGGCCTGGGCGCGCGGGCGGTGGCGCGCGCGGCCCGCGCGGTGCTCGAGGATCCCCGCGGACAGGAGGCCGTGGCCCGGGCGGTCGGGGCCGCCCAGCGCGGCGTGAAGCGGCTCGAGTCGGCGCAGGAGACGGTGCTCCACGCCTTCGGCTTCGCGGCCCGTCCGGACTACCAGGACCTGCAGAAGCAGGCGGCGCGCCTCAAGCGGAAGGCGCGCGAGCTCTCCGAGAAGCTCGGCAAGAGTTCGCGTTGACAGCCGCCCCCTCCGTAGGCATACTCCGCCGCCGTTTCGACGTCGCGGCGACGCGGCTCTGAAATGGCGAAAGGGCGCCTAGCTCAGCGGTAGAGCACCGCCTTCACACGGCGGGGGTCGCAGGTTCGAAACCTGCGGCGCCCACAACGAAGGGCCGGAATCCTGCGAGGGGTTCCGGCCCTTCACTTTTTCGCCGTCCTCGCGCCGGCGCGGCGCGCCTGCTACAAGCAGACGCATGCGCGTCGCATACCTCGGGCCGCCCGGCACCTTCAGCGAGGAGGCGGTGGGCCGCTGCGATCTGGCCCGCGGGGGCGAGCACGTCCCGTACCCCTCGATCCCCGACGCCTACGAGGCGGTGGCGAAGGGCGAGGTGGACGCGGCGCTCCTGCCCATCGAGAACTCGATCGAGGGGAGCGTGAACGCCACGCTCGACCTCCTCGTCCACCGGCCCGGGCTGCGGATCCGCCGCGAGGTGCTCCTGCCCATCGAGCAGCAGCTCATGGCCGCCCGGGGGACCCGGCTCGAGGACGTGAAGAAGGTCCTGTCGCACCCGCAGCCGCTCGGCCAGTGCGCCGGGTTCCTCCGGGAGCGGCTGCGCGGGGTGCCGCTCGAGGCCACCGCCTCCACCGCCGAGGCGGCCCGGCTCGTCGCGGCGCAGGGGGAGGGGGCCGCCCTCGCCGCCCTCGGCCCGCGCGCCGCCGCCCTCCGCTACGGCCTCGAGATCCTGGCGGAGGACGTGCAGGACGCCGAGGCCAACACCACCCGCTTCGTGCTCGTGGCGCGCGAGGACGAGGCCCCCACCGGCCGGGACAAGACCAGCATCGCCTTCACGCTCGACCGCGACCGCCCGGGCGGCCTGTACGAGGTGATGGGCGAGCTCGCGCGCCGCCAGATCAACCTCTCGCGCATCGAGAGCCGCCCGATGAAGCAGGCCCTCGGGCACTACGTCTTCTACCTCGACTTCGAGGGGCACCGGGCCGACCCGGCCTGCGCCGAGGCGCTCATGGGCGCGCTGCAGCGCGTCCACGCCCTGCACCTGCTCGGCTCCTACCCGCGCGCGCAGGGCTGACCGGCGCGCCTAGAGCCGCAGGCTCAGCGCGGCGAGGTGCTCGGGGCTCGCGCCGCAGCACCCGCCGAGCCAGTCCGCGCCGAGCGCCGCCAGGCGGGCGACCCGCTCCGCCCACTCCTCCGGCGGCAGCACCTGCCCCGGGAGCCCGGCGCTCGGCTTCACGACGAGCGGCACCGGCAGGGTCCCGGCGACGTCCGAGACGAACCGCTCCAGCGCCGGCCCCACGAAGCCGCAGTTCAGGCCGACCGCCGCGGCCCCCTCCGCGGCGAGCGACCGGAGCGCGCCGGCGAGGTCGCCGCCGCCGGGCAGGAGCAGCCTGCCCGCGCGGGCGACCGGGGTCAGGGTGACCACCGTGCGCAGGCCGGTGGCGAGGCCGGCCAGGAGCGCGGCCCGGGCCTCCCCCGGCTCCCACTGGCTCTCGGCCCAGAGCAGATCGGCGCCGGCGCCCGCCAGGGCGCGGAACGCCTCCCGGTACCGCCCCGCCTGGCCGGCGTCCCCCGGACCGACCGCCCCGGCCACCTCGGTCACCGGCACGGTGCGCCGGGCGAGCGCGAGGGCGCGGGTGCAGATCTCGAAGAGGGAGGACTGGACGCCCCGGCGCGCCAGCCGCTCGGAGGCGCAGTTGAAGGTGCACGAGAGCAGGATCCGGGCGCCCGCCGCGGCGTGGGCGGCGTGCACCGCAGCGATCTCCTCCGGCCGCGTGAGCAGCCACTCCTCCGGCAGGACCCCGTCGGGGAGGCCCCGGGCCTGGAGGGTGGTCCCCATGGCGGCGTCGAGGAGGATCGGGCCGGTCGAGTGGATGGACGCCATCGGGTCCAAATTCTAGAATGACCCTTCACGCCCTGGAAAGTTTAGGACAGCGCGGCGACCGAAGAGAGCGAGGCGGAGATGCGCCGTAAGATCCGGGTGGTGGGGGCCATGATCGAGGAGGAGGGCCGCTACCTCATCACGCAGCGGCCTCCGACCGCCTCCCTGCCGCTGCTCTGGGAGTTCCCCGGAGGCCGCGTCGAGCCGGGCGAGACCGACGAGGAGGCGCTCGCCCGCGAGCTCCGCGAGGAGATGGCCATCGGCGTGGCGGTCGGTCCCCGCGTCATCCACGTCGAGCACGGCTACGAGAACTACGACGTCGACTTCTGCGTCTACCGCTGCAAGGTGATGGAGGGGCGCATCCAGCACGTCCGCGTCCACTCGCACCGCTGGGTCCGCCCCGACGAGCTCGACCAGTACGAGTTCCCGGCCGCCGACGAGAAGACCATCGCGAAGCTGCTCGGCCTGTAGGCTTCGTGAGCAGATTCCTCCTCGGGCGCTGAGCCCGCGCAGCCCCCTCGACGCCCCATCCGCGTCGTGCCCGCCATGCCGGCCCCCAGGCATTTGCCAAGGGGGCGGGCGTGCACACATTCCCTGAAAAGGTGGGCCGGAGGGTTGCGTGAAGAAGACCGAGAAGGTGCCTGGCTCCAAGTCCGACAAACCCAAGCTCGGTCAGCCCGGCCGGTCTCCGTTCTCCTCGCCGGCCGCCTGGCTCGTCCTGATCGCGCTCGCCGTCTTCCTGTTCCGCGCCTTCCAGGACGTGGGGGTGCGGCGCATCGGCTACTCCCAGTTCAAGGAGATGCTCCGCCAGAACACCTTCGAGAAGGTGGTGGTCGGCCCGGACTGGGTGCGCGGCTATCCGAAGGCGGGTGAGGCGGGCCAGGACAAGGGCCAGAAGCTCACGGCGCCGCCGCAGTCGCTCCCGTACGTCGCGACCCGCATCGCCGGCGACGAGGACCTGCTGAAGCAGATCGAGAGCTCCAAGGTCGAGTACGACGCGGTGGCCGGCGGCGGGGTGGGCGACTTCTTCTGGGTCTGGATCGCGCCCATCGCCATCGGCCTCCTCTTCTGGAGCTGGGTGATGCGGCGCATGTCGGGGCAGATGGGCCAGGGCCCGCCGGGCGTGATGGCGTTCGGCAAGACGCGCGCCCGCGTGCACATGGAGCCCGACACCGGGATCACCTTCAAGGACGTCGCCGGCATCGACGAGGCGGTCGAGGAGCTGCAGGAGATCGTCGAGTTCCTGAAGACGCCCGAGAAGTACCGCCGCCTCGGCGGCCGGATCCCCAAGGGCGTGCTGCTCGTGGGGCCGCCCGGCACCGGCAAGACGCTCCTCGCGCGCGCCACCGCCGGAGAGGCGGGCGTGCCCTTCTTCTCGCTCTCCGGCTCGGAGTTCGTGGAGATGTTCGTGGGCGTGGGCGCGGCCCGCGTCCGCGACCTGTTCCAGCAGGCCACCTCGAAGGCGCCCTGCATCGTCTTCATCGACGAGCTCGACGCCCTCGGCAAGAGCCGCAACGCCGGGATCATGGGCGGCCACGACGAGCGCGAGCAGACCCTGAACCAGCTCCTCGCCGAGATGGACGGCTTCGACAACCGGGCCAGCCTCATCGTCATGGGGGCGACCAACCGGCCGGAGATCCTCGACCCGGCGCTCCTGCGCCCGGGCCGCTTCGACCGCCAGGTGCTGGTGGACCGGCCCGACAAGCGCGGCCGGGAGAAGATCCTGCAGATCCACGCCCGGAACGTGAAGCTCTCGCCCGACGTGGACCTGCGCTCCATCGCGGCCCGCACGCCCGGCTTCGCCGGCGCGGACCTCGCCAACGTGGTGAACGAGGCGGCGCTGCTGGCGGCGAGGCGGAACAAGAACGCGGTGGGCCGCTCCGAGTTCGAGGAGGCCATCGAGCGGGTGGTCGCCGGGCTCGAGAAGAAGAGCCGGCGCATCAACGAGCGGGAGAAGGAGATCGTGGCCTTCCACGAGTCCGGGCACGCGCTCGTCAACTGGCTGCTGCCGAACGCCGACCGGGTCTCGAAGGTCTCGATCATCCCGCGCGGCCTCGGCGCCCTCGGCTACACGCTCCAGCTCCCCATCGAGGACCGCTACCTGCTCACCCGCAGCGAGCTGCGCGACCGCATGTCGGGCCTCATGGGCGGCCGGGTGGCGGAGGAGGAGGTCTTCGGCGAGCCGTCCACCGGCGCCTCGAACGACCTCCAGCAGGCGACGAGCCTGGCCCGCCTGATGGTGCGGGACTACGGCATGAGCGAGAGCCTCGGGCCGGTGGCGCTGTCCGACTCCTCGGGGCCGACCTTCCTCGGGATGAAGGTGCCGGAGAACCGGACCTACTCCGACCAGACCGCGCTCGACGTGGACCGCGAGGTGCAGCGGCTCGTGCTCGAGGCGCAGGAGCGGGCCCGGGAGATCATCCGCGAGCACCGGGACAAGCTCGACGCCATGGCGGCCCGGCTCCTCACGGCGGAGGTGATCGAGGAGGAGCAGATCCAGCGCATCTGGGGCCCCAAGGCCGAGCGGCCGGGGGGCATCGAGGGGCACGGGCACACCGAGGCGCCGCCGGAGAACCCGAGCCGGCCGGTCTCGGTGGGCCGGCCGCTGGCCGCGGCGCCGGCGGTGGCCGCGCCCGCGGTGGACCGGCCGCCGGACACCGAGGGGCAGTGAAGTCGAGCGACACCCACCGGGCGCGCAAGGCGCTGTTCCAGCGGGGCATCCAGCGGGGCGCGCTCACGCTCCGCGAGATCGACGCCGCGCTCCCGGACGACGCGCTCTCCCCCGCGGAGCGCTGGCTGCTCTTCTACAGCCTGCGCGCCGCGGGGGTGGAGATCCGGGACGAGAACGGCGTCGAGGTGCCGGTGGACGATCGCCCCCCGACCGGCTGAACCGCTGGCGGGGCGGCGTTTGACAGCCCCGGAGGGCTGGTTAGGTTACGCCGCCGGAGGAGCTTCATGCCCGAAGAGCAGCAGCCCGGAGCGTTCCAGAACGACCCCCGACAGGACCCCGAGCCCGGCGCCGGCGCGCCGCCCCGGCCGGAGCAGGGCGGCGCCCCGCCCGACGACCGCGACGCGCGGCTGTCGGCCCAGGCCGCCCGCATCGACGAGCTCACCCGCGCCTACGCGGCGCTGGTGGAGGAGACCAAGGCCTACCGGGCCCGGATGGAGCGGGAGCGCACCCGCGTCCTCGAGGCCGAGCGGCTCAAGATCGTCGAGGCCCTGCTGGAGGGGCTCGACGAGCTCGACCGGGCGCTCGCGGCCGCGCACGGCAGCCAGGGGCCGCTGGCGGAGGGGGTCCGCCTGACGCACCAGGCGCTCTCGAAGCGCGTCGCCGAGCTCGGCGCCACCCGGCTCGCGCTGGTCGGCCAGCGCTTCGACCCGGCGGTCGCCGAGGCCGTCGACGTGGTGCCGGTCGCCGACGAGTCCCAGGACGACCAGGTCGTGCAGGAGGTCCGGAGCGGCTGGCGCATCGGCGAGCGGGTGCTCCGCCCGGCCCGGGTCCGCGTCGGACGGCTCGCCCGCGCGTGACGGATTGTCACGAGCCCTGCACCCGGAGAGGTCCGGGAATAGAATCTCGGCTCGACTGTCTACCGGCTGTCTCCCACGGTCGGACGACCACCTGAACACCCACAGGAGCAGGACCATGCGGCGCTTCGCCATCCTCTCGTTCCTCCTCACGCTCGCCCTCGTGGCCTGCTACTCGGCCGCCCAGGGCCGCGCCGACGCCGGCGGGCAGCAGCTCTGGCGCGATCCCGGCCAGCAGGCCGCGCCCGCCGTCCAGGTCCCGAACCAGGGCTCCCTCGCCCCGCTCATCAAGACGCTGAAGCCGGCGGTGGTGAACATCTCGGTCACCACGGTGACCAAGAACCCGCACCGGACGCTGCGGCGCGGGGGCGGCGCCGCGCCCCACGGGATGCCGGGCCAGCCCGGCGGGCCGGGCGGGGAGGGCGACTGGGAGCAGTTCTTCGAGCGGTACTTCGGCCAGCCGCAGCAGCCGGAGGACTTCAAGTCGAACAGCCTCGGCTCGGGCTTCATCATCAACGCCGACGGCTACGTGCTCACCAACAACCACGTGGTGAAGGACGCGACCGACATCCGGGTGAAGCTCTCCGACAACCACGAGTACGCCGGCAAGGTCATAGGCAAGGACCCGCAGACCGACGTCGCGCTCATCAAGCTCGAGGACGCGCCGAAGGGGCTGCCCACGGTGGTGCTCGGCGACTCCGACCGGCTCGAGCAGGGCGACTTCGTGCTGGCCCTCGGCAACCCGCTCGGCCTGCGCGAGTCGGCCACCTTCGGCATGGTCTCGGCGAAGGACCGCGCCATCAACCCCGGCTCGTCCGGCACCTACGACGACTTCATCCAGACCGACGCCGCCATCAACCCCGGCAACTCGGGCGGCCCGCTCTTCAACCTGCGCGGCGAGGTGGTGGGCATCAACACCGCCATCGTCTCGCCGCAGATCGGGCAGGGCATCGGCTTCGCGGTGCCGGTCAACATGGCGAAGCAGATCATCCCGCAGCTCCTCGCCAAGGGGAAGGTGACCCGCGGCTACCTCGGCGTCTCCGTCAGCGAGCTGTCGCCCGACCTCGCCGAGGGCTTCGGGCTCAACCCCGACACCCGCGGCGCGGTGGTGCAGCAGGTGGTGCCGAACGCCCCCGCCGCCAAGGCCGGCATCAAGGCCGGCGACGTGGTGGTGGCGCTGAACGGCAAGCCGATCGAGTCCTCCGGCCAGCTCACCCGCGGCGTGGCGGTGATCCCGCCCGGCGGCAAGGCCTCGCTGAGCGTGCTCCGCGGCGGGTCCAAGAAGGACTTCCACGTCACGGTGGCGACGCGGCCCGAGAGCGACGAGGCGCTCGCGCGCGGCGAGTTCGGCGGCGAGGAGGAGGGCGACGAGGCCGGCGCGCCGGCGGCGAAGAGCCAGGCCAAGCTCGGCGTCAAGGTGACCTCGCTCACGCCGGAGATCGCGAAGCAGCTCGGGGCGGCCGGGGACGGCGGCGTGGTCGTCTCCGACGTCGTGAGCGACGGCCCGGCCGAGCGCGCCGGCCTGCAGCGCGGCGACGTCATCCTCGAGGTGAAGGGGCAGGCGGTGTCGGCGCCCGACCAGCTCGCCAAGGTGCTCGCCGGGCTCAAGCCCGGGCAGACCGTGGCGCTCCGGATCCGGCGCGGCCCGAACGCCTTCTTCGTGCCGGTGAAGCTGGGCGGCGGCGAGACCAAGAAGTAGCCCAGGCCCGAGCCCGGGGTGAGGAGGGGGGCGGCCCTGGCCGCCCTCTTCCTATTGGCTGAACCCCTCCAGCTCGTAGTGCGCCGCGATGCGCTTCAGCGCGAGCACCATCGACGCCGTCCGCATGTCGAGCTTCCGCCCCACGCAGTACGACCGCGAGTCGTGGAGCGCCGTCTTCTGCGGCGTGTCCCGGGCGATGTCGCGGATGAGCCCGTAGTTGGCCTTGATGGCCCGCTCCAGGCGCGCGTCCACCTCCGCCTCGCTCCAGTGCTCGAGCCGCTGGTTCTGGAGCCACTCGTAGTAGGAGACGGTCACGCCGCCGGCGTTGCAGATGACGTCGGGGATGAGGTCGATCTTGCGGGAGGCGAGGACGCGCTCCCCGTCCGCGGTGGTGGGGCCGTTGGCCGCCTCCGCCACGAGCCGAACCTTCAGGACCTCCGCGACCCGGCCGTCGATCTGCTGCCCCAGGGCCGCCGGGATGGCGATGTCGGCCGGGGCGGCCCAGAAGTCCTCCCGCGAGATCGCGGTGGCCCCCGGGAACCCGAGGACGGTGCGCCGCAGGTTCTCGGGGTTGTCGTACACCCAGCGCACCAGCGCCGGCACGTCGAGCCCGGCCTCGTTGGCGACGGAGCCGAAGGCGTCGTTCACCGCCACGATCTTGCAGCCCTTCTCTGCGAGGATCTCCGCCGCCCAGGAGCCGACGTTGCCGAAGCCCTGGATGATCACGCGCGCCGAGGCGAGCGGGAACTGGCGCTCGCGCGCCCACTCCTCGATGCAGTAGACCACGCCCTGGCCGGTCGCCTTGACGCGCCCCTCGGAGCCGCCGATGCGCACGTCCTTGCCGGTGACGACGCCGCGCATCGAGTGGCGCTCGCGCTCGCCGTCGGTGTACTGGCGCATCATGATGGCCATGATCTGGCCGTTGGTGTTCACGTCCGGCGCGGGGATGTCGAGGTACGGGCCGACGAGGTTCTTGAGCTTGTACATGTAGCGGAGCGTGAGGTGCTCGAGCTCCTCCTTGGAGTGCTGGAGCGGATCGACCCGGATGCCGCCCTTGGCGCCGCCGAAGGGCACCTCGGCGATGGCGGTCTTCCAGGTCATGTCGGCCGCGAGCGCCTTGAAGAGGTCGAGCGAGACCTCCTTGTGGTAGCGCACGCCGCCCTTGTACGGCCCCCGGGCCTGGTTGTGCTGGATGCGGTAGGCCTTGAAGCTGCGCGGGCCGCCCTTCTCGAACCGGAAGAGCCCCTTGCCCGGGATGCGGATGACGCCGCGGCGCATGGTGATGTCGGCGTCGAGCAGGGCGCGGCGGTGCAAGACGAAGCTGCCGTTCGCGAGCGGCTCGAGCGCGTCGGCCGCCTGCATGGACGAGGCGGGGAGGTCGCGGTAGCTCGCCTCGTCCTCGGGGCCGAGCGGCACGAGCCGGTCCCGCAGCTCGATGGTGACGTAGAAGATGTGCTCGAAGTCGGGCTCCTCGAGCTCGAGCCTCACGCGGGGGTTGAGGCGGATGAGATCGGCGGCGCGGTGGAACGCCTCCATCGCCTCGTCGTAGAAGGACTTCCGTTCCTTGCGCATGGACGCTCCCTCGGGCGCGCGGAACGGGCTGGCGGCGGTATTTGCACCCTGCGCCAGAAAGCCCGTCGAACCGGGCGCTGCCCTAGTTCTAAGGCCAGCCGGCGCAGTCCGGCAGTTCGAGCCGTGTGCCTCGGGGGGAGGGGTCGTCCTCCACCCGGTCCAGCGAGCGGTCGGCCCACCCGATCGGGCCGGGCGCGCACCGCCTGAGCTCCGGGGCGGCCCCCCTCAGGCCGGCGCCCGCTGGCCGCGCCGCGCCACCGCCTCGAGCACCCGCAGCGGCAGCCGCAGCCAGGCCATCGCGAGGCGCACGCTGTCGCTCGCGAGGTGCCCCACCAGCCGGACGATCGGCTCCTGCGACAGCCGCTCCGCCCGCTCGGTCGCCTCCGCGACCTCGCGCATCCGGTGAACCCGATCGCGCATCGCCTCCCGGGCCGCCGAGCTCCCCGCGTCGTCGCCGACGTGCTGCTTGCCGTAGGCGCCCCGCCTCACCTCCGCGCGCTGCTGGGAGAGGGCCGCCTTCGAGTCGTTCCTTCGCATCCTGGCCATGCCACAAGGTAGGTCCCGCCGCGCCGCGGCAAAGGGTGAGGAGGCGTGCGACGGACCCTTGCGGCCCCGCGCGGGCGATGCTAAACAACGCGGCGCTTCGCCGACATAGCTCAGTTGGTAGAGCAACTGATTCGTAATCAGTAGGTCCCCAGTTCAAATCTGGGTGTCGGCTCCAGGTTTCGAGCACTCCGAAGGCGGTCACGGGTCCCATTCGGGCCACCTGTGGCCGCCTTCTCCGTCTCCGGGGCGCCCGCGCCCCCCCCGGCTCCCGGCAGGCCGCTACGGCAGCAGCCCGAGCGCCACGGCCCGCCGCATCACCTCGGCGAGCACGTCCAGGGAGCCCCGGCTGTCGGTGCGCGTCACCGTCGTGGTCCCGAGCGTGCTCCGGGACTCCCCGCCGGCGACGAAGGGCAGCGGGCGGCGCCCGAGCCGCAGGAGCCGGTCGTCGTGGAAGGCCGCCGGGGCCCTCGCCCGGAGCAGCCGCGCCACCTCGGCCATGTTCGCGGCGCTCGACGGGTGGAGCCCCGGCCCCAGGCACGAGACGTCGAGCCGGTGCTCGGACACGAGGAAGCACCTGCCGTCCCGCGCGTAGACCAGGATGACCTGCTCGGCCGTCTCCTCGGACGAGCGGACGGTCTTCTCGGTCTGGCGCGTCATCCGCAGACCGCCGGTGGCCACCGCCAGCCCGACCGAGAAGCTGCGGGTCGCCTGGTCCCGCTCGACCTGGGTGCGCGAGGCGCGCAGGCCGCGCAGGATCGCCAGCACCTCGGGCCACGGGAGGAACGCGTCCTCACCGAACGCCGGCCGGACGGACAGCCCGGCGCTCTCGAGGCTGAACCGGTCCGCCACGACCCGGTCCGCGTCGGTCGGGACGGCGGCGTCCACGGCCAGCGCGGCCACGCCGCACCGGGTGAGCGCGGCCACGAGCGACTCGGCCGGCCCTTCCTCGGCCCGGGTCACGAGGGCAGGGGGCTCGGGGGCCAGCCGCATCCTCCCCTCGGCCAGCGTCACGCCGGTGGCCGCGGCGACCGCCCTGGCCGCGTCCTCGGGGTGCTCAGGCGTCCGGACCACCGCGACGAGCTTCATGTCGAGAGCGTAGCGCAACGGGCTCCCCGCGGCTGGGGCGCCCGCGATCGGGAGCCGAGGGGAGACGCTCGCGCCTCCGGGTGGGGCCGGTCGAGCGTCGGATGCGTACCGTGCCGGGCAGGGAGGCGCGGATGCGGAGCGGGCCGGACGGACTGGCGTGGAGGGACCGGGCGCTCGCCCTGGGGCTGGCCTCGCTCCTGGCGTGCGGGGGCGCGGGCTCGACCGGGACGGAGGCGGCCTCCTCGCCGCCGCAGCCCGGCCCCCCACCCGCGCCCGCCGCTCCCGCGACCCCCACGCCAACCGCTACGCCAACCCCCACGCCGAGCCCGACGCCACCCCCGGCCCCTGCGGCGAGCGCCACGCCGGCGCCCACCCCCGCGCCCTCGCCGACCGCGCGGCCCACCGCGGTCCAGCCGGCGGTCGCGCTGCCGGCGGGCTACCGGCTCGTCTGGGCGGACGAGTTCGACGGCGCCGAGGTGGACGGCACGCGCTGGAACGTCTTCGACTGGCGGCGCGGCGAGGCCCGGGACACGCCGGACGCGGTCACCGTGAAGGACGGGGTGCTGCGCATCTCCACCTACTCCGAGAACGGCGTCCAGAAGACCGGGTTCCTCTCGACCGAGTACGGCAAGTACGACGCGACGCGCGGTTACTTCGAGGCCCGCATCAAGTTCCACGGCGTCTCGGGGCAGTGGTGCGCCTTCTGGCTCACCTCGCCCACCATCGGCGATCCGCTCGGGGACCCGGGGCGTGCCGGGACCGAGATCGACGTCGTCGAGCACCGGCTCATCGACGAGAGCGGCTGGAAGCTCGGGGACTGGGTCTCGCAGAACGTCATCTGGGACGGCTACGGCGCCCACCGCTCCGACGTGCACCACGGGTCGCCGCTCCCCGACGGCGGCCCCGTGAACGGCGTCTGGCACACCTTCGGCGTCCTCTGGGACGAGTCGCAGTACGTCTTCTACGTGGACGCGAACGAGCTCTGGCGGACCAGCACCGCGGTGTCGCAGCGGAGCGAGTACCTGCTGCTCACCTGCGAGATCCTGAACCACGACTGGGCGGGCAACGTGCCCGACGGCGGCTACGGGCCGAAGGGCGACTCGAGCCCCGGGATGGAGGTGGACTGGGTGCGCGTCTGGCAGCGATGAGGCGCTGCCTCACTCACCCAAGATGGCCCGCCGGTAGTAGTCGGCCGCGGGGATCCCGCTCGCCTGCGCCGCGGCCAGCGCCCGGTCCACCGCCGCGCGCAGCACCGCGTCCGGCACCGCCCCGACGACCAGCTCGCCGTTCACGACGAAGGTGGGCGTCCCGGGCACGCCGACGCTCGCGCCGAGCGCCGCGTCCGCGTCCACCTGCGCCGCCGCCTCGGCCGAGGCGAGGCAGGCCTGCCAGGTCGGGACGTCGAGCCCGGCCACCTGCCGCGCGTCGGCGAGGAGCGCGTAGTCGTCGAGGGCCGTCTGGAGGAGCAGGTCGTGCAGCTCCCAGAAGTGGCCCTGCTCGAAGGCGCACTGCGCCGCGATGGCGGCGGGGCGCGCGTTGGCGTGCTGCGGGAGCGGGTAGTGCTTGAAGGCGAGCCGGATGTAGGGGCCGTAGCTCGTGAGGATGTCGTCCAGCACCGGCTCCTCGGCGCGGCAGTAGGGGCACTGGAAGTCGGCGAACTCGACCACCGTGACCCAGGCGTCGGCGGGGCCGCGCTGGGGCGCGCCGTCCACCGGGACCCGGGCGAGCGTCGAGGGGGTGGCCGCGGTCGAGCCGCAGGCGGCGAGGGCCGCGGCGAGCGCGGCGAGGACGATGGTGCGGAACGGCGTGCTCACGCGAGCTCCCTCCGGCGCCGGGCCCGGCGCCTCCGTGCGACGACGACGGCCACGAGCGCCAGCGCCGCGGCGAGGCCGGCCGCGCCGCAGGGCCAGGCCCAGGCGATGCCCTGCGCCTCGGGCGGGCGGGGCTTCCAGGCGGCGAGCCGCGCCTCGCGCGCCTCGAGGGCCTCGAGCCCTCCCGAGACGAGCCGCCCCAGCGCCAGGTCGCGGAGCCGCTCGCGCCCTCCCGGCGAGCGCTCCGCCCCGGCCACCGCGGCGCGGAAGAGGGCGGCGTGCCGGCGCAGCGCGGTGCCGGCGCGGGCGAAGCCGCGTCCCTCGAGCGCGTGGAACCGCGCCAGGGCCGCGGGGTCGGGCGGGCGGCGCAGCCACGCGTCCGGATCCCCGGCGAACTCGACGCCGGCGCGCGAGAGGCGCGGGGAGGCGATCGCCCGGGCGGCCTCGTACACCGGCCCGCCCTCGAAGCTCGAGGCGTCCACCACCGCGCGCCCGATCTCGAGCGCGAAGGGCCCGTCGGGCGAGAGCCCCCGCGCGTCGAGCGCCGCCTCGAGCGGCGCGTCGCCGCGGCCGAGGGCGCGCAGCCCGTCCTCGACCTCGGGCGAGGCCGGCCGCCCGGCGATCGCCTCGGCCATCCGCTTGGCCCAGAGCGACTCGAGGAACAGGTGGTGGTTCTTGACGATGCCGAGGCCGAGGGCGAGGAACCCGGGGCGGGCCCGGAGCAGCCCGCCGAGCGAGAGCGCCTCCTCCTTCAGCGACTCGAGCTTCGCCGAGACGAAGAACGGGTAGATGACCTGGATGGTGTGGATCTGGTTGGCGACGTCGGCGAGGTAGTGCTCCGCCTGGCCGAGGTAGGCGAAGGAGAGCGCCCGCGCCCCCGGCGTGCCGAGCGCCGCCGCCGCGAGCGCGAGATCGGTGTGCAACTGCGCCTCCTCGGGCGCGAGGGCGCGGGCCGTTCGCGGCCAGGCGAACCGGCGCGGGTCGCGCTTCAGCACCTCCGGGTCCTCGGAGAAGGCGATCCGGGGCAGGCCGTAGTGGGCCCAGGCCTGGCTGGAGAGCCCCGTGAGCGCCCCCATGTCGAGCTGGGTCGGATCGGCGGGCAGGGGCCGGCCCCAGGCGTCGCGCCGCACGTCGCGGGCGGCGTCGTGCGCGAACCGCTCCTGGTTGCGCCGGTCCTCGTCCGGCTCGCGGGCCTCCTCGGCGGCGAGGGCGCGCGCGTCGGGCTGCGCGGGGGGCAGGGCGTCGATCCCGCTGACGCGCGCCTCCGGCGTGAGCCCGAGGAGCTCCTTCCAGGCCCAGGCGTCGAACGCGGCCTCCGTCGGCCAGCGCGCCAGGAAGCGGCGCCGGACGGCCGGGTCGGGGTGACCGGCGCCCGCCGCCCAGGTGGCGCGCCGCAGGGCCTCGAGGTCGCCGCGGGACGGGGGCGCGAGGTCGCGGGGGAGGTCGGCCGGGAGCGCCTGCTGCCCGATGAGCTGGTGGACCCACTCGTCGTAGGCGCGGGCCGGGAGGGCGCCCAGGAGCGCGGCGGCGAGCGCGCCGGCCCGCCAGGCGTCGCGGCGCCTCACGGCGGCCCCGTCCGCGCCGAGCGGACGCGGGCGGCGAGCGCCGCGAGCAGGCGCAGCGAGAGGGCGGGGCGGCCCGCGAGCAGCCGCTCGAGCGCCGGGCGGGAGAGCCGGAGCAGCCGGCTCGCGGCGGCCGCCTCGACGGTGGCGGTCCAGGGTCCGGGCGCGAAGAGCTCGAGCGCCCCGAAGGCGCGTCCCGGCGGGACCTCCACGCTGGCGCCGCCGGCGCGGACCCGGAGCCGGCCCTCGACGAGCAGGTGGAGCGCGTCCCCGGGCTCGCCGGCGCGGGCCAGCACCTCGCCCGCCGCGGCCTCCACCTCGGCGACGGCCGCGGCCAGGGCGAGGAGGTCGTCCTCCGGCGCCCCGGCGAACAGGTCGAGCTTGCCGAGCCACTGCCCCTTGTCCACCGGCGTCACCGGCCACCTCCCGCGCCGCGCCCGGCGCGGCCGACGAACGTTAGCACGCGGCGCGGGCCCCACCGAGCCGTTCGCGCAGGAACCGCTCCATCCGCTCGGCCAGGAGCTCGGGCCGCTCCAGCGGCCCGACGTGGGTGCCGCCGGGGAGGACGAGCAGCTCGCTCCCCGGGATGCAGGCGTGCATGTGCAGCGAGAGCCACATGGGCGTGAAGGTGTCGTGCTCGCCGGCGACCACCAGGGTCGGCACGTCCACCTGCGGCAGGTGGTCGGAGGCGTCGTGGACCGAGGCGGTGGCGAGGAGCTTCACGAAGAGGACCGGGTCGATCTGCGAGAGGTCGGCGAGGTAGGGGAGGAGGTCCTGCCGCCGCACCAGCCTCCGGTTCACCTCGAGGTAGCGGCCGTACTGGAAGAGCAGCTCGGTCGGGACGAGCTTCTCGAAGGTGAAGCGGGCCGCGCCCGGGAACCGGTCCACGAGCCGCCGCGCGTAGGGGAAGGCGCGGGCGAGGAGGTCGTTCCCGTGGAAGGTGTCGAGCGGCCGTCCGTAGCTGCCGCAGACCAGCGCGAGCGCCGCGACCCGCGAGCGGTCCCGCCGGTGCGCCTCGAGCGAGACCTGCACGCCCATCGAGTGGCCGGCGAGCACCGCGCGGTCGATCCCGGCGTCGTCGAGCACGCGGAAGAGGTCGTCCACGCAGTCGAGGAGCGAGATCCGGTCCGGGTCGCGCGGGCGCTCGCTCCGGCCGTGGCCGCGGTAGTTCCAGTGCAGGACCCGGCGGCCGCCCGCGAGCGCCGGGAAGAGCCGCTTCCAGATGAAGCCGGCGCAGCCGATCCCGTCGCTGAGCACGATCGGGGGATCCCCGGCCCCGGCGTCGCGCCAGAAGAGGCGGGTGCCGTCCCGCGCGGAGGCGAAGTGCACGCTGTCGGAGGGCTCGGGGGTCATTCGGGAGGGCGGCGCGGGTCGTGCTGACGCGAACCGTGGGCGATCTTAGGACACGGGGGTACACTGCGCCAACGGAGAGCGACGCGGCGGAGGCGATCACGGCCGGGCACGGACACCACCCTCATCACCACGCGGGTCACGCGCACCACGACCACGCCAGCGCCCATCACGCCGGTGCCCACGGTCCCTCCGAGCACGGGAGCGCCCGGAACATGGCGGTCTCGCTCGGCGTGGCGGCCGTCATCATGGTCGCCGAGGCGGTGGGCGGCTGGCTGTCCGGCTCGCTGGCCCTCCTCTCCGACGCGGGGCACATGCTCACCGACGTGGCCGCGCTGGCGCTGGCGCTCCTCGCCATCGTCTTCGGCTCCCGCCCGGCCGACCCCCGCCGGACCTACGGCTTCCGGCGGCTCGAGGTGCTGGCGGCCCAGGTGAACGTGGCCACGCTCCTCGCCATCACCGGGTGGATCGCCTGGGAGGCCGTGGAGCGGCTCCGCACCCCGCACCCGCACATCGACCTCGGGGTCATGGCGGGCATCGCGGTGGTGGGCGTGGCCGGGAACGGCGTCATCCTCTTCTGGCTGCAGCACGACCACGGCATCAACGCCCGCTCGGCGTTCCTGCACGTGCTCGGGGACGCGGTCGCCTCGGTGGCGGTGCTCTGCGGGGCGGGGCTGATGTGGCTCCGGCCCGACCTCGCCTGGGTGGACCCGGTCCTCTCGCTCGCCATCGCCCTGCTCATCCTCTGGGGCGCCGGGCGGCTCGTGCTCGAGATCACCCACATCCTCATGGAGGCGGTGCCGGCCCACCTCGACGTGGACCGGGTGGAGCGGGAGATGGCGGAGGCCGACGGGGTCATCGCCGTCCACGACCTCCACATCTGGACCATCTCCAGCGGCCTCTACGCGCTCTCCGCGCACGTGGTGGTCCACGCCGAGTCGATCGGCCGCAACGACGCCATCCTCCAGGACGTGAAGTCGCGCCTCCGCCGCGCCTTCGCCATCGACCACACCACCATCCAGATCGAGAGCGCCGAGTATGCCCACGTCGACGACGTCCACGAGCACTGAGAGCCTGTGAAGACACCCCCTTCCGTCGCCGCGGCGAACGATCCGCGTCGCATCGCCGCCTTGCTCCTCCCTCACGTACCTTCCGGCATGCTCGGTCGTCGCGCCTTGCGCTGCTCGCGTCTCGCTCGCCTGGCTCGGTCCGAGGATTCCCTCACAGGCTCCGACCCATGAGGATCGTCGCCGGCAGCGCCCGGGGGCGCGCGCTCGTCGCGCCGCGCGGGGCGGGGACCCGCCCCACCAGCGACAAGGTCCGGGGCGCCGTGTTCAACGTGCTCGGGCAGTTCTTCGACGGGGGCGAGGTCCTCGATCTGTACGCCGGGACGGGTGCGCTGGCGCTCGAGGCGCTCTCGCGGGGGTGCGCGGCGGCCGTCTGCGTGGACGCGGACCGCGGGGCGGCCGACGCCATCCTGCGCAACGCGCGGGCCTGCGGGTTCGAGGACCGGGTGGAGGTGCGCCGGGCGGCGGTGGAGCGCGCCCTCGCCGCGCTGGGGGAGGGGCGCTTCAGCCTCTGCTTCATCGATCCGCCCTACGCCGACGGCCCGGACGCGGCCCTGGGCCTCGTCTCCCGCGTCATGGCGCCGGGCGGGACGGTGGTCGCCGAGCACGACGCGCGGCGGCCGCCGGCGGACCCGGTGGACGGGCTCGCGCTCGAGGACCGGCGGGCCTGGGGCGACACGGGAATCTCGATCTACCGCCGCGCCTGATCCATACTCCCCGTCCCATGCCGTCGCGCGTCGCCATCTACCCCGGTTCCTTCGATCCGCTCACCAACGGTCACCTCTCGCTCATCCACCGCGGCCTCAAGATCTTCGACGGTCTGGTGGTGGCGGTGGCGAACAACCGGGACAAGTCCCCGCTCTTCACGTTCGAGGAGCGGATGGCGCTCATCCGCGGCGCGCTCGGCGACGAGCAGCGGGTGGAGGTGGACAGCTTCGACGGGCTGCTCACCGACTACGCGAAGCGGCGGGGCATCCACACGGTGCTCCGCGGGCTGCGCGCGGTGTCCGACTTCGAGTACGAGTTCCAGCTCGCCAACATGAACCGCAAGCTGGACCCCGAGTTCGACAGCGTCTTCGTGATGACCGGGGAGCGGTACTTCTACGTCTCGGCGCGGCTCGTCCGCGAGGTGGCGAGCTACGGCGGCGACGTCTCGAGCATGGTCCCCCCGAACGTCCTCGCCGGCCTGAAGGCCCGCTTCGCCGAGCGGGGCGGCAAGCGCCCCTGAGGGCCAGGCCCCTCGCCGCTCGGAGCCGCTTCCCGGTCCCGCGGGAATCGGGTAATCTGGTCGGCCGTTTCCCCACATAGGCCGGGCGACCGGCCCCCACGCCCCCCCCGAGGAGAACCCACGGCCATGAAGCTTGCCCAGCGTCTCGACGGTGTGAAGCCTTCCCCCACGCTCGCCATCACCGCCAAGGCGAACGAGCTCAAGGCCAAGGGCGTGGACGTGGTGGGCTTCGGCGCCGGCGAGCCCGACTTCGACACGCCCCAGGCCATCAAGGACGCGGCGGTGAAGGCCATCGGGGCGGGGTTCACGAAGTACACGCCCACGGGCGGCATCCCCAAGCTCCGCGAGGCGGTGGCGGCCCGCATCCAGGCCGAGCACGGCGTCGCCTACAAGCCGTCCGAGGTGCTCGTCTCCTGCGGCGGCAAGCACGCCCTCTACAACCTCTTCCAGGCGCTCCTCAACCCGGGCGACGAGGTGGTGATCTTCACCCCGTACTGGGTCTCGTACGCCGACATGGTGCGCCTCGCCGAGGGCACCCCGGTGCTGGTCCAGACCGGGCCGGAGAGCGACTTCGAGCCGACCCCGGCGCAGATCCAGGGCGCCATCACCGCCCGCACCAAGGCCGTCATCGTCAACAGCCCCTCCAACCCGACCGGCGCCATGTTCTCGCGCCGCACGCTCGAGACGGTCATCGCCGCGGTCAAGGGCAAGGACATCCTCGTCGTCTCCGACGACATCTACGACAAGCTCGTCTACAAGGGGAAGTTCGAGAACGTCCTCGACCTCGACCCCTCGCTGCGCGAGCAGGTGGCCATCGTGAACGGGGTCTCCAAGACCTACGCCATGACCGGCTGGCGAATCGGCTGGACGGCCGGCCCGCAGGCGCTCGTCAGCGCGATGCAGAAGCTCCAGGACAACTCCACCTCCAACGCCTCCTCCATCGCCCAGCACGCCGCCCTCGCGGCCCTGACCCTGCCGCTCGAGGCCGAGATCGAGAAGATGCGCCAGACCTTCGACGGCCGGCGCAAGCACATCGTCCAGCGGCTCAACGCCATCCCGGGCGTGAAGTGCAACGAGCCCTCGGGCGCGTTCTACGTCTTCCCGGACGTCCGGGCGCTCCTCGCGCGCAAGGCGCCGGGGCAGGCGGAGCCGCTCGGCAACGACGAGCGCTTCGTGGCGCAGCTCCTCGAGGCCCACAAGGTGGCGGCCGTCCCCGGCTCCGCCTTCGGCGCCCCCGGCTTCATGCGCCTCTCGTTCGCCACCTCGATGGAGCAGATCGACAAGGGGCTCGACCGCCTGGCCGAGATGGTGAAGTCCCTCGGCTAGACCCCTCCGCCGTCCCGCTCAACCCCCGGGGCCGTCCGCGCTGCGGAACGGCCCCGCTTCATGCTAGGTTCCGCCGCCATGCCTCGCCGCACAGACATCAAGAAGATCATGATCGTGGGCTCGGGTCCGATCGTCATCGGACAGGCCTGCGAGTTCGACTACTCCGGCACCCAGGCCTGCAAGGCGCTCCAGGAGGAGGGGTACGAGGTCGTGCTCCTCAACTCGAACCCGGCCACGGTGATGACCGACCCGGGCTTCGCCGACCGCACCTACGTCGAGCCCATCACGCCCGAGTACGCCGAGCAGATCCTGGCGCGCGAGAAGCCCGACGCGCTCCTGCCCACCCTGGGCGGCCAGACGGCGCTCAACCTCGCGGTGGCGCTCGCCAAGAACGGCGCGCTCGAGCGGCACGGGGTGCAGCTCATCGGCGCCTCGCTCGAGGCCATCGAGAAGGCCGAGGACCGGCAGCTGTTCAAGGCCGCCATGGCCCGCGTCGACGTGGAGATGCCGAAGAGCGGCTACGCGGCGAGCTTCGAGGAGGCGAAGGAGATCTCCGAGCGGATCGGCTTCCCCATCATCATCCGCCCCAGCTTCACCATGGGCGGGGAGGGCGGCGGCGTCGCCTACAACCGCGAGGAGTTCGACGAGCTCGCCCGGCGGGCCCTGATGCTCTCGCCGACGCACACCATCCTGGTCGAGGAGTCGATCATCGGCTGGAAGGAGTACGAGCTCGAGGTGATGCGCGACCGGGCGGACAACGTCGTCATCATCTGCAGCATCGAGAACTTCGACCCGATGGGCGTCCACACCGGCGACTCGATCACCGTCGCCCCCATCCAGACGCTCACCGACAAGGAGTACCAGCGCCTCCGCGACATGTCGGTCCGGATCATCCGCGAGATCGGCGTGGACACCGGCGGGTCGAACATCCAGTTCGGCGTGCACCCCACCACCGGCCGGGTGGTGGTCATCGAGATGAACCCGCGCGTGTCGCGCAGCTCGGCGCTGGCCTCCAAGGCGACCGGCTTCCCCATCGCCAAGATCGCCGCCAAGCTCGCGGTCGGCTACACGCTCGACGAGATCCGCAACGACATCACCCGCGAGACCCCGGCCTCCTTCGAGCCGACCATCGACTACGTGGTCACGAAGGTGCCGCGCTTCGCCTTCGAGAAGTTCAAGGGCGCCGACGACACCCTCACCACCGCCATGAAGTCGGTGGGCGAGGTGATGTCCATCGGCCGCACCTTCCAGGAGAGCCTCCAGAAGTCGCTCCGCGGCCTCGAGATCGACCGCTGCGGCCTCGAGTCGCCGCTCGGCAAGCGGCCCGGCGACGGCTGGACGCAGGCCGAGCTCGACCGGATCCGCGAGGAGATGCGGGTCCCGCGCGCCGGCCGGATCTTCTGGGTCGGCGAGGGGCTCCGCGCCGGCTTCACCGTGGACGAGGTCCACGCCATCACCCACATCGACCGCTGGTTCCTCCGGGAGATGGCGGGGATCGTGGCCCACGAGGCGCTCCTCGCCGAGGGGCTCCCCGCCGGGCGCGAGGCCTGGCGCGAGACGAAGCGCATGGGCTTCTCCGACAAGCGCGTCGCGCAGCTCGCCGGGAAGACCGAGCGCGAGGCCCGCGAGGCCCGCCACGCCGCCGGGGTGCGCCCGGTGTTCAAGCGCGTGGACACCTGCGCCGCCGAGTTCGAGGCCTACACCCCGTACCTCTACTCGACCTACGAGGAGGAGTGCGAGGCCGCCCCCACCGACCGCGAGAAGGTGATGATCCTGGGCGGCGGGCCGAACCGCATCGGCCAGGGCATCGAGTTCGACTACTGCTGCGTGCACGCCAGCTTCGCGCTCCGGCAGGCCGGGTTCGAGACCATCATGGTCAACTGCAACCCGGAGACGGTCTCCACCGACTACGACACCAGCGACCGGCTCTACTTCGAGCCGCTCACGCTGGAGGACGTGCTCGAGATCGTGCACGTGGAGAAGCCGTTCGGCCTCATCGTCCAGTACGGCGGCCAGACCCCGCTCAAGCTGGCGGTGCCGCTCCACGAGCTCGGGGTGCCCATCCTCGGCACGAGCCCCGACGCCATCGACCGGGCGGAGGACCGCGAGCGCTTCGCCGCCCTCATCGAGCGGCTCAAGCTCCGCCAGCCCGAGAACGGCGTGGCCCGTAGCGCCGACGAGGCGTTCGCGGTGGCCCGGCGCATCGGCTACCCGACCATGGTGCGCCCCTCGTACGTCCTCGGCGGCCGGGCCATGGAGGTGGTCTACGACGACGCCGACCTCGGCGCCTACCTCACCGAGGCGGTGCAGGCCTCCAACGAGCGCCCGGTCCTGGTTGACCGCTTCCTCAAGGACGCGGCCGAGGTGGACGTGGACGTGGTCTCGGACGGGACCGACGTGGTGGTGGGCGGCGTCATGGAGCACATCGAGGAGGCCGGGATCCACTCCGGCGACTCGGCCTGCGCCCTGCCGCCCTACAGCCTGCCGCAGCACCTCGTCGCCGAGATCGAGCGGCAGTCGATCGCCCTCGCCCGCGAGCTCGAGGTGAAGGGGCTCATGAACGTGCAGTTCGCCATCCAGGGCGAGACGGTCTACGTGCTCGAGGTGAACCCGCGCGCCAGCCGCACGGTGCCGTTCGTCGGCAAGGCCACCGGGGTGCAGCTCGCCAAGGTGGCGGCCCTCTGCATGGTCGGGAAGACCCTGCGCGAGCAGGGGCTCACCGAGAGCCCCCGCCCGAAGCACACCTCGGTCAAGGAGGCGGTCTTCCCGTTCGCCCGCTTCCGCGGCGTGGACACCGTCCTCGGCCCCGAGATGCGCTCCACCGGCGAGGTGATGGGCGTGGCGAGCGATTTCTACAGCGCCTTCTGGAAGTCGCAGGCGGCGGCGGGCAACGCCCTGCCGCTCCCCGGCGCCGGCGGCAAGTCGCGGGTGTTCGTCTCGGTGAAGGCCGCCGACAAGCCCGGCATCGTGGAGCTCGCGAAGCGGCTCGTCGCGCTCGGCTTCGAGGTCATCGCCACCAAGGGCACGGCCGCCTTCCTGGCGGAGCGCGGGCTCGAGGCGAGCGTGGTCCTCAAGGTGAAGGAGGGGCGCCCCAACGTGGTGGACCGGATCAAGGACGGCGAGGTGGCGTTCGTGATCAACACCACCGCCGGCAAGAGCGACATCGCCGACAGCTACCCCATCCGCCGCGAGACGCTGATGAAGGGGCTGCCGTACTTCACCACGCTCACCGGGGCCCGCGCCGCGGTGGGCGCGATGGAGGCGGCCAAGGCCGGTCGCGCCGGCGTCCGCTCGCTGCAGGAGTACCACGGCATCTCCCCGCGCCGTTCGAGTTGACAGGGCAGGGCCCCTCCTGCACTATTTGCGCAGTTGCGGCCGCTCCGTGCTCCGGGGCGGCCGCTAAAGTTTTTTGGCAGCATCGATCTGCTGGGAAGGACATCGAGATGGCTGACGCGCGCGTTCCCATGACCAAGGCCGGCCTCGCCCGGCTCAAGGACGAGCTGAAGCGGCTCAAGTACGTCGAGCGGCCCAAGATCGTGAAGGAGATCGCCGAGGCCCGCGCCCACGGCGACCTCTCCGAGAACGCCGAGTACCACGCGGCCAAGGACAAGCAGTCCCACGTGGAGGGGCGCATCCTCCAGGTCGAGGACTGGATCGCCCGCGCCGAGGTGATCGACGTGTCGAAGCTCTCGGGCGAGCGGGTGGTCTTCGGCGCCACCGTCACCCTCGACGACTCGCAGTCCGGCGACGAGGTGGTCTACCGGATCGTGGGCGAGCTCGAGGCCGACCTCAAGCAGGGGAAGATCAGCGTCACGAGCCCCATCGCCCGCGGCATCATCGGGCGGAGCGAGGGGGACGAGGTGACCATCCAGGCCCCCGGCGGCGCCCGCAAGTACGAGATCGTCTCGGTGGAGTTCATCGAGGAGGAGTACGAGGCGGAGCCGGAGTAGCGGCTCCGACCGGGCCATGACCGGGCCGCGGCGCCCCGACGGCGGCTGTCACCCCCGCCCGCTAGACTCGAGCGGCGTGAACGAACGGGGGGAGGATCTCCTGCAGGAGGGGGCGCGGGAGTCGCCGGGGCGCCAGCTCGAGGCGCTCGTGGCGCCGCTCCGCTTCGCCGTGCGCGACGACTTCGCCGCGCTGCCCCGCCTGCACGGCTTCGGCGAGCTGGTCCGCGGGGCCGTGACCCGCGCCCGCTCCGCCGGCGCGCCCGACACGCCCGAGCTCCTGGCGCTCGCCCGCGAGGGGGACGCGTTCGAGGCGCGCGACCTCGCCGCCCGCCGGCAGGCGGTCGGGCGCATCGCCGCCCACCTCGCCGCGCTCGTGCCGGTCCCGGGCGACCTGCAGGAGCTGGCGCGGAAGGCCCGCATCGGGCTCACGGCCGCGCGCGCCGGCCCGGCCCCGCGGAGCGCGCGGCCGGCGGCATCCGCCAGCCCCGCCAGCCCCGCCAGCCCCGCCGCTCCCATCGGCCCCGCCGCTCCCGCCAGCCCCGCCGCTCCCGCCAGCCCCGCCGCTCCCGTCGGCCCCCCGCCGGCGCCGCGACGGGAGGCGACGCGCGCCCCGCCCGCCGCCGCGGGAGCCGCCGCCGTCCCGCCGTCCCTCGGGCCCCCGTCCGCCCCCGCGCCCATCCTCCCCGACCCGCGCACCGCCGCCGAGCGGGCCGAGCGGCGCCACCTGCTGCAGACGCCGCTCGCGCGCGTCCCCCGGGTCCACCCGGCGCCCCGCGCGCTGCTCGAGGAGCGGGGCTACCTCACCGTGGAGCAGGCGCTCGAGTTCCTCCCCCGCGCCTGGCAGGACCGGACGCGCGTCGATCCCATCGCCGCCCTGCGGCCCGGCGCGGAGGGGACCGCCTCGGGCCAGGTGACCTACGTCCGGACCCAGCGGATGCGCTCCGGCAAGCCGATGCTGAAGGTCGGCGTGAGCGACGGCGCCGGCAAGCTCGAGCTCGTCTTCTTCAACCCGCCCCCCTGGCGCGCCAGGCAGTTCGCCGCCGGCGAGTCGATCCTCGCCACCGGCAAGGTGACGGAGGGGTTCGGCGGGGCCCGGCAGATGACGCAGCCGGAGGTCGAGAAGCTCTCGGCGGGCGACTCCGCCAACGTGGGCCGGGTGGTGCCCGTCTACCCCGGCCCGGCCGACTACCAGCACCCGGCGCTGCGCAAGCTGATGAAGCGGCTCTGCGACGAGTACGCCGGGCAGGCGGTGGACGATCTCCCGGCTGCGGTGCGCAGCCGGCGCGGCCTCGCCGGCCGGGCCGAGGCGCTCCGCGCCATCCACTTCCCGGAGCCCGGCGCCGACCTCGCCGCCGCCGCGGCCCGCGGCAGCGCCCCCTTCCGCCGGCTCATCTTCGAGGAGCTCTTCTTCCTGCAGCTCGCCCTCGCCCGCAAGCGGCAGGGCGTGCGCCAGGAGAGCGGGATCGCCTTCGCCGCCGGGCCGGACGCGCTCGCGCGGGCGGTGTCCCGGCTGCCGTTCACGCTCACCGCCGCCCAGGCCCGGGCGCTCGGCGAGATCGCCGCCGACATGGGGCGCCCCGAGCCGATGAACCGGCTCCTCCAGGGCGACGTCGGCTCCGGGAAGACCGCGGTCGCCTTCGCGGCCGCGATGCTCGCCGTCGGCTCGGGCTACCAGGTGGCGCTCATGGCGCCGACCGAGATCCTGGCCGCCCAGCACGCGCGCACGCTCTCGGGCTGGCTCGAGGGCTCCGGGGTGGAGGTGGCGCTCGTCACCTCGCAGGCTCGCGGCAAGGGCCAGAAGGCGGTGCGGCAGGCGGTGGCGGAGGGGAGGGCGCGCATCGCCGTCGGCACCCACGCCCTGCTCGAGGAGGACGTCTCCTTCGAGCGGCTCGGCCTCGTGGTGGTGGACGAGCAGCACCGCTTCGGCGTGCTGCAGCGGGCCGGGCTCATCGGGAAGGGGCGGCGGCCGGACGTGCTCGTCATGACCGCCACGCCCATCCCCCGCACCCTCGCGCTCGCCTTCTACGGCGACCTCGACCAGTCGAAGATCACCGAGCTCCCGCCCGGCCGGACCCCGGTCGAGACGGCGGTGTTCGGCGACTCGCAGCGGCGCAAGGCCTACCAGGTCGCTCGCGGCGAGCTCGACGCCGGCCGGCAGGTGTACGTGGTCTACCCGCTGGTGGCCGAGTCGGAGAAGAGCGACCTCGCCGACGCGACCAGCGGCGCGGCGGAGATCGCGAAGCTCTTCGCGCCGCACCCGGTCGGCCTGCTGCACGGCAAGCTCAAGGCCGAGGAGAAGGACGCGGTGATGGGCCGGTTCCGCTCCGGCGAGCTGCGGATCCTGGTGGCCACCACCGTCATCGAGGTGGGCGTGGACGTCCCGAACGCCTCGGTGATGATCGTGGAGCACGCCGAGCGGTTCGGGCTCTCCCAGCTGCACCAGCTCCGCGGTCGGGTCGGGCGCGGGGCGGCGAAGAGCCACTGCCTCCTCATCGCCCACTTCAAGAAGGCCGGGGACGAGGCGCGCGAGCGGCTCGAGGCCATGGCCGCCACCCAGGACGGCTTCGAGATCGCCCGGGTCGATCTGAAGCTGCGCGGCCCCGGCGAGCTCCTCGGCACCCGCCAGTCGGGGCAGCGCTTCCTCGAGGTGGCGGACCTCTACCGGGACGAGGCCATCCTCGACGAGGCCCGGGAGGAGGCGTTCGCCCTGGTCGCCGGCGACCCGGAGCTCGCCCGCCCCGAGCACGCCGCCGCCGCGGAGGCGCTGGCGGAGCGCTGGGCCCAGCGGCTCTCGCTGGCGCAGGTGGGGTAGGGTCCCGGGCTGCCCCGCCGAGGGGTGAGGGGTGGGGGCGGGGCGGGCGCGTTATGCTCCCGGCGTGGGGCCTCACGAGATCGAGCGGCTGCGCGCGCAGGGCATCGCCGACGAGCGCGTGCTCGACGCGCTGGCGCGGCTCGACCGCGGCCGCTTCGTCCCGGGCGCCCGCCGCTCCGACGTGGAGGAGGATCGGCCGCTGCCGATCGGCCACGGCCAGACCATCTCGCAGCCCTTCATCGTGGGCTACATGACCCAGCTCCTCCGGCTCGGCGGGGAGGAGCGCGTCCTCGAGATCGGCACCGGCTCCGGGTTCCAGACCGCGGTCCTCGCCCTGCTCGCCCGCGAGGTCTTCTCCGTCGAGATCGTGCCGGAGCTGGCGGCCCGGGCGGCGCAGGTGCTCCTCGGCGAGCTCGGGCTCCGCAACGTGCGGCTCCGGATCGGGGACGGCAGCCGGGGCTGGCCGGAGCAGGCGCCCTTCGACCGGATCCTGGTGACCGCGGCGCCGGACGAGCTGCCGGAGGAGCTCGCCGCCCAGCTCGCGCCCGGCGGCGTGATGGTCGTGCCGATCGGCAGCCAGGAGGCCGACTCCCAGGTGCTGGCGCTGGTCGAGCGCTCGGGGCCGGGCGAGCTCACCGTCAAGAGCACCATCCCGGTGCGGTTCGTGCCGCTCACCCGTGGGGGAACCGGTCCGGGGGCGGGGCTCTGCTAGGATGGCGCCATGATCGTCTGTCCGGTCTGCGAGCACGCCCAGGTCTCGCCCGACGAGTGCGAGGTCTGCGGCAAGCGGTTCCGGCCCGGGCCCGCCGGCGGGGAGGTGACCGCGCCGCCCGAGGCGTGGCTCGAGCCCACCGCCCTCGACGAGGCGCGGTCGGGAGCGGTGGCCCCGATCGCCGAGCTCGAGCCGACCCGCTTCGAGGCGAGCGCCGCCGCGCCGGCGCCCATCCCCGACCTCGAGCCGACGGCCGCGGCGGCGGTGGAGGTCCCGGCCGAGCGGCTGGCCGACTTCGAGCCCACGCTCGCCGACGTGATCCCGGGCGACCGGCCCACGGCCGTGCCGGCGGTGCTCGTCTGCCGGTACTGCCGCACGCCGGCCAGCCCGGGCGAGCTGCTCTGCGGCCGCTGCGGCATGCGCCTCCCCGTGCTCCACCCGGTCGCGCCCGTCGCGCCGCGCGCCGCGCCGGTCCCGTGCCCGAGCTGCGGCACGCCGGGCGAGGGGGAGCGCTGTATCGCCTGCGGGGCGCGGCGGAGCCGCTCCGGCTAGCGCGCCGCGGCCGCGGCGGCGCCGCGACCGCCCCCGCGCAGGGCCGCGCGGGACCCCCTTGCGCTCGCTTTCCGCTCCCGGCAAAGTGTCCGACCCCCACCGTTCTCCCGGAGCGCGCATGCCCACCCCGACCTTCTCCGCCCGCTTCCGCTGCGCCGACGGCTGCGACTTCCACGCCCCCCTCACCGAGGTGGTCTACCGGTGCGCCCGCTGCGGCGGGCTGCTCGAGGTGGAGCACGACCTCGACGCCCTGAAGCAGCGCCCGGCCGAGGCCTGGAAGGCGCTCTTCGAGGCGCGGTTCCGCGGCGGCGCCTGGCCGCTCGGCTCCGGAGTCTGGGGCAAGAAGGAGTGGGTCTACCCGCAGCTCGCCGAGGAGAACGTGGTCTCGATGTACGAGGGGGGCAGCCCGCTGCTCCGGCTCGACCGCTACGCCGCGGAGCTCGGGCTCGACGACGTCTGGCTCAAGGAGTGCGGCGTCACCCACACCGGCTCGTTCAAGGACCTCGGGATGACGGTCCTCGTCTCGGCGGTGAAGGAGATGCGGGCCCGCGGGAAGGCGATCCGCGCCGTGGCCTGCGCCTCGACCGGCGACACCAGCGCCGCGCTCGCCGCCTACTGCGCCGCGGCCGGCATCCCGAGCGTGGTGCTCCTGCCGCGCGGCAAGGTCTCGACCGCGCAGCTCGTCCAGCCCATCGCCAACGGCGCGCTGGTGCTCGAGCTCGACACCGACTTCGACGGCTGCATGAAGGTGGTCCAGGAGCTCTCGCAGACCCCCGACATCTACCTCGCCAACTCGATGAACTCGCTCCGGATCGAGGGGCAGAAGACGCTCTCGCTCGAGCTCGCCCAGCAGCTCGGCTGGCGCTCCCCCGACTGGATCGTGATCCCCGGCGGCAACCTCGGGAACGCGAGCGCGGTGGGGAAGGGCTTCGCGATGATGAAGGAGCTCGGCCTCGTCGAGCGGCTGCCGCGGCTGGTGGTGGCGCAGGCCGAGCACGCCAACCCGCTCTACCTCGCCGTGACGGCGGCGGGCCGCAAGCCGGGCCCGGAGGTGGAGGTGGTGCCGGTGCAGGCCCGCAAGACCCTCGCCTCGGCCATCCAGATCGGCGCGCCGGTGTCGGCGAAGCGGGCGCTGCGGGCCCTCGCCGCGCTCGACGGGCTGGTCGAGCAGGCGAGCGAGCAGGAGCTCGCCGACGCCGCGGCCCGCGCCGACCGCGCCGGCGCCTTCGCCTGCCCCCACACCGGGGTGGCGCTGGCCGTGCTGGAGAAGCTGGCCGCCCGCGGGACGATCCGGAGGGGCGAGCGGGTGGTGGTCATCAGCACCGCGCACGGCCTCAAGTTCTCCGAGTTCAAGGTCGGCTACCACGAGGGGACGCTCGAGGGCGTGGCGCCGCGCCTCGCCAACCGCTCGGTCCGGGTCGCGCCGACCCTGGCCGGCGTCGAGGACGCGATTGCGGCTCGTTTCGGCCGCGGGTAGAGTCCGCCCCGAATGAGCACCACCCCATCTTCGCAGGCCACCGGCGCCGCCTCGCTGCGCGCCGAGCACGACGCGCTGGCCGCGCGCCTCTCCACCCGCCGCTCGATCGACTTCGTCCGCAAGGGCGCCCTGGTCGGCTTCGCCGCCTTCATCTCCGCCGGGCTGTCGATCAAGCTCGCCTACGACCGCTGGGGGCCGCGGCACAAGGTCTTCTTCAAGGGCCCGCCGCTCTTCTTCTACCTCGCGCTGGCGGCGGCCCTGGTGCTCGCCGCCCTCGCCACGGCCGCCTTCCTGCGGGCGCGCGCGCTGATGCGCGTCGAGGACGCCGAGTTCGTCCGGCTCCAGGCGCTCCGGCGCGAGCTGAGGCTCGACGCGTGAGCCGGGGACGGGGGAAGGGGGCGGGGCGCTTCCTCGTCCTCGAGGGGCTCGACGGCTCCGGGACCACCACCCAGGCCGAGCGGCTCGCGCAGGCGCTGCGGGCCCGCGGCCGCGAGGTGCGGGTCACGGCCGAGCCCTCGCGCGGGCCGGTGGGCCAGCAGGCGCGGCTCGTGCTCTCGGGGCGGCTGCGGGGCGGCGGGGGCGAGGAGCTCGATCCGTCCGCCCTGGCGCTCCTCTTCGCCGCGGACCGGCTCGACCACCTCCAGGCCGAGATCCTGCCGGCCCTGGCGCGCGGCGCCGACGTGGTCTGCGACCGCTACACCCTGTCCAGCCTGGCGTACCAGTCGATCACCACGGGCGACATGGCCTGGGTGGCGGCGCTGAACGCCCGCGCCCGGCCCCCCGACCTGACGCTCTTCCTCGAGGTCTCGCCGCGCACCGCGCTGGCCCGCCGCTACGCCGCGTCGGCGGAGCGCGAGATCTTCGAGGTCCCCGCCTTCCAGCGGAAGGTGGCCCGCGCCTACCGGCTCGCCCTGGCCCGGGTGGAGGCGTCCGGGGAGCGGGTGGCGGTGGTGGACGGGGAGGGCACGCCCGAGGCGGTCACCGCCGCCCTCTTGGAGTCGATCGACGGCCTGCGGTAGCCGGCCGCGCGGGCCTGCGCTATCCACGAAGGCGTGGACCGGGAGACACCGACCGCGGCGCTCCTGGTGGTGGGCAACGAGGTGCTCACCGCCAAGGTGCAGGACGAGAACGGGCCCTACGCGACCCGCGCCCTGCGCGCGGCCGGCGTGCGGCTCGCCGTCATCTGCACCTTGCCGGATCACCTGGACGACATCGTCGAGGCGGTGGACCGGGAGCGGCGCCGCCGCGCCTGGGTCTTCACCTCCGGCGGGATCGGCCCCACCCACGACGACGTGACCGTCCCCGCGGTGGCGCGCGCGCTCGGCCGTCCGCTCCGGCGCGATCCCGCGCTCGTGGACCTCCTCCGGGCCGGGCACGAGAAGTGGACCGGCAGCGCCGAGGCGCCCGAGCCGGTCCTCCGCATGGCCGACGTGCCCGAGGGCACCGTGCTCGTGGGCGGCGGCTTCCCGGTCCTGCAGGTCGAGAACGTGGTGATGCTGCCGGGCGTGCCGCAGTTCTTCCGGGCGCAGCTCGACCGCTTCCTGCCGGCGCTCGCCACGGCGCCCTTCCGCCTCGCGAGCCTCTACCTCGGGCTCGGCGAGGACCGGCTCGCGCCCTTCCTCGACGAGGTGGTGCGGGCGCACCCCGAGGTGGAGATCGGCAGCTACCCGCGCTTCGACGGGGCCGACCACCGGGTCAAGGTCACGATCGAGTCGAAGGACGCGGCGCGGGTGGCGTCGGCCCGGGAGGCCCTGCTGGCGCTCCTGCCGCCGGGCGCGGTGATCCGGAGCGAGGGGCCGTGAGCTACGGCTCGAAGCGGTCGATCTGTCCGGCCTTCTGCAGGACCTCGAGCGCGCCCTTGGCGACCTTCTCCCGGTCCTCGCCCTGCAGCTTCACGACCAGCGGCGCCTTCCCGGAGCGGGGCGGCGGGACCACCGAGACCGCCCAGCTGTCGCCGAGGTCCTTGTCCACGTTCACCTGGCACTCCAGGTCGCCGATGAATGCACGGGCCATTCGCGCTGCTCCTCCGTTCGCGGGCTTGACTCGCGGCGAAGATAACCCGGGAGGCGCGCGGTGAGGAAGCCCTCCGCGCTCGCCGCCGCGCTCGCCGCCGGCGCGCTCCTCGCTTGCGGCGCGCCGCGCCCGCGCCCGCCCTCCGGCGCCCCGGCCCTCACCGTGAAGGGGCGGGTGGAGAACGGCCCCTTCGTCTTCGGGACCTCGGACCTCGGGCGGCTGCCCCGCCGCGCCTTCCGCGCCCAGGACCCGCGGACCGGGCGCGCCGTCGAGGTGGAGGGCGTGTCGCTCGCGGCGGTGCTGCGCGACGAGGTGGCGCTCGAGCGCGGCGCCGACACCGCGGCGGTGCGCGCGCGCGACGGCTACCTGGCCGCGATCCCGCTCTCGGTCGTGCGCCAGCTCCAGCCGGTCCTCGCGGATCGCGCCGACGGGAAGCCGCTGCCCGCGCTGCGCCTCGCCTGGCCCAACCTCGACTGGCCGGGCCTCGAGACGGACCCGCGGATCCGCTTCTGGTGGGTGGAGGGGGCGGTCGAGGTGGACGTGCTCGCGTGGGACCGGAGCTTCGGGCGGGCGCTCCGCCTGCCGCCCGGCACCGGGGACGCCGCCCGGCTCGGCGCCGACGACTTCGCCGGGCAGTGCCTCGGGTGCCACCGCGTCCGGGGGGTGGGCGGCGAGCGAGGCCCGGAGCTGACGCGGGTGGCCGAGCGCCTGCGCGCCGGGCTCGAGCCGCGCATCAAGGCCCACGGGCTCGCCGAGGCCCACCGGCTCGGGGCCGCGCCACCGGCGGAGGGCGCCCCGGCGCGGATCGCCGCCTTCCTGGTCGCCATCGACGCCGCCGGACCGCTGCCGCGCCAGGAGGAGCGGCGCGAGGAGGAGCCCCCCGCCGGGCCGCTCCGCAGCCCCTGGTAGGCGGCCGAGCGAGCGGGCAGGGGTCAGATCGCCCAGATGAAGCCGATGCGGACCCCGACCAGGTCCGCGATCTGCTTCACCACGAGCCGCCCGTCCCGCCCGCCGATCCAGCGCGGCACCACCACGTGGAACTCCCCCTCGGTGAGCTCGGCGGCGCTCGCGAAGAGCTGCCAGCGGCTCGCCACGTCCTCCAGGCTCACCGGCCCCGCCGCCGCGAGCACGTCGAAGTAGACGGTCTTGGGCGACTCGGCGGAGAGGCTGGGGCGGTGGTCCCGCATGGCGCCGTGGATCACCTCCGGCGAGTCCCAGCCCGGAAGGTCGGCGCGGATCCCCCCGTACCCGGCGAGCGGGAGCGTCTCGGCGATGAGCCGGATGGCCCCCTCCACCGGCAGGTTCGCGCCGCCGCTCGCTTGCTCGCCCAGCATCGCGCCCTCCTCCTCCACGCGAAAAGCTGCACCTCGCCGGGCCTGGCTGCACGCGCGCTCGTTCGCCGGCGCCCCGGGTCGGAGCCGGCGGGCGGGCGCGCGCCGCGGACCGGTTGGGGCGTCGGCGCGCGCGCCGGGCGGGATGACGCGGCGGTGACAGCCATCCGTCATACCTGACGCTCGATGACGAGCCAGCCCCTCCGCCCCGCCGCCCCGGACGACCGCCACCTCGACCGCATCCACTGGGGCAAGTCGCTGCCCTTCTTCGCCGTCCACGCCGTGGCGCTCGCGACGCCGTTCCTCGCGCCCTTCGCGTGGAAGTGGGCCGCCCTCGCGGCCGCGAGCTACGCCCTGCGCATGTTCGGCCTCACCGCCGGCTACCACCGCTACTTCTCGCACCGAGCCTACCGCACCGGGCGCGCCTTCCAGTTCGCGCTGGGCTGGCTCGGCGCCACCTGCACGCAGAAGGGCCCGCTCTGGTGGGCGGCGCACCACCGCGACCACCACCGGTTCTCCGACACGCCCGACGACATCCACTCGCCGGTGCAGCGCGGCTTCTGGTGGAGCCACGTCGGCTGGGTGCTGGCGACGCGCTACGACGCGACGAAGCTCGACCGGATCCGGGACATGGCGCGCTACCCCGAGCTGCGCTGGCTCGACCGCTGGCACGTCGTCCCGCCCGTCCTCTACGCCCTCGCCCTCTACCTCGCGGGCGGCTGGCCGGCGCTGCTCTGGGGCTACTTCGTCTCGACGGTCTTCCTCTGGCACGGCACGTTCTGCATCAACTCGCTGGCGCACGTCTTCGGGCGGCGCCGCTACGCGACGGCCGACGACTCGCGGAACGGCCTCCTGCTCGCGCTCCTCACGCTCGGCGAGGGCTGGCACAACAACCACCACCACTACCAGTCCACCGCGAACCAGGGCTGGTTCTGGTGGGAGGTGGACGTCTCCTACTACGCCCTGCGCGGGCTCGCCCTCGTGGGCCTGGTCCGGGACCTCCGCACGCCGCCCTCCGCCGTGCGCGACGGCGACCGGCTCGACCGCCCGGCGAAGGCGCCGCGCCAAGCCGCCCCGGAGCCGGAGGCCCGGCTCGCGGCCGGCGAGCGGCTCTCGGCCTGAGATTCGCCGCGGGGAGCGCGCGCCGCCCTGGTTTCCCGTGGTCGGCGGCCGGGCCGCTCGGCTAGATTGGGCCGACCTTTCGGAGGGGCTCATGGAACGGCTCACGCTCGACGTCAACGGCGCATTCGATCCTGCTGCGGGCGGCCTCGCCCGCGCCGACCTCGACGCGCTCGCCGCGCCGGCGCGCGCCGCGTTCGACGGCTTCGAGGCGCGCCGCCGCGCCGGCGAGGTGGGCTTCGCCGACCTCCCGGCCGACGCCGCCGCCGCGGAGGCCTCGCGCGCCCTCGCGGCCGAGCTCGGGCGCCGCTTCGAGAACCTGCTCGTCCTCGGGATCGGCGGGAGCTCGCTGGGCGGGCGGGCGGTGCTGGGCGCGCTCTGCCACCCGTTCCACAACCTCCTCCCGCAGGACCGCCGCGGCGGGCTGCGCGTCTTCTTCCCGGACAACTCCGACCCGGCCACCTTCGCCGCCCTCCTCGACACCGTCGACCTCGAGCGGACCTGCTTCGCCACCGTCACCAAGTCGGGCGGGACCGCCGAGACCATGTCGCAGCACATGGTGCTGCGGGAGCGGGTGGTCGCCCGCTTCGGCGAGGAGGGCTACCGGGAGCGCTGCGTCCTGGTCACCGATCCGCAGCGGGGCGTGCTCCGGCAGATCGCGGCCGACGAGCGGCTGCGGGCGCTCCCCCTGGGCGCCTCGATCGGCGGCCGCTTCAGCGTGCTCTCGCCGGTCGGGCTCCTGCCGGCGGCGGCGGCGGGCGTGGACACGGCGGCGCTCCTCGCCGGCGCGGCGGAGCTGGAGGCGCGCTGCCGCAGCGGCGCCGTCCTCGAGAACCCGGCGCTGCTCTACGCGGCCGTGCTGCACCTGCTCGACGTCCGCCGCGGCCGGCGGCTCCACGTGCTCATGCCGTACGCCGACGCGCTCCGCGATCTCGGCGACTGGTTCGTGCAGCTCTGGGCCGAGTCGCTCGGCAAGAACCCCGGCACCGGCCCCACGCCCATCCGCGCCGTGGGCGCCACCGACCAGCACTCGAGCCTGCAGCTCATGATGGAGGGGCCGCACGACAAGGTCGTCACGCTGGTGCGGGTCGCCGAGCCCCGCGCCGAGCTCACCATCCCGCTGCCGGCCGGCTACGCCCGCCACCCCGACCTCGCCTACCTCGGCGGCCACACGATGGGCGAGCTGCTCGAGGCGGAGCGGCGCGCCACCGGCGCCGCCCTCCGCAAGAACGGCCGGCCGACGATCTCCATCGAGCTGCCGCGCCTCGAGCCGCGCACGGTCGGCCAGCTCCTCATGTTCCTCGAGCTCGCCACCGCCTACGCCGGCGGCCTCTACGGCGTGAACGCCTTCGACCAGCCCGGCGTGGAGGCGGGGAAGCGCTACGCGCAGGGGCTCCTCGGCCGGCCCGGGTACGAGAAGTACCGCGACGAGCTCCTCGGCGCGCCGGCCGCGGACCCCGCGCTCGTGCTCGGCTGACGTCGGGGGCGGCGCCGCTACAGGAAGATCGAGCGGCGCGCCGCCACGTCCTCGTCGAGCATCCGCTGCACGGCGGCCCGCGCCTCCTCGGCGAGGGCGTTCACCGTGGCGGGATCCGACGCCTTGTCGGCGCCCAGCCCGGCGGTCGGGATCGGATCGCCGAAGCGGATCGACCAGCGGGAGGGGAGGGGCAGCAGCGCGGCCGGGCCGAGCGGCAGCCCCGGCGCGAGCGCCAGGAGCGGCAGCCCGAGCAGGTCCCCTAGCCAGCCGGCCCGCGAGAAGGGCGGGGTGGACTCCTCACTGCCGACCACCGCGCACGGCACGATGGGCGCGCCGGCGCGGAGGGCCACCTTGGCGAAGCCGCCCCGCCCGAAGGTCTGCAGCCGGTACCGCTCGGACCAGGGCTTCGCGCCGCCCGCGCTCCCCTCCGGGAAGGCCGCGACCAGCTTCCCGTCGGCGAGGAGCCGCTGCGCGTTCTCGGGGCTCGCCGGGACCGCCCCGAGGCGCGCCGCCGCCTTGCCCACGACGACCGAGCGGAACGAGGCCTCGTCGAGCAGCGGCCGCAGCTCGCGGTGGGCGGGGTGGTCGCGGAGCAGGGCGAGCCGGAGCACGAGGGCGTCCCAGGGCAGCGCCCCGCCGTGGTTCGCCACGATGACGGCGCCGCCCTTCGACGGGACCCGCTCCACGTGCCGCGCGTCCACGCGCCACCAGGCGGCGTAGAGGAAGTCGAGCAGGGCGAAGGCCCGCTCCGGCAGCTCCGGGTCCATCCCCCAGGGATCGAGCGCGGCCCCGCCCTCGAGGAAGTGGCGGGCCTGCGCGAGCCGCTCGCGGAACGCCGGCAGGAGCTGCGCGAAGACGCGCCGCAGCTCGCCGAAAGGGAAGCCGCCGGGCCCCTCGGCCTTGGCGGCCGGCGAGGAGGGCGCGGCGGCGGGCGCGACGGGCTGTAGCGCCGGCCGCGGCGGGCCGGGCGGGCGCGCGGGAGCGTGGGCGGGGGGCGCCGGAGGAGCGGCGACCGCGGCAGAGGGCGGCGCCGGAGCGCGCTCGACCGGGGCGGGAGCGGGGACGGCGCCGGGGGCGGGCGCGCCCTCGGCGGAACCGGTCGGAGCGGCGGCGGGGCTGGCCGGGGCGGTCGTCGCCGGCTCGGCCGGAGCGGCGGGCGCGGGCGGCGCGATCGTCACCGGCTCGGCCGCAGGCGGCGGCGCGACCGGCCTCGCCGCCGCGCCGCGCTGGAACGGGTCGTTCCCGAGCGCCGGCCGCGAAGGCGGCGCGCTCTCGCGGGCGCGCGCGGGCTTCTTCTGTCGAGGGCGACCCGCCACGGATTGCCTGTATAGACGCCCCTCCGGAGGCCGTCAAAGGCTGTTCGAGGGCGACCTCCCGGGGCGCCGGGGGCGCGTGGTAGAAGGGCGCGTGCCCCGAATCGCCGTCCTCCCTCCCGGACTCGTCAACCAGATCGCCGCCGGAGAGGTCGTCGAGCGCCCCGCCAGCGTCCTGAAGGAGCTGTGCGAGAACGCCCTCGACGCCGGGGCCCGCTCCGTCCAGGTGGAGATCGAGGACGGCGGGCTCTCGCTGGTGCGCGTCGCCGACGACGGGAGCGGCATGGACCGCGAGGACGCGCTCCTCTCGCTCGAGCGCCACGCCACCTCCAAGCTCCGCGATCAGGAGGGGCTCGCCGCCATCGCGACGATGGGGTTCCGCGGCGAGGCCATCCCGGCCATCGCCTCCGTGAGCCGCATGCGGATCGACACCTGCGCCGGCGACGACGGCGCGGGCACCCGGCTCGTGCTGGAGGGGGGCGCGCTCGTGGAGACGACCGCCGTCGCCCGGCGGCGGGGGACCACCCTCGAGGTCCGCGACCTCTTCTTCAACACGCCGGCGCGCCGCAAGTTCATGCGCGCCCCGGCCAGCGAGTCCGGCCACGCCTCGGAGGCGCTGCTCCGGCTCGCCCTGGCCCGCCCCGACGTCGGCTTCACGCTCCGCTCCGCCGGCCGGATCGCCTTCTCCTCCCCGCCGGACGCCTCCCCGAGGGACCGCGCGCTCGCGGCGCTCGGGCGCGAGGCGGCCCGCCACCTGGTCGAGCTCGACGGCGAGCGGGCGGGGGTGCGGGTGCGAGGCCTCGTCACCTCGCCCGACCACTCGGAGGCGACGAGCCGCGCCTTCTACCTCTTCGTGAACGGCCGGTACGTCCGCGACCGGAGCGCCGCGCACGCGGTCCTGCGGGCCTTCGCCGGGACGCTCCCGCCGGGCCGCCACCCGGCGGCGATCCTCTTCCTCGACCTGCCCCCCGGCCGCGTGGACGTGAACGTCCACCCGCAGAAGCTGGAGGTCCGCTTCGCCGAGCCGCGCGAGGCGCAGGACGCGCTCTTCCACGTCGTCGCCGACGCGCTGCGGACCGCGCCGTGGCTGCGACACCGGGCGCCGGCCGGGCCGGCCGCGCTCCCGGGCGTGCCGGGGTCCCCTGGCTCCGGCCTCGAGGAGCTCGTGCTCCCTGCGGCCGGCGAGGAGGTGGCCGAGGTCCTCCAGGCGGCCCGCGCACTCGGCGCCGAGCGGAGCTTCGGCGCGCCGGCCGAGGCCGCGGCGGGCCCGAACCACGCCTTCCGCTTCGACCCGCCGCCTGCCGCCGTGCCCGGCGAGGCGGCCGCCCCGGCCGGCTACTTCGCCTCGCTCCGCTACATCGGCCAGCACGCCCGCACCTACCTGCTCTGCGAGGCGCCCGGCGGCACGCTCGTGGTCATCGACCAGCACGCGAGCCACGAGCGGCAGCTCTTCCACCAGCTCCTCGAGGCGCACCGCGCCCGGGCCATCCCGGTGCAGCCGCTGCTCATCCCGCAGATCGTGACGCTCCCGGCGCCGCTCGCCCGGGCGCTCGAGGGGGCGGCCGAGGAGGTCCGCGCGCTCGGGCTCGACCTCGAGCCCTTCGGCGGCGACGCCTTCGCGGTGAAGGGGGCGCCGGCCCAGCTCGCGGGCGCCGACCTGCCGTCGCTGCTGCGCGACCTCGCCCAGCAGCTCGAGACGGTGGGGAAGGGGACCGCGGTGGACCTGGCCTTCCACGACCTCCTCGCCACCATGGCCTGCCACTCGGCCGTGCGGGCCCACGAGGACCTCACGCGCGAGGAGGCGCGGGCGCTGCTCGACGGCCTCGACGCGGTGAGCTTCAAGGCTCGCTGCCCGCACGGGCGCCCGGTGGTGTTCGAGCTCACCCCCGCCGATCTGGAGCGGAGGGTCGGGCGTCGCTGAGGCTGGGGGGGAAGCTGGCCGCTCCCGGTGCGGGCCTTGTCGGAGAGGTGCGGGCCAGTTGTCGAGCCGCGCACCGGGAGCGCCCAAAAAAAAGAAGCGCAACGATCGTCAGAGAGGTGCGGGGGGGGTCCCCTCGACGACCACGTTGCGCTTCGGACCAGATAACGAGCAAGCGCCAGGCCACCCCGGCGGGTCGGTACAAACGCCCGTCACCACGGGGTTCTCGGTCGTTCCTACGGCTTGCGGCTGCTGTTGACGTCTTTCAATTTCGCAATCGCGTTTCACATCTGAAATAAGTTCCGGGCCGCGCGGGGCGTGTAATCCCTTCTTCGCGCCCACGGGAAATTCGACAGTCGCGGCGACGCCCTGCCCGGGAGCGCGCGCCAGGTGCTCGAAAAGAGCGGGTCAGCGCGGCCAATGCCCCGGCATTGCGTATGCAAAGCAGTCGGACCGTGCAGGGAACCATCACCGGCCGGGACGTGCTCCGTCACTCCTTCACCATCCTCCGCCTCTGGGGGCCGGCCTGCTACCTGCGCTGCCTGCGCGCGGCGGTGAGCCGGCAGCCGAGCACCTTCCTCGCGGTGCTCTACCCGCGGTCACAACACCCGGGCGCGTAGCGGCTCGCCGCCAATCTCCTTTACGCTCCGGGCCCCCGGTGGCACAGTCGCGCGGTGCCGCCGCGCGACCCGAGGCTCCGTCCCTTCCGCGCCGCGATGTGGATCTTCTACTTCGCGGTGATCCTGGTCGCGGCGACCCTGCTCATTGCCAGCATCGTCCAGAACCTGCGCGGCCCGGCGCGGCAGAAGCTCGCCCAGACCGAGCTTCCCACCCGCGCCATGCTGCGGGTCTGCCTGACCGAGCTCGAGGCCCTCCATCGCGAGCAATCCCAGCGGGCCTGGGCGCTCGCGAGCGGCGTGGACCGGCGGGACCCCCTCGGCGACTGGAACCAGTGGGCGCGCGACTGGGAGGTCCGGGTGGACGACCTCTCGGACCGCTGCCGGCTGGACGTGGACCGGGCCGGCGAGTTCGGGCTCACCGAGCGGCGCGAGATGGCCGCCGCGCGTGACGCCATGATGGCCCTGCACCGCGCCTACGCGGCGCAGGTCAACCGCTTCGCGGAGGAGCAGGCGCAGCTCGCCTCCGGCGCGGCCGAGGCCTTCCGCCACGCCCGCGAGGCGGTCGCGAAGGAGTAGCTGGGCGCCGGCTCACCGCGGCGCGGGGAGGGGCCCCACGGAACGCGGGGAGGGCAGCGCCCCTCCCCGCCGGACAGCGCGCAAGCGCCGAGCGGAGCGAGGCGCGCCGCGCGCTCGGCTCCGGCTCAGCAGGGTGGGGCCCCGCCGGGCTTCGCCTGGCGGGGCGGGGCGCAGCCCCGTTCTACGGATAGGCGCAGGTACCGCCGGCGTCCACGTACCCGAAGACCCACCGGAACACCTGGGCCTCGTACCCGGGCTGCGCGCTGCGGTTCGGCGGCACCCCGGGGGGCTCCTGGCCGCTCTGGTAGAAGCCGTTCGAGACCACCACCTCGAGGACGTGCGCCGGGCTGGCCGCGTCGTAGGGCGGCAGCACCACCGTCAGGGGCGGGAGCGCCCGGACGGTGAGGGTGGAGGTCTCGTTCGGATCCGGCGGCGCCAGGACGTCGGAGGGGCGCAGGAGCGCCGCCCCGGCCGACGAGCCGGCGTCGTAGTCGAGGAACCACCGGGCCTCGACCTGCTCCACCACGTTCTCGTCCACCACCGACGCCTGCACCGTGAACCGCGGCGACGACGGGCAGTCCTTGCGCACGCGGATCTGGGTGTCGGCCGGCAGGGCGGTCTCGGCGAGGACGCGCGGCGGCGTGATGGTGCCGCCGTCCACCCGGCTCACCTCGGCGAGCGGCTGCGGCAGCGGGCAGCCGGCGAGGGTGGCGGCGGCGAGCCCCGTCAGCGCCGCGGCGAGGGCGACGCGAGCGGGCCCGGTCACGGCCGCTCCTTGTCGCCCGGGCCGCCGTCCTCGCCGTCGCCCCGCCGCTCCGCCTCGAGGTGGCGGAAGATGGTCCGGGGATCGACGCCCAGGTCCTTGGCGGTCCGGGTGCGGTTGCCGCCGTTGCGGGCCAGCACCTCGTTGATGTAGCGCCGCTGGAAGGCGTCCTTGGCCTCCTGCAGCGGCAGCACCGGGGCGAGGAGGTCGGGGGCGAGGTCGAGGTCCCCGGCGGCGATGAGCGCCTTCTCGGCCAGCACCACCGCCTTCTTCACCCGGTTCTCGAGCTCGCGGACGTTGCCGGGCCAGGCGTAGCGCCGCATGGCCAGCACCGCCCCCGGCGCGAAGCCGCGCGCCCGGGAGCCGTACTCCCGCGCGTACTGCTGCAGGAAGAAGCGGGCCAGGGCGATCACGTCGTCGCCGCGCTCCCGCAGCGGCGGCAGCCGGATCGAGACCACGTTCAGGCGGTAATAGAGGTCCTCGCGGAAGGCGCCGCGCGCGATCTCGTCCTCCAGCACCCGGTTCGAGGCGGCGACGACGCGGATGTCCACCGGCTCGGGCTGGGTGTCGCCGACGCGGGTGACGGCCCGATCGGCGAGCGCCCGCAGGAGCTTCACCTGCAGGAGCAGCGGCATGTCCCCCACCTCGTCGAGGAACAGCGTCCCGCCGCTCGCGGCCTGGAACTTGCCGGGCCGGGTCGCCACCGCGCCGGTGAAGGCCCCGCGGACGTGGCCGAAGAGCTCCGACTCGAGGAGCGCCTCGGGGATGGCGCCGCAGTTCACCGCCACGAACGGACCGGCGGCGCGGGGCGAGCGGCGGTGGATCTCGCGCGCCACCAGCTCCTTGCCGGTGCCGGTCTCGCCCGAGACGAGCACGCTCACGTCGGTGCCGGCCACCTTCTCGATCCGGCGGAACACCTCGCGCATGCTCTCGCCGGCGCTCAGGAGCTCGCCGGCCCGCCGCTCCTGGGCCGCCTCGCGCAGGGCCACGTTCTCGCGCCGCAGCCCGTCGAGCAGGAGCGCGTTCTGCATGAGCAGCGACGCCTGGGCGGCGAAGACGGTGAGCGCCTCGAGGTCCTTCTCCTCGAAGAGGTTCACCACGCTGTCGTTGCCGAGGTAGAGCACCCCGAAGACCTCGCCGCGCTCGAGCAGCGGGGCGCACATCACCGAGCAGAGCTTGAGGTTCACCACCGAGTCGGAGCCGGACCACTCCCGATCGTGCAGGGCGTCGGCCACGATCACCGGCCGGCGGGTCCGCACCACCTTCTGGATGATCGAGTCGGAGACGCGCGCCGCGGCGTCGGCGAGGTCCTCCTGGGCGAGGTTGCGCGCCGCCCGGATCTGGAGCTCGCCGTCCTCGAGGAGGATGAGGAAGCCCTTCTCGGCGCGGGTCACGTCCATCACCGCGTCGAGGAGCGCCGCCGGGAGCCGGGCGGCGTCGGAGTTGCCGAGGAGCCGCTCGGAGAGCCGCACCAGCGAGCGCATCGCCTCCACGCTCGGATCGGGCGGGACGGCGCGCGCGGCCGGCGGCTCGACGAGCGAGAGCTGCAGGTCGGTGCCGCCGATCCGGATCCGGTCGCCGTCGCCGAGGCGGGCGGTGGTCCGGCGGCGGCCGTTGACCGTCATCTCGGCCCCCTCGTGGCAGGCGGCGTTGTAGTCGCGCCCGTCGAAGTGGATGTGGAGCGCCGTGGCGGGGAGCGCCGGGTCGGCGACGACCACGTCGTTCCCGGGATCGCGCCCGACGCTGGTGAGCCGCCGCCCGAGCCGGACGAGGCGCTCGCCGGAGGCGGTCTTGACGAGGAGTGTGGCCACGGGGGTCCTCAGTAGGCCCAGGTCATCTTGAGCGCGCCGCCGCCCTGGGGGGTGATCTCGGTCTCGACGCGGGGCACGTAGTTCAGGTGGGCGTCCACCACGCCGTAGGCGTAGATGGCCCAGAAGAGCGCCGCGCTCGCGTACTTGACCGCGTCGGTGCGGTCGAGCAGGCGCCGGTCGGCGTCGGAGAAGGGCGGGTGGCTGCAGCCGGTCGGCTGGCTCGCCGAGCAGCGGCGGCTCCGGTCCTCCGCGATCTGGTTGTGGAAGAGGATGGCGCCGATGTTGACGAGCCCCATCACCACCTCGCCGGCGGCGATGGCGGTGCCCTTCGAGCCCTGGCCGTTCTGGAACTGGCCGGCGCCGAGCGGGAGCCAGTTGAACAGGTAGATCCGCTCCTGCACCCGGATCACCTTGGTGGGCGGGCCGGAGCGCGCCTGCTCCTCGGCGAGGAGCTTGCGGCGGGCCTCCTCGGCGAGCCGCTCCTGCTCGCGCAGCTGCCGCTTCCGCTCGCGGAGCGGCGCCAGCTCCGGCTCCCGCTCCTTCTTCACCTGGTCGAAGAGCTCGACGATGGACGGCGGCACGAAGAACGGGTCGAGGGCGTAGTCGGGATCGTGCGAGAGCAGGCTCACGAACGCGGCCCGCGCCTGCTCCTTGTCCCCGAGCTGGTACTCGGAGAGCCCGAGCAGCTTGTAGGCCTCGGCGGCCTCGGGATCGGGGAGGTCCGGCTGGCGGGCCAGCAGCTCGCGGACGGCGCCGGCGCACTCGGCGTAGGCGCCGAACTCGTAGCGGTCGCGCGCCCGCTTGAGGTCCGGCGGCGTCGGCCCGGCGGCGAGGGAGAGCGCGAGGAGGAGGGGGATCACGGGGTGGGCTCCAGGGCGGGCGCGGCGACCGAGATCTCCCCGGCGGCGCGGATCTTGAGGGCGGTGCGCCAGGGCTCTCGCCCGTCGCGCTCGATGCGGAGCTGCGCCACGCCCTCGTACGGGCTCTCGCCCGCGGGCGGGAGGACGGCGAAGGGCGCCCGCTGGCTCTCGCCGGCGGTGCCGAGCAGCCGCCCGTCGAGGAAGACCCGGGCCGCGGGATCCCCCTCGACGCGCAGCGAGGCGGGGCGGGGCTCGAGGGGGACCCGGAGCTCGATGCGCGGCGAGCCGGGCGCGGGCTCGAGGTCCTTCACGAAGGGGAAGCAGCAGGCGTGGTCCACCTGGACGCGGTGGCGCTGCCCGGGCGAGAGCTGCAGCGTGATCCGCTGCGCGCCCTGGGCCACCTCCACCCCGTCGAGGAGCGCCCGCTGCGCGTAGGGGCGGACCTGGAGCGAGAGCTCGACGGGGCGCGGCGCGCTGCGGCGCGCCGTGGCCGACTCCGGCTCCGGCGGCGGGGCGGCCGGGGCGGGGGCCCCGCCGGCCTGGGCGGGCGCCGACCTCGCGGCGGGGGGCGCGGGCAGCAGGGCCGCGGGCCGCCGGGCGCTCACGGCGGCGTCGGCGCGCCGGCGGCGCTCCTCGCGGATGGAGCGCACCCCGATCGCCGCCGCCGCCACCGAGCAGACCAGGAGCAGCCCGGCGGTGGCGAGCGTGGCACCGCGCCGGAGCCGCGCGCCGCGGGTCAGTCGGGCGAGGTGCGCGAGGACGGCGGGGTCGCCCGGCGCGACCGCCAGCACCTGGTCGAAGGCGGAGAGCGCGCCGGCGCGGTCGCCCGCCGCCAGCGCCGCCTCGCCGGCGGTCCGGTACCCCGCGGCGAGCCGGGCCGGGAGGGCGGCCTTGTAGGCCCCGGGATCGGCGAGGAACGCCGCCAGCTCCTCCGGCGGCTCTCCGAGCCCCGCCTGCGCCAGGAGCCCGTCGAGCTCGGCGCGCAGCCCGGCGGCGGTCTGGGGCCGGGCCTCGGGGTCGCGCGCCAGCGTGCGGCCGAGCAGCGCCGCGAGCGGGGCCGAGACCAGGGGCGAGAGCTCGCGCGGATCCTGCTGGTCCCCCTCGATGACCCGGCGGAGCACCGCGGTCGGGTTGGGCGCCGCGAAGGGGAGGGCGCCGGTGGCCATCCAGTAGAGCAGCGTCCCGAGCGAGAAGAGATCCGACCGCGCGTCGGCCTCGCGCCCCTCCACGATCTCGGGCGCCATGTGGTTCGGCGAGCCGACGAGCGCGCCGGTCATCGTCATCCGCTCGTCCCCGGCGAGGAGCCGCGCGATGCCGAAGTCGGCGAGCTTCACGGTCCGGCGCGGGCCGGCCTCGCAGACGAGGACGTTCTCCGGCTTGAGATCCCGGTGGATGACGCCGGCGGCGTGGGCGTGGGCGAGCGCATCGGCGAGCGCCCGCGCCACCAGCAGGCCGACCTCCGGGAAGCCGAACCCGACCTCGTCGGAGAAGGCCCGCAGCGTGCGCCCGTGCACGAACTCGGTGACGAGCCAGCTCTCGAGGGCCCCGTCGCCCGAGTAGTCGAAGATCTCGACGATACCGGGGTGGGAGAGCCGCGCCACCGCGCGAGCCTCGCGCGAGAAGCGGGCCCGCGACTCGGAGCGGGCGGCGAGGTGGGGGTGGAGCAGCTTCACCGCCACCTCGCGGCGCAGCGCCGTGTCGCGCCCCCGGTAGACCGCGGCCATGCCGCCGCTCCCCACCTGCTCGAGGAGCTCGTAGCGGTCCACCTTCCGGATCACCGGCGCGCCCTCTCGCCTCTCATCGACCTTTCCCCGCGTGCCTCCGCAACCGCGACAGGCGTGGCGCGAACCCGGGCCTCACTATGACACGAATGGCGGGAGGCAGGGAACGTCGCGCCGCGGCCTACCCGCCCGGGAGGAGGCGGGAGAGCACCGAGGTGGGCCGCGCCGGGAGCAGCGCGCTCTGGATGAGCGACTGCACGGTGGCGGGCAGCGCCGCGGTGGAGATGGGGTGGGCCGGGTGGAAGCCGAGGGCGCCCAGGCGGCGGGTGTCGTAGTAGTGGTCGCCGCTCATCCACTGCAGCGCCTCGCGATCCACCCGCGGCGCCAGCGCCGGGGAGCCGCCCTGGCCCATGAGGCTCGCCCAGGCCGCGGCGAGCCGGCCGTTGATCCGCTCCGAGAGGACGCGGTCGGGCAGGTGCCGGATCCCCCAGAGCAGGAAGGCGGTGAGCCGCGGGGAGTAGGGGAGCACGCGGCCGGGCCGGTAGCCCATGGCGGCGAGCGCCGCCGAGAGGTGCTCCGCGAGCGGGAGCGGGGCGTCGTCCCCGACGTTGAAGGCGCGCCCCACCACGTCGCGATCGTCGCCGTGGTGGGCGAGGTGCACCGCCGCCCGGGCCACGTCCTCCACGTGGACGAGGTGCGTGACCGGGCCGCGGCGGATGATGGGGATGCGGCGCGCCCCCTGCGACAGGAGCGCGATGAGCGACAGCGCCCGGATGACGCCGCCGCGGAGCCCCGGCCCGTACACCAGCGTGGGCCGCAGCACGGTGAGGGGGGCGCCCTCGCGGAAGGCGCGCCAGCCGGCCCGCTCGGCGCGCCAGCGGGCCCGCTCGGCCGCGCTGCGCGGCCGCTTCAGCTCGCCCTCGTCGCAGGGCAGGTTGCGCGGGCGGCCGTAGACCGACGCGGTGGAGACGAGCACGAACCGGTGCGCGCCCGCCCGCCGGGCCGCCATCCCGGCGGCGAACGCGGCGCCCTCCTCGAGCGCGGCGCGCCGCTCGGCGTCCATCAGCCGCGGCGTGCGGACCCCGACGTGGAAGAGGGCCTCGACGCCCGCGGCCGCCTGCTCCATGGGCGGGAGCACGCCCTCGGCGTCGTGCGCGAGGCGCACCGCCCAGCCGCGGCGCGTCAGCTCGGCCGAGATGGCGTCACTGCGGGCGCCGGCCGAGCCGGTGATGAGGGCGATGCGGGGCACGGCGGCGATTCTAGCGCCTGCGCCCCCGCCACCCAACGGACCAGGGGAGACCGGGCGGGGCGGATCGGCCGCCCCGCCCCTGCGCCTAGACGCGGATCTCTGGCTTGGCCTGGCCCTTCTTCTTGTCCTCGCCGCCGGCCGGCTCCTCGGAGGGCGGCTTGCGGTCGAACGGGTTCTGCTCGAGCGCGGCCTTGAGCACCTCGTCCACGTGCGTGGCGAAGACGAAGTCGAGCTCCTTGCGGGCCTGCTCCGGCACGTCCACGAGGTCCTTCTCGCAGCGGGCGGGGATGATGAGCCGCTTGATCCCGGCCCGGTGCGCCGCGAGCACCTTCTCCTTGATGCCGCCGACGGGGAGCACGAGCCCGCGCAGGGTCACCTCTCCGGTCATGGCGACGTCGGAGCGGACGCGGATGCCGGTGAGGAGCGACACGAGCGCGGTGAGGATGGTCACGCCGGCCGAGGGGCCGTCCTTGGGGATCGAGCCCGCCGGGAAGTGCACGTGCAGGTCGGTCTTCTCGAGCACGTTGCCCGGGAGGCCGAGCGAGTCGGCCTTGGAGCGCAGGTAGGAGAGCGCGGTCTGCGCCGACTCCTTCATGACGTCGCCGAGCTGCCCGGTGAGGGTGAGCGACCCCTTGCCGGCCATCTTGGTGGCCTCGATGAAGAGGATGTCGCCGCCGGCGGCGGTCCAGGCGAGGCCGGTCGCCACGCCCGCGATCTCGGTCCGTTCGGCGGTCTCGTTGTAGAAGCGCTCCGGCCCCAGCATCTCGGGCAGGTCCTTCTCCTCGACGAGCCGCTTCGCCCCGGCCTGCACCTTCCCGCTCGCCACCTCCACCGCCACCGCGCGGCAGATGTCGGCGATGCGCCGCTCGAGGTTCCGGACGCCGGCCTCGCGCGTGTAGGCCATGATGACCTTGATGAGCGCCTTCTCCTCGAAGGCGATCGAGTCGGGCGAGAGCCCGTGCTCCTTGAGCTGCTTCGGGATGAGGTGGTTCTGCGCGATGTGGACCTTCTCCTCGAACGTGTACCCGGGCAGCTCGAGGATCTCCATGCGGTCCTTGAGCGGGCCGGGGATGGGGTCGAGCAGGTTGGCCGTGGCCACGAACATCACCTTGGAGAGGTCGTAGGCGACGTCGAGGTAGTGGTCGGAGAAGCTGAAGTTCTGCTCGGGGTCGAGCACCTCGAGGAGCGCCGCCGAGGGATCCCCGCGGAAGTCGGCGCCCAGCTTGTCGATCTCGTCGAGCATCATCACGGGGTTCGACGAGCCGGCCTTCTTCATCGACTGGATGATGCGGCCCGGGAGCGCGCCCACGTAGGTGCGCCGGTGGCCCCGGATCTCGGCCTCGTCGCGCACGCCGCCGAGCGACAGGCGCACGAACTTGCGCCCGGTGGCCTTCGCGACCGACTGGCCGAGCGAGGTCTTGCCGACGCCGGGCGGGCCGACGAGGCAGAGGATCGGGCCCCGCATGTCGTTCTTGAGCTTGCGGACCGCGAGGTACTCGAGGATGCGCTTCTTGATCTTCTGGAGGCCGTAGTGGTCGGCGTCGAGGACGGTGCGGGCGTTCTCGATGTCGAGGTTGTCCTGGGTCTGCTTGGACCAGGGCAGGTCGGCGATCCAGTCGAGGTAGGTGCGGGCGACGGTGTACTCGGAGGAGGCGGTCGGGATGCTCTTGAGCCGGTTGAGCTCCTTCTGGGCGACCTTGTCCACCTCGGGCGGCAGCCCCGCCTTCTTGAGCCGCTCGCCGAGCTCGTCGAGCTCCTCCTCCTCCTCGCCCAGCTCGCCCAGCTCCTCCTTGATCGCCTTGAGCTGCTGGCGCAGGTAGTACTCGCGCTGGGTCTTCGACATCTCGCCCTTCACGGCGGAGTCGATCTTGTTCGACAGCTTCAGGATCTCGCGCTTCCGGTTGAGGAGCTCGAGCACGAGCTTCATCCGGGCCTTGAGGTCGATGGTCTCGAGGACCTGCTGCTTCTCCTCGATGGGGACGTCGACGTTGGCCGCGATGAGGTCGGCCAGGTGGCCGGGGTGGGTGATCGACTCGACGAGCTCGGTCGCCGCGGCCGGCAGCTCCGGCATGAGCTCGATGACCTCGCGGGCGAGCTTCTTGAGGTTGATGGCGAGCGCCTCGACCTCCACCTCGTCCACCGGCGTGCGGTCCTCCACCGGATCGATGCGGGCCTTGAGGTACGGCGTCTCCTGGACCAGGTCGAGCACGCGGAAGCGGGCGAGCCCCTGCACGACGAGCGAGTAGTTGTCCTCGCCCATCTTCAGGAGCTTCACGATGCGGGCCACGGTCCCGACGGTGTAGAGGTCGGCCGCGCCGGGGTCCTCCTCCTCGGCCTTGCGCTGGGTGACGACGCCGATGACCTGCTCGTCGCGGACGGCGTCCTTGATGAGCGCGATGGTCTTCTGCCGGCCGACCGCGAGCGGGAGCACCCCGCCCGGGAAGAAGACGGAGTTCCGGAGCGGCAGGATGGGCAGCACCGCCGGGATGTCCTCCTTGGCGATGAGGCCCGGGGGAACGCCCATCGCCGGGGCGACCTGAGCGCCCACGGCGCCCTTCTTGTCCTTCTCCGACATGATGCCGCTCCTTCTCCCGAGCAGTCGCCCGGTGAGTGAATGGGATACCGACCGCCCCCCACCAAGGCAACAGAAACCTTCGGGCAGACGGAGAGGTACGGCCGGAAACGCCTGCCGCCGGGGGGCGGGGCCTGGGAGGGAATCCCCGGGCCGAGCCGGTCGCCGCGGCGGCGGGAGGGATGGCCCTGCAGGCGCGCTAGCTCTCGTTGAGCGCCGTCCTCCCGGGGATGGGGACGGTCTCGCCGTCGGGCTCCCCACCCGGGCCGCCCGGATCCGACCGGACGGGGCCGTTGCTGGGCGCCCAGAGGCCGCCCGCGGACCGCTCGGTGGTGCCGTCGCCGGCGTACCGGCTCGAGGGTGCGACCCTCTGTTGCGGGGCGGCGGGCGGGCCGTCCGCCGGAGACCAGGCCCGTGGGTGGTGGCTCATGCGTCTTGATAGGGAGGAGGCGCGGTGGCCGCAACCCGGCCCCGCCTTTTGCTTGTGGCGCCGAGGCCGGGCCGCATAGGCTCGCGCCGTGCCGAAGGTCTCGCCCCCGAAGCCCAGGAAGAAGCCCGCCGCGAAGCCCTCCCGGCCGAAGAAGGCGGCGGCGCGCCTCCCGGACCCGTCGGGCGACGCGCCCCTCCACGAGCTCGAGCGGGACCCGCTCTCGGTCTTCCTCTACCTCGCCATCACCCCGGAGGAGAGCCGCGCGCTCGTGAAGGAGCTCGGGCTGCAGGTCCCCGGCTTCCGGCAGGAGGCCCTCGGGGACGTGCAGCGATGCGACGCCCTCGCCGACGAGATCCGGTACCGTCCGGAGGTCCGCGATCGGCCGCTGGCCCTGCTCCGGAAGGCCTTCGGCGGCCCCCCGCTCGCCGCGGCCCCCCTCGACCCGGTCGCGGCCGGCGACCTCCTCGCCGTCGGGGACTCCGAGCACGGCCTCGCGCTCTCCCTCTGGCGCGTGCTCTGCGACCCGGCCCCGGAGGTGCGCGCCACGGCGCTGCCGCTCCTCGCGCAGCTCGCCCGGGAGCTCTACGGTCCGGTCGAAGGGGAGGAGGGGCCGCAGCCGGCGAAGCCCCGGCCGGAGGAGGACGAGCCGGAGGCGCTGCGGCGCAAGCTCGCCGAGGCCGCGGCGGAGCTGGGCCGGGCGGAGGAGCGGCTCGCCCAGGCCCGGCGGAAGTCGGAGGAGCGCGAGGCGAAGCTCCAGGAGTGGCTCAAGTCGGCCCGCGCCCGCGAGGCCCAGGCGGTGGACGACGCCGCCCGCGCCCGCGCCGCGCTCGAGGGCGCGCAGGCGGAGCGGCAGCGGCTCGACGCCGAGCTCCGGGCGGCGCGCGGCTCGGCCGAGGCGGTCGAGGCGCAGCGCGCCCGGGCGGCGCTCAAGGACGCGGAGGCGCGGCTCGCCTCGGTCGAGTCCCGCCTCGAGCGGGCGCGGCAGCGCGAGGAGGAGCTCGAGCGCGCGCTGCGGGACTCGCGGAGCGCGACGGCGAGCGCGCCCGCGGGGGCGAGCACGGGCGCCGAGGAGGAGGCGAGCGAGGCCGAGGCCGCGGCGAGCTGGCTCTTCCCGATCTACACGCGGGAGTTCTACGACTCGCTCGAGGGGTGGGACCGGCGCATCCAGCGGGCCGCCTTCAAGCAGGCCCACCTGCTCGCCCAGGACCACCGCCACCCGAGCCTGCGCGCGCTCCCGCTCGAGGGGCTGCCCGGCTACTACCGGGTCCGCGTCGCCACCGACGTTCGGCTGCTCTACCGCCGCGGCGAGCGGCAGAACGCGGTCGAGATCCTCTCGCTCATCGACCGGGAGGACCTCGACCGGTACGTGCGGCAGGCCAAGACGCGGCAGGCCTGAGCGGGGCAGGGCGCCCCGGCCCCGGCTACTCCAGCGTCTCGATGTCGGGCACGAGCTCCCCCGGCTCGCTCCGGGCCCCCTTGCCGCGCCGGCCGCCCCGCCCGGCCTCCTCGCAGGCGGAGAGCTCCTTGCCGGCCGCGAGGAGCTTCGCCCAGGACTCGGACGACGGCTCGCGGCGAGCCGCTTCCAGGGCCTCCCGGTAGGCCAGTCGCGCCGCTTCGAGCCGGGCATTCACCTTGGGCATCCTCTCTCCCCCACGTCGCAGGTGGTCCAAAAACGCCCCTGCAATCTAGGAGTGAGGATCCCGCGCGGCTAGGAGAGCTTGCGGTAGACCCCGACGACCACGCCGAGGAGCATGGTGCTGCGGAAGTCCTCGCGGCGGACGTAGATGGGCGCCATGCGCGGGTTCGAGGGCTGGAACCGGACGCGGTCGCCCTCGAAGTAGACCCGCTTCACGGTGGCCTCCTCGTCGATGAGGGCCACCACGATGTCGCCGTCCTCGGCGTGGAGCTGCTTCTTCACGAAGATGTAGTCGCCGGAGAGGATCCCGTCCCCGATCATCGAGTCGCCCTGGACCCGCAACCCGTAGACCTTCTTGTTGGTCCCGAGGAAGAACGAGTCCACCTCGACGGTGTCCTCGATCCGCTCCTGCGCCAGGATGGGCTGCCCGGCGGCGACCCGGCCGACGATGGGGATCGACACCGTGCGCGCGCCGCGCCCGGCCCGCGACTCGAGCGAGATGACGTTGCTCGGCCGCTCGTCCTCCTGCTCCCCGAGCGCCTGGCGGGCCTGCCCGGTGGGGATGAGGGCGCGCGACTTGACGCGATCGCGGGTGAGGAACCCCTTGCGCTCGAGCGCCTTGAGGTGGTCGTTGACCCCGTTGGTCGAGCGGATGTCGAGCGCCTCGCCGATCTCGCGGATGGTGGGCGGGTAGCCGTGAGCCTCGATCTGCCGCGCGATGTAGCGGAGCACCTCGAGCTGGCGGTCGGTCAGTCCGTTCATGACGCCTCCTGAACGGGAGTATACTGGCTCCCCGTTCAGTCCGCCAGGAAAGCGCTCAGTGCTTGAAGAGGCGCCGGACCGAGATCTTCCGGCGCGGCCGGCTCGACAGCCAGAGCACGAGGCCGCCGCCGAAGAGCACGCCCGAGAGCACCAGCGCCGCGCCGGCCACGAGGGGCAGCCCCGGCCAGCCCGCCAGGGCGCGCGAGAAGACCAGGAACGCCGCCACCGAGAGCCCCGACGCCACCAGCCCGAGGAAGAGGGTGAGCGAGAGGGTGGAGACGTTCTCGGCGATCCGGTCGAGCGACTCGGAGCGGACGTTCACCCGGAACTTGCCCGACTCGAGGTCCATCAGGATCTGCGAGAGCTGGGCCGGGAGATCCTCGGCGAGCCCCTGCAGCTTGAGCAGGGACTTCATGAGGGTGCCGGAGGCGTCCGTCGGGTTGAAGCGCGAGAGGAGCAGCTCCCGGGCGTAGGGCATCCCCACCTCGAGGATGTCGAGCCGCGGGTAGAGGCGGCGGATGATCCCCTCCACGGTCACGGAGGCCTTGGAGAGGACGGCGTACTCCTTGGGGATCCGGATCTTGTGCTTCACCGCGAGATCGAGGAGGTCGCGCAGCAGCGTGGAGGTCCGGATCTCCTCGAGCTTGAGGCCGAGGTAGCGGTCGAGGATGGCCCCGATGTCGGCGCGGAAGGCGGTGATGGGGGTGTGGTCGGCCGGCACGCCGATCCGGTTCAGCACCCGCGCCACCGTGTTCGGGTCGCGCAGCGCCACCGCCATGATGAGGGTGACGAGCGACTCCTGCATCGGGCGGGTGAGCCGGCCCACCAGGCCGAAGTCGAGCAGGGCGATCCGGTTCCCCGGGAGCACGAGGATGTTGCCCGGGTGCGGGTCGCCGTGGAACAGGCCGTCCTCGAAGAGCTGCCGGAAGGCGACCTCGATGATGGTGCGGGCCACGGCCTCGACGTCGTAGCCCGCCTCGGCGGTCACCTCGGAGAGCTTCACGCCCTCCACGTAGTCGAGCGTGAGCACGGTGCTCGACGAGAGCGCGTCGTGGACCTTGGGGATGACGACGTAGGCCCGCGCCCGCGAGGCCTCGGCCATCTGCCGGGCGTTCTCGGCCTCGTTGGCGAAGTCGAGCTCCTCGTGGATGGCCCGGTCGAACTCCTCGACGATCCCGGTCGGCGTGTAGATGCCGGTCTCCTCGATCACCGACTCGACCAGCTGGGCGAGCGTGTAGAGGAGCTGCAGGTCGGCCTCGATCCGCTGCCGGATGTGCGGCCGCTGCACCTTCACCACCACCTGCGCCCCCTCGTGCGTGGTGGCCCGGTGGACCTGCGCGATCGAGGCCGAGGCGAGCGGCGCCTCCTCGAGCGAGGCGAAGCAGTCCTCGACCCGGCGCTTCAGCCCGCGCTCGATCTCGGCCCGCACCTCGGAGAGCGGGATGGCCGGGACGGCGTCCTGCAGCTCCGAGAGCTCGTCCACCCAGTGGGAGGGGAGGATGTCGGGGCGGGAGGAGAGGAGCTGCCCGAGCTTGATGAAGGTGGGGCCGAGGTCCACGAGGAGCCGCCGGAAGCGCGCGGCCGTCTTGCGGCCGGGCTCGTCCTCCGGGGGCGGCACCGGCTCGCCCGGCCCGCCGGCGCCCTCCACCACCGGGACCGGCACGCCCTCCCGCCGGAGCAGCTCGCCGAGCCGGGTGCGGTCGAGGTAGGCGCCGAATCCGTGCCGGGCGACGATCTGCGCGATCTGCCGCAGCCGGTTCAGGTCCTGGAACGCCTCTCGGAGCATCGGGGCGCGAATGTAGCAGAGCCGGGGAGCGCCGGCCCAACCTTCGCCGGCTCCGTGCTAGAAGGCGGGGCGATGGCGGAGATCGCGACGCAGGCCACCCCCATGATGCGGCAGTACCTCGAGATGAAGTCGAGGTACCCCGACGCGCTGCTCTTCTTCCGGCTGGGCGACTTCTACGAGCTCTTCCTGGACGACGCCCGCCAGGCGGCCGAGACGCTGCAGATCACGCTCACCTCGCGCTCCAAGGGCGACGACAAGATCCCGATGTGCGGCGTGCCCTACCACGCGGCGCGCGGCTACGTGGCGCGGCTCCTCGAGGCCGGGTTCAAGGTGGCGATCTGCGACCAGGTAGAGGAGCCCGGCAAGTCGGCGCTGGTCAAGCGCGAGGTCACCCGGGTGGTCACCCCGGGCATGGTGCTCGACGACCAGGTGCTCGACCCGCGCGAGGCGAGCTTCCTCGGGGCGGTGGCGCTGGCGGAGGGCGGGGGCGGCGGGATCGCGCTGCTCGACGCCTCCACCGGCGCGCTCGGCTGCGGCGAGGCCGGGACCGACGCGCGGCTGGTGGACGAGCTGCGGCGGGCCGGCGTCCGGGAGCTGCTCCTGGCGCGCGGCGCCGCCCGGACCCCGCGCGGCGAGGCGCTGGCCCGCGCCGTGGGGGCGCCGGTCTCCGAGCGCGACGACGCCGACTTCGAGCGGGCCTCGGAGAAGCTCTGCAGGCACCTGCGGGTGGCGGGGCTCGACGGCTTCGGGGTGGGGGACCTCGGGCCGGGGCTCGCGGCCGCCGCCGCCGCGCTCACCTACCTGCAGGACACCCAGCGCGCGGCGCCGATCCACGTGGACCGGCTCTCCCGCCTGCCGGTGGAGGACGTGCTGGTGCTCGACGAGAGCACCCGCCAGAACCTCGAGATCGAGCGGACCCAGCTCGGCGGCAAGCGCAAGGGCTCCCTGCTCGGGCTCCTCGACCGGAGCGCGACGCCGCTCGGCGGCCGGCGGCTCGCGGAGTGGCTCCGGTACCCGCTGCGCGACGTCCCCGCCATCGAGGCGCGGCTCGACGCGGTCGGTGAGCTCTTCGGCTCGACGCTGCTGCGCGACGACCTCGCCGAGCGGCTCCGGCCGGTGGGCGACCTCGAGCGGCTCCTCTCCCGGCTGGCCCTGCGCCAGGGAAACGCGCGCGACCTGCGGGCGCTCGCGGTGGGCCTGGGCGCGCTGCCGCCCCTCGCCGACGCCCTCGAGGGCGCGGCCGCCGCGCGCCTGCGGGCCGCCGGCGCGGCGCTGCGCGGGCTCGAGGAGCTGGCCGCGCTGCTCGGGGCCGCGGTCGCCGACGAGCCGCCGCCCACGCTCAAGGAAGGCGGGATGATCCGCCGCGGCTACGACGCCGAGCTCGACCGGATCGCGACCATCGCCGAGGACGGCAAGGGCTACATCGCGCGGCTGGAGCAGGAGGAGCGCGCCCGCACCGGGATCGGCTCGCTCAAGGTCCGCTACAACCGCGTCTTCGGCTACTACATCGAGGTCACGAAGGCGAACCTCCACCTCGTCCCGCCCGACTACCAGCGGCGGCAGACCACGGTGGGCGGCGAGCGCTTCATCACCCCGGCGCTGAAGGAGTTCGAGGAGCAGGTGCTCACCGCCGAGGAGCGGCGCTTCGCCCTCGAGGAGCAGCTCTTCGAGCGGCTGCGGGAGGCGGTGGTCTCCCGGGCCGGGGCGCTGCGGAACGCGGCCTCGGCGGTGGCCGACGCCGACGCGCTCCTCTCGCTCGCGCGCGTGGCCGCGGAGCGCGGCTACGCCCGGCCGGTGGTGGACGACTCGGAGGTGCTCGAGATCGAGGACGGGCGCCACCCGGTGGTCGAGGCCATGCTGCCGGCCGACTCGGGCGGCTTCGTGCCGAACGACCTCGCGCTCGGGTCGAGCGCGGCGGACGGGGCGGGGCAGCTCCTCGTCATCACCGGCCCGAACATGGCCGGCAAGAGCACGGTGATGCGGCAGGCGGCGCTCATCGCGCTGCTCGCGCAGGTGGGGAGCTTCGTCCCGGCCCGCCGCGCCCGCGTCGGGCTGGTGGACCGGATCTTCACCCGCGTCGGCGCCTCGGACGACCTCGCGCGCGGGCGCTCCACCTTCATGGTCGAGATGACGGAGACCGCCGCCATCCTCCACAACGCCACCCGCCGCTCCCTGGTGGTGCTCGACGAGATCGGCCGCGGCACCTCCACCTTCGACGGGCTCTCCATCGCCTGGGCGGTGGCGGAGCACCTGCACGACGAGACCGGCTGCCGGACCCTGTTCGCGACCCACTACCACGAGCTCACCGACCTCGCCCGCGAGCGGCCCCGGGTGAAGAACCTCACCGTGGCGGTGCGCGAGGTGGGCGACCGGGTGGTGTTCCTGCGCAAGCTGGTGCAGGGCGGCGCGTCGCGCAGCTACGGCATCGAGGTGGCGAAGCTCGCCGGGCTGCCCGCCGAGGTGCTCGCCCGGGCGCGGGAGATCCTGCGGAACCTCGAGTCGCTCGAGGTGGACGACTCCGGCCACGCCGCCATCTCGCGGAGCGGGCGCAAGCGCCCCGCGGGCGCCGCGCCGCAGCTCGCGCTGTTCGCCGGGCCGGCCACCGACCAGAAGCTAGAGGAGGTGGCCCGCGAGCTGCGCGCGCTCGACGTGGACGCGCTGCGGCCGCTCGACGCCCTCAACCTGCTCGCCGGCTGGAAGGCGAAGCTGCGCTAGGGGCCCGGCCGGCGCGCGGGGGGGGCTCGCGCCGGCGCCGCGGCCAATCGCCGCGCGGGCTCCGCGGCGGCGCCCGGAAAGGCAAAGGGGGGCCCCGGTTCCCCCGGGCCCCCCTCGTCAACGACCTGCGGGAAGGCGAGTTACGCCTTCTTGTGGCACTGCGTGCAGGCCTTCTCGCCCGGGCCCTTGCTCATCTCGGTGTGGCAGCTGATGCAGAGCTTGTGGGCGCTGTCCTTGGTGAACTCGATCTTCTTGGGGGCGCCCTCGTGGCACTTCTTGCAGCCCAGCGCCTGGTGGGTCTTGTGCGGGAACTGGACGTCGCCGTTCTTGGCCTTGAGGGTGACCGACTCAGGGGGAGCGGCGAAGACAGGAGCGGCGATGACGAGGGCGGCAAGGAAAGCGAAGAGCTTCACGTGTTACTCCTTCGAGAATGGCGGATCATCCCGCCGGTCGGCGCAAGTTACACCCTTCGAAGTCAGGTCGAGAGTTTTTTTCGAGGGCGTGGCGCCGGCCAAAAACTGGACGGCGATATCGGCCGGCGGGACAGTGCCGGGCAATGTCCGGCCTCTCCTGTGCGCTCGCCGCCGCGCTCCTGCTCGCGGCGGCCCCCCAGCGCTCCAACCCCAGGGGCACAGGGAAAAGCGCGGCGCCCGCCGCGGCCGCGGCGAAGCCGGGCCGCGCCCATGCCGCCCCCGCGCCGGTTGCCGCGATTGGACGTGTGGACAAGGCGCCGCGCCCCGGACCGGCACTTCGTCGGGCGCTCGATCAATTGTCGCAGATCAAGCGCGACCCGGCGCGCCGCCGCTATCGCCACCACTGGGAGAAGGCCATCGCGTCGCTCGAGCGGGCCGCGGTCGGCCGGGACGCGCCGGTCGCGCTGCTCGAGGCGGCCCACGCCCGCTACGCGCTGTACCGCTTCTCGGCCGTGGAGGCCGACCGCGATCAGGCCCTCCGGCTCGCGGCCCGCGCCCGCAAGGCGGGCTCGACCGAGGCCGCCGCCTTCGCCGCCGCCATCCGGCGCGAGGCGGGCAGGGACGAGCCCTCGCCCGCGCCGGCGGTGGCCCGCGCCGCTCGCCCCCGCGCGCCCTTCATCGGACCCCCGCCGCCCCCGCGCGCCGCCCGGCCGGAGCCGTCCGACGAGGACGACGAGGACGAGGATCCGGTGCTGGAGCAGGCGGTGCGCGAGGTGATCGGCGCCCCGGCGCCGGCCCAGGTGCGCACGCCGCTGGCGCCGGGCCGGACCGGCGCGGCGCTGGCGCTCCCCACGCCGGCGCCGCGCGCCGAGCCCAGCCCCTTCGCGCCCCGGCCCGCCGACGCCGCTACTCCCGTCGCGCCCACCGCGCCCGCCCCGCCGCCCGCGCCCAAGGTGGCCGGGGTGACGGCCCCGGCGCGCGCGCCGGCCGAGCCGCCGGAGCGCGTCGCCGGCGCGCGCCCCGGCCCCGCCCCGTCCGACGGGGAGGGGGAGGGCGACGCCCGCCCGGTCCGACGGATCATCGTGGACGCCGGGCACGGCGGGCACGACACCGGCGCCATCGGGCCGCGCGGCGTCCGCGAGAAGGACGTCACCCTCCAGATCGCGGAGCGGCTCGCGCGCAAGCTGCGCGCCGCCAGCTTCCAGGTGGTGCTCACCCGCAGCGACGATCGCTTCGTCTCCCTGGCCGAGCGGACGGCCATCGCCAACGGGGCCAAGGGCGACCTCTTCGTCTCCGTCCACGCCAACGCCCACCCGCGGCGGGACCGGGCCGGCGTGGAGAGCTGGGTCCTGAACGTCTCCGACGACCGCTACGCCAACCGGCTCGCCGCCCGCGAGAACGGGGCCTTCCCGGAGGAGCAGGAGGTCGGGGAGGACCTCGCGGTGCGGCGCATCCTCGCCGACCTCGACGCCAAGGTGAGCGCCGGCGCCTCGCGCAAGCTCGCCCGGCTCGTCCAGCGCGAGGTCTGCGCCGGCGTGCGCGCGCGGGTGGGCGACGTCCGCGACCTCGGCGTGAAGAGCGCGCTCTTCTACGTCCTCGTCGGCGCCCGCATGCCGGCGGTGCTGGTCGAGACGGCCTTCATCTCGAACAAGGTGGAGGAGCAGCGGCTCCAGAGCGCGCGCTACCAGGACGAGGTGGCCCAGGCCATCTCCCGCGCCGTGGTCTCCTACACCGGCCGGGACGACCGGGTCGCCGCCGCGCGCTGAGCGCACCGGCCAGGGCGGCCGCCCCGCCGCCGCGACGAGCGTGGCGCGCGCCCGGCGCCGAAGGTGCGGCACGCGCCACCCCCCGGCCGGTATACTTCGACGGATGCCCGAGCTCGCCCCCTCCGCTCCCGCGCTCCCCGCCGCCGCCCCGTACGAGCTCGAGACCTACTCGGCCCGGATCCCCGCCCTGACCGGGGACGCCAAGGCCGACCTCGCCGCCCTGCGCGCCTTCCTCGAGGGCGCCCACCGCGCCGGCGCGAGCGGCCACACCGTGGTCCGCCTCCAGAGCACCGCCATGGACGGGCTCGTCACCCACCTCTGGGAGCGGGCCCTCGAGGAGGGCGCCCGCGCCGCGCCCCCGAGCCCGCTCTCGCTCGTCGCCCTCGGCGGCTACGGCCGGCGCGAGCTCGCGCCGTACAGCGACCTCGACCTCCTCGTGCTCCACGGCCGCGGCGCGCCCGACGCCTTCGCCAAGGCCGCCAGCGAGAAGTTCCTCTACTCGCTCTGGGACCTCCGGCTCGAGGTGGGCTACGGCGTCCGCGATCTCGCGAGCTGCGAGTCGCTCGCCGCCGAGGACCACACCGCCCGCACGGCGCTCCTCGACCTGCGCTGGCTCGCGGGGGACCGGGCGCTCTACCGCGAGCTCGAGCGCGAGCAGCTCCACGGGCTCTCCCAGGCGCGGGCCGAGGGCTTCGTCACCGACAAGCTCGCCGAGATGCGGGAGCGGCGCGAGAAGTTCGGCGACTCGCTCTACCTGCTCGAGCCCAACGTGAAGCAGTCGGAGGGCGGGCTGCGGGATCTCCAGTCGGCGCTCTGGGTGGCGCGCGTCCGCTTCAAGGTGGCGGGCGTCACCGAGCTGCTCGCCCGGGCGCTCCTCCCGGAGCGCGAGATCCGGGAGATGCGGCGGGCCCGCGACTACATCTGGCGCGTCCGCAACGAGCTCCACTACCTCGCGGGCCGCAAGAGCGACCAGCTCACCTTCGACGTCCAGCCGCAGGTGGCGCGGTTCATGGGGTACGTCGAGCCCGACGGCAAGCCGGCGGTCGAGGAGTTCATGCGGCACTACTACCTCGCCGCGAAGACCATCCGCGTGGCCTGCGACGCCATCGTGGACCGGGCGCTCGAGCCGGCCAACTCCACCGGCTGGCGGCAGGTGCCGGCGCCGGCCACGCTCACCGGCGCCGAGCGGCGCGCCGGCCCGCCGAGCGCGGAGTGGGCGCTGCCGGGCGGCGAGTTCAAGGTCTTCCGCGGCCGGCTCACCGTCGCGAGCAGCGACGTGCTCCAGAAGTCCCCGGCGGCGCTCCTGCGCCTCTTCACCACCGCCGACCGCGAGGGGCTCGAGCTCTACCCGTACGCCCGCGACCAGGCCGCGTCGGTGGCCGCCGAGCTCCCGCCCGAGGCGGCGGACGACCCGGAGCTCAACCAGGAGCTCCTCTCGGCGATGCTGCGCCCCGGCACCCGCGGCCGGTTCCTCTCGGTGATGCACCAGCTCGGCGTGCTGCCCAGGCTGGTGCCCGAGTTCGCGCGCATCACCGCCCGGCGCCAGATCGACGTCTACCACGTGTACACCGTGGACGTTCACAGCCTCTTCGCCGTCCGGCGGCTGCTCGCGCTGCGCGCCGGCGACGTGAAGGAGGAGTCGCTCGCCCCGCTCATGCAGCGGCTCGAGCGGCCGCTCTCGCTCTACCTCGGCACGCTCTTCCACGACATCGGCAAGGGCGGCGGCGCCGACCACGCCGCCCGCGGGGCAGAGATCGCCGCCCAGGCCTGCGTGCGGCTCGGGATCGACCCCGCCGACGCCGCCGACGTGGAGTGGCTCGTCGCGAAGCACCTGCGCATGGCCGCGATCTCGCAGCGGCGCGACCTCTCCGACCCGGAGCTCATCCACTCCTTCGCCGCCGAGTGCGGCTCGACCGACCGGCTCGACAAGCTGTACCTCCTCACCTACGCCGACATCGCCACGGTGGGCCCGCGCACCTGGACCGAGTGGAAGGCCCGGCTCCTGCGCGAGCTGTACGAGAAGGCGAGCGCCGCGCTGGCGGCCGGCGAGGGGCGGCGGCGCGCCGACCCCGGGGCGGCGGAGTCCTCCGGCCGGGCGCGGGTGGCGCAGGCGCTCCAGGCCCGCGCCACCGAGCGGGAGCGGACGCGCTTCCTCGCCGCCATGCCGGCGCGCTACTTCGTCACCGTGGAGCCGCGCCAGGCGCCCACCCACCTGCGCCTCCTGCGGCGGAGCCGCGCGCTCCCGTTCGCCGCCGCGATGCGCCACCACCCGCAGCTCGGCTACTCCGAGCTGACGCTGACCGCGCCGGACCGGCCCGGGCTCCTGTCGCTCGTCGCCGGGGTGCTCGCCGCCCACCGGATCGACATCCAGCACGCCGAGGTCTACTCGACGACGCCGGACGCGCCGGCGCTGGGCTGGCTCTCCGGCCGCGCGCTCGACTACTTCGAGGTGCGCGGGCCGGAGGAGGGCGCCCTCGACCCGGCCCGGTGGCGCGCCGCGCGCGCCGACCTGCGCCGCGTGCTCTCGGGCCAGGAGTCGCTCGAGGCCCTCCTCGCCCGCCGCCTCCGCGCGTCGGGCCTGCTGGAGAAGCCGCTGCCGAGCGTGCCGACGAAGGTCGTCATCGACGACGACAGCGCCCGCGACCGGACCGTCATCGACGTGTTCACCGCGGACCGGGTCGGGCTCCTCTGGCGGCTCTCCCGCGCCTTCTTCGAGCTCGGGCTCTCGGTGGACCTCGCCCGCATCACCACCGAGGGCCACCGCGCCGCCGACGCCTTCTACGTCCGCGCGCCGGGCGGCGGCCACCTCGAGCCGGAGCACGCCCGCCGGGTCGTCGAGGCCGTCCAGGCGGCGCTCGCCGCGCGAAGCTGACGGCCGGGCTCCCTCCGGCGCAGCGCTCTCACGGGGCTGCTCTCGCCCCAGGCGTGGCCTCCCCCGCGCTCGGGAGGGGGCCGGTCGCCTGAGCTTGGGCAAAACCGCTCCCTTGTCCGGCCGGAACACCGTGCCCAGCGTTATGCCCAGGCGGTCGGGGAAGGGGAAGGGGAGCAGGCTTTTGGGACGCGGTGAACGTTGCCGGTTCGGCGTGGTGACGGCCTGGCCGGAGGAGGACTGGCACAGCCAGCGGCTCCTGGAGGCGCTCGGCCGGCGCGGGGCCGCCAGCGCCGTGGACCCCGCGAGCCTCTCGGCCTTCGTGGAGGAAGGTGTCGACGTGCGAGCAGGAGGCGAGCCGGCCGGGCGCTTCGACGCCTTCGTCCTCGTGCGGGGCCTCGGCCGGGCCGGGGACCCCGACGTGCAGTTCGAGATCTACCGCGCCCTCGAGGAGTCCGGGGCGGTGGTGGTGAACGCCATCGACGCGCTCCTGGCTGCCCAGGACAAGTTCCGCACGACCTGCCTGCTCGCTCGGGCGGGGCTGCCGACCCCCCGCGCGGCGGTGGCGCAGCGGCCGGAGGAGGCCGACGCCGCCCTCGAGGCCCTGGGCGACGCGGTGCTGAAGCCCGTCACCGGATCGCTCGGCGAGGGGCTGCTGCGGGTCCGCGACGACGCCGCCGGGCGCGAGGCGCTCCGGGAGCGGCTCGCCCGCGACGGGGCGGTGTACCTCCAGGAGTTCGTGCCGACCGGCGGGACCGACCTCAGGCTCTTCGTGGTGGGGGGCGCGGTGGTGGGAGCCATGGAGCGGGTCGCGCCTCCGGGGGAGTGGCGCACCAACGTGGCGCAGGGGGCGCGCGTCCGCGCCTACGAGGCCGCGGGCGAGGTGCGCGCGGTCGCCGAGAGCGCGGCGGCGGCGCTCGGGCTCGACTATGCCGGAGTGGACCTGGCGGACGGCGGGGAAGGCATGACCGTCCTCGAAGTGAACGGAAACCCGAGCTGGCGCGGCATCCTCGAGGCCACCGGGCAGGACATGGCGGAGCGGATCGCCGATCACGTGCTCGCGAGGGCCACGTGCCGGCTCCGGCGCGGCGTCAAGTCGAAGCTGCAAGAGACGGGAGCGACACATGGCTGAGGAGAAGAAGGGCGGCAACAAGGGCGCGATGACCGTGTCGGAGGCGGGACGCAAGGGCGGCGTCCGGGTGCGCGAGACGCGCGGCCGGAAGTTCTACGAGGAGATCGGGAAGAAGGGCGGCGAGACGGTCAAGGCCGAGCGCGGCCGGAAGTTCTACGAGGAGATCGGGAAGAAGGGCGGCGACACGGTCAAGGCCGAGCGCGGGCCCCGCTTCTACGAGGAGATCGGCAAGAAGGGCGGCGAGACCATCAAGGCCGAGCGCGGCACGCCCTTCTACGAGGAGATCGGTCGGAAGGGCGGACACAAGGTCCGCGAGCTGATCGAGAAAGGCAAGGCCGGCGCCGAGGAGACGGCCGTGACGGATCACGAGAAGTGACCGGTGGAGGCCGGGCGCCGGCTCGCGCCGGTGATCGGCCGAAGCCCGGTTTGGGAAGGGGGGAAGCATGGCGATGGAAGACGGGAAGGTGGGCGGGTCCCAACCGGAGCTGGACGGAGCGGCGCCGCGCCGCGCGATGACGGTGGCGGAGGCGGGGCGGAAGGGCGGCATCACCGTGCGAGACGAGCGCGGGCACGCCTTCTACGAGGAGATCGGCCGCAAGGGCGGCCAGAAGGTGCGGGAGCTCATCAACCGGGGCAAGACCCGGACCTGAGCCGCCGCGCGGGACTCGCCGCGCGCGAGCGAACGGCGCCCGCCCGGTCCCCGGGCGGGCGTTTCGTTTCCGGCGGGCCGGAAGTCTGGTAGAAAACCGCGCCATGGCTGCCGCGCCCATCCTCGAGATCGACCCCCAGCATCCGCAGCCCCGCGCGGTCGAGCGCGCCGTCTCCGTGCTCGCCTCGAGCGGCCTCGTCGCCTTCCCGACCGACACCTACTACGGGCTCGGCTGCGACCTCTTCGACAAGCGCGCCATCGAGCGGATCTACCTGCTGAAGCAGATGCCGAAGGAGCACGAGCTCTCCTTCATCTGCGCCGACCTGGCCGAGATCTCGCGCTACGCCATCGTGGACAACACCGCGTACCGGGTGCTGCGGCGCAAGGCGCCCGGCCCGTACACCTTCATCCTCCCGGCGACCCGGCTCGTGCCGGACCTCGTGCTCCGCCGCCAGAAGACGGTGGGCATCCGCATCCCCGACAGCCCCATCGCGCTCGCCCTGGTGAAGGGGCTCGCGCACCCGATCATCTCCACCTCCGCGGCGGCGCCGGACGGCGAGGTGCTCATCGACCCGCGCGACATCAAGGAGCGGCTCGGCCACGGGCTCGACCTCATCCTCGACGGCGGGTACCAGCCGAACGAGCCGTCCACCGTGGTGGACCTCTGCGGGCCTGAGCCGGTGGTCGTGCGCGAGGGCAAGGGCGACGTCTCCGACCTCCTGACCTGACCTAGGGGGCTGCGCCCTCCCCAGCTTCGCTGGGGCCCCTCCCGGCAGCCGCCTGGAACTGGACCAGATGGGCCGGCGCGCTATCGTCGGCGGGATGAGCGCGCTCGACCCGGCCCTGGACCTCTTCCTCGCCCACGTCCGGGTGGAGAAGGGGCTCTCCGAGCACAGCGTCGAGGGCTACGGCCGCGACCTCCGCCGCTACCTCGACGACCTGGACGGGCAGGGGGTCTCGGACTGGGCCGCGGTCACCCGGCGCCACCTCGCCGCCCACCTCGCCGCGCTCACCGCGAAGGGGCTCTCGCCGCGCAGCCAGGCCCGGGCGCTCTCCGCCATCCGGGGCCTGCACCGGCTCCTCGTCTCCGAGCGGATCTCGCAGGTCGATCCGACCGAGGAGGTGGACTCGCCGCGCAAGGAGCGGCGGCTGCCGGTGGTGCTCTCGCGCGACGAGGTGGTGCGGCTCGTGGAGGCGCCGCCGCTCCGGACCGCCGCCGGGATCCGCGACCGGGCCATGCTGGAGGTGCTCTACGCCACCGGCCTGCGCGTCTCGGAGCTCGTCGGGCTCGGGGTGAACGACGTCAACCTCGAGACCCGGGTGCTGCTCGCGCGCGGGAAGGGGAAGAAGGAGCGGATCGTCCCGCTCGGCGCCCCCGCGGCGGAGGCGGTGAAGCTCTACCTGGCCGCCGCCCGCGAGAAGCTCCTGCACGGCCGGCGGAGCAAGGATCTCTTCGTCACGCCCCGCGGCGCCCGGATGACGCGGCAGGGCTTCTACAAGCTCGTGAACCGGTACGCGCGGGCGGCGGGCATCGCCCGGCGCATCTCTCCCCACAAGCTGCGCCACAGCTTCGCGACCCACCTCCTCGCCGGCGGCGCCGACCTCCGCGCGGTGCAGGCGATGCTGGGCCACGCCGACATCTCGACCACGCAGATCTACACCCACGTGGAGCGCAGCCAGGTCCAGCGCGTGTACGCGCGGACCCACCCCCGCGCCTGACCGGCATCGGGCGATATCTCCTTGAAATTCAAGCTCGTACCGGGGGTCCAGGCAGGCGCCCGAGCGCGTTGACCCCGCGCCCCTGCGCTGCTAAGAACCTCCTTCCCTTATCGAGGCTTACGCTTGAATCTGGATCAACTCCGCCAGGGGGCGATGCTGCTCGTCCCCCTCATCCTGTCGCTCACCGTCCACGAGTTCGCCCACGCCTGGAGCGCCTCCAGGCTGGGCGACGACACGGCGGAGCGCATGGGGCGGCTGACGCTCAACCCGTTCGCGCACATCGACCTGTTCGGCACCATCCTGCTGCCGTTGCTCGGGATCCCGTTCGGCTGGGCGAAGCCGGTGCCCATCGATCCGTCGCGGTTCCGCCGGAGCGTCAAGGTGAGCACCGGGACCATGCTGACGGCCGGCGCCGGGCCGCTCGCCAACGTGGCCCTCGCCTTCGTCTGCCTCCTCCTGCTGGCGCTCGGGCTGCGCTTCGCCCCCGAGCTCGTGGGGCGCCACTCGCCGGGCGCGGCGCTCCTCTCGATGTGCGTGAGCCTCAACGTCACGCTCGCGGTCTTCAACCTCATCCCGGTCCCGCCGCTCGACGGCAGCCGGGTGCTCGAGGGGCTCCTGCCGTACCGGTGGCGGCCCGGCTGGGAGCGCTTCGCGGCGTTCTCGCCGTTCCTGCTCATCGGCGTCATCTTCCTCGGCCCGCGCCTCATCGCCGGCCCGTCCGACCTGCTCCTCTCGCTGCTCTTCCGGCTCGTGAACGTCATCGCCTAGAGGCGCCCTCCATGTCCGAACCGCTCCAGCCCATCGTGGTCTCGGGGATGCGCCCCACCGGGCGCCTCCACCTCGGCCACCTGCACGGCGCCATCGCCAACTGGGTGAAGCTGCAGTCGAACCACCGCTGCTTCTACTTCAGCGCCGACTGGCACGCGCTCACCACGAGCTACGACCGGACCGAGGTGATCCGCGAGTCCCAGCGCGAGATGTTCGTGGACTGGATCGCCGCCGGCATCGACCCGGAGCGCGCCTCGCTCTTCATCCAGAGCCAGGTGAAGGAGCACGCCGAGCTCTACCTGCTGCTCGGGATGATCACGCCCCTCGGCTGGCTGGAGCGCTGCCCCACCTTCAAGGACCAGAAGGAGCAGCTCACCGACCGCGACCTCAACCTCTACGGCTTCCTCGGCTACCCGGTGCTGATGACCGCCGACGTGGTGCTCTACAAGGCCAACGCGGTGCCGGTCGGCGTGGACCAGATCCCGCACCTCGAGCTCTCGCGCGAGATCGTGCGCCGCTTCAACTTCCACTTCGGCGAGGTCTTCCCCGAGCCGAAGCCGCTCCTCACCGAGGCGGCCAAGGTGCTCGGCACCGACGGCCGCAAGATGTCGAAGAGCTACGGCAACGCCATCGACCTCGGCGAGAGCGCCGAGTCCACGACCAAGAAGATCATGGGGATGGTGACCGACCCGTCGCGCAAGCGGCGGCAGGACCCGGGCAACCCCGACGTCTGCGGCATCTACGACCTGCACAAGGTCTACTCGCCGCCGGAGGTCCTCGAGTGGTCGGCGACCGGCTGCCGCTCGGCCGGGATCGGCTGCGTGGACTGCAAGAAGAAGCTGCTCGAGAAGCTCGCCCCCGACCAGGAGCGGCTCCGGGAACGGCGCGAGTCGCTGCTCGCGCGCCCCGGCGACCTCGACGAGCTCATCCGGATCGGCACCGGCAAGGCGCGCGCGGAGGCCCAGCGCACCATGGCCGAGGTGCGCGAGGCGATGAAGCTCTAGCCCCGGCGGTCCGGGACTCCTCGCGTGGCGAAGGCGCCTTCACAGAAGCGGCGAGAGGCCGAGGAGCCGGTGGCGCCGCCGCCGTCGGCCGCCGATCGCGCCGCGCTCGACGCCTTCAAGGTCACGCTCCCGGCCGCGAAGCCGGGCGAGCCGCCCTTCGAGGGGCCGCTGGACCTGCTCCTGCACCTCGTGAAGGAGCACCAGCTCGACCTGTTCGACATCCCGATCGCGCGCATCACCGAGGGCTACCTCGCGACGCTGGAGCGGCTGCGCGAGCTCGACATCGACATCGCCGGCGAGTTCCTCCACATGGCGGCGCAGCTCATGCTCATGAAGAGCAAGCTGCTCCTGCCGCGCACCGAGGTGGCCGAGGACGCGCCGGTGGACGACGCGTCGGGCGTGGACCCGCGCGCCGAGCTGGTCCGCCGGCTGCTCGAGTACCAGAAGTACAAGGCGGCCGGGGAGGACCTCGGCCAGCGCGACGTGCTCGAGCGCGACGTCTTCACGCGCAAGGTGCGCCTGCCGCCGCCCGAGGCGCCGGAGGGGCCCGAGGGGCTCGCCGACATCTCGGTGTTCAAGCTCATCCAGGCGCTCGACCGCGCGCTCAAGAACGCCAAGCCCGAGTTCGGCCACGAGGTGGTGACCGACCGGCTCAGCATCACCGACGCCATCTCGCGGGTGGCCGACCTCCTGCGGGCCCGTCGCCAGGCCACCTTCTCGGAGCTGCTCGAGGGGACCGAGGGCGAGGCCCCGCGCACCCGCTCCAGCATCATCGCCACCTTCCTGGCGCTGCTCGAGATGGGCAAGCTGAAGCTCATCCGCATCTTCCAGTCGGGCGTCGAGGAGGAGGGGCCGGGGGCGGAGATCCTGGTGGAGGCCAAGGACTCCCTGCTCGCCGGCGACGTCTCCGCCGACGTGGACTACCGCTGAACGAGGACCGCTCGATGACCGAGGAGCAGAAGGATCCCGCCGCCCCCGAGGGCGAGGCGCCCGCCGAGGCGGCCCCCGAGGCCGCGCCGGCCGGGGAGGGGAGCGCCGCGAACGCCGGCGCCGAGGCGCAGGGCGCGCCCGAGCCGGCCGGGGAGGACGCCCCGGTCGCCGACGTGCCGCCCGCCGGCGAGGAGCCGCCCCCGCCGGCGCCGCCGCGCGCCTCGCCCGGCGTCTCCGCCGACGAGCTGCAGGCGCTCCAGGCCGCCGAGGAGGCCAAGGGAGACGAGGAGCTCGACGAGGTCGAGGCGGCCAGCATCGACGTCCAGGAGGCGGAGAAGGAGGAGCCGTTCGAGAAGCTCCAGGCCGCCGCCAAGAAGCTCTCCCCGGAGCGGGTGCGGGCCATCCTCGAGACCCTGCTGTTCCTCTCCGAGAAGCCGCTCGCCGTCGAGGACGTCCGCCGCGCCACCGGCCTCGAGCCGGCGCGCATCGAGAAGGCCTTCGACAAGCTCTCCGGCCAGTACCGCGAGGGCGTCTCGGGCATCGTGCTCCACGAGGTGGCCGGCGGCTGGCAGCTCCGCACCAGCCCCGACACCGCCGACTACGCCCGGCGCTTCCTCAAGGTGAAGCCGCAGCGGCTCACCCGCGCCGCCCTCGAGACGCTCGCCATCATCGCCTACCGCCAGCCGGTGACCCGCCCCGAGATCGAGGAGATCCGGAGCGTGGACTGCGGCGCGGTGGTGAAGGCGCTCCTCGAGCGCAAGCTCATCAAGATCCTGGGCAAGAAGGAGGAGCCGGGCCGCCCCATGCTGTACGGGACCACCCGCGAGTTCCTCGAGTTCTTCGCCCTCAAGGACCTGGCCTCGCTACCGACGCTGCGCGAGTTCCACGAGCTCTCCGAGGAGCACCGCGACATCGTCGAGAAGGAGGCCCCGGAGCCCGAGTCCCCCGGCATCGAGGGGATCGTGGCGGAGCTCACCGACCCGGCGCTGCGCGCCGCCCTCGAGGCGAGCCAGGCCGAGAGCGACGCCGCCCTCGACGAGCTCGAGAAGGCGATGGCGGCCGCCGAGGAGAAGACGCGCGTCGCCGCCCAGGCGCTCGACCCGAAGCCCCCGCCGCCCGAGGGGGGAGAGCTCCCGCTCGCGCCCGCGGACGGCGCCCCCCCGCCGCCGAAGCCGGAGAGCTAGATGGAGCGCTTGCAGAAGTACCTCGCCAACGCCGGCGTCGCCTCCCGCCGCAAGGCGGAGGAGATCATCGCCGAGGGCCGGGTGAAGGTGAACGGCGCGGTGGTCACCGAGCAGGGCACCAAGGTCGATCCCGAGACCGACGTGGTGCTCCTCGACGGCAAGCCGGTCGGGGCGCGGCAGGGGCAGCGGTACCTGCTGCTCTACAAGCCCCCGGGGTGCGTCACCACCATGAGCGACCCCCAGGGCCGCCCGACCGCCGCCTCGTACCTCACCGGCGTGAAGGAGCGGGTCTTCCCGGTGGGGCGGCTCGACTACGACGCCGAGGGCGCGGTCCTCTTCACCACCGACGGCGAGCTCGCGAACCGGCTCGCCCACCCGCGCTACGGCCACCGGCGTGTCTACCTCGTGAAGGTGAAGGGCGACGCCTCGGCGGGCGCCGCCCCCGGCAGCGCCGCCGCGCTGGCGCCCCGGCTCGAGGACTCGCTCGCCCGGCTCCGCGAGGGGGTGCGGCTCGAGGACGGGCCGGCGAAGGCGCTCTCCTGCGAGATCCACGAGAAGGCCGAGAAGAACGTCTGGCTCCGGATCGAGGTCGGGGAGGGTCGCTACCACCTCGTGAAGCGGCTCTGCGAGGCGGTGGGGCTCACCGTCCTGCGGCTCTTCCGCCCCGAGTTCGGCGGCGTCTCGGTGCAGGGGCTCCGGTCCGGCCACTTCCGCGATCTCGCGCCGGAGGAGCTGCGCGCGATGCGCGCCCTCGTCGGGCTCGAGGGGCGGGGGGGAGAGCACGACCTCTCCGACATCCCCGAGGCGCGCGAGGCGCCCGTGAAGCGCCCGCTGCCCAAGGCGGCGCGGCGCCACGGCCACGGCCCGCCGGCCCCGCGGGGCCAGGAGCCGAAGCCCAGGCCGGAGCCGCTGGCCGCGCCCTCGCGCCAGCCGCCGGAGGTCGCCGCGCGGCCGGGCAGGCCCGCTCCGTCGGGCCAGCGCCCTGGCTCCGGAAAGCCGGCCGCTCCCGGAAAGGCCTCTTCTTCCGGGAAGCCCACCTCTTCCGGAAGGGCCTTCTCCTCCGGAAACCGCCCCAGCGCCGGCAAGCCTTTCTCGCCCGGCAAGCGCCCCGGCTCCGGCAAGCCTTCCCGCCTCGGGAAGCCCCCCCGCTCGCGCTGAAGTACCGGCGGCCTCTCCCTCCCCACCGCGTGGGGAGGGCAGGGGAGGGGCGATCCCGAGCGGCTACGCCACCGGCGCGCCGGGCGGCGGCGCGGCCGGGGTGGCCGGCGGGAGCGTGGTCGGGAGCGCCCGCTCCCCGCCGAAGCGGGTCCGGAGCACCGCGCCGAACGCGAAGAGCCAGGCCGTCACCCAGACCATCCCGCCCAGCACCGGGACGTGGGTCACCGCCACGAGGAGCGCCGTGCCGAGGGCGAGCTGCACCACCGCCTGGCCGCGGCGCGGGTGGACCGGCAGCCGGCGCCCGAGGGCCAGCGCCAGCGCGGTGAACCCCAGCACCGCGGCCGCGAGCACCGCCAGGACCTGCACCGCCACGAGCGGGATCCCCACTACGGTCACGGTGAGGAGCAGCGCCAGGAGGGGCAGGGCGAGCGTCCCGAGGAGCCCCACCAGCACCACCTTGAGCGGCTGGCCGAACAGCCCGGCGCCGACCCCCTCGACGCGGCGAGGGGCGATCGCCCAGAGCACGAGCCCGAGCAGGAAGAAGATCACGAACTCGGTGAGGGCGCGCGCCGCGCCGAACACCGGCGAGCGGGACCCGGAGAAGAGGAAGGGCTTCGAGCCGGCCAGGGCGGCGATCCCGGCCAGCCCGGGGACGCCGATGCTGGTCTGCTGCCCCTCCACCTCACCGCCCGGGTCCACCACGATCTTGCCGCCGATCGAGACGGCGTCGCGCCCGACGCGCGCCCCGGGGCCGACGTGGACGTCGCCGCCGATGGCCACCACCTCGCGCTCCACCTCCGCGCCGGGGCCGAGGTCCACGGAGCCCATCACCGCGGTCGCCTCACGCGCCCCGCTGCCCGGCTCGAAGCGCACGTTGCCGCGGAGCGCCACCACGCTGCGCGGGTGCTGCCCGGCGGGGACCGTGACGTCCCCGTGCGACACCTGGTCCCGCCCCGAGCCGCCGTCGCCCTCGTCGTCGGCCTCGTCCGCGTCCCCGTCCGGCTCGTCGGCGCCGCGGCCGGCGTCGGGGGCGCCCTGCGGCCCCTCCTTGAGCTCCGCCTTCGAGCGCCGGCGCTGCTCCCGATCCGGCGGGCCGAGCTGGTAGACGAGGCGCCGCTTCCCGGCCTCCAGCACCGCGCTCGCGCCCGGCGCCACCGTGACGATGCTGCCCTTGCGCGTGGCCACGAGCGGCGTGCCCTCGAGCACCGCCTCGAGCGCGTCCTGCACCGGGACGTCCTTCAACGCCAGGGTCACCGACCGCTCCCCGAGGGGGCCGGTGCTCGCGACGAGGTTGAACCCGCCGGCGCCGGCGATCCGCTGCAGCGCCGCGTCGAGCTTCATCGCGCCCGAGAGCGACACCTTGCGGGCGTCCTGCCTCGGCCAGTCCCCGGCGAGCCGCCCGGCGACGCGCGCGGGCGCGGCCGGCACGGCCGGCGGGGCCGGAGGAGCGGGAGGGGGGAGGCCGGCACCGACGCCGCCGCCGGTGGGGGCGAGCAGGGCGAGCGTGGCGGCGAGCAGGGCGGAGGTGAGCATGGTGGTCCTCTAGGCGGCGGGCGCCGCGGCGCGGGCCGGCACGAGCGGTCGGAGCAGGAGCGAGACGAGGAGCACCGCGCACGCGGCGGCGACCGCGATCTGGAGCCGCAGGGCGTGGAGGATGGGCGAGAGGACGTCCCCGCCGATCCGGATCGCCTCCGCCCCGTCGGCGAGGAGGGAGCCGCCGCGGGAGAGGACCGGGGCCCAGGCGCTCGCGCCGGCGAGCGCGAAGAGCGCCGCCGCGGCGAGGGCGGCGACGCCGGCGATGCCGAGGGCGAGCCGCCGCTCGAAGGCGCGGGCCTCCTCGACCGCCGCGATCCGGGACATGACGCCCTGGGTGAAGCCGGGCGGCGGAGGCGGGGCGGGGAGCTCGGCCTCGAGCGCCGCCGCGAGGGCGCGGTAGGACTCGACCAGCGCGGCGCAGGCCTCGCAGGCGGCGGCGTGACGCTCCGGCCCGGCAGCCTCGGCGGGCGGCAGGACGCCGTCGGCGAGGAGCTGGGCGGTCTCGTCGGTCAGGTGCGCGTGGCTCATGGCCGCTCCTCCTGCTGCCCCAGGGCCTCGCGCAGCCTCGCGCGGGCGCGGTGCAGCCAGGTCATCACCGTGCCGATGGGGACCTCCATCGTCACGGCGATCTCCTTGTAGCTCAGGTGCTCGACATGGAAGAGGTGGATGACCTGCCGGTAGTTCTCGGGCAGGGTCGCCACCGCGGCGCCGACGGCCCGCGCGCCCTCCGCGGTGGCCAGCGTGACGTCGGCCGGGGCGGCCGGGTCGGCGAGCTCGGGGCGCTCCGCGCCGTCGCGGGGCGGGGCGTCGAGCTCGACGGTGCGCGACGCGGGCAGCCGCCGGCGGACGAGGTCGATGCAGTGGTTGCGGGCGATGCGCAGGAGCCACGGCGCGAAGGGCTGGGCCGGGTCGTAGCCCGGGAGCGAGGCCCAGGCGCGGACGAAGCTCTCCTGCGCCGCGTCGCGCGCCTCCTCCGGCTGGCGCAGCACGCGCAGACAGAGGCCGTAGACCGCGCGCTGGTGCAGGTCCACGAGGCGGGCGAAGGCCCGCTGATCTCCCTGCCGGGCGGCGCGCGCGACGGCGGCCTCGTCGTCCAGGTCGAGCGTCACGCCGCGGTCGAGCTCCCCAAAGGCCCCCCACTCCCAGACGGTCAGTGCGACGGCGGCCACCATGCCGGAAGTACGGTCGCGCACCCCGTCTATTTCAGGCGAATCCCCGCCCCGCCTCTCGCCGGGGCGGTGAGCCTCATGGGAGCACGCCGAGCGCTCGCTCGGCCAGCAGAATCAGCAGTGATCCCGCGAGCGTGACCCCCGTGACGACCGCGCCGACCCGCAGGAACGGCCAGAAAGGGATGCGCCGCCCGGGCCCGGCCATCTCGAGGACGATGAGGTTGGCGACCGAGCCGACCACGGTGAGGTTCCCCGCCAGGGTCGAGGCGAGGGCGGTCACGAGCCAGCCCAGCCCGGGCTCGGCCAGGCGCGGCACCCAGTGGCCGGCGAGCACCACGAAGGGGACGTTCGAGACCACCTGCGACGCGGCGACGGTGAAGAGCGAGAAGACCGCCGTCTGCCGGACCGGGCCGGCGCCGAGCCAGGGCGCGATGGCCCCGTGCATCCGGTCGGCGAGCCCGGCCTTGCCCACGCCGGCCACGACCACGAACAGCCCGGCGAAGAAGAGGAGGAGCGGCCAGTCCACGCGCTGCAGCGCCTCGCGCGGCGCCCGCCCGGAGATCGCCATGCAGAGCGCCGCGCCGAAGAGCGCGGTCCAGGAGAGCGGGAGGCCGGCCAGGAAGCCCAGGAGCACGAGCGCGGTGCAGGCGAGGGCGCGGCGGAGCGGGCGCGGCTGGATGGGCGGGCGGGGGAGCCGGCGGCCCGCGAGCGGCCGCTCGACGAGCTCGGCCCGGAAGCGCCACTGCAGCAGGAGCGCCACCGCGCAGAGGGAGAAGAGCGCCGGCGCGGCGAGGGCGCCCGCGAAGCGCGCGTAGGGGATCCCGGAGAGCGTCCCCACGATCATGTTCTGCGGGTTGCCGGTGAGGGTGGCGCTGCTCCCGGCGTTGGCGCCGAAGGCGAGCGCCAGCAGGAACGGGGTCGGCGGCAGCTCGGCCTCGTCCACTACCCGCAGCACGAGCGGCGTCATCATGAGGCAGACGGTGTCGTTCACGAGGAAGGCCGAGAGCCCGCCCGCGCCGAGCACCACCGCCCAGAGCAGCGCCCGTGGCGTGCGGACCGAGGTGACCACCTTCCAGCTGGCCCAGCGGAAGAAGCCGGCCTCGGTGAGATAGGCCGTGAGGATCATCATCCCGAGCAGGAGGCCGATGGTGTCGCCGTTGATCGCGGCCCCGGCCTCGGCCGGGGTCAGGACCCGCAGGGCCACCATGAGCGCCGCGCCCAGCAGCGCGGCGGCCGGGCGATCGAGCGAGAGGCCCGGGAAGCGGCCGGCGGCGATGGCGACGTAGGTGAGGACGAAGACGAGGAGCGCGGCCACGGGCTCCTTCTATCCGCTCCCGCGCCGCGGCGGGAGCCTTCTCGCACCCCGAGTGGGCCCGTGCGCGTCGTGTTCACCCCGGGACGCAGGGACTAGAGTGGGCTCGTGATGGACCAATCGATCGTGCTCGACGGCAGCGCCGGCGAGGGAGGCGGGCAGATCCTCCGCACCGCGCTGTCGCTGTCGGCCATCACCGGCCGCCCGTTCGAGATCCACCAGCTGCGGGCCAACCGGCTGAAGCCCGGCCTCCGCCCCCAGCACCGCGAGGCGGCGCGGGCGATCGCCCTCGTGACCGGCGGGGGGGTGGAGGGAGCGGAGGTGGGCTCCTCGCACCTCCGCTTCCGCCCCGGCGGGCCGGTCCGGCCCGGCGACCACACCTTCGACGTCGGCACCGCCGGCTCGACGCCGCTCCTGTTCCAGACGCTCTGCTGGCCGCTCGCCCTCGCCGGCGAGGCCTCGCACCTCACGCTGCGCGGCGGCACGCACCAGGACTACAGCCCGACCTTCCACTACCTGGCGCTAGTCTGGGCGCCCGCGGTGGCGCGGCTCGGCTTCCGCTTCGAGCTCGGCCTCCGGGCCGCCGGCTTCTACCCGGAGGGCGGGGGCGAGTTCACCGCGGTGGTCGAGCCGGCGCACGCGATGCCCCCGCTCGACCTGCGGCAGCGCGGCACGCTGCGCGAGGTCGAGGTGGTCTCGATGGTGGCGGGGCTCGAGTTCGCGGTGGCGGAGCGCCAGGCCGCCCGGGCGGTCCGGCGCCTGCGCGACCAGGGCGTCCCGGCGGAGGCGAGCTGCGTGCCGGCCCCGGCCCGGCTCTCGACCGGCGCGCACCTCATCGTGGTGGGCCACTTCGAGCGCTGCAGCTCCGGTCACGGCGCGCTCGGCGGCCGCGGCGAGTCGCCGGAGCGGACCGCCGACGAGGCGGTGGGGGAGTTCCACGAGTTCCTCTCGGGCGCCGGGGCGGTGGACGTGCACCTCGGCGACCAGCTGCTCCTCCCGGCCGCCCTCGCCGCCGCCGGCCTCCTCTCGCCGCCGCCCGGCGTCGTGCCGCTCACGCAGTTCACCGTCGCCCGGGTGACGCCGCACCTCCTGACCAACGCCGAGGTGATCCGGCGCTTCCTCGACGTGGAGGTCACGGTGAGCGGCGAGCCGGGGCAGGAGGGCGCCGTGTCGGCTGGCCCGCGGCACCCGCCTTCGCTATAAGAAACGGTTCATGGCCCTCGACAACCAGACAGCCCTCGACGCGCTCCGCAAGGTGCAGGACCCCGAGCTCCGCCGCGACCTCGTGACCCTCGGCATGGTGAAGGACCTCCGGGTGGAGGGGGACGCGGTCTCCCTCACGGTCGAGCTGACGACGCCGGCCTGCCCGCTGCGCGAGACCATCGGCAAGGACGTGGAGGCCGCGCTGCGCGGCGCCGGGTTCACCCGCGTCGCGCTCCGCTTCGGCGCGAACGTCCGCTCCGCCCCCGGCACCTCGCAGAGCCAGCTCACCCCCGGCGTGAAGAACATCGTGCTGGTCGGCGCCGGCAAGGGCGGCGTCGGCAAGAGCACCGTCGCCATCAACCTCGCCATCGGGCTCGCCCGCAGCGGCGCGAAGGTCGGCATCCTCGACGCCGACATCTACGGCCCCTCGGTCCCCATCCTGACCGGCCTCGACCGCAAGCCCGAGTCGAAGGACGGCGCGCGGCTCGAGCCGCTCGAGGCGCACGGCATCAAGGTCATGTCGATCGGGTTCCTCATCGACCCCGACCAGGCGCTCATCTGGCGCGGGCCGATGGTCACCTCGGCGCTGGTGCAGCTGCTGCGCGACGTGAACTGGGGCGAGCTCGACTACCTCGTGCTCGACCTGCCGCCGGGGACCGGCGACGTCCCGCTCACCCTGGCCCAGAACGTCCGCGCCGCCGGCGTGGTGCTGGTCTCGACGCCGCAGGACCTGGCGCTCGCCGACGTGATCCGAGCGAAGCTCATGTTCGACAAGGTCAACATCCCGGTGCTCGGGATCGTCGAGAACATGTCCTCCTTCATCTGCCCGCACTGCCGGCAGGAGACGCAGGTCTTCAGCCACGGCGGCGCCCGGGCGGCGGCCGAGAAGATGGGCATCCGCTTCCTCGGCGAGATCCCGCTCGACCTCGCGGTGCGCGAGGGCGGCGATGCCGGCGTGCCCATCGTGGCGGGCCAGCCGGAGGGGCCGCAGGCCCAGGCCTTCCTCGCCATGGCGCGCAACGTGGCCGGCGCGGTGAGCACGCAGGTGATGAAGGCCCCGCGCCTGCCGGTGATCGGCGCGCAGCCGCGCGCCTGAGCGGAGAGGAGGGGGGCTCGACATGTCCGACTTCAAGGACCCCGAGGCGCTGCACGAGGACCCGGAGGCGCCGGGCGATCCCACGGCCTCTCGCGGCTTCGTGGCCGACGCCGTCCGCAAGGCGGTGCTGGCCGGCGTGGGCGCGCTCTTCCTCACCGAGGAGGGGGCGAAGAAGCTGGCCCGCGACTGGAAGCTCCCGAAGGACGTCCTCACCTACGTGCTCGGCCAGGCTGCCTCGGCGAAGCAGGAGATCCTGCGGGTCTTCAGCGAGGAGACCCGCAAGTTCATGGAGTCGGAGGCGCTCCGGCGCGAGTTCCTGAAGCTCCTCACCTCCATGTCGATCGAAGTAAAGGCCGAGATCCGGCTCCGCGAGGCCGGGCCCGGGAAGGTGAAGGCGCACGTCGAGGGGACCGAGGTGAAGCCCCGCTTCCGCAAGCGCCGCGGCGAAGAGGACCCGGGCGGCGGCGAGGCGTGAAGCTGGCCGCCCGCATGCTGTTCCTGGCCGGGGCCATCGCCATCGGCTTCTTCCTCCTGCGCGCCGCGCCGCGCGACCTCGTGCTCGTCTACGCCATCGACGAGCAGCCGCGCCCCACCGGCGTGGCGGTGGACGTGCTCCGCGACGGCGAGACGATCCGCCACGCCGAGTTCCGGTTCGCCCGCGGCGCGCCGGCCCAGGTCCGCCACCCGGTGAAGCTGACCGACGGGAGCTACACGCTCCGGTTCCGGCTCGAGGCGCCCGGGCGGCCGGTGGCCACCGTGGAGCGGCCGCTGACCGTGGACGAGAGCGGGCCGGTGGTGGTGAACGTCGCCCCCTGACGGACCGCCGGGCTCCCGATGGGACGCCCGGGAACTCCGTTTTCGGCGCGCGCCCGCCCCGGCGGCGTGGCACATTCGGACCTGCACGCGGCGCCGTCCGGGTTGACCCCTGGTGTGGCGCCCAGGCCTCGGCGCGCCGCGGCGCGCCCAGGGAGAGACGGCATGGCGATCGAGCGGGTGGCGGTGATCGGCGCCGGGCAGATGGGCGGCGGGATCGCCCAGGTGGCGGCCCAGGCGGGGCTCTCGGTGGTGCTGGCCGACGCGACGCCGGAGCTGGCGGCGCGCGGCCTCTCCCGCATCGCCGCCGGGCTCGGCAAGCTGGTGGAGAAGGGGAAGCTCCCGGCCTCGGGGCGCGAGGCCGTCCTGGCGCGCATCGAGGCGGCCCCCGGGCTCGAGGCCTGCGCCGGGGCCGACCTCGCCATCGAGGCCATCGTCGAGAAGGAGGACGCGAAGCGGGAGCTGTTCCAGCGGCTCGAGCCGCACCTCGGGCCGCGCGCCATCCTCGCCTCGAACACCAGCTCGATCTCCATCACCGCGCTCGCCGCGGCCACGCGGCGGCCGGACCGGTTCATCGGGATGCACTTCATGAACCCGCCGCCGGTGATGCAGCTCGTGGAGGTGATCCGCGGGCTGCAGACGAGCGACGAGACCTGGGCCGCGGTCACGACGCTCGCGAAGCGGCTCGGCAAGGTGACGGTGACCTCGAGGGACGTGCCCGGGTTCATCGTGAACCGGGTGCTCATCCCGCTCATCAACGAGGCCTGCTTCGCGCTGCAGGAGGGGCTCGCCAGCGCCGAGGACATCGACACCGCCGTGAAGCTCGGGCTCAACCACCCCATGGGCCCGCTCACGCTCGCCGACTTCATCGGGCTCGACACCTGCCTCTACATCGCCGAGGTGCTCCACCGGGAGCTCGGCGAGGACAAGTACCGCCCGGCGGCGCTGCTGCGGCAGCACGTCGCGGCGGGGTGGCTCGGCCGCAAGGCCGGGCGTGGCTTCTACCGGTACGACGGGTGACCGCATGGACGTGACCAACCCCGAGAACGTGTCGTTCGAGGTGACCGACGGCATCGGCGTCCTCACGGTGGCGCGCGAGCGGGCGCTCAACGCGCTCAACGACAAGACGCTCCACGAGATCCTGGGCGTCCTCGACCAGGTCCGCATCGACCGCAACGTCCGCGCCCTGGTGCTCACCGGCCGCGGCGAGAAGGCCTTCGTCGCCGGGGCCGACATCGCCGAGATGGCGGAGCTGGGGCCGCTCCAGGCGCGCCGCTTCGCCGACCTCGGGCACCGCGTCTGCGGCCGGCTCGAGCGGCTCGAGGTGCCCACCCTGGCCGCCGTGAACGGCTTCGCCCTCGGCGGCGGGCTCGAGCTCGCGATGGCCTGCGACCTGGTCTACGCGAGCGAGCGGGCGCGGCTCGGCCAGCCCGAGGTGAACCTCGGGCTCATCCCGGGCTTCGGCGGCACCCAGCGGCTGCTCCGGCGGGTGGGGATCATGCGGGCGAAGGAGATGATCTTCACCGGGGCGACCTACGGCGCGGAGCAGGCGCGGGACATGGGGCTGGTCCTCGAGGTGGTGCCGCACGCCCAGCTCCTCCCGTTCTGCCTCGAGAAGGCGCGGCTCATCGCCTCGCGCGGGCCGGTGGCGGTGGCGCAGGCCAAGCGCGCCATCCAGGCCGGCGCCGACGTGAGCCTCGCCTCCGGCTGCGAGCTGGAGCGGGAGGCCTTCGCGCTCCTGTTCGGCACGGCCGACGCGGCCGAGGGAATGCGCGCCTTCGTCGAGAAGCGGAGCCCGTCGTTCCGGGGCGCCTGAGGAGGACACCCGATGCAGATCGACCTCACCGAGGAGCAGCGCCAGGTCCGCGACCTCTGCCGCGAGTTCGCGGAGGCGGAGCTCCGCCCCAACGCCCGGCGCTGGGACGTGGAGCACACCTTCCCGCGGGACGCCGTGCGCAAGCTCGCCGACATGGGGCTCCTCGGCGTGGCGGTCCCGTCCGAGTGGGGCGGCGCCGGGATGGACGCCGTCACCTACGCCGTCGCCATGGAGGAGATCTCCCGCGGCTGCGCCGGGACCGGCGTCATCATGAGCGTCAACAACTCGCTCTACTGCGACCCGGTGCTGAAGTACGGCACCGAGGAGCAGAAGCGCGAGCTCCTGGCGCCGTTCGCGCGCGGCGAGAAGCTCGGGGCCTTCGCGCTCACCGAGCCGATGAGCGGCTCCGACGCCGCCGAGATGCGCACGGTCGCGGTCGCCCGCGGCGACGAGTACGTGCTCGACGGGACCAAGAACTTCATCACCAACGGCCCCCAGGCCGACGCCATCCTGGTCTTCGCGGTGACCGACCGGGCCAAGGCGCACCGGGGCATCACCGCCTTCCTCGTGCCCACCGACGTGGCCGGCTTCAGCCGGGGCAAGCCGGACGAGAAGGTGGGCATCCGGGCCTCGGGCTCCTGCTCCATCTTCTTCGAGGGCTGCGCCCTGCCGAAGCGGCTGCGGCTGGGGCAGGAGGGGGAGGGGTTCAAGATCGCCATGTCCACCCTCGACGGCGGGCGGATCGGCATCGCCGCCCAGGCGCTCGGGATCGCGCGCGCCGCCTACGAGGAGGCGGTCGCCTACGCCAAGGAGCGCCACTCCTTCGGCAAGAAGATCGCGGAGCACCAGGCGATCCAGTTCATGCTGGCCGACATGGCGACCGAGCTCGAGGCGGCGCGGCTCCTGGTCTGGCGCGCCGCCGCCATGAAGGACCGGGGCGGGCGCCACACCGCCGAGAGCGCCATGGCGAAGCTCTACGCCTCGGAGATGGCGGAGCGCGTGACGAGCAAGGCCATCCAGATCCACGGCGGCTACGGCTACGTGAAGGAGTACGACGTGGAGCGCCACTGGCGCGACAGCCGCATCACCGAGATCTACGAGGGGACGAGCGAGATCCAGCGGCTGGTGATCTCGGCCTCGGTGCTGAAGGACTAGGTCCGGCCGTGCTCTTCGAGCCGAGCGAGGCGCAGCGGGCGATCGAGGCGCTGGCGCGGCGGTTCGCCGAGGAGCGGCTGCGGCCCGGCGCCGGCCGCCGCGATCGCGAGGGGCGCTTCCCGCGCGAGGAGATCGCCGCGCTGGCCGAGCTCGGGCTGCTCGCGGTGAACGTGCCCGAGGCGCTCGGGGGCGCCGGCGCGGGGCCCGTCGCCTACGCGCTCGCGCTCGCGGAGATCGCCTGGGGCGACTGCGCGGTGGCGGTGACGATGGCCGTCACCAACATGGTCGGCGAGGTAATCGCCCGGTTCGGCACCGGGCCGCAGCGCGAGCGCTACTGCCCGGGGCTCGCCTCCGGCGCGCTCGTCGCCGGCGCCTTCGCGCTCTCCGAGCCGCAGGCCGGCTCCGACGCGGCGTCGCTCGCCACCCGGGCCCGGCGCACCGCGTCCGGCTGGGTCCTCGACGGGCGCAAGCAGTGGATCACGAGCGGCGACGTGGCCGGGGTGCTCGTGGTCTGGGCCCGGACCGGCGGGGAGGGCGCCGGGGGCATCTCGGCCTTCCTCGTCGAGCGCGGCGCCCCCGGGCTGGTGGTGGAGCGGCACGAGGAGAAGATGGGGCTCCGCGCCTCGACCACCGTGTCGCTCGCCCTCGACGGCTGCGCCGTGCCGGACGGCGCGCTCCTGGGGGCCGAGGGCGAGGGCTTCCGGATCGCCATGGCGGCCCTCGACGGCGGGCGCATCGGCATCGCCGCCCAGGCCACCGGGACCATCCGGGCCGCCCTCGAGGCCTCGGTCCGCTACGCCCGGGAGCGCCGGGCCTTCGGCGTCCCCATCGCCGAGCACGAGGCGATCCGGTTCGCGCTCGCCGACGTCGCCACCGATCACGACCTGGCGCGGCTCCTCACGCTGCGCGCGGCGGCGCGGAAGGAGGCCGGCGCGCCGTTCACCCGCGAGGCGGCGATGGCCAAGCTCTTCGCGAGCGAGGCGGCGCAGCGGGCGGTGACGCGCGCCGTGCAGGTGCACGGCGGCTACGGCTACACCGACGCCTTCCCGGTCGAGCGGCTGTTCCGGGACGCCCGGGTGCAGACGCTCTACGAGGGGACGAGCGAGATCCAGCGGCTGGTCATCGCCCGCGACCTGCTCCGCGGGAGCTGAGCCGCCCCGCGCCAGCGTTGACAGGGCGCGCGGGCCCGGTTAGCGATCCCGGCGCATGGGAGGCGCCCAGCTCACGTCCGGCGACCTGGCCCGGGCGACCGGCGCCACGGTGCGGACCATCCGCTTCTACGAGGAGCAGGGGCTGCTCAAGCCGGCCCAGGTGTCGGAGGGCGGCCACCGGCGCTACACCGGCGAGGATCTCGAGCGGCTCCGGCTCATCGGGGACCTGCGCGAGCTCGGACTCGGGCTCGGCGAGATCAAGGCGGTGCTCGACCTGCGCTCCGGGTGCGCCACCGCGGCCGAGTTCGCCGGCCGCTGCCACGAGCTCCTGAGCACGCACCTCGACCAGGCGCAGCAGCGGATCGAGCGGCTGCGGCGCGTGAAGCGGGAGCTCGCCGACGCGCTCGCGGCGATGGAGGAGCGGCTCGCTTGCGAGACCGCCGGCCGCTGCCCGTGCGCCGTCGCCGACGCCCACGGCACGCCGCGCATCGTGAAGGTGCTGGCGCGCGACGGGCTCTGCGAGCACCGGGGCAGGCGACCGGGGAAGGACGGCTGAGCCGGCGGAAGGGCCCGTGTTTCCAGCGGTTCTCCGCGCCGACCCGGCCCCGCGCCTAGTTGACATAATCCATATTATCGGACTCACGGTCACAGGGGGTTAACCCCCCCGGCCGGAATCCCGAGTCGGGGGGCGGGAGTGCGCGGGGTCGATATCTCGCGTCCCGGGGGGGTGCCGGAGTTGTCAGTTCCTCAGTCCGCGGGGGACCTGGCAGCTCCGGCACCTGCGCGAGCTCGCACGCCGCCTGTTCGGCCGGCGTCCGGCCGGGCGAGCTCGTAACCTGCCCGAGCTGCCGCCGCGTGCTCCGCTCTGTAGGCTCGAGCGTGGGCGCCACCGTCCGCACGAGCGCCCTGCCGTTCGTCGCCGCCGCGGCGAGACTCCCCGAGCACCAGGTCCCGCGCCCGTTTGCTCCGCGCAATCCAGCCGCGCACCGGCCGATTGCGCGGCAATTCCCGGACGGGAGGCGCTAAATGCGCGCCCCGTGCCCCGTGGTCGCGGCCGCCCCCCAGGCGGCCGGGGCCTCCTACAACGTGCGCGCCGCGAAGGCGGCCGCCGTGAACATCGCCCGGGTGGCTGCTCAGCCGCCCGAGGTCGTCGAGGTGCAGCTCGCCCTTGCCGACGCGATCGCCGCGGCCGAGACCGCCGGCGCCGAGCTCGTCGGCAGCATCGCGCGCGCCGACGCCGAGGCTGCGCTCCGCGCCGCCAGGCTGCGCCACCAGTTCGCGCTCGACGCGCTCGCGGCCGAGCTCTTCGCCGTCCGCGAGAACGCGATGGCGCAGCGCCAGGCCACCGCCCTGATGACCGAGCAGAGCGCCGCCGACGGCGTGCGAGCTGCCTACCTCGCCGCCGTCCTCGCCGGCGACGAGGCCACCGCGGACGAGCTCGAGCCGCTCGTTCCGGAACACCAGCGAGTTCCCAGGAACGGAGGGGTCCGATGAACGACGCGAAGAAGTACCCCGTGATGCTCACCCACCAGGTGCCGCTGCGGGCCGAGTCCTCGAGCCACATGGCCGTCGACAGCTCGTTGACGGTCCCGCGCGACCTCACCCCCGAGGAGGCCGAGCGGATCGGCGGCGTCCTCAAGGCCTTTGCGGTGGCCTGGAGCGATCACCCGGAGCCGACGCCGTGAGCGCGCTCGCCTCTGCGGCCGCCGCCACCGTCCTCGTCTACTTCATCACGTCGGCCCTTGCCGTCCTGTGGTCGCTCCGGCCCGCGACGCCGGCGCCGCCTCGATACGCGGTGGGAACCGAGGCCGAGCTCCTCTCTGCGTTCGCCGACGTGGAGAAGGCGCGCGACCGCTACGAGGAGGTGGAGCACCTGATGGCGCTCGCCCCCTGGTTCACCATCAAGCCCTGGCGCGCGTACTGCTCGCAGGTGGCGCGGATGAACGTCGCGTTCTTCGCGCGCCATCCGGACCACCCCGCCGCCCGCACGAGGGCGCGGTGAGCTCGCCCGACGTGGTCCACGTCCGGCACCTGGTCGTCGCCGACGTGCGGCGCCTCGAGCTCGCCCACAGGGCGGTGCTCGAGGCGCCCGCGCTCGAGCGTCAGGCGCGCGAGCTCGAGCTCTCGGCCGCGCTCGCCGCCGTCGTCCGCCGCTGGTCCCCTCCCCCCAAGCCGCTTCGCCTCGACGCGCTGGCGCGCGAGCTGCTCGGCATGCCGGAAGAGGTGGTCGGGTGACGAATCCCCTGCTCGTTCTCTTCGGCGCCCTGCCGGAAGAGCCCGTCACCGTTCACCTGCTCAACGGCGAGCGCCAGGTCATCGAGTACGCCTGCGAGTTCATCGAGATCGTGAACGACACCGGGGACGCGGTCTTCGCCACGTTCCACGCCGGCGAGCAGCTCCGCGTGACGCTCACTCGGGAGCCGCCGGCGCCGTGATCTCCGAGGCCGCTACCCCGCAGCGCTCGCTCTTCCCGGTGCGGCCCGTCCGCGCGCCGCGCCGGGAGGAGCCGGAGCGCACCGGCCCGAAGGAGCGCCAGGTCTACGCCTGGAACGCCTACGCGGCCGAGGAGCTCGAGCACCGGGAGACGCTCGAGGCGATGGAGATGCGCGCGGTGGCGCGCGCCACGGAGGCCGCCGAGCTCGCCAGCGGCTTCGAGCCGGCCTGGGCGGCCCGTGACGCCTTCGACGCCGGCACGGGCTTCCTGGGCCGCGCCAGGGCCGTACCGCGCGATCGCCTTGAGAATCGGCTCGCCCGGTGGGCGCGCCCGCGGGTCGTCACCGACCGTATGGCGTCCGACTGCTCGGATCCCGACTGCGGGCGCGAGGTTGGAGCGAAGGCGAGGCGCATTCAGAAGGCGCCGAAGTGGAACCCGGAGGCGTTCGCCGACGTTGCTTCCCTTATCTCGAAAGCACGGAAAAGCGCGCAACGCTGCGAGACCACTCAGCTGGCGGTGAAGTGCTTGTGCGGGATCAAGTTGGTGACCAAGGGGTGCGAGCGCCGCGACTGCGTCTACTGCGCCCCGGTGGTCTCCCGGGACTCCGGCGAGCGGATGGCCGAGAAGATCCTGGCCAGCATCGACGACGCCCGCAGCCGCTCGCCTCGCGGCGCCAACGCCTCCCTCTGGTCGGTGAAGCGGGCCGTCCTGACCGTGCCGCCCGAGCATCGGGCGCAGTTCATGGACCCCGAGCGCGTGCGCGAGGTGCGCCGCAACCTCTGGAAGTTCCTGCAGCACGGCTCGACGCTCAACGCCGCCTGGGCCTGCGTCGTCGTGCACCCGGTGGGCGACGAGGACCCCACCGAGTTCTCGCCGCACTTCAACGTCTTCTGGATGGAGCGCGCCGCCCACGCCTCGGCCTGGCGCCGCGGCCACGTGCCCCGGGGCATGCTCACCGAGGGCGAGCTCGAGAGGCTCCGCGAGGCGTGGGCTCAGATCATCGGCGCCGAGTACCGCGAGCGCTGCTCGCCCGACGTCTGGGTGCAGTTCGACACCCGGGACAACGAGGCCGCCATCTTCGAGCACGCCACGTACATGGCTCGAGTCTTCGCGGGCTGGTCGGGCTGGAACGCGAAGTGGATTCAATGGTTCGGCGACTTCTTCAAGCGCCTCGAGCCGCCGCCGAAGGTCTGCCCGAAGTGCGGCGCGCAGCACTCGATCGTCGCCGACGGCGCCGACGCCGCCGAGCTGTACGAGCGGCTCGCCGCCGCTCAGCAGTCCGCCGCAGGTCCACCCGAGGAGCCGCCAGCGTGACCCCCCAGACCCTGAACCGCTGCCCGTACTGCCACCAGCCCTTCGCCGTGCGCCGGCACCGCCGCGGCCGCGCCCGCGTGTTCTGCGGCTCGGCGCCGTGCGCGCTGAAGCGCAAGCACGAGCTCCGCGGCGGCGCGCGCCGGCCGGGCTACCGGCGCCAGCTCTGCGACGGGTGCGGCGACCACCGCTTCCCGCTGCAGCTCGGCCGGGAGGGGCTCGAGCTCTGCCCGACGTGCCGAAAGTCCGAGAACGACTCCCCTGCCCTGCCCCCGCTGCAGCTCGAGTCCCGGCCGTGAGAGTCGGCGATCCGGTCCTCCTGCAGCGCGAGCTCGAGTGGTCGCCGGTCGGCCTCGAGCCGCTCCCCGAGCACTGCGCCGGGTACGTGTTGGAGCTGCTCGACGTCGGCGGCGTGCCGTCGGCGCGGGTCTCGTTCGGCTGCCTCCGCGGCGGCGGGGTGCCGGTGCTGGTGGCGCTCGCCGACCTCGAGCTCGACCAGGCCGAGGTGGATGCCAGCGGCGCCAGCATTTCCGGACGCCCCGTTTGACGTTTCCGGTGGGTGAGGGAAATTCCCGAGCGAAGAAACTCGGAACGAAAATCCCACGCCTGTAAGTGGTTGATTTTCCAGGGGTTCCAAAATGGATGCTGAGAACCGCAATTCCTCCGCCTTGGCCGACTTCCTGTTCGGCGAGGAGACCACCACCGATGCCCTCCCCGACGCCCACCCGGAAACCCTCGCCGACGCCTCCGCCGGCCAGGAAAACCCCTCCCCCGAGCTCCAGATCAACGACTCCGGCCCCGCCGGCGGCGACCCCGTCGACCCCCCTCCCTCCGACGACGGCGACCACGCCGCCGGCGGCGGCCGAGAGACTCCCGAAAGCGCCGGACCCGACGGCGAACCCACTGGCGAGCCTGCCGGCTCCGGAGCTGGCGCCGAAGCGTAAGCCGGGCCGCCCGCCCGGCTCGAAGAATGCCCCCAAGCCGCCCGACGCTGCGACGTCGCCGGCGGCGCCCGCGCAGGCTGGCGAGGCGCCGCCGGCGCGGCGGGAGCTCCCCGAAGACCCGGCGGCGCGCGAGGCCGCCCGGGCGAGCGTGCGGAGCGAGGCCGACTTCGTGTTCGGCCTGCTCGACGTGGCCGCGGCGCGCCTGCCGCCGCACCAGCCGCTGAGCGCCGAAGAGAAGACCTCGATCCGGACGCCGCTCGAGGAGACGATCTACAAGTACGGCGGCAACATGGACCCGGCCGTCGCGCTCGCCATCGGCCTGACGATGATCGGCGTGAACCGCTACGTCTGCTGGAAAATGCTCGAGGCGGAGAAGAACAAGCCGCCGGAGCCGAAGGCCGCGCCCGCGAGCTCGCCGGCGCCGCACAGCCAGGGAGCGATCGCGGCGTGAGCGTCGCGCTCTACCTCGGCGAGCCGCGCTGCGGCAAAACCACGCTGATGCGCTCGCACGTCTACGGCTCCCGGGCCGGCGTGCGAGCGTTCTTCATCGTGGAGCACCGCCCGGGCGACTGGGATGGCGCGCCGTTCACGGTGGCGCAGCTCCGCGCCGCGGAGAGCATCCCGAGGTTCTGCCGGTTCCCCGGCGCCGACCCGCGCGAGGTGGCGCAGCTCGCGATCGACGTCGGTGACGTCGTCCTGGTGGACGACGAAGCCGACGGGCTCTTCAGGTCCGGGAAGTGGCACGAGAACCCGCTGCTGCAGATCCTGAAGCGCGGCGAGGGCGGCATCCCCAACGCCGCCGGCGACAACTGCGCCGTGCATGCCCTCCTCGCCACCCACCGGCCGGCGAACCTGCCGGCGGACGTGGTCTCGCTCTCCCAGCGCATCTACATCGGACGGCTGCGCTCCTTCGTGGACGCGGAGCGGGTCTACCGCGAGGGCTGGCTCCCCGACGCCACCAGCGCTCTCGCCGCGCAGCGCCTCCTGAGCTCGAGGGCCGTCGGTGCATTCACGACCTGGCCGTAGCCGCACGCTCCGCTGCGCCGAGTGCCGCCGCACGTTCCGGTGGTCGGTGCGCCGCAACGCTCCGCCGCGCTACTGCAGCGCCGAGTGCCGCCTCGAGGCGCGCCGCCGCTCCTGGCGCGACCGCTGGTCGTTCCTCCGCTCGCGCTGCATCTGCCCGCGCTGCGGCAACGAGCACCAGGCCGGCTCTGAAACCTGACTTCCTGCTTGCTCACCACTAAGTCGCGGCGCCCGTTCTGAGGTGCGAGCGTGCCGGCATTCACTTCGAGTGCCTTGTCACTCAGGAGAACCATCGCATGCCGCGCAACATCGCCGCCCTCGCCACCTGTGCCGCCGTGACCGTGGCCGTGATCGTCATCCTGAAGACGACCGGCCTCGAGTCGAAGCTCGACCTCTCCACCCTCTTCGCGTCGAAGAGCGCCTAGGAGCCGCCCCCATGTTCCGTGGTCAGTCCTTCTTCAAGCTCGAGCAGAAGGCCCTGGCGATGCCGGGGTCGATCCAGGTCTCCCTCAAGGAGACCCCCCAGGGCGTTCGCGCCCCGGCCATCATGGCCGTCCTCGACCTGGTCATCACCCAGGGCGGCGCCGCCGTCGCCATCGCCGGCGAGCAGCTGCACCGCATCTTCAAGAACATCCAGCTCGGCGACAAGATCCTCTCGACCGGGCAGCACTTCCGGATCCTGAGCCACCACGTGCGCGGCCTGCAGTTCTCCCAGCCGGCCGACGTGCCCGCCACGAACGCCGGCGTCTTCAACCGGCGCGTCGCGGTCATGATCCCCTTCTCCGACCCGCGCGCCGCGAGCCCCGGCGACAGCGCCATGCGCCCCGAGCTCTTCGCGCAGAAGCCGCTGAGCATCGACTTCAGCGACCTGCCGAGCCTCTTCCCGAACGTCGCCAGCATCACCGGCACGCTCACCACCTACCTCGTGAACGAGCCGGCCTCGCCGCTCGTGCTCCCCTCCGACGTCGAGATCGGCAAGCTCGACTGGAACGGCCAGCACATCGTGATCGAGGGGTCGCGGCTGTACACGCACCTCGCCATCTTCAACGAGGACGGCTCCTCGATCGACGACACCCAGGTCTCGACGGTGCAGCTCACCGCCGACGGCCAGGTGCTCTCGAACCTCCCGGTCCGACTCGCCGACCTCGTCCGCTACTTCGACTGGCTCAACGCCGAAGGCGGCTCGCTGCAGGTGAACAGCGCCACCGCGCCCGTGGCCGGCGAGGCCCTGCCGGACGACCCGCTCGTGGGCAACGGCGCCGCCAACACGGTCTCCGTGCCGTGGATTCCGCTCCTCACCCCGCCCCCGCGCTACGGCCTGAGCCGCTGCCTCCAGGTCAACAAGAACCTGGTGATCGACGTCACCGGCTCGAAGACCGCGTTCCGCGTCGGCTGGCGCTCGGTCCCGCCGCGCACCGAGGCGCAGCGCCAGCAGGCGAACGCCCAGCTCGGCTTCCCCCGCCCGTCCGGCTCGTTCGACATCAAGACGGCCGACGGTTCCACCTCGAGCTCGCAGCGCCTGGCGCAGTACCTCCCGCTGCAGCACAAGGGGTAGCCCGTGAAGCCGCGCACGCTCATCCTGCTCGGCGTCGGCGGCGTGGTGGTCGCGTACTTCCTGCTGAAGCCCTCGACCACCACCCTCCTGCCGGCCCCCGGCTCCACGCTCTTCGGCGGCACCTTCAGCGCCGTGCCCGGCACCGTCCAGGCCGCCGGCAACGCCGCCTCGAGCATCCTCAACGCGATCGGCAACCTCACCTCCGACGAGTGAGCGCATGACGCAGAGCGAACAGATCGCCGCCATGGTGCAGGTGAACGACGGTCTGTTCGCTCTGCCCCAGTACCAGTCCGACGAGCGGATCCACGACATGGTGGACTCCTGGCACTCCTCGGCCTTGTACTGGGAGCAGCTCGCCGACGCGGCGGCGCAGGACTCCGCGAAGCTCTCGGCCTGGCAGCAGACCGGCCGGAAAATCGCGCAGAACGCCCGCGAGATCGCCGACCTCGCCAACGACGCCACGCTCTCCGCTCGAGCGGCCGCGTTCCTGGCGAGCTTCCCGACCTCGCTCAGCACCGTCGTGACCGACGCCGTCCAGGGCGTCGGGCACGTCGCCGAGACCGTGGCCGACACCGCCGGCGACGTGCTCGGCTCCGCCTCGCTCGGCGTCGCGAAGCCCCTCATCATCCTCGGGGTGGTCGCGGCCGGGCTCATCTACCTCCTCACCCGGAGCGGGCTGAAGGTCCGCGCCGGCGTCGTCTCCGCAGGCTAAACCCGCAGTCAAGGAGTGTCCCATGATCCCCTTCGGCAAGTACGGCGGCATGATCGTGTTCGCGGCGGCCGCGCTCACCCTCGGCCTCACCGTCTACGGCTTCATGAAGAAGTCGGCGTAGGAGCCGGCGATGAAGGGCGCTGACCGCTGGGTCTGGTGGCTCGCCGGCGGCGCCCTGCTCGCGGCGATCCTCTGGGGAGGCAAGAAGGTGAAGGACATCTACGAGTCCACCGCCCAGAGCGTCCACCCCGAGCTGGAGCCCTTCCGCGAGCTCGTGTGCCGCGAAGTGCTCCGCGTCTTCTGGGACTACGACACCGCCACCCAGGTCGAGATCGCCCGGCTCCTCATGAGCCAGATCTGGGTGGAGTCGCACGGCAACCCCGTCGCCGTCGGTGACATGAACGCGGCCGTCGGCCCCTCCGTCGGCCCGATCCAGGTCAGCCGCGGAACCGCCAAGGACCTGAAGCTCTGGGCGCCGCCGGCCGGCGCCACCGCGGCGCAGGAGCGCGCCGCCTACGCCGCCATGGCGACCGACCTCAGCTTCTGCATCCACGCCGCGGCCGTCGTGTGGCGCGCAAAGCTCAACGCCGCCGGCGGCGACATGTACGACGCCGTCCGCCGGTACAACGGCGGCGGGCCGGCGGCCTCCATCTACCAAGACAAGGCGCTCGCCACCGAAGCCGCCATGTACCCCGACAGCCAGGACGCCGAGAGCTGAGCCATGCCCGAGATCCGCCAGAACGCGCCCCCCACCTTCCGCCGCGTCTTCCTGCCCGACGACCCCAGCCTCAAGCGAGGGAAGACGAGCTACGCCGCCTGGGGCACCGCCGCCGTTCCGGCCGTGCGCCAGGCGCCCGGCGTCCGCGTGGACTGCGGCGGCGCGGTGTACTCCATCACCCTCGACCCCGAGTACACGACGCCCGGCGTGGTGATGGCCGTCGATCCGAACGGCTCCGGCAACCCGGTGCTGCTCCGCCCCGGCGAGACGCTCCCGGTGCCCCAGGGCTGCTCAAGCTTCCAGGCCTGGAACCCCGTCGGCCTCTGGGCTCGGTTCGGCGACGCCGCGGGCCCCCAGCTCGGCTACGTCGGCTTCCTCGTCGGGACCGAGCTCGGCTTCCGGCCGACCTTCGACCCGCAGCGCGCCGGCCGCGCCCGCGTGCAGGAGCTGCTGGGCTGCGCCACCCTCACCGCCGCCGACCCGAACGCCGGCAACCCGCCGGTGGCCGTCGTCACGAGCGGCCTGAAATCGCTCCGCGTCACCGTCGTGCCGAGCTCGGGCGCCGCGGCCGACCCGGCGGCAATGCTCCGACCGGCCGACCTCGCCGCCACGATCCGGCTCTGGAAGCTGCTCCCGTACTTCCAGGTGTACGTGAACCCCATCGGCCTGGTCACGTACACCAACGGCTTCGACGTGGACGACCCCCGCCTCTCCGACCCGGCGCAGCAGTCGCTCTGGGTGCCGGGCGGCGCCTCCGACCTGGCGGTCTCCCAAACCAGCCTCGTGTTCGATCTCGACGTCCCCGTCGGCGCCGACGTCCTCGGATTCACCCTGCCCTCTCGCGCCGGCACGGGCGTGACCCAAATCGGCATCCACGTGGAGGGCCGGTAATGCACTCGCTCCGCCGCTTCCTGCCCCTGCTCGCCGTTCTCCTGCCCGGCCTGGCGCTGGCGCAGTTCCGGCCCGCGTCGCAGCCCAAGGTCTTCACCCTCTACGCCCCCACCGCGTTCTACGTGGACTCGGTCAACGGCTCCGACAGTAACGACGGCCTGAAGCCCTCCACCGCGCTCGCCACGATCGCCGCGGTGAAGGCCAAGCCCCTCTCCGTCGGCGGAACCGTCTACCTGGCGCGCGGCGGCTACTGGCGCGAGGAGCTCTCCAGCCTGCCGATCGGCACCAGCGTGGCAGCCTTCGGCCAGGGAGCCCGCCCGGTGCTCGACGGAGCGGACGTCGCGGCAAACGCCGGGTTCACCAAGACCGGCGGCTACACCAACGTCTACCAGGTCACCTGGACGAGCTCGCTCGCCGACTCCGCCAAGACGAAGATCAGCGTCTGGGAGGACGGCGCCCGCCTCGTGCGCGCCACGAGCATCGCCAACTGCGACGCCACGCCCGGCAGCTTCTATGCGGTGGTCAGCGGCACCGGCACCGACACCGTGTATGTCAACGCCGTGGGGAGCACGGCCGTTCCAAGCGACGGGCACCTCTACGAGATCAGCCGGCGCAACTTCGGCCTCTCGGGGGCGATCGGCGGGACGGAAGTCAGCGTCCACACCCGGCGCCAGGGGCACAACAACGGCTCCCTGCTCAACTACGGCACGGCGCGCGACTGCGTCGCCGAAGACGGGACGGTCCACAATTTCTGGAACGCCGGCACGGCCGAGGACTGCATCGCCTGGAAGAACGAGGGCTACGCGAGCGCCGGCGCCGCGACGATGTTCGTCACGTACTCCGACTACGGCGACGGAGGGGCGGTCTACCGCCGCTGCAAGGCGATCGCCTCCACCCCCAGCGGCACGCTCGGCTTCTACTTCCACACCTCCGGCGGCTCCTACAAGCACGCCCGAATGGTCTTCGAGGACTGCGAGGCGATCGGGCTCTCCGGCGGCTTCTCGGGCATCAACGCGGCCCGCGTGCTCTACCTCCGGTGCAAGACGTACCGCTGCACCCAGGGCATCACCTCCGGCGCCGACAAAGTGTGGATCATCGGCGGCGTCCTCAACGGCTACACCTACGCCGCCGACGGCACGCTGATGAACCGCGCCGTCAACCCGTCCGCCTCGACCACGCTGGTGATGCGCGGCGTTCGGATCATCGCCCGAACGGCGAGCGGCGCGCTCGTCTGGGCCAACGGCACCGTGGACGTCCAGCGCTGCACCTTCGTCTGGGTGGACACGACGGGCTTCCCCTTCGTCGCGATCAAGACCGACACGGGCTCGCTCACCGTCAAGAACAACATCTTCTCGGGCGGCCGCGACGCCATCCAGGCCGCCGCTGGCACCACCCTCTCCTCCGACTACAACGCCTTCTCGGCCAACACCCTCGCGGTGACCTGGAACGGCACCTACTACTCCTCGGTCTCGGCCTACGTGACCGCCTCGAGCCAGGACACGCACAGCACGACCACCGCGCCCACCTTCGCCGGCCAGGTCCGCAGCGGCGACACCCGCACCGCCAACGGCTCCGCGGACTGGGCTCTCTCCGCCGGAGCCGACTACGAGGCCGACTACGACCTCACCGCCCTCAGCCTCGGCCTGACCAACTCCGCGGGGTACTGATGCCGGCCTTCCTCATCGCCCTCTCCGAGTCCGCGCCGCGCTGGGGTCCACTCGTTGGCGCCTTCCTGGGCGCCTTCCTCGGCAAGCAGGTCCGCGCCTCCCTCGTCCGCAAGCAGCTCGAGCTTCACCGCAAGACCTGCCCCGGCGCGCAGCTCGCCGAGCGGCTCATGACCGACCCGTAGTCCCCCAAGGAGCACCGCATGAACTCCGACCTGTTCAAGAAGCTCGCCTTCGGCATCGGCCTCGTCTGCTCTGGCGTTCTGGCCTTCGCCGCCCCCTGGACCCTCGCCTACAAGGCCGCCGCGATCCTCGCCCCCATCCTCGCCGGCGGCGGCGTGATCTCCGGCGGCACCGCCGGCGCGCAGCCGCAGAACGTGATCACCACGACCCCGCCGTACCAGGTGCGGTAGCCATGTCCGACGGCCTGCTCACCCTCGAGATCGACAGCCGGATCCTCCCGCCCATCGTGGTGGACCCGAGCTCGGCCAGCACGCCCGGGAGCCCGCTGGCCGACCTCATCATGCGGTTCGCCGCGCCCAAGATCACGGTGCGGACCCCGCTCGGCGACCAGACCTCGTCCCCCTGGGGCGAGCCGCCGGCGGAGTACTCGCCGCTGCCGCTCATCGGCGCCGTGCTCGTCGTCCTCGGGACGCCGTTCCTCGTCGGCTACATGCTCGGCCGCGGCTAGGAGCTCGTCATGAACAAGCTCGACGGCGGCGCCGGGCTGATGCGACCGGAGCTCGACTCGCCCACCTACGCGGACTTCGGCGACTACCTGAAGGTCGTCGGCGTCACCGCGGTGATGCTCGGCGGGCCGATCGCTGTCGGCACCCTCGCCGGAGGCGCCGCCGCGGGCGCGGCCGGCGAGGGCGCGATCGCCGCCATCGACTCCGTGCCCGAGCTCGCCGCCATCCCCGAGGCCGCGCTCGTGCCCGCCAGCGCCGTGCCGGAGGCGATCCCCGTCATCGCCACCGGCACCGTCGCGGCCGACGGCACGGTGAGCGCCGCCGGCGTGCTGAGCTCCATCGGCGGCGTGGCCAGCGCCGGCGCGGGCGCCGCCGGCGGCATCGGCGGCGCGCTGCAGACCGCCGCCCAGCTCGGCGGCGTCGTCAGCGCCGCGGGGAAGGCCGCCGGCATCGTCACCGGCGCCACCGACGCTCCCACCACCACCGTCGCCGTCCAGGAGCAGCCCCAGGTCTCCGGCACGGCGATCCTGGCCCTCCTGGCGCTCGGCGCCCTCGTCCTCTTCGTCGCGAACTGAGGTGCCCCCGTGTTCGTCCTTCCGCTCGCCGTCGTCGGCATGACCTGGTGGTTCGGGAAGAAGCGCGCCGCCCAGCGCACCGCGCCGGCCGCGGCCACCTCGAGCACGAGCTCCGCGCTCAGCTCCGGCGCCGGGCAGCTCCTCGAGCTCGCCGGCGGCGTCGCCTCGAGCGCGGCGCCAGGCCTGCTGGGGGCGATCGCCTCCAACGGCGGCTCCGACATCGGCGTGCGCCTCCCGATGCAGACGGCGCAGACGCCGGCGGCCCCCGCGACCGGCCCGACCACCGGCAAGGACTTCGGGACCGGCATCGCTCAGGACGTCGCCCGGTTCACGGGCGGTATCAGGATGTTCTCGATCGGCGCGCCGCCGGACAAGGCCGCCGCGACCTCCTACCGGCCGCTCTGAACAGGGGGCTCGGCAATGAGCTTGACCAATTCGGGCGGCCCGAATATTGTCCGCGGAGTTCGGGCTGTCCGGCCCGAAAGAAGCGCCCCGCCTCACCCCCTACCGTCTCGCAGCGGCCAGGGTTACAAGATCCGAAGCATGGCTGAGGGCGGACGCGGACACGTCCTCCGAAGCCTGCAGGGCCCCTCCACCGAGTCTGCGAGCTCGGAGCAGGGGCCTTGCTTTTTGGGGTGTGCGATGCCGTCTCGCAGCGGCGTAGCTGTCCAGCAGGGGAGGGCTTGCCTACAAGCCCGTATTTGCGGTAGTAAATCCATATTATCGGACTCCCGGACGCCTTCGGGGCCGTTGCGTTCCGTCGCTCACCACCCAGCCCGACATTGGCGCGATCCGTTGGTGACTTGGCGCGTTCCGTCGGAGCCACGGCGCGGCCCAATACCCTAGTCTTGCTGCGTGACGCGACGACCTCGCGTTTCGCCGCCCGGACAGCGAGCCGTCGGGACGGCCACCGCCCACAGGAGAGAGAACCATGGCAAGCAACGAGAACAAGCCGAAGGTCGCCCTGATCACCGGCGCGTCCTCCGGCATCGGAAAGGAGCTGGCGCACCTTCACGCCGCGCGCGGCGGCGACCTGGTCGTGGTGGCTCGCAGCGAGCAGAAGCTCGCCGAGCTCGCCGCCGAACTGAGGAAGGCGCATTCCTGCCGCGTGATCGTCATCGCGAAGGATCTGACCCGGCCTTCCGCCGCGAGAGAGCTCTACGACGCGGTGAAGGCCGCTGGGATCGAGGTGGACTACCTCATCAACAACGCCGGCTTCGGTGGGCGCGGCGCGTTTCACGAGCGGCGCTGGGAGGACGACCTCTCGATGATCGACCTCAACGTCGTCGCCCTGACGGCGCTGACCCGCTTCTTCCTCCCCGACTTCGTGGCGCGCAACAGCGGGAAGGTCCTCAACGTCTCCTCGACGGCGTGCCTGATGCCCGGCCCGCTTCAGGCCGTGTACTACGCCACGAAGGCCTACGTGACATCGTTCAGCAACGCGATCTCCGAGGAGCTCCGCGATACGGGCATCACCGTCACGGCGCTCCTGCCCGGCGCCACCGAGACCGAGTTCGCCCGCGTCGCCGACATGGACAAGACGCCCCTCTTCGCGAAGATGGCGAGTGCCGCGGACGTCGCCAAGGCGGGCTACGAGGGGATGCTCGAGGGCAAGATGGACGTCGTCGCCGGAATGACCTTCGCCCAGAGGCTGATGCTCTCGCTCGTCCCGTTCACGCCGAAGAAGCTGCTCATGCGCCAGATCCACGAGATGCAGAAGGTGTAGCCCTCCGGGTGTCGAGGCCGTCATGGACTTCGTCCGTCATTCCGTTCAGTGGGCGCGCGGTGAGATCCTGGAGATGACTCTCATCGCTGCAGCCGGGCTCACGGTGGCCGTGATCGGGGTCGCCTTCGGGCGACTCGGCTCGACGCCGCTCGCCAAGGCGATGCTCGTCCCGCTCGTGGTGCTCGGGCTCTTCTTCGTCGCCATCGGCGTGTCTGGTTACGCAACGAACCGCACCCGCATCCCGGCGTACGAGCAGGCCTACCGCGAGGATCCAGCAGCCTTCGTCCGGGCCGAGCAGAAGCGGGTCGAAGGATTCCAGTACATGTACCGGATCACGAACGTCCTCGCGCCCATCTGCTTCGCGGTGGCAGCTGGATTGTTCTGGCTCACGCTCGACGCGCGCGCACGCGCCGCAGGGATCGCGCTGGTGGTCTTCGGCCTCTTCGGCTTCATCGTCGACGGGTTCTCCAAGGAGCGCGCGGGCATCTACCACTCGGCGATCCTCGAGGCGCTCCCCGGCGGCCCTCCGGCGGAACCCACGCACGAGGCTCCGGGATCCCGCACGCAGCATCGCGGAGGAGCCCGATGACGACCATCGGCACGTACACGTTCGATCAGTCGTGGCGGGTTGTCCTGGCGGATCTGGGGGTCTCTGCGGCAGATGTCCTCCGCCGGGCATCGCTGCCGGGGGACCTCCTCTCGCGCGAGCGGGTCACGCTCACGCAGCCGGAGTACTTCCGCCTCTGGCGGGGGTTCGAGGAGGAGGTCTCCGACCCCACCCTGCCCCTCCGGATCGGCGCGACCATCAAGGCGGAGTCGTTCGACCCCCCGCTCTTCGCGGCGCTCTGCAGCCCGGACCTCGACACGGCGCTCGGCCGGATCGCCCTCTACAAGGTCCTGACGTGCCCGATGCGGCTCGACGTGCAGGCTCGCCGTGACACGACGACGCTCGTCCTGTCGTGGCTCGACGCGCTCGAGGCCCCTCCCGCGCTGCTCGTCGCCACCGAGCTGGTGTTCTTCGTGGCGCTGGCTCGACTCGGCACGCGATCACGAGTGCAACCCCTGGCGGTGGAGGCGCCCGTCCGCCTGGAGCCAGCGAACGCCTATACCTCCTGGTTCGGCGTCGCACCCCGCCGCGGCCGCCGCGCCGCGCTGACCTTCGCGGCCGCCGACTCCAGGCGCCCCTTCCTCACCTCCAACGAGGCGATGTGGCGGTCGTTCGAGCCGGAGCTAAAGCGCCGGCTCGCCGAACTCGACGCCCGCGCCTCGACCGCCGAGCGCGTTCGGGCCTCGCTCCTGGAGCTGCTCCCGGGCGGCGCGGCGTCGATCGAGGCGGTTTCGGCGAGGCTCGGCGCCAGCAGCCGCACCCTGCAGCGTCGCCTCCACGACGAGCAGACCTCCTTCGCGACGGTGCTCGCCGAGACCCGGGCGGAGCTGGCGCGTCACTACCTCGGGAAGACCGCCCTCACCGCGGCGGAGATCTCCTTCCTGCTCGGGTTCGAGGACCCCAACTCCTTCTACCGCGCGTTCCATGCGTGGACCGGAGCCACGCCGGAGCAGGCCCGCAGCCGCCTGACGTCGCACTGACGCCGTGGGGCAACGCCACCGTCGTCGACACGCCGTTCAAGACGCTCAAGGGCTCCGAGGCTACGTCGCGAGCCTGACGCCCTGATGCGTGGTGCGGGTGAGTCGAGTTGCCCGACTCCATCACCGAGCGGGGTCTCGGCGTCCCACGCGGGGCCAGGCAAAAACGCAACATCGGCACCACGGTGCGCTCCACAACGCTCCGCCTCCACCACGCCCCGTTCCCGGTACTCGTCGCCGCCGCGCCCGGGCTCCGGCCGCCCCGCGGCGCCCGCTACATCGGCGGCACCACCCCGTCCTTCCCTACGTTGAGCCGCTCCGCGACGAGGGTGCCGTCGGGCCGGCGCGAGGCGACCGCGAAGACGTGCGCGCCGGGCACGAGGCTCGAGCGATTTCCCGGCTCCACCTGGAGCACCGGCGTGCCCTCGGGCACGAGCACCTTCTTCTCGCCGCCCGGGTACTGCAGCGACAGCTCGCGCGCGCCGCCGCTCTCGCCGACCTTCGACACGGTCGCGTTGGTCATGCTGCTCCCGGTGCCCTGCGACCCGGCGCCGCCGGGCCCGACCTCGGCCACGGTGGCGTTGGTCATGGTGCTGCCCGGCTTCAGGTCCCAGGGATGGTGCCCCTCGCCGGTGCCGCGCATCGAGCTCGGGAACACGTGCACCTCGAGCGCCCGCAAGCGGCCGTCGGGCTCGGGCACCGCCGCGGTGCCGACGAAGGCGCCGCTGCGCAGGAGCTTCGGGTCGCCCTTCGACACCAGCGCCACCTTGGCGTTCTCGGGGAGCTGCAGCGCGACGAGGTCGCCCGAGCGCGTCCGGAGCTGGAGCGCGCCCCCCTGGAGCGACACCACGTCGCCCCGCACGTGGACCTGCGCCGACCCCGGCTCCGCGGCCCCCGCCGCGCCCCCCACGACCAGCGCTCCCACGGCAGCCCACCACGACAGTCGAGCCATGAAGACACCTCCCGCCGCCGGCCACCTCGGGCCGGCGCGCCGCGCGAAGCATGGCCATCGAGCGACCTCCCGGCAGGCCCGCCGCACCGGGGTCACGCGACGGCGCCGACCCGACCGGGCGGGCCGCGCCGGATTCCTCGCGGCGAATTGCTGTCCGGCCCCGCCGCCTCTGATACTTTCGCCGGATGCTCCGCCGCCTCGCCCTCCTGGCCGCCCTCGCCGCGCTCGCCTGCCGCCGGCACGACCCCGACCAGGCAGCTCCTGCGCCGCAAGCGCCGGCCACGCCTGCCGCGACGGCGACGGCCGAGGCCTCCAGCGCCGCTCCCGCAGCCCCGGGCGCCGGGACGGCCACCCCGGCCGCGCAGCCCGCCCCCACCCCGACCCCCGCCGGCCCGCTCCCCCTGCCCGTCCAGGCCTTCGCCGTGGAGGGCGCGACCGAGGTACCCCTCGGGCCCGGCGCGGAGCCGACCGCCGTCGAGCCGCGCAGCACGTTCCGGCTCGCCGCCGGCGCCGCCCTGGTGGACGCCCACGCGGTGCTCCTCGACGAGAAGGGCGACATGGTCCCCTCCACCGGGACGACCGAGCTCGGCCAGGAGGCGCTCTTCCGCGTCTCGCCCCGCGAGCCGCTGCGGCCCGGGTCGCGCTACACGCTCAAGGTCGAGACCGCCGGAGGGAAGGAGCTGCGGGACGCGCAGGGGCGCGTCTACGCGCCGGCTGCGGTGGCCCTGCGGACCACCGGGACGAAGCCGGCGGCGCCCGCCGCGGCCAAGCCGTCGAAGCGCGGTCACCGGCGGCACCGGTAGCGGCCGGGGCGACCGGGCCGAGACATCGGGGGCGCCTGGCGGCTCGCCCGCGCCCGCTGCCGCCTGGGAAGGCGCCGCGGTCACCGGGTCAGGCCGCCTCGGCGGCGCCTACGTCGCGCGCAGGCGCGCCGCGATGACCGGGAGCGCCGGCAGGTCCGCCTCGCAGAAGTCGTAGGTCGGGAGCGCGTCCGGGCCGCTCCACTCGAGGGCGTCGGCGCCGAGGCAGCGCGGCTCGGCGCCGGCTGCGAGCGCGCAGTCGTAGAAGGCGAGCTCGACCTCGAGATCGGGGTAGCGGTGGCGCGCCCGGCAGAGCAGCTCCCCCACCGCGACCTCGCAGGCGAGCTCCTCGGAGATCTCCCGGCGCAGGGCGTCGGGCTCGGGCTCCCCCGGCTCCACCTTGCCGCCGGGGAACTCCCACTGGCCGCCGCGCGGCCCGCCCGGGAAGCGGCGGGTGACGAGCACCCTGCCCCCGCGCCGGATCACCGCCGCGACCACCCGCACCGACCTCATCTCAGGTCCAGCGCGACCAGCTCCCCGGCGTTCGAGATCACGTAGGCCCGGCCGGCCCGGACCGCCGGGCTGGCGGTGACGCCCGTGCCCGGATCGAAGATCTTCACGAGCCGCCCGGTCGCCGGATCGAGCCAGCGCAGACCGGTGCCGGCCGGGACCACCACCGCCCCGGCCGCCATCACCGGGTCGCCGCCGACCATGCCGTCGAGCGGCGCGTTCCAGTAGACCTTGCCGTCCCGCGGCGAGAGCGCGACCACGCGGGTGGTGGTGACGGCGACGAGCCGGCCCTGCAGCAGGGAGAGCCGCGTCGGCCCGGGGAGCTTCGTCTCCCAGGCGGCGTTCCCGGTCTCGGCCTCGAGGCCGTACACCGCGCCGGAGAAGGCGGTCACGTACACCCGGCCCTCGTCCACCTGCGGGGTCGAGTCCACGTCGAGGAAGTCGCCCGCCGGGGCGACGCGCCGCTCCCACTTGACCGCGCCGGTGGCCGCGTCGAGCGCCGCCACGAAGCCGTCCGAGTAGCCGGCGTAGGCCACGCCGCCCGCCACCGCCGCGCCGCTGGCGCCGTGGATGGTGAAGCCCTCCTTGCCCTCGCGGCGGTGGTGCCACTTGAAGGCGCCGGTCGCGGCGTCGAGCGCGAACAGGGTGTCCTGCTGGCTGGTCACGTAGACCAGCCCCTTCGCGAGGACCGGCGTGCTCCCGAGCGGCTCCTGTGCGTCGTAGCTCCAGCGCACCTTCCCGGTGCCCGCCTCGACGGCGTAGAGCTTCCCGTCGTCGCACGGGGCGTAGACGGTGTCGCCCTCGACCCGCGGCGCCGCGTCGAACGGCCCGCCGGTCTTGAGCTCCCAGAGCACCTTCCCCTTGTCGGAGAGCGCGCGCAGGATGCCGTCGCGGGCGCCCACGACCACGTTCCCGCGCTGCGGGTCGATGGCCGGGCCACCCGGCTCACGGGGCTTGTACTCGAGCAGTCCGGGGGGGACGAGCGGGCGGGTCCAGGCGACCTGCCAGAGCTGGATGGGGGCCGGCGCGAGCCGGGCGCCCGCGCCCGGCGCCTGCGAGAGGGCCAGGGCGAGCGCGACGCTGGCGGCGTTCATCTACTTGCCGCCCAGCCTGGCGAGCCGCTCCTGCGCCTCGGTCTTGAGCGGCGACTCCTTGAAGTCGTCGGCGAAGGTGGCGAGGATCTTCTTCGCCTCGTCGGCCTTGCCGGCCTTGGCGAGCACGCGGGCCCGCTCGAGCGCGGCGCGATCCTTGTAGAACGTCACCTCGCGGCCGAGCTGCTCGTAGTCCTTGGCGGCGGCGTCGAGGTCGTTCTTGGCCTCGTGCGCGGCGGCGAGCCCCTCGAGCGCGGCGAAGCGCAGCGCGTCGCCCTTGCCGGCCGCGTCGAGCCAGGCCCGGTAGGTGGCGATCGACTCGTCCGGCTTCCCGAGCCGGAGCTGCGCGTCGGCCGCGAGCAGCGCCGCGGTGCGGGCGGCGTCGCTCGACGGGTACTGCTTGCGGACGTCCTCGGCCGCGGCGAGCACCGCCTGCTGCCTCTCGGACTCGCTCTTGAAGAGCGGCTTCTGCACGCCCGGGAGCGGGACGGTCGAGATCTCGCCGTCGGCGGCGTCGAGCGCGCGGTAGAGCAGCGCGCCGGCCTTGAGCTCGCGCCCGTGGAGGTACTGCCCGATGCCGAGGATGACGCCCACGACCACGAGGGCGCCCACGACGCCCGCCACGATCTGCTTCTCGTGGGACCTGGCCCAGCCCGCCGCCTCGCCGGCCGCGACCTGGAACTTGTCCGGCCCCTTCATCTCCTTGCGGGTGATGACCTCGGTCTTGGACATGCTGCCTCTCGGAAAAGTTGAGGAAAAATCGCGCCCAAATTAGGCGGGTCGAACCGCACCGTCAAGCGGAAGGCTTCCCGCGGCGGCGCGCCCGGCGCCGCTCCTTGAAGAGGAAGCGGATGGGCACCTCGAGGCCGAACGCCTCGCGCATCCGGTTCTCGAGGAAGCGCTTGTAATCCCCCGAGATCGCCTCGGGACGGTTGCACTGGATGGCGAAGGTCGGCGGGGCGTAGCCGACCTGGGCCATGTAGTACAGCTTGACCGGCTTGCCGCGCGCCAGCGGCGCCGGGTGGGCCCGCTGCACGTTCTCGAGGAGGTCGTTCAGGGCGGGCGTCGGGAACCGCGCCCGCGACTGCTGCACCAGGCGCGCCGCGGTGTCGAGCACCTTGGCCACGTTCTTCCCGGTCTTCGCGGAGGTGAAGATCATCGGCGCGAAGGAGATGAACGGCAGCCGCTTCGCGAGCTCCTTGCGGTACCAGGCCTGCGTCGCCTCCTCGGCCTCCGCGAGGTCCCACTTGTTGACGACGCAGATGAGCACCTTGCTCTTCTCGGCCACCAGGCCGAGCAGGCGGGCGTCCTGCTCCACGCCCGCCTCGCTGGCGTCGAGCAGGCAGGCGACCACCTCCGCCTCGTCGATGGAGCGCATGGCGCGGACCACCGAGTACAGCTCCACCTTCTGCGCGATCGACCGCTTGCGCCGGATGCCGGCGGTGTCGGTGACCACGAACTTCCGATCCTTGTAGGTGATCTCGCTGTCGATGGAGTCGCGGGTGGTGCCGGCCACGGCGGAGACCACGAACCGCTGCTCGCCGAGCAGCGCGTTCACGAAGGTGCTCTTGCCGACGTTCGGGCGGCCGATGATGGCGAGCCGGATGGGCGCGTCGGGATCCGGGGCGCGACCGCCCTCCTCGCCCTCCTCTCCCTCCTCGCGCTCGTCGAGGGGCGTGAGCTCCTCCGGCGCCGGCGTGCGCGGGACCTGCAGCTCGGCCACGATGGCGTCGAGCAGCTCGCCCACGCCGCGGTCGTGCTCGGCGGAGACCGGGAAGACCTCCCCGAACCCGAGCTCGTAGAAGTCGGAGAGCGGCGCCTCCGCCTCGGTGCCGCCGCTGTCCATCTTGTTGACCGCCACGAAGAGCCGCTTGCCGGCCCGCCGCAGCAGGCCCGCCACCGACCGGTCCACCTCGGTGAGCCCGGCGCGCCCGTCCACGACCAGCACCACCGCGGCGGCCTCGTCCACGGCGAGCTGCGCCTGCTCGCGCACCTGGCGCATGAGCCGGTCCGGCGCGTGCTCCGCGGGCGCGCCCGGCTCGAAGCCGCCGGTGTCCACCACCGAGATGGCCCGGTGGTCCCACTCGCAGTCGGCGTAGTTGCGGTCGCGGGTGACGCCCGGCTCGTCCTCGACGATGGCCATCCGGCGGCCGGCGATCCGGTTGAAGAGCGTGGACTTGCCCACGTTGGGGCGGCCCACGAGGGCGATCAGCGGGCGCGCGGCCGCGAGGATCTCGGTCATGACCTACAGGCCCAGCTTCTGGAGCGAGGCGGCGCGCTCGCTCCAGCGCTCCTCCACCTTCACGGTGAGCTTCAGGAACACCTTGCAGCCGAGCAGCCGCTCCAGCCCCTCGCGCGCCCGGGTCCCGATCGACTTCAGCATGTCGCCCTTCTTGCCGATCAGGATCGCCTTCTGGCTGTCGCGCTCGACGAAGAGCAGCGCCGAGATGCGCACCAGCCCGCTCCTCCCCTCCCCCCGCTCCGACTCGTCGAACTCCTCGACCTCGACGGCCACGGCGTAGGGGAGCTCCTGGCGCGTCTGGAGCATCACCTGCTCGCGCACGTACTCCGCCGCGAGCTGCCGCTCCGCCTGGTCGGTGAGCATGTCCTCCGGGAAGAGGAGCGCGTCCGACTCCGGCAGCGTCCGCGCCAGCGCCTCGAGCAGCGCGTCCACGTTCTCGCCGCTGAAGGACGAGAACGGGACCACGTCGGCCCACGGCGCGAGCCCCTGGTACGCGGCGATGACCGGGAGCAGGAGCTCCTTCGGCCCGCGGTCCGCCTTGCTGACGCCCAGCACGAGCGGCTTCCGGCTCCGCTTCGCCTGGTCGATCACCCAGGAGGTGGCCTCCCCGACCTCGACGCGCCCGTTCGGCCCCGTGCCCGACTCGACCAGCACGAGCACGGTGTCCACCTCCGAGAGCGTGGTGAGCGCCGTCTCGACCATCCGGGCGTTGAGCGTGCCCTTGGCCCGGTGCAGCCCGGGCGTGTCGAAGAAGGCGACCTGGAGCCCGGGCGCGGTGTGGACGCCGAGGATGCGCGTCCGCGTGGTCTGCGGGCGCGGCGACACGATCGCCACCTTCTCCCCGAGCACGCGGTTGAGGAGGGTGGACTTGCCGACGTTGGGCCGGCCGACGATGGCGACGAAGCCGGCGCGGAGCTTCTTCGCGGCCCTGGGAGCCTTGGCCGGCTTCGGGGACTTCGAGGTCTTCGGAGGGTTCTTCTTGCCCACTCAGGGAGCCTTGCCGCGGGTGATGGTGACCTTCTCCAGCTTCACCTTGGCGTTGCCCGCCTGGGCGATGCGGGGGACGAGGTCGAAGCCCTTCACCACCTCGCCGAAGATGGTGTGGCCGCGGTTGAGGTGCGGCGTCGGGACCTCGGTGATGAAGAACTGCGAGCCGTTGGTGTTCGGCCCGGCGTTCGCCATCGCGAGGAGGCCCGGCTTGTCGAAGCGGTTCGAGGCGTCGATCTCGTCGGCGAAGCGGAAGCCGGGGCCGCCGAAGCCGGTGCCCATCGGATCGCCCCCCTGGATCATGAACTCGGGGATCACGCGGTGGAACACGGTCCCGTCGTAGAGCGGCCGCTTCACCGTCTGGCCGCTCGACGGATCCTTCCACTCCTTCGTGCCCTCCGCGAGGCCGACGAAGTTCTCCACGGTCTTGGGCGCCTTCTCGGGAAGGAGCTTCACGACGATGTCGCCCATCGAGGTGGTGAACGTCGCGTACGTTTCCTCGGCCATTGGCTTCTCCCTGTTACGGCGTGGCGCGGCTCACTTGCAGGTGGGCCGGGTGCTGGTGATGACGACCTTCTCGAGCTTGGTCTTGGAGTTGCCGGCGCGCGCGATCTTGCCCACGAGGTCGCACCCGCAGACGCCCTCGCCGAAGTGCGTGTAGCCGCACAGCCCCGACGGGCTGCCGCAGGGCTGCGGGTTGAGGTGCGGCGCCGGGGCCTCGGTGATGAAGAACTGCGAGCCGTTGGTGTTGGGACCGCTGTTGGCCATCGCGAGCTGGCAGGGCTTGTCGAACGGCTTCTCGCCGGCCTTGAGCTCGTCCTGGAAGGTGTAGCCGGGGCTCCCCACGCCCATGCCGAGCGGGTCCCCTCCCTGGATCATGAAGTTCGGGATGACGCGGTGGAAGACGGTGCCGCTGTAGAGCGACTTGCGGGTCTTCTCGCCGGTGCGCGGGTCGGTCCACTCCTTCTTGCCCTGCGCCAGCTCGACGAAGTTCTTCACCGCGACCGGGGCCTCCTGGGGCAGCAGCTTCACCCCGATCTTCCCGGCGGTGGTCTCGAAGACGGCGTACTGCTCCTTCTGCGCCGGCGCCTTCCCCTTCTTGGCGGCGTGGGCGGCGGCGGGGGCGAGCGCGGCGACGGCGGCGAGCGCGAGGAGGGTCTTCTTCATGCGGCGGCATGCTATTCGCGCGGGGGCGCCCCCGCAACGAAAAGCGCCCTGTTCGCGGTCACTTCTTCGCTTCGGGCGGGGCTGGCTCGCCCTCGGTCCGCGCGGCCAGCGCCTCGAGCGCGCCGCGCGCCGCGGCCTGCTCGGCGTCCTTCTTCGACCGCCCCTCGCCCCGGCCGAGCACCTCGCCCTTGAGCTCGAGCTCCACCTCGAAGATCTTCGAGTGGTCCGGGCCGCGCTCCCCCACCACCCGGTAGCGGGGGCTGGCGCGGAGGCGGCTCTGGGCCTGCTCCTGCAGCTGCGTCTTCCAGTCGCGGTCGAGCGTGCCCGCCGCCGCGCGCTCGAAGGCCTCGCCCAGGAACCGGTCCACCACCTCGAGGACCAGCGCGAGCCCGCCCTGCAGGTAGAGGGAGGCCACCACCGCCTCCATGGCATCCGCCAGGAGCGAGGCCTTCTCGCGGCCGCCGGTCAGCTCCTCGCCGCGGCCGAGCCGGAGCAGCTCGCCCAGCCCGAGGGTGCGGGCGATTCCCGCCAGCGCCGCCTCGTCCACCAGCGAGGCCCGGATCTTGGAGAGCTCGCCCTCCTGTGCCCCGGGGAACCGCTCCATGAGCCGGTGGGAGACGGCCAGGTCGATGACCGCGTCGCCCAGGAACTCCAGCCGCTCGTTGTCGGCGAGCCCCTCGCCGCGGTGCTCGTTGACGTAGGACTTGTGGGTCAGCGCGGCCAGCGGCCGCGGCCCAGGGGCCACCGCCACGCCCAGCCGCCGGGAGAGCTCGGCGGCGAGGTCGCGCTCGGGGTCGGGGGGCCCCGGCCGGACCTCGGGCTCGGGGGCTTCGGCAGCTTCAACGGCGGTAGCGGGGGCGCGCTTCTCGGGATCTTCCATCGCCTCGCTCATCGGGTTCATCGCCGCAGCCGGGCCGCGAGCTCCTCGGCCAGGGCGTAGGGGTCGGCCTCGCGGGCGGCGATCCGGGCCGCGATGGCGTCGAGGTGGCTCCCCTCCGCGCCGAGCCGGGCCAGCGCGCCGGCGAGGAGCTGCTCCCGGAGGAGCGCGAGGAAGCCGGCGCGGGCCCGCGCCACGTCGCGCGTGCGCCGCTCGCCCGTGTCGTCGAGGTGGCGGCGGTGCCGGGCGATCGCCTCGACCAGCTCCCCCACCCCCTCGTCGCGCACCGCCACCGTCTTCACGATGGGCGGCTCCCAGAAGCCCTGATCGTGCGGGTCGGTCGAGCTGGTCCGGCGGATCCGGTGGAGGTCGTCGTGCTCCAGCACCTCGCGGGTGGCGGCGCTCTTGCGCAGCTCCAGCATGGTGGCGAGATCGCGCACCGTCCGGTCGGCGCCCTCCCGGTCGGCCTTGTTGACGGCGAAGACGTCGGCGATCTCGAGCACGCCGGCCTTGATGGCCTGCACGTCGTCGCCCAGGCCGGGCACCGACACCACCACCACCGTGTGCGCCAGCTGGGCCACCTCGATCTCGTCCTGGCCCACCCCCACCGTCTCCACGATCACCACGTCCTTGCCCATGGCGTCCATCACCTGGACCACCTCGGCGGTGCCGCGCGAGAGGCCGCCCAGGTTGCCCCGGGTCGCCATGGAGCGGATGAACACGCCCTCGTCGAGCGCGTGGTCCTGCATCCGGATGCGATCGCCCAGGATGGCCCCGCCGGAGAACGGGCTCGTCGGATCGACGGCCACCACGCCCACGGTCAGGCCGGCCTTGCGGTAGTGGGCGATGAGCCGGTCGGTCAAGGACGACTTGCCCGCGCCCGGCGCGCCGGTGAGCCCGACCACGTAGGCCCGCCCCGTGCGCGGGAAGAGCGCCTGCAGGTGCCGCCGCGCCGCCGGGAGCCCGTCGTCGAGGTCCCGCATGAGCCGCGCCGCCGCCCGCACGTCGCCCGCAGCCACCCGCTCCACCACGCCGTTCGCGCTCACGCGGTCGCCGCCTCCGGGACGAAGTTCGCCATCAGGATCGAGCTCGCCATCCGCCGCGGCGCGCCGATGGGCTGCCGCAGCCGGTCGAGCTGCCGGTAGGTGACCGCCCCCTCGTGGACCTGGTCCACCAGCACGAGGAGCCGCCAGCCACCGCGCTCGTGCGAGAAGACCGCCTCGAACTCGGGGCGCTTCAGCACCCGGGCCGCGCCGTAGGGCCGGCCGTCGATGTCGGTGCCGACGTAGCGGACCTCGTCCGGCCCCTGGGCCTCCACCACCACGTTCATCACCCAGACCTCGCCCGCCCGAGGCTCGGGCGCGGCCCGGCCGGAGGCTGCCGCGACGCCCCGCGCCGGCGCGCCCTCTTCCCCGAGCGCGGCCGCGACCGCCTGCCGCGGGCCGGCGAAGGCGGCGAGCTCGAACCGCTCGCTCCAGAGGTCGCCGGAGGGGCCGATGACCCGCCCGCGGAAGGTGGTGCCGACCTCGCGGGTGGCGACGAACCGGTAGCGGGTGCCGCCCGACTCGAACTCGCGGAGGATCTCCACCTCGGCGTTCGGCGCCAGCATGGCGTCGCCCCCGAAGCGCTCGGCGAGGGCGGCGAGCGTGAGCGCGTTGCGCGGAGGCGGGGTGGCCTCCACGCCGGCGGCGGCCGCGGGCGCCCCCGGCTCGGGCCGCTCGGCCGCGAGCTGCTCGAGCTCCGGCGCGGCCCGGGAGAGCTCCGCCTCGAGCTCCCCGGGCCCCTCGAAGCGCGCGAGCTCCAGCCGGCGGAAGCTCGGCGGCACGTCGAAGGGGCGCCCGCCCACCGGGGCGACGCGGGTGACCTGCAGCCCGTCCGGGCCGGCGAAGACCTCGAAGGCGTGCCCCGGCGTCTTCACCACCGCGCGCACCGCCAGCCGGTCGGGGTCGAGCCCCGGCTCGAGCCGGAGCGCGCGCAGCCGGGCGGCGAGATCCTGCAGCAGCGCGGCGCGCCGGCCGAGCTCGTCGAGGACCCGCTGCTCGAGCGCCGCGAGCCGCTCGGCGTCGTAGAACGGCACCGGGCCGAGCGCCGAGAGCGGCGGATCGGTGAAGCGGAGCCGATCGTGCCCCTCGACCGAGAACCGGGCCCGGGCGATGGCGGCGCCGGTGGCCGGGTGGAGCACGCTCCCCTGGAAGAGCAGCTCCCCCTCGAGCGTCTCCCGGTCGGCGGCGAGCCGAACCGGCACCGCGAGCGAGGTCAGCTTCCGCGCGGCGATCTGGTTCAGCCGCTCGCGCGGGATCTTGCTGATGATGGTGTGCTCGCCCTCGGACATGCCGTCGGGCAGATTACCCCAGAATCTCCCGCCCGATCACGATCCGCTGCACCTCGCTCGTCCCCTCGCCGATCTCGCAGAGCTTGGCGTCGCGGTAGTACCGCTCCACCGGGAAGTCCCGGGTGTACCCGTAGCCCCCGTGGATCTGGATGGCCTTCGCGGTCGCGCGCATCGCCACCTCGCTCGCGAAGAGCTTGGCCATGGAGGCCTCCTTCGTGAACGGGCGCCCGGCGTCACAGCGGGCGGCCGCACGCTGCACCAGGAGGCGCGCGGCGTTCGTCTCGGTGGCCATGTCGGCCAGCATGAAGGCGATGGCCTGGAAGTCGCCGATGGGGTGGCCGAAGGCCTTGCGCTCCTTGGCGTAGGCGCGGGCCTCCTCGAAGGCGCCGCGCGCCAGCCCCACCCCGAGCGCGCCGATGGCGATCCGGCCGCGGTCGAGGATCTGGAGCGTGTCGATGAAGCCGTGGTCCACCTCCCCGAGCCGGTGGTCGTCGGGCACCACCACCTCCTCGAGGTGCAGCTCGCCGGTGTCGGAGCTGCGCATCCCGAGCTTGCCGTGGATGGGCTTCTGGCCGAACCCCTGCGCCCCGCGCTCCACCACGAAGGCGGTGATCCCCTTCTGCTTCTTGTCCGGGCTGGTGGAGGCGAGGATCACGAAGACGTCGCCGACCGTGCCCTGGGTGATGAAGGTCTTCGCGCCGGAGAGCACCCACTCGCCGCCGCGCCGGACCGCCGTCGTCCGCAGCCCGGCCGCGTCCGAGCCCGAGCCGGGCTCGGTGAGCCCCCAGGCCGCGAGCCGCTCCCCCGAGGCGAGCGCGGGCAGCCAGCGCCGCTTCTGCGCGTCGGTGCCGAAGAGCCGGATGTGGCCCGAGCCGAGCCCGTTGTGGCTCGCCACCGTGAGCGCGAGCGAGCCGTCCCAGCGGGCCAGCTCCTCGACGATCACCGCCGTGGCGGCGGCGTCGAGCCCCGCGCCGCCGAGCTCCTCGGGCACGTTGATGCCGAGGAACCCGAGCCGCCCCAGCTCCTTCACCACCTCGAGCGGGAACTCCTCCCGCTCGTCCCAGCCGCGCGCCTGCGCCTTCACCCGATCCTGGCAGAACTGCCGGACCGTGCGCTGGATCTCGAGGTGCGCCTCGTCGAGCTCGAAGTCCATGGGCCCCTCACACGGGCGTGACCGCCCGCTTGCGTCCCGCCGGCGGCGCGTAGCCCTCGGCGTAGTAGCGGAACCGCCGCGACAGCTCGTCGCGCAGCCCGCTCCCCGGCACCACCGCGTCCACCACCAGCTCGCTCGCCAGCTTCTCGATGTCGATGTCCTTGCGGTAGTCGTCGCGGAGCGCCTGCACGTAGGCGGCCCGCTCGGACTCCGGCCGCTCCTGGATCTTGTTGAAGTAGACGGCGTTCACCGCCGCCTCGGGCCCCATCACCGCGATCATCGCCTGCGGCAGCGCGAGGGTGCAGGAGGGCGCGAAGCCGGGGCCGTCCATGGCGTAGAGCCCGGCGCCGTACGCCTTGCGCACCACCACGCAGATCCGCGGCACGGTGGCCTCGGAGACGGCGCTGATCATCTTGGCGCCGGCCCGGATGATGCCCGCCCGCTCCACCTTGGTGCCGATCATGAACCCGGGGACGTCGGCCAGGTAGAGGAGCGGCAGGTTGAAGGCGTCGCAGAGCCAGATGAAGCGGGCCGCCTTGTCGGCCGAGTCCACGAAGAGCACGCCGCCCTTCACCCTGGGCTGGTTGGCGACGATGCCGATCGGCCGGCCGTCGATGCGGGCGAGCCCGGTGACGAGCTCGCCGGCGAAGAGCTTCTTCACCTCGAAGAAGGAGCCCTCGTCCACGAGCGCATCGATGAGCGCGAGCACGTCGAAGGGCCGGTTCTGGTCGGCCGGGATGAGGTCCTCGATGGGCCGCTCCTGCCGGCGCGGCGGCTTGGGCGGCGCGAGGGGCGGCAGCTCCCGGCAGCTCCGGGGCATGAAGGCGAACCAGCGGCGCGCCTCCCGCAGCGCCTCCTCCTCGCTCTGGCAGAGCACGTCGGCGCAGCCCGAGACGGAGCAGTGCATCCGCGCCCCGCCCAGCTCCTCGAGGGTCACCTTCTCGCCGATGACCATCTCGGCCATGCGCGGCGAGCCGAGGTACATGGAGGCGTTCCCCTCCACCACGAACACGAGGTCACAGAAGGCGGGGATGTAGGCGCCGCCCGCGGCGGAGGGGCCGAAGAGCAGGCAGATCTGCGGCACCACGCCGGAGAGGTGCACCTCGTTGTGGAAGATCCGCCCGGCGCCCCGCCGCCCGGGGAACATCTCGAGCTGGTCGGTGATGCGCGCCCCCGCCGAGTCCACGAGGTAGAAGAGCGGCAGCCGCTGCGCCGCCGCGACCTCCTGGACGCGCAGGATCTTCTCCACCGTCCGCTTGCCCCAGCTCCCGGCCTTCACGGTGGAGTCGTTGGCCATCACGCAGACCGGGCGCCCCTCGATGGCGCCCAGCCCGGTCACCACGCCGTCGGCCGGCAGCTCCGGGTCGAGGGCGTTCGCGAGCGCGCCGTCCTCCACGAAGGAGCCCTCGTCGAGCAGGAGCCGCAGGCGATCGCGGGCGAAGAGCTTCCCCTGCTCCGCGTTCTTGCGGTGGTACTTCTCGGCGCCGCCGCGGCGGACGCGCGCGAGCTCCGCCTCCAGCCGCTCGTCGGGTCCGTCGGGCCGGTCGGCCATCTCACTCTCCCGTGAAGCGCGGCCGGCGCTTCTCGGCGAAGGCGCGCAGCGCCTCCACCCGGTCGCGGGTGCCGAGGCAGTCCTGGTACATCCGGTTCTCGAGGTCGAGCGCCTCCTCGAGCGGCAGGTGGAACCCGCCGTCGAGGGCGCGCTTCGCCTGGCGCAGCGAGATGGGGGCGTTCCTCGCCACCTCCGCGGCGAGCGCCAGCGCCTCCTCGCGCAGCCGCCCCGGCGCGGCGATCCGGTTCACGAGCCCGAGCGCCAGCGCCTCCGCGGCGGCGACCCGCCGGCCGGTCAGCACGAGCTCCTTGGCGCGGGCCAGCCCGACCAGCCGCGGCAGCCTCGCGCAGGCGCCGCCGCCCGGGATGATGCCGAGCGACACCTCCGGGAGGCCGAGCTCGGCGCCCGGGGTGCAGAGCCGCAGGTCGCAGGCGAGCGCGAGTTCCAGCCCGCCGCCCAGGGCGGCGCCGTTGATGGCGGCGATGGTCACCTTGGGCGACTGCTCGAGCCCGCGCAGCCCCTCGCGCAGCTCGCGGTGGAAGGCGTGGACCTCCTCGTCGGACATCGAGGCCCGCTCCTTCAGGTCGGCGCCGGCGCAGAAGGCCCGGTCGCCCGCGCCGGTGATGACGACGGCCCGAAGCTCGCGCCGGCTCGCCGCCCGCGCGCCCAGCTCGGCGAGCCCGCGCAGCACGGCGCGCGAGAGCGCGTTGCGCCGCGGCTCGAGATCGATGGTCCAGAGCTCGGTCTCCCCGAGGTCCTCGACCTTCCAGGCGTCCATCACCTCGACGCTAACGGGTCGGAGCGCGTCCGGCCAGCCGTTCGCGCGGCAAGCTCCGCCTGGAGCGCCTTCCCGGGGAGGGCGCGGCCGACGAGCCGCTGCGCCAGGGCGCCCGCGTCCACCAGCCGCTCCCAGGAGATCCCCGTCTCGTATCCCATCCCGAGGAGCATGTGGACGAGGTCCTCGGTCGCGAGGTTGCCGGAGGCGCCGGGGGCGTAGGGGCAGCCGCCGAGCCCGCCGATGGAGGCGTCGAAGGTCGCGAGCCCCGCCTCGAGCCCGACGAGCACGTTGGCGAGCGCGCAGCCGCGGGTGTCGTGCATGTGGAGCGCGACCTGCTCCGGGCGGGTCCGGGCCAGCAGCCGCGAGAGCAGCTCCCGGACCTGGTTGGGCGTCCCGAGGCCGACGGTGTCGCCGAGCGAGACCTGGTAGCAGCCCAGGGCGAGCAGCCGCTGGGCGAGGGCGATCACCCGGCCGGGATCGACCGGCCCCTCGTAGGGGCAGCCGAACGCGGTCGACACGTAGCCGCGCACGCGCAGCCCCGCCGCCAGCGCCGGGCCGACGACCTCGTCGAACGCCGCGAAGGTCTCGTCGATGGTCTTGTTGACGTTCTTCCGGTTGTGGGTCTCGGAGGCCGAGACGAAGACCGCGGCGTCCACGGCGGGACCGTTCGCGCCGGCCTGGTCGAGCGCGCGCCGCAGCCGGGCGAGCCCGGGCGCGTTCGGGACGAGCGCCACGTAGCGCAGCTCCGGCGAGGGCGGCAGGCTCTCCACCAGCCGGTCGGAGTCGGCGAGCTGCGGGATCCACCGCGGGCTGACGAAGCTGCCGGCCTCGATGCGCTGCAGGCCGGCGGCGGCGAGCGCCGCCACGAGCTCCAGCTTCTCCTCCAGCGGCAGGACCGCCGGCTCGTTCTGCAGTCCGTCGCGGGGTCCGACCTCGTAGACCGTGACGTGCGGGGCCATGCCCCCTTGCTAACCGGCCTAGGCGGCCGCCGCTCGGGGATGCACGTGGGCGCGGATCCAGTCCACCACCGCCTGGGTCGCGGTGCCGGGCAGGAAGACCTCGGCGATGCCGTGCTCCTTGAGGCGCGGGACGTCGTCCTGCGGGATGATCCCGCCGCCGAACACGACCACGTCGTCCATCTGCTTCTGCTTCATCAGGTCGGTGACGGCCGGGAAGAGCGTCATGTGCGCGCCCGACATGATCGACATGCCGACCGCGTCCACGTCCTCCTGCAGCGCCGCGGCGACGATCATCTCCGGCGTCTGGTGCAGGCCGGTGTAGATGACCTCGAAGCCGGCGTCGCGGAGGGCGCGGGCGATGATCTTGGCGCCGCGATCGTGGCCGTCGAGGCCGGGCTTGGCGACGAGGATGCGCAGCGGGCGCTGGGACTCGGTCATGTGGCGCGTCTCCGGAGCGGAAGGTCGGGTGAGAGAGTCTACTACCCCAGGTGCGGGTCGGGGCCAAGAACGCGCCCCGGGCCGGCACCCTCCGGGGCTAGAACCGCCCGTCCTCGCGATACGTTCCGAAGACCTTGCGGAACACGTCGCAGACCTCGCCCAGCGTGGCGTACGCCTTCACCGCCTCGATCACCGGCGGGACGACGTTGCCGCCCTCCCGGCAGGCGCGCTCGACGCGCTGCAGCGCCTCGGCCACCCCCGCCGGGCTCCGCGACCGCTTCACCGCCGCGAGCCGCTCCTGCTGCGCCCGCGCCACCGCCTCGTCGATCCGGAGGGTCGGGATGCCGCTGCCCTCGTCCCCCTCGGTCCGGAAGCGGTTCACGCCGACGATGGTCCGCTCCCCCCGCTCGACCTCCTGCTGGAACCGGTAGGCGCTCTCGGCGATCTCGCGCTGCGGGTAGCCCTCCTCGACGGCGCGGATCATCCCGCCCATCTCGTCGATCCGGCGGATGTGCTCGAGGGCGCGCCGCTCCACCTCGTCGGTGAGGTACTCGACGTAGTACGACCCGGCGAGCGGATCGGCGACCCGGTCGGCGCCCGACTCGAACCCGATGATCTGCTGGGTCCGCAGCGCGATGGTCACCGCCTCCTCGGTCGGGAGCGCGTAGGTCTCGTCGAGCGAGTTGGTGTGGAGCGACTGCGTCCCGCCCAGCACCGCGGCGAAGGCCTGCAGCGCGGTGCGGACCACGTTGTTGTAGGGCTGCTGGGCGGTGAGGGACACGCCGGCGGTCTGGGCGTGGGTGCGCAGGAGCAAGGACTCCTTCCGCTTCGCCCCGAACCGCTCCTTCATGGTGCGCGCCCAGATCCGGCGCGCGGCCCGGAACTTCGCCACCTCCTCGAAGAAGTCGTTGTGGACGTCGAAGAAGAAGGAGAGGCGCGGCGCGAAGTCGTCCACGGCGAGGCCGCGCTCGACGCACTGCTGGACGTACTCGATCCCGTCCGCGAGGGTGAAGGCCAGCTCCTGGACCGCCGTCGCCCCGGCCTCGCGGATGTGGTAGCCGCTCACCGAGACCGGGTTCCAGCGGGGCATCTCCCTCGCGCAGAACTCGATCATGTCGCAGACGATCCGGACCGCCGGGCGCGGCGGGACGATCCACTCCTTCTGCGCGATGTACTCCTTCAGCATGTCGGCCTGGAGCGTGCCGCCCAGCCGCTCGCGCGGGACGCCCTGCCGCTCCGCCACCGCGACGTACATCGCGAGCGCCACCACCGCGCTCGCGTTGATGGTCATGGAGGTGGTGACCTCGCCGAGCGGGATGCCGTCGAAGAGGACCTCCATATCGCGCAGCGAGGAGACGGCGACGCCCTCCTTGCCCACCTCGCCGCGGCTCATGGGGTGGTCGCAGTCGTAGCCCATGAGCGCCGGCATGTCGAAGGCGGTGGAGAGGCCGGTCATCCCGTGCTGGAGGAGGTACTTGAAACGCCGGTTGGTGTCCTCCGGCGAGCCGAAGCCGGCGAACTGGCGCATCGTCCAGAGCCGCCCGCGGTACATGGTCGGCTGCGGGCCGCGGGTGAACGGGTACCGCCCGGGGTAGCCGAGGTCGCGGCGGAAGTCCTCCTCGCGGCGGCTGGCCGGGTCGAGGACGTCGGGGATGGGGATCCCCGAGTCGGTCTCGAACCGCTCCTTCCGGCGCGGCATGCGGGCGAGCGCCGCGGCGAGCTCGCCCGCGGTCCAGGCCTCGCGCTCGGCGAGCACCCGCGCGAGCGCCTCCCGATCGTAGACCGGCTCCCCGGCTCGCTCCGGCGCGGCGGGGGTGACACCCCGCGCCGCGCCCCGCGGATCCTGCAGCTTCGTGCTCGAGCTCATGGCAGCCCCTTCCGGAAGATAGTCTAGGGCGCCTGGCCGCCGCCGGCGCGGCTACTTCGCGTCCGCCGCCCCGCGGGCGCGGCGAGGCGGCGGCGCGGCATACGAAGAAGGCCCCCTGGTGAACCCAGGAGGCCTTCGAAGAGCAGCGATGCGGTGCAGTGGTGAGGGGGAGAATCGAACTCCCGACCTAGGGATTATGAGACCCTCGCTCTAGCCGTCTGAGCTACCTCACCGAGGCGCGCGGTTTATAGAGCCAACGGCGCAGGGCTGTCAACGAACGCGCGCATCGCCGGCGCGCGGCCCCTGGCCGCCCCGCTCGGCCGCGGCGTACTCCGCCTCCTCCGACTCGAGCCCCTCCTCCATCTCCTGGGGGGCGGCGAAGATCTGGCCGAGCTTGATGTGGCGCGAGAAGAGGAAGGCGAGGCCGAAGGCCACCTGCTGGAAGAGCTGCGCCGCCCACATCACGTTGGCGTAGGCGTTGCCGCGCGTGGCGACCGCCTCGGCGGGCGCGAAGAGCGAGAGCGAGAGGATGATGGCCGCCTGGAAGGTCCCGACCATCCCGGGGCCGGCGGGGATCATCACCCCGACCACCAGCACGCCGAGGACGGTGTAGGCCTGGACGAAGCCGAGGTCGAAGCCGAAGCCGCGAGCGAGGACCTGCACCCCCACCCCGTTCACCGCCCAGTAGACGAAGGTGAGGAGGAAGAAGAGCGCGACCTTCCGCTTGCTGGGGACGAGCCGGAGCCCGTGGATGAAGGCGTCCACCATGCCGGCGGCGCGCTCGGCGAGCCGCGGCGACACCGGGTCGAGCAGCCGGTGGAAGATCCGCACCGCCAGCGCCCGGTTCCGGTAGCCGACCACGAGGAAGACGAGCAGCGCCGCGAATGCCAGGAACACCAGCACGCCGGCCACGCGGAGCACGTGCAGCCCGGGGGTGCCCTCGGGCACGGCCAGCAGGGTGAAGATGAGCAGCATGGCGGTGAAGAGGCCGTCCGCCACCCGCTCCACCACCACGCTCGAGAGCGCCGCCGAGACGCGCACCCGCGGCCGCTCGGCGACGAGGTAGGGCCGGGCGAACTCGCCGAGCCGGAACGGCAGGATCATGAGCGCCATGAAGCCCACCGCGGACACCGCGTTCAGCCGGGCGAACGGGATCCGTGCCACCGGCTCGAGCAGGATGCCCCAGCGCACCGTCCGGATGAAGTGGATGGCGACGAGGATGGCGAAGTACGGGACGAGCCAGCGGTAGTCGGCGGCGCGGGCCGCCTCCCAGATCGCGCCCAGGTCCTTGCCGCGCAGCGTCAGCCAGAGCGCGCCGCCCGAGATGGCGAGCCCCGCCACCGCCTGCAACAGCCTTTTCATCCGTTCCGCCGCTCCCCGGCCGCGGGGGCCGTGCTCGCTCCCGGCGGGCGCGCCTCCGGGGCGCGGCACCCATACCACAGCCCGCCGGGCGGAATCACTCGGCGTCGCCGTCGTCGGCCGGCTCGCCGGCGGGCGGCTCGTCGCCGAGCCGGGGACCGGGGATGCGGTAGTCCTCCGAGAGCCACTTGCCGAGGTCCACGAGGCGGCAGCGGTCGGAGCAGAACGGGTAGTGGCGGTTCTCGCCCCGCGGCGCCGCGGGGCTCTTGCAGATGGGGCAGCGCACGCCGCCCATCTATCACGCCCGCGGGCAGGTCGCCGGCAGCAGCGGCCGGAGCGCCCGCTCCAGCGCCTCCCGGTCGATCGCGCCGGCGAAGACCTTCGCCACCTTCCCCTCGGCGTCGATGAGGAAGGTGTTCGGGTACCCGGTCACCCGGTAGCGATCGCCCGCCGCGCCGTCCTGGTCCACCAGCACCGGGTACGGGATGCCGTACTCGGCCGCCTTGCTGGCGATCTGCGCGGGCTTGCCCGACTCCTCGGCCACCCCGAGCAGCTCGAAGCAGCCGTCCTTGTGCTCGCGCCAGACCTGGGCCAGTTCCGGGATCTCGGCCCGGCACGGGCCGCACCACGTCGCCCAGAAGTTCACCGCGACCACCTTGCCCCGGTACGCGGAGAGGTCCACGGTCCGGCCGTCCGGGGTGGGCAGCGAGAGGGCCGGCGCCGCGCCGGCGGGAGCGGTGGGGGCGACGCGGTGGGTCCAGACCTGGGCCGCGATCACCACCACCGCGGCGAGGCCGAGCAGCTTGAGCCAGCTTGTCATTTCGTGTTCGAGTATAGCGGCGGCATAAGGAGTCGCCCCACCCCAACGGCGGCGGTTAACCCGGGCGCCCCTCCGGGGGTCGTGACGCGGGGCGCCTGCTCGCCCTCTCCCACCATGACCCCACGCCGGCTCCTCCCCGCCCTGCTCCTCCTCACGCTCGCCTCCGCCTGCCGCCGCGCCCCCGCGACCGGCTACCGGACCGAGCCGGTCTCCCGCGGCGCCCTCGCCGAGGTGGTCTCGGCCACCGGCGACGTCTCCGCCATCGTGACGGTGAACGTCGGCTCGCAGGTCTCGGGCACCATCTCGAAGCTCTACGTGGACTTCAACTCGACGGTGAAGAAGGACCAGATCCTCGCCGAGATCGACCCCCGCCTGTTCCAGGCCGCCCTCGAGCGCGCCAACGCCTCGCTCGCCGCCGCGCAGGCCGACGTCGTCTCGGCCCAGGTGGCGCTGGTCGCGGCGGAGCGCACGTTCCAGCGCAACCGGGAGCTCCTGCAGCGCAGCCTCGTGGCCCAGGCCGACCTCGACAACGCCGAGACGGCGCGCGACGCCGCGGCCGCCCAGGTCCAGTCGTCGCGGGCCAAGGTGCTGCAGGCCCGCGCCGACCGGGACACCGCCGCCACCAACCTCGCCCTCTGCCACATCCGCAGCCCCATCGACGGGGTCGTCATCTCGCGCAGCGTGGACGTGGGCCAGACCGTCGCGGCGGCGTTCCAGGCCCCCACCCTGTTCCTCATCGCCAACGACCTCACCCGGATGCAGATCCTCGCCAACATCGACGAGGCCGACGTGGGCAAGGTGAAGGAGGGGCTCGAGACCCGCTTCACCGTGGACGCCTACCCCGGGGAGACGTTCCACGGCCGGATCCGCGAGGTGAGGCAGGCGCCGAGCACCATCCAGAACGTGGTCACCTACGCCGCGGTGATCGACGCCCGCAACCCGGAGCGGAAGCTGCGCCAGGGCATGACCGCCGCGGTGACCGTCACCACCAGCCGGCGCGCCGACGCCCTCCGCGTGCCGAACGCGGCGCTGCGCTACCGCCCGGCGGGCGAGGCCGGCGGCGGGCGCGGCGCCCCGGACGCCTCCCCCGGCGAGCGGCGCGCGCCCGGCGCGGAGCGGGGCGGGGCGCGCGGCCAGCGCCCCGTGAGCCTCGCCTCGACCCCGCCGGCCGGCGGCGAGGCACCGCCCGCGGGCCGCCCGGCCCGGGTCTACCGGCTCCAGGGCGGGAAGCCCGCGCCGGTGGACCTCCTCGTCGGGATCTCCGACGGGCACGCCACCGAGGTGGTCTCGGGGCTGGCCGAGGGCGACCAGGTGATCGTCGGCGACTCCGGCGGCCCGAGCGGCCAGGCGCCGGGCGGCCCCCGCCGCGGCCCGTTCTAGGGAGCGCCATGAACCTCTCCGAACAGCCGGTGGTCCGCGCCGAGGCCATCGAGAAGGTCTACCGCATGGGCGACGTGACGGTCCCCGCCCTGCGCGGCGTCTCCCTCGACGTGCTCCCGGGCGAGTTCGTGGCGGTGATGGGCGCCTCGGGCTCGGGCAAGAGCACCTTCATGAACCTGGTCGGTTGCCTCGACCGCCCGAGCGCCGGGCGCTGCCTGCTCGACGGCGAGGACGTGGGCAAGCTCCCGCGCGACGCCCTCGCGCGGGCGCGGGGCCGGGCCATCGGCTTCGTCTTCCAGGGCTTCAACCTCTTGCCCCGTACGAGCGCCGTCGAGAACGTGGAGCTGCCGATGCTGTACCAGGGCGTGCCGGCCCGAGAGCGGCGCGCCCGGGCCGCCGACGCGCTCGCCCGCGTCGGCCTCGGCGACCGGCTCGACCACACCCCGGCGCAGCTCTCCGGCGGCCAGCAGCAGCGGGTGGCGGTGGCGCGCGCGCTCGTGAACCGCCCGAAGCTCCTGCTGGCCGACGAGCCGACCGGCAACCTCGACTCCGCGACCAGCGTGGACGTGATGCGGATCTTCCAGGAGCTCAACGACGAGGGGCTCACCATCCTGCTCGTGACGCACGAGCCGGACATCGCCGAGCACGCCCGGCGGATCGTCACCTTCAAGGACGGGCGCGTCCTCTCCGACGTGCCGGTGGCGCGGCGGAGGCTCGCGGCGGGCGAGGCGCGCTCGTGAACCTCTTCGCCTCGATCCGGACGGCGCTCCGCGCCCTCGGCCGGAACAAGCTCCGCTCGTTCCTGGCGATGATCGGCATCGTCATCGCGGTCGCGGCGGTGGTGGCCACGGTGGCGCTCGGCCAGGGCGCCCGGGCCAAGGTGGCCGACCAGATGGCCTCCCTGGGGGCGAACCTCCTCATGGTGGTCCCGGGCTCGATGATGAGCCACGGCGCCGCCACCGGCGCGGGCGCGACCCAGAACCTGGTCCTGGACGACGGCCGGGCGGTCGAGCGCGAGCTCGGCCGCAGCGTGGCCGCGGTCGCCCCGGTGAACCGCACCGGCGCGCAGGTGGTGGCGGGCGATCAGAACTGGTTCACCCAGGTCATCGGCACCACCTCCGCCTACCTCGCGGTGCGGCAGTGGCCGCTCGCCGCGGGCGAGCCCTTCGGGCGCGAGGAGGAGGCGGCCGGCGCCAAGGTCTGCCTCCTCGGCCAGACCGTGGCGGAGAAGCTCTTCGGCCAGCTCGATCCGGTCGGCGAGCAGATCCGCGTGAAGCACGTGCCCTGCAAGGTGGTCGGGGTGCTCGCCCCGAAGGGCCAGGGGAACTGGGGCCAGGACCAGGACGACGTGGTCCTCATGCCCTGGAGCACGCTGGTGCGCCGCATCCAGGGCACGCAGTCGGACGTGGTCGGCATGCTCATGATCACCGCCCGCAGCGGGGGCCTGCTCGCGGACGCGCAGCGGGAGGCCACCGCGCTGCTGCGGCAGCGCCACCACCTCGCCGAGGCCGCCGAGAACGACTTCCAGATCCGCAACCTCACCGAGATGCAGAACGCCGCCAACGAGCAGACCGCCACCATCTCCCTCCTGCTCGGCTCGGTGGCGCTCATCTCGCTGCTCGTCGGCGCGATCGGCATCGCCAACGTGATGCTGGTGTCGGTGACCGAGCGCACCCGCGAGATCGGCATCCGGATGGCGGTGGGCGCCCGCGGGCGCGACGTGCTCTACCAGTTCCTCACCGAGGCGGTGGTGCTGGCGGTGGTGGGAGGCCTCGTGGGGCTCGGGCTCGGCGCCGTCGTCGCCAGGGTGATGGCGGCGAAGGCCCAGTGGCCCACCCTGCTCTCGCCGACGGTGATGGCGGGCACCGTCGTGCTCGCCGGGCTCGCCGGGGTGGCGGCCGGCTTCTACCCCGCGCTGCGGGCCTCGCGGCTGGATCCGATCGAGGCGCTGCGCTACGAGTGATCGGGGCGGAGGGCCGCCGCTAGCGGCCGCCGCTCACCGATCCGACCGCGCCGCCGACCGCCCCGAAGAGCGCCTTCAGGTCGTCGTCGGTGAAGAACAGGCCGGCGCCGAAGAAGACGTCGCTGCCGAGCGCGAACTTGGGGCCGCCGGGGTAGTGGCCGGCGCGCCAGGCGTTGAGGAAGTCGTCCGACCCGACCGTCAGGTACAGGTGCTGGAACGGGCTGTAGTCGGCCCAGAGCTTGGCGCGCGGCAGGACCGACTGGTCGGGGCGCGAGAACTGGTAGAGGTTCACCGAGATCTTGAGCGCGTCGTCGAGCAGGTGCAGGTCGGCGCCGGCGCCGCCCGAGCTCTCGATGATGCCGATGCGGAAGGTGGCCGGCCCGAACCGCTTCGCGAACTCGGCCGAGAAGAGCACCTGCTGGATGTCCTGCGTGGTCGCGCTGGCGATGGTGGTCTGGTAGCCGATCCGGTTGCCGGCGGCGTCGCGCGTCTCGGTGGTGGTCGTGGTGTTGACCACGCTCTTGTAGCCGCGCGGGTCGTTGATGATCTCGAAGAGGTAGTACTTGTCCGGCCGCGGCAGGATCTTGAGCCCGAAGTAGGTCTTCGAGCCGCGCTCGTTGAGGAGCCACTCCGAGCGCATCCCCACCTCGAGCTTGAGCCGGGTGAGCCGGTCCACGTAGTCCGAGGCGCCCTCGATGGCGTTGCCGAGCTTCTTCCCGAGCCGCTCGTCGGTGAGGAGCTTGCCGGCGACCCCCTCGCCCGCCGCCATCTTGGACGAGATCTTCTTCACGTCCTCGAGGCTGTCGTTCACCTTGGCGAGCGCCTGGGCGACGCCCTTCATCTGCTCGCTCTCGGCCTGGCGCGTGCCGCCCGGCGCGGCGGCCGGCCTGCCCGGCGCGCCTGGTGCTCCGGGCGCGCCCGCCCCGCCCGGCACGCCGCCCTGGGTCCCGAGCACGGCCTGCACTCCGGCGAGCACCTGCTTCAGCTGCTCGCTCGCGTCCTGCAGGTTCTTCGCGATCGCCATGTACTTGTCGCGATCGGTGTTGGTGACGCGGCGCAGGTCGGCCGAGACCGAGTCGGCGTTCTGCAGGATGTCGCTCACGGTCCGGGTGTTCTCGGCCACCGCGGTGTCGAGGTTGCTGGAGATGCTCTGCAGGTTCTCGATGATCTGGCGGATCGAGCCGCGGGTCCCGGTGACGGTGTCGGCGAGCCCGGCGGAGACCGTCTGCAGGTCCACCGTGATCTTGGAGACCGACTCGAGGAGCTTGGCGACGCTCGCCGCCTCGCGGACGCACTTCACCTCGCGATCCTTCTCCGGGAGGTCGCGGAGCAGCGGCAGGCTCGCCGAGCCGAGCGACGCCTCGAGCACCGCGTCCGGCAGGAGCGTCGAGGGGAAGCGCTTCGTCACGCAGGCGTCCACGCGCAGCGGGATGTCCTGCTTGATGCGCAGGTCGAGCCGGCCGCGCCCGCCGGCGAGGGTCACCGCCTCGACCTCGCCCACCTGGATGCCCGCGATCTCGACCCGGCTCTTCCAGGTGAGCCCGGTGGCGTCGTCGAAGTAGGCGAAGACGACGTAGCTCTCCTTCTCGGAGTAGCCGCCCTTCTTGAAGAAGGTGAACGCCACGAGGAAGGCCACGCCGCACACGGCGGCGAGGATCCCGACGGCCAGGGCCTTGTTTCGGAGCGGCTTGTTCATCCGGGGGGGAGCGCCCTCACTGCTTCTTGAACCAGTAGGAGAGGAACTTGCGCACGAAGGGGTCGTCGCTGTGGCGCACCTCTTCCGGGGTGCCCTGCGCGGCGATGTGGCCATCGTAGAGCACCGCCAGCCTGTCGGCCACCTTGAAGGCGCTGGCGATGTCGTGGGAGATGACCATGCTCGTCACCCCCAGCCTCTCCTTCGCGGCGTCGATCATGCTGTCCACCGAGTCGGTGGTGATCGGGTCGAGGCCGGTGGTCGGCTCGTCGTAGAGCACCACCTGCGGGTCGGTCACGAGGGCGCGGGCCAGGGCCACGCGCTTGCGCATGCCGCCGGAGAGCTCGGAGGGCCACCGCGGCAGCACCTCCTCGCCGAGATCCACCACCCGCAGCTTCTCGACCACCCGGGCGCGCACCTCGTCCGCCTTCATGTGCCGCCGCTTCTCGACGAGCGGGAAGGAGACGTTCTCGAACACGGTCATCGAGTCGAAGAGCGCGGCGCCCTGGAAGACCATGCCGAACATCTGGCGCGCCTGCGTCAACTCCTGCCCGGAGATCGACGACATGTCGATGCCGTTCACGCTGACGTGCCCGCGATCCGGGTGGAGCAGGCCGATGACGTGCTTCATGAGCACGGTCTTGCCCGAGCCGGAGCCGCCGAGCACCACGAAGGTGGTGCCCTTCTCGACCTTGCAGTCGATGCCCTTCAGGACGTGGTTCTCGCCGAAGGACTTCCAGAGGTCCACCACCTCGATCACGCTCAGCCTCCCACCGTGACGAGGGTGATGAGGTAGTCCACCACCAGGATGCCGATGGAGCACATCACCACCGCCCGCGTGGTGCTCTCGCCCACGCCCTTGGCGCCGCCGCTCGCCCGGTAGCCTCGGTAGCAGGTGATGAGGGCCACCACGAAGCCGAAGAACACGGCCTTCACGAGGCCGGAGAAGATGTCCTTGTGCTCCACGAAGGTGCGGGTGTGCTCGATGAAGGGGCCGGCCGGGATCCGGGAGACGCCGACCCCCATGGCGTAGCCGCCGGCGTAGCCGAGCACGTTGAAGAGCATGGTGAGCAGCGGGAACATCACGATCGACGCCAGCACCCGGGGCACCACCAGGTACTGCACAGGGTTCACCGCCATGGTCTCCATGGCGTCGATCTGCTCGGTGACGCGCATGGTGCCGAGCTCGGTGGTGATGGCGCTGCCGGAGCGGCCCACGATCATGAGCGCGGTGAGCACCGGCGAGAGCTCGCGGGCGAGCGCGATGGCGACCGAGCCGCCCACCAGCCCCTCGGCCCCGAGCTGGCGCATGGCGTAGTAGGTCTGGAGGGCCAGCACCATGCCGGTGAAGGTGCCGGTCACGCCGACGATCATCACCGAGCCGACGCCGATGGCGGCCATCTGGCCCACCACCAGGGCGAGCCGGAACGGCGGCCGGAAGGTCCAGGCCAGGACCTCGCCGGCGAAGAAGATGAGCTCGCCGAAGTCCTCGAACGCCGCCCGGAACCTGCTCACCGACACCCTCCTCGGCGGCCGCGCGCCGGCCGCCCCTCTCCCTTACCTTCTCGCGGGGGCGGAGGGAAACATTCTCGGCTAGCGGCCCTGCCCCACGTAGGCCCGGGGGACCCGCTGGCCCACGTTGCAGAGGATCTCGTACGAGATGGTCCCGGCCTTCTGGGCCAGCTCGTCGGCGTCGATGCGCGCCTCGCCCTGCGTGCCGAGGAGCACCACCTCGTCGCCGAGCTCCACCCCGGGCACGTCGGTCACGTCGATCATGCACATGTCCATGCAGACCGTGCCGGCGATGGGAGCGCGCCGCCCGCGCACCAGCACCTCCCCGCAGCCGAAGCCGGGGCGGCCGGAGAGCCGCCGGTGGTAGCCGTCGGCGTAGCCGAGCGGCAGGGTGGCGATGCGGGAGGTCCGGGGCGCGACCCAGCGCCCCCCGTAGGACACGGCGGTGCCCGCCGGCACCGTCTTGAGGTGGGTGATCCCGGTGGTCCAGCGCAGCGCCGGGCGGAGCGCGGCGGCCGCCTCGGCGGCGCGGGGCGGCACCGGGCCGGGCGGCGCGAAGGGGACGTAGCCGTAGAGCATGATCCCGGGGCGGGTCAGATCCTGCCAGGCCTCCGGGAACTCCAGGGTGCCGGCCGAGTTGGCGAGGTGGCGGTAGCGGAGCGGCAGGCCGGCCGCCTGCAGGGCCGCCGCGGCGTCGTCGAAGCGCCGGACCTGGAGCGCGGTGAGCTCCCGGTCCTCGAGGTCGGCCGAGGCGAAGTGGGTGCAGAGCCCCTCGATGGCCACCTCCGGCGCCGCCCGGGCGGCGTCCACGAACGCCGCCAGCTCGCCGGGCGGGAGGCCGATGCGGCCCATGCCGGTGTCGAGCTTCAGGTGGGCCGCCGCCCGCACGCCGGCGGCCCGCGCCGCCGCGGCGAGGCCGGCGAGGTGGTCGCGGCGGAAGACGAGCGGCGTCAGCCGGTGGGAGACGAGGAGGTCGTAGCGCTCGCCGTAGGCGGCGCCGAGCACGAGGATGGGCACCTCGAGCCCCGCCTCGCGGAGCTCGACGCCCTCCTCCACGAGGGCCACCGCGAGGAACGGCGCCCCCTCGGCCGCGAGCCGCCGCGCCACCGGCACCGCGCCGTGGCCGTAGGCGTTCGCCTTCACCACCCCGATGGCGGGCCGGCCGGCCGAGGCGCGCGCGAGCCGGTAGTTATGGGCGACGGCGTCGAGATCGACGGTGGCGAGCGTGGGCCGGATCGGCATGTGGGAGAAGGTGACGCGAACCGGCGCGCCGGTCAAGCGGACGTCGCGCGCACTTCCGCGGCGAGATCGCTATACTGCCGCGCCCTATGGCGAAGGTTGGCGGCGAAGTCGATTGTCTCTGCACGAAGTGCGGGCTCACGCTCGCGCACACGGTCATCGCGATGCTCGGTGACCAGCCCGTGAAGGTGGAGTGCAACACCTGCCACGGCGTCCACAAGTACCGCAGCGCCCCCGCCGGCAGGCCGGCCGGCGCCGGTCGCTCGGCCGCCGGGAAGCCGGCCCGCGCGCCCGCCGCCCAGAAGGTCGTGATCGGCTTCGACGAGCTGCTCCGCGAGCGGAACATGGCCGCGGCCCAGCGCTACTCGCCCAAGGTCACCTACGGGGTGGACCAGGTGATCGAGCATCCCACCTTCGGCCTGGGCTTCGTCTCCGAGGTGAAGGACGGCGGGAAGGTGTCCGTCACCTTCCGCACCGAGGTGAAGGTGCTCGTGCACGGCAAGGCCTGAGCGGCCCGGCCCCCTACCCGCCTCGCGCCGCCTCCAGGGCGCGCGAGAGGTCGGGCGGGAGCGGCGCCTCCAGCGACAGCTCGGCGCCCGTGATCGGGTGCGCGAGGCGCAGCCCGGCCGCGTGGAGCGGCGTGCGGGACAGCACCGGCTCGCCGGCGGCGGTCCGGAGCGGCGCGTCCTCGCCGTAGGCCGGATCCACGGCGAGCGGGAACCCGCCGGCGGCGAGGTGCACCCGGATCTGATGGGTGCGGCCGGTCTCCGGGAGCGCCTCCACGAGCGCGAGATCGGGCAGCCCGCTCCCGGGCCTCGCCGGGAGCGGCTCGAGCGTGCGGAAGCCGGTCGCCGACGGCTTGCCGCGGGGGTCGCCCTCGGCCACGGCCTTCATCCGCCCCTTCCGCCCGGCGGCGATGGGCGCCTCGCTGCGCCAGGCGGCGGGCGGCAGGCCGCGCACCAGCGCGAGGTACCGCTTCTCGACGGCCCGGCCCTCGAAGGCGAGGCTCAGGGCGCGGTGCGCCTCGGCGCTGCGGGCGAAGAGCAGCAGGCCGCTCGTGCCGCGGTCGAGCCGGTGCACCACCCAGAGCCGGCCGTGCACCGCCTGCAGCTCCTCCTGCAGCGTCGGCTCGGGCGCGCCCCGGCCCGGGATGACGATGCGCCCCGGCGGCTTCGCCACCGCGAGCAGGTGCGCGTCGATGAGGATGGGCTCGAGCCCGCTCACCTAGACGAGGCTCTTGCCGGAGACGACCCGCACCGGGCCGAAGCGCGCGAAGGACTTCTCGAGCTGCCGCGCCGGGCCCACGGCCACCACCACCCCGCGCTCGACCGGGAAGTGGCGCCGCGCCACCTCGGCGCAGTCCGACGGCGTGACCGCGCGGACCCGCGCCCGGTAGCCCGCCACCTCGTCCCGATCGACGCCGTAGAGGGCGACCTCGGTGAGCTTGTCCGCCACCTGGTCGTGCGTCTCGAGCGCGAGCGGATAGAGGCCGCAGAGGTAGGCGCGGGTCCGCTCCAGCTCCTCCTCGGTCGGGCCGCCGTCGCGGAAGCGGGCCGCCTCCGAGAGGAGCAGCTCCACGAGCTCGGCCGCGCTCTCGTTCTTGGTGAACGACGACATGTAGAAGAAGCCGGCCGCGCGGCTCGCGGCGAACCGGCTCCGCACGCCGTAGGAGAGCCCGCGGTTCACCCGCACCGCCTCCATCAGGCGGGAGGTGAAGCCCCCGCCGAAGACCGCGTTGGCCACCAGCGCCGGGAAGTACTCCGGCGAGGCGCGCGCGAAGGCCGGGACCGCGACGCGCACCTGCGCCTGGGTCGCGTCCGGCCGGTCCACGATCACCACCTCGCGCGACGGGTCGGCGGGGGCGCCGAGCTCCGGAGCGGGCTCGGCCGGCGAGCGCCAGCCGCCGAGCTTGCGCCGGACGAGCCGGAGCGCGGCCGCCGGATCGAGCGCGCCCACCACCACCAGCACGGCGTTGCGCGGCCCGAACCAGCGCCGGTGGAAGCCGGTCACGTCGGCGCGGGTCGAGGCCGCGAGGTGGCGGGCCCGGCCGTCCACGGGGTGGCCGTAGGGGTGCTTGCCGAAGACGGCCGCGATGGTGGCCCGATCGGCCACCGCCCCCGGCTCGTCGAGCAGGTGCGCCAGCGACGCCACCTCGCGGCGCCGGATCCGCGACAGCTCGCCCGCGGGGAAGGTGGGGCCCGCGACCACGTCGGCCACCACGTCGATGAGCTCGGAGAGGAACTCGGAGGGAGCGGAGAGGCCGAAGTAGCTGGCGTCCTCGTCGGCGCCGGCGCCGAGCTCGGCGCCGAGCCCCTCGACCTCCTCGTCCACCTCGCGCCCGCTGCGCCGGGCCGTGCCGCGCCGCGCCGCCTGCGCCACGAGGTGCGCCAGGCCGTGCCGGCCGGCCGGGTCGAGCGCCGCGCCGGCCCGCACCAGGAGCCGCACCGCGCAGAGCGGCACGCCCTCGCGGCGGGCCAGGATGATCTGGAGGCCGTTCTCGAGCGTCTCGTCGACGATCGGCGGCAGGGAGATCTCGTCGCTCACCGCACACCCTCCGGCTCGAGGACCACCACCGAGCGCTTCGTCGGATCGAGCCAGCTGGCCGCGACCCGCTTCACGTCGCGCGCCGTGACCGTCTCGTACTGCGAGAGCGTGCGCCCGGCCTCGCGCCAGTCGCCGAGGAGCGCCTCGGACTGGCCGAGCGCGTGGGCCACGCCGTTGTGCGTCGAGAGCTCGTGCAGGACCGCGCTGCGCAGGAGCCGCTTCGCCCGGCGCAGCTCGCCCGCCGAGACGCCGCCGGCGGCGACGCGCGCCAGCTCCTCCCAGAGCGCGCGCTCGGCGCGCTCCAGCTTCACCCCTGGCGCCACCTCGGCGAAGACGAGGAAGACGCCGGGGTCGATCCGCCAGCCGTAGCTCGCCGACACCGAGACGACCACCTCGTCCTGCTCCACCATCCGGCGGCGCAGGCGCGAGGACTCGCCCACGGCGAGGCAGGTCTGGAGCAGGTCGAGGGCCGCGGCGTCGGGGCTGCGGGCCTCGGGGGCGCGCCAGCCGGCCAGCAGCGCCGGGGCCTGGGCCGGGAAGCGGATGGTCGCCCGGCGCTCGCCCCTTTGGGTCGGCTCGCCGCTGCAGACCGGCGGGGGCCTCGGCCCGGAGGGGATGTCCCCGTAGTGGCGCTCGATGAGCTCCAGCGTGGCGCGCGGGTCGAGGTCGCCCACCACGTAGACCGCCGCGTTGTTGGGGGCGTAATAGGTCCGGAAGTATTCCTGGCAATCTTCGCGCGAGATCCGCTCGATGTCGTCCATCCACCCGATCACCGGCCAGCGGTACGGGTGGGAGAGGAACACCAGCGACTCGAGCTGCTCTTCCATCAGGCCGAAGGTCGAGTTGTCCGTCCGGAGCCGGCGCTCTTCCTTCACCACCTGGCGCTCCTGCTCGAGGGTCTCCGGGGTGAGCGCCAGGGAGCGCATCCGGTCGGACTCGAGGTCAACGATCGTTTGCAGCGCGTCGGAGGCGGAGTCGTCGTGGTAGACGGTCAGGTCGTTGGAGGTGTACGCGTTGGAGGTTCCGCCGCGCGACTCGAGCACCCGATCGAACTCCTTCGGTCCGTACTTGGAAGCGCCGTTGAACATCATGTGTTCGAAGAGATGGCTGATCCCGGTGAGCCCCAGCCGCTCGTTGCGCGAGCCCACCTGGAAGAAGGTGTAGTAGCTCACCGTCGGTGCGGAGCGCTCTTCGAGGAGTCGTACGCGCAGTCCGTTCGGAAGGGTGTGGGCGATGACGCGCTCGAGCGGCAGGACCGGACCGGGTGTACGTGTAGGCACGTGTCTCCTCCGGGCGCGCAAGATAGCGGCGACCGGTGGGCGCGTCCATTGGATGAAAGGCGCCCGCTCAAACCGAAGGTCCGTGGACGCGGCGATGGGGAGGGTCTAGAAGACCCTACGACAGATGGCTGACTACACGTCAAGTCAACCACCGAGGGCACACTGATGGCCACGAAGTCCAAGACCCAGCGCGACCCCCGGCGAGAGGTGCTGCGAGAGCTGGGCGACCGCATCCGGCTGCTCCGACGCAAGCGCGGCCTCACCCAGGAGGATCTGGCGGAGGCGCTCGATCTCTCCGTGGCCTACGTCAGCCTCATCGAGCGCGGCGGCCGCAACCCACCGTTCACCACGGTGGTGGCGATCGCGCAGGCGCTCGGCGTCGGCACCAGCTCGCTCTGCGGCGACTAGCTAGTCGGGGCGGCCGCACTCGACACAGCGCCCCGCGCGCCGCCGGAGCGGCAGGCCGCAGCCCGGGCAGCGCTTCACCTTCCGCTTCGGCTCCGGCGGCTTCGCCGCCCGACCGTCGCCCCTGGGCGCCCGCCCCGACTCGATCCGGCCGACGCGCTCCTCCAGCGAGGCCAGGCGGGCCAGCAGATCCTCGAGGGTGGCGGGGGCGCGACGAGCCATCCCGGCAGCCTGCCACAGCGACTCCCCCGGTCAACTTCGCGCGCTCCCTTCGGCGCCCCCGCACGCGGGTGGCGCTTGTGGCGCACCCGCACGCGGGTGGCGCTTGTAGCGCACCCTGACGCGGGTTATCTCGTCGCGAGATGGCGACTCCTCCTGCCCCGCTCGACGCGACCGCCTCCCCCGGACGTGCCTACGACGATCCCGAGCTGCAGGCGCTCCTCGCCCGGCCGCACCCCGGCCACCGCGAGGTCCCGCGGGCGCGGCAGATCTTCGTCAACCGCAACCTGCGGATGGACAAGGTCGAGCTCGTCGGGTTCGACATGGACTACACGCTCGCCATCTACCAGCTGCGCCACCTCGAGGAGCTCGCCTTCGAGCTGACGCTGGCGCGGATGGTGTCCCAGCTCGGCTACCCGCCGGCGGTCGGATCGATCCGGTACGACGCGGAGTTCGTGATCCGCGGGCTGGTGATGGACAAGCAGACCGGGAACATCTTCAAGATGGACCGGCACAACCACTGCGGCCGCTGCTACCACGGCCGGCGGCCGCTGCCCCACGAGGAGATGCGCCGGCTCTACCGGGACGAGAAGATCCACCTCTCGCTGCCGCGCTTCGCCTGGATCGACACCCTCTTCGCGCTGCCGGAGGCCGCGCTCTTCGCCGAGATCATCGAGCTGCTCGAGGGGCAGGGGCAGCGGGTGGACTACGGGAAGCTCTACGAGGACATCCGGGAGTCGATCGACACCGTCCACCGCGACGGGACGCTCAAGGAGATCGTGAAGCGGGACCTCGCCCGGTACCTCGTGAAGGACCTCGAGCTCGGGCCGGCGCTGCACAAGCTCCGCTCCGGCGGCAAGAAGCTCTTCCTGCTCACCAACTCGCTCGCCGACTACACCGACGCGGTGATGACGCACATCCTCGACGGCGTGCTCCCGGAGTACCCGAGCTGGCGGAACTACTTCGACGTGGTCATCACCGGCGCCGGGAAGCCCGGCTTCTTCGCGGACCGGCGGCCGCTCTTCGAGGTCGGTCCCGACCTCGCCCGCGCCGGCGAGGCGCGCAGCCTGGAGCGCGGCCGCCTCTACGAGGGCGGCGACCTCGCCACCTTCGAGAAGCTGGTCGGGATCGGCGGCGACCGGGTGCTCTACGTCGGCGACCACATCTACGGCGACATCCTGCGCACCAAGCGCAGCTCGCTCTGGCGCACCTGCATGATCGTGCAGGAGCTCGAGCCGGAGCTGGCCTGGCTCGAGCGGAACGAGGCGGGGCTCGCGGAGCTGGGGCGGCTCGAGGAGCTCCGGGCCCGCGTGGACGACGAGCTCTCGCTCCACCGCACCGGCCTCAACGCCCTCGACCGGCGCCTCGACCGGGAGGCCCTGCCGCCCGGCGCGCGCGAGGAGCTCGACGCCGAGCGGCGCCAGCTGAAGCACGAGCTCGAGCAGCTCCGCCACGCGGTCCGCGACGCCAACGCCCGCATCGAGGCCCTCCAGGGCCAGATCGAGGAGGGCTACAACCGCTACTGGGGGCTCACCTTCAAGGAAGGGAACGAGAACTCGCGCTTCGGCGAACAGATCGAGGACTACGCCTGCCTCTACACGAGCCGGGTCTCCAACTTCGTCTTCTACTCGCCCATGCAGTACTTCCGCTCGCTGCGGGCGGCGATGCCGCACGAGCGGCAGGGGCACCGGCTCAACCCCTACGGCGACGAGCACGCCCCCGCGGTCGCCGGCTCCCGCCCCTCCAAGTGGTCGAAGGCGTCGAGGTAGCGAGCCCGCGCTTGACCGGGGAGCGCCCGCCGCATAAACCCGGCGGTGGTAGGGCTTCCCAGGCTGGTGCCGGGCCCGGTCTTCAAAACCGGTGAATGGTGCTGAGAGGCGCTGTTGGGGGGTTCGATTCCCCTGCTCTACCGCCAATTTCAGGGGAGGCTCCGATACATGACTCCCAAGAAGCTCGCCGCCGTCCGCGCCGCCCTGCTCCGGCTCCGGGAGGAGCTGGTGCGCGCCGGTCCGGCCCGGATCGAGCCGAACCGCCAGGACCCCGCCACCACCGGCGTCGCCGACGAGGACGCGCAGGCGCTGTCCGAGATGCTCCAGTCGCTCGCCTCGGCCCGAAACCGCGGCCAGTCCGACCTCCTCGCGCTCGTGGACAAGGCGCTGCACAAGCTCGACGCCGCGCCCGAGGACTTCGGCCTGTGCGAGGACTGCGAGGAGGAGATCCCGGCGAAGCGGCTCGCCGTCATGCCCTACGCGCCCCTCTGCGCCGAGTGCCAGGCGAAGCGCGAGCCGCGCCGCCAGGCCACCCGGCGCCACCTCACCGACTACAAGTGAAGGGCGCCGGAGAGCGTCCGCCACGCCCCGGCGGTGCTCGCCCCGTACACGAGGTGGGCCGCGAGCGCCTTGCCGTGCACCGACGCGGGATACCGCCTCGGGCCTCCCGCCCAGCCGAGGAGCGGGACGATCAGCTCGTCGCCTAGCGCGAACACCAGCGCCCCGAAGGCGACGCCCGAGAGCAGGGTCGGCCAGCCGAGCCGGTGCTCCGCGATCCCGTACAGCGCCCCCCACCCCGCGCCCGTGGCGTAGTGGACGACCTCGGCCCCGAGCGCCTTGCGCCGGCCGTCGAGCGGGATCCCGAAGGGTCGCGCCAGCGCCTCCGCCGCCCGGTAGGTGGCCGGCTCCCCCGATCCAGAGGCCTCGCGCTCGCTCCGGCGGGTCTCCTCGGTGCCGAGCCGCTGGAGCACGCTCGCCTGGACCCGATCCATCACCCAGGACGCGGCGAGCCCTCCGAGCGCTCCCAGCAGCGCGTCCCCCGCCCAGCTCCCGGCCCGCCTCTCTCGACCCCACATCGCGCACCTCCCGCGTGGACCTCGGCAATGTGGGGCTGGGTGCCCTCCTTCGGCAGCGGGTCCGACTGCGCCGCGGACCGGTCCCGGTCGAGTCCTTGGCGGCACCCCAACAGGTACCTCGACGGGGCGGTCCCGATACCCGACCCTGTCTCGCGAAACGTTCGTTTAGAGGGGGAGCCGTGCAGACCGCGCCGACGCGTGTGGTCCTGGAGGTTTCGCGCCCGCCGCCCGGAGACGGGGACGGGGACAGCGCGCCGCACCAGATGCCGTTCCGGGTGCTGGCGAGCGCGGTGGACCGGGTGCTCCGATCCACGCCCAGCCCGGTCCGGTTCGTCTGGGACGGGGCCGAGCCGCTCTCCGCGGGACGGTGGTTCTACGAGAAGGCGGTCGCGCTGGAGCAGGAGTTCGCCCGGCCCGGGCAGCGCCTCGAGAACGAGGTGGTCACCTCCGGCGCGCTGCTCGACGACCCGTGGGCCGACTTCCTCTCGGCGCGCCGCTTCGAGGTCTCGCTCCGGCTGCCGGGCGCAGCGGGCGCGGAGCCGTGGGAGGACGAGCAGGCGGCGAGCGCCGGCGCCCTGCGCGCCGCCCGGCGGCTCCGCCCGCGCTCGGTCGCGTTCCGGGTCCTCGCCGGGCTGGAGCACGTGGCGGCCGATCCCGCCCGCGCGCTCCGCTCGTTCGAGCGGGCCGGCGTGCCCGAGCTGTCGTTCCGGCCGGCGGCGCTCCCGGAGAGCGGCGACGACCCGCTCGACCCGGCCCGGGCCGCGCAGCTCCTGGCGCGCCTCTTCGACGCCTGGCTCGAGCTGGCGCCCTCCAGGCTCCACCTGCCCGACCTCCGCGACCTGGTGGTCCTGGCCGAGCGGCCGCAGGGAGGCGGGCCCCGCGAGGGCGAGGCCCTCACCGTCCGGGTGGACGGCAAGGTGGAGCTCGGCGGCGGGGCGGGATGTTGCAGGCTGGAGGAGCTCGACCTCGCGGCGCTGCCGCGGGGGGCGAGCACCGGGCCGAAGCCGCGCTCCGGCGATCGCTGCCACTGGAACGCGTGCTGTGGCGGAGCCGGCGCGGGCCGTGCCCTCCTGCGGGGGCTCACGCGCGCCGCTTGCGGCGAGGACTGCCCGGCGCGCGCCCTGCTCGAGCACGTGCGGGCGCGCCTCGGGGGCTCGGGGCGGCGCCCGTCGGCGCACGCGGCTCCGGCGGCGACCGGGGACTGACCCCCGCCCGCCGCCGGAAGGCGCCCGCTACACGTCCGGCTCGGCGACGGGGGCCTGGCCCTCGAGCGCCTTGGTGTGCGGGAGGATCAGGTTGAGGAGGATGCCCACGTAGGTGGCGAGCGGCATCTCGGAGAAGGTCACCCCGCCGATGTCGATGTGGGCGCCGCCGATCCCGATCACCAGGATCACCGAGGCGATGATGAGGTTCCGCTTCTGCGAGAAGTCGATGCCGGCCTCGACCAGCATGCGGACGCCCTGCGAGCCGATGATCCCGAAGAGCAGGATGCAGATGCCGCCCATCACCGGCACCGGGATGGTGTGGATGAAGGTGCCGACCTTCGGGATGAAGGACATCACGATGGCGATGACGGCGGCGCCGCCGATGACCCACACGCTGAAGACCCGCGTGATGGCCATGACGCCGATGTTCTCGCCGTAGGTGGTGTTCGGGGGGCCGCCCATCATGCCGGCCACCGCGGTGGCCACGCCGTCGCCCGCGAGCGACCGGTGGAGGCCCGGCTCCTTGAAGAAGTCGCGCTCGCAGACCTTGTTGGTCACGATGAGGTGGCCGATGTGCTCGGTGATGACGACGAGCGAGATGGGCGCGAGGGCGAGGACCGCGCCCCAGCTCAGCCTCGGCAGGACGAAGCCGGGCACGGCGAAGAGCTGCGCCGAGGCGACCGGCGCGAAGTCCACCTTGCCGAGCGCGAGGGCCACGGCGTAGCCGCCGACGATCCCGATGAGGATGGGGATGACGCCGAGGAAGCCCTTCAGGAAGACGGCGGCGCAGATGGCGATGCCGAGCGCGATGAGCGCGATCGTGAAGGAGGTCGAGTTGTAGCCGCCGATCGCCGCGCCGGTCGCCATGTCCACCGCGACGCGGGCGAGGCCGAGGCCGATGACCACCACCACCGAGCCGATGACCACCGGCGGCAGGAGCTTGTCGATCCAGCCGGTGCCGAACTTGTAGATGGCGAGCGCGACCAGGATGTAGAGGAGGCCCACCACCACGCAGCCGCCCATCGCGGTGGCGATGTGGCTCGCGTCGGCGACCTGCCCCGGCTTCACGCCGAGCAGCACCGTGAGGGCGCCGATGAAGGCGAAGGAGGAGCCGAGGTACGCCGGCACCTTGCCCTTGGTGATGAAGATGTAGAGCAGCGTCCCGACGCCGCTCGAGAAGAGCGTCACCGAGGTGTCGAGCCCGACGAGGTACGGCACCAGCACCGTGGCGCCGAACATGGCGAACAGGTGCTGCAGGCTGAGGGGGATGCTCTTGAGGAGCGGGAGCCGCTCCTCGACGTCGACCTTCGTGACGGCCATTCACGTCTCCTTGTCGGGGGCCCGGCACCCGTCCGGGCCCATAGGCTCTAGCCGAAAAAGAGCCGACCGAAAAGGAGGAACCGAGGAAGGTCCGCCGCGGGTCGCTCAGTGGCCCTCGATCTTGAAGCCGATCCGGATGGTCACCTGGAATTCCGCGACCTTGCCGTCCTTGATCACCCCGCGCTCCTCGACCACCTCGAACCAGTTGAGGTGGTGGAGGGTCTTGCCGGCCTCCTCCACCCCGTTCCGCACCGCCTCGGCGAAGCTGTTGGGCGAGGTTCCGACGACTTCGATCTTCTTGTAGGTGCCGGGCATGGCTTGGTGTCCCTCCGGGGTTGGGCCCGCGACGCGGGCGCTCGGGGTCAACCTAACGCGCGTAGCGGTCGCCCGCCCGCCCGCCTACAGTTCACGCCATGGAAACGGCACCCTCGACGTCCTCGCACAGTCCCGCCCGCCTCCCGGTCGCGAGCGCCACGCGCCTCGCCGGTGAGTTCAAGGCCTTCCTCCTCAAGCAGAACGCCCTGGCGCTGGCGGTCGGCGTCGTGATCGGCGGCGCGTTCGGCAAGATCGTCAGCGGGGTGGTGGACGATCTCATCATGCCGATCGTCGGGCTGCTCGTGCCGTCGGGCGACTGGCGCACCGCCAAGGTCGGCCCCTTCCTGCTCGGCGACTTCGCGGGCCGGTGCGTGGACTTCGTCATCGTGGCCTGGGTGGTCTTCCTCATCGTGAAGGCGCTGATCCACGAGAAGGCGCCGCCGCCGGCGCCGGCCACCAAGGCCTGCCCGCAGTGCCTCGAGCTCATCCCGGCCGAGGCGAAGCGCTGCCGCGCCTGCGCCCAGCCGGTGTAGCTCCGGGACCGCGCCGCTAGCCGCCCTTCGCGGCCAGCAGCGCGTTCAGCTCGCGCACCACCTCGAAGGCGTCGGCGACGTAGAGGACGTCGGCCTTGCCGCGCGCCCAGCCGCAGGCCGGGTCGAGGTTCACCGCCCGGCGCTCGTGGACGAAGCGCCAGCCGACCACGTGCGGCTCCTCGCCGTGGCAGCAGGTGGCGAGCCCCTTGGGGTGGCGCGGCGTCGAGCCGGTCTGGCCCACCTGGTTGAGGTGGCTCATGAACCCGAGCACCGCCTGCCCCTCGCCGGTCTGGTCCACCAGCGACTTGGACGAGCCGAGCGAGGCCTTCGAGGCCTTGAGGAAGCCGAGGATGAGCGCCTCGGCCTCCGCCGGGTGCGGCTGCCCATCCTTCTGCTTCTTCGTCCAGCCGGCGCCCGCCACGAAGAGGAGCTTCGCGTCGGGGCGGATGGTCTGGGCGTCGGCCGCGGGCGCGCGCACCCCCTCGACCCGCGTGCGCCTCGCCGCCTCTCCGAGCTCGAGCGGGACGGCCTGCAGCGCGGGCGCGCTCCCCTCGGCGACGTGGGCCGGCGCGCAGCCGCCGTCGAGGAGGACGAGCCAGGGCCGCTCGGCGCGCGTGAGCCGCGCCTCGATCCGCTGCTTGTAGAACCAGCGCGTCAGTGCGACGGCGCCGCCCGAGGCGGCGAGCGCGGTGGCGTGGGTGTCCACCTTGCCGCCGAGCCGGAAGGCGGCGCCCGGGAAGGCGCGCGCCGTGCGCGAGGTGCCGGGCGCGACGACGAGGGTGGCCTGCGCGGCGCGGCACAGGGCCTCGCAGGCGGCGCCGTCGGCCGCGGCCCGCCCGGCGGCGAGCTCCGGGGCGTCGGCGGCCAGGACCGCGTCGGCGCCGGCGCCCGCCACCGCGGCGGCGGCGCGGGCGAGGTCGGCCCCGAAGAGCCCCACGGTGAGCGGCGCGCCCAGCGACGTGGCGAGCGCGCGGGCGGCGGAGAGGGCCTCGAGGGCCGCGCGGGGCAGCGCCCCGTCGGCGTCCGGATGGGCGATGAAGAGCACCTTTTCCATGTCGTCCTCCCTAGCTCTCGATCCAGGCCACGAGCTCGCGCGCGATCTCGGCGGCCGGAAGGTCCTTGACCACGCGGGTCTCGCGCTGCTGCTTCGGCAGCGAGACCGCCTCGAAGGTGACGCCGCCTCCGAGCGCCGGGGCCGGCCGCGCCTTCTGCAGCGCCGGCAGGATCCCGCGCATGTTGAGCATGCCGACCTGCGGGTTGTTGCGGGGCTCGGGCCGGTTGCCGGTGGCCCAGCCGAGCACGGCGGGCGCCCCGGCGCACACCGAGACCTGGTGCCGCCCGCCCTCGATCCGCTCCAGCACCTCCAGGCTGCCGTCCTCGCGGACCGCGAGCGCGTCCACGCCGAGGAAGAGGTCGGGGATCTCGAGCCGCGCGCCGACGAGCGCGAGCGTGGTCCCGGCGCCCCGGGCGGCCGACTCCCACCCGCCGAAGAGGAGCAGGCGCGAGCGGTCGAGCCCCGGGATCGCCTTCACCGCCTCGGCGAGGGCCGCCGCCGTCTCGTGCGAGTCGGTGAACCCGCCCGCCGGCCCGTCCACGGCCACGAGCTCGAACGGGACCTTCTGGCCCACCACCATCATCACCTGCTGCAGCTTCGCCTTCGGGCCGAGGGCCACGAGCCAGACCTTGGAGCCCGGCACCGCCGCCGCGAGGTGGGCCGCCTCCCAGAGGGCGTGGCCGGCCCAGGGGTCGAGCACCGCCGGGAGCATGGCCTCGTTCTTGAGCACCGGGCCGGCGGGGCCCGCCGTGGGCTCGAGGGTCTGGAGCGGGTCGGGGACCACGCTCCCACAGACGACGATCTGCAGTCCGTTCATCTCGCTCTCCTGGGGTGAGCCTAGTTCTCTGCCGAGTGGAGCCCGCCGGCCCCGGCGAGGAAGGCGACGTTGCCCTGCTCGCTCCCGTCCTCGAGCGGCTGCGAGCAGTTCCAGAGGCACGCGCCGCAGTGGACGCACTTCTCCCGGTCGAAGGCCGGGACGCCGTCCGGCACGTCGGTGATCGCCTGGCCGGAGCAGATGGCGACGCAGGTCCGCGCGCCGCAGGCCTTGCAGAGCTCCGGGCGCAGGAACACCACGTGGTCGGCGTAGCCGGGCGGCGCCTGCACCTTGCCGCCGAGCAGCAGCGCGTCCTGGTGCGACACGAGCAGCTTCCCGTCGCAGGCGATGGGCGGCCAGCCGGCGCGGTCCATCAGCGCGTCGTGGAGCGGGCGGCCGCTCCGGGCGCACTCCGCCCGCAGCGCCGCCACCTCGGCGGCGGGGATGCGCCCCTCGTACCAGCCCTCGACGCCCTGGATCCGCTCGTGCGGCGGCACCGGCTCGGGGCCCAGGCTCACCTTGCCGCCGGTGAGGCCGGAGAGCGCCATGCCGAGGAGCCCGGTCGCGACCCCCTGGCCGAAGCCGTCGCGGGCCCGCTCCGCCACCCTCCCCTCCGCCTCCACCCAGCTCCCGCGCCGCCGCGCCACGTAGGCCGCCTCGAGGTTCTCGCGCGAGAACGGCTTGCCGCTGCGGCAGAGCTCGAGCACCCCCTGCGCCAGCTGCACGCCGGTGGCCCAGGCCTCGTCCACGCCGGAGCCGGTGAGCACGTTGGTCGATCCCGATCCCTCGCCGATGCGGGCCCAGCCGTCGCCGGCGAGGCGCGGCTCGCCCCGCCGCCCCGACTCCTGGATCGACTTCGCGCCCCAGGAGCGGAGGGTCGCGCCGGCGAGGTACCGCTGCAGCGCCGGGTGCTGCACGTAGTGCTGCAGGTAGCGGTACGAGGTCCGCGCCGGGCAGTCGAACCAGGAGGGCACGAAGATGCCCACCGAGGCGACGTTGCCCGGGTGCACGTAGAGGAAGCCGAAGATCTCCGGCTCCGGGAAGCCGAAGGTGTGGAGCACGGTCCCCGGCTTCGCCGGCCGGTCGGGCGCGAGGTCCACCACCATCTTGCAGCCCACCGCCCACTCGCGGACGTGGTGCCCCTCCGGCATCCCGAAGACCTCGTCGAGCTGCCGCCCCACCGGGCCCACCGGGCCGTCGCCCACCACCGTGAGCGCCGCCTTCACGTCCATGCCCGGCAGGTAGCCCTCGGCGGGCGTCCCGTCGCGGTTCACGCCCTGATCCACCAGCCGGACACCGGTGACCGCGTGCCCCTCGACGAGCGCCTGCGAGACCGGGGTGCCGGGCCAGATCTGGACGGCGCCGGTCTGCAGCACCTGGCCGGCGACCCACTGGTTGAGCTGGCCGAGCGAGAGGACCATCCCGCCGCGCTTGTGCAGGAACTCGGGGGTCCAGGGCAGCTCGAGCGCCTCGTCCGCCACCGGGAGGGCGAAGCGCGCGGCCCGGAGGAGCCGGTCGGCCCCGCGCAGCGTCGCGGATCGCCGGCTCGCGCCGATGGGATCGAGCAGGTAGAGCACCCGCTCCTCGGCGATGGGCGCCGCGAGCGGGATCTGCGCCGCCTCGAGCTCCGGGAAGCTCTCCCGCAGCGCCCGCGCCCGCGTGACCACGCCCGAGACGCCGAAGCCGACGTCGTCGGCGCGCTCGTAGCAGATGACCTGCAGCGGCAGCCCCGGCGCGACCCGGCTCTCCACCGCCGTGCTGCCGTCCGGGTTCACCACCCCGCGCGCCAGCGTGGTGAGGAAGCCGCCCATCGCCGGGCCGAAGCCCACGCAGACCACGTCGGCCGAAAGCTCCTGCCGGGCGGCCTCGGGGGCCGCCGATTCCGTCTCGCCCATGTCGCGCTCCTCAGGCCGGGTAGTCGAGGGCCTCGGGGATCATCACCTTCGAGAGCGCCTGCGCCGCCCGGTCCTTCGCGAGCTGGGCGCCGGTGAGGCAGCCGTCGAGCTTCATCCGGAGCGCGGCGAAGTCGTGCAGCCCCTGGCAGCTGGCGCAGGGGCCCGCCTTGTCGGGGTGCGCGCCGCCCTCGCCGATCACGTCCGTCGCACAGCCGGCCATGCCGCTGATGATCCCCTCCAGCGCCTCCAGGTCCTCGGCGGCGTAGCAGACGCTGCGCGCCTCGGAGTCCCAGGCCGGGTGGCGGTTGTAGCCGTAGGTGAGCTCGGCGCAGATCCGGCCCACCTCGCCCGCGGCCGCGGCGGCCTGCACGTGGCAGAGGTCGCCCAGGAACTCGAGCAGGCCGGGGAGGCCCTCGCCGGCGAGCGGGCTCTCGGGCCCGCGCCGCGCGAGCTCGAGCAGGTCGAGGATCTGCGCCCGGCTGGCGAGGAGCCAGCAGAGCGCGTCGGCGAGCCGGAAGGTGACGCCCTGGCGCGGGCCGACGTAGAGCTTCTCGCCGTTGGCGTCCTTCGCCGTGGTGAGGTGGTCGAAGGTCCAGAGCCAGAGCCGGAAGGCGGTGGCGAGGGTGCAGGCCCCGGTCCCCGGGCGCGCCGCGGCGATGCGGCGCAGCTCGCCGGCCCAGGTGCGCAGCTGCTCGAGGAAGAGCGGCTGGGCCATGGTGACGGAGAGGTTCCGCCGCTGCACCGCCTCCGGCCCCTCGTAGGTGGCCTCGAGCTGCGCGTCCATCCACTTGTGGCCGAGGAAGCCCGGGCAGTCCTCGGTGATGCCGTAGCCGCCCACGAGGCTCACCGCCTCGCGCATGACCGTGGCGCCGTGGCCGGTGCACCACAGCTTCGCGGCCGGGCAGAGCACGCCCGCCTCCGAGTCCACCAGCGCGAAGCGGACCAGCTCGTCGTTCGCGAGCTCGAGGAGGCGCGCCTCGTCGCGCTCGCCCTGCGGCAGGCGCGAGAGCGAGAGGTACTCGATGGCGCGCTCGTTCACCTTCTTCAGATAGGCGAACTCGGCGCGCCCGCCCCCCACCCCGGCCTGGGCGAGGAGCTCCGACTTGCGCCGCTCGAGCGGGTCCACCTCGTCGTAGAGCCGCGCCGCGGCGAAGGCGAGCGACGCCGCCGCCTCGCCGGTGGCCCAGACGTCGGTGAGCCGGTGGAGCGCGTCCTCGCGCTGCTGCAGGCCGAGCTCGTGCCGGAGCGAGCCGGGCTTCGTCTGCTCGGCGCCGCGGAAGCGGCCGCGCTGGTACCGGATGACCGGCTCGACGGCGCTGAGGAGCTTCGCGGCGGTCATCACCGCCACCCCGACCCGGGTGCGCTTGAACACCGCCTCGATGATCTCGCCGTGGTCCCAGCGCGGCACGATGACGCCGTCCTTCACCTCGTAGCCGCCGACGATCCGCGAGGCGGGCACGCGCAGGCTGAAGATCGGGTCGCTCGTGGAGCTGAGCTGGTGGACCATCTTCCGGGTCGGCGTGCCGCGGTCGAAGGTGCCCGGGTCGCCCTCCTCGAGGATGACGATGCAGCTCCCCTTGAGGCGCGGGTCGGCCGAGTCCACCGCGGCGGTGACGAAGTTGGCGAACCCCATGTTGGTGATGAAGCGGCCGCGCTTCTCGATCTGGAGGACGGGCTCCTTGCCCTCCTCCCACTCGGCGATGGTCGCCTTCCCCGAGAGCATGCCCGTGTCCACGCCCACGTACGGGAGCGGCTCGGTGAGGCAGAAGGCGCCACGCCAGGGCTTGCGGTCCTCGCCCGGCTTCGCCGGCGCGGCGAGCGCCATGTAGTGATCCGCCTGGGCCTTCGTGCCGCGCTCGTGGATGGGCGAGAGGGCGAGGTTGCCGGCGAGCGCGCCGGTGGCGGCCCCGGCGTCCACCCAGGCGAGCTCGAAGGCGACGAGGGCGAGGGCCAGGTTCTTCGGCCCCTCGATGAACCCGCCCTGCTCGGGATCCATGAAGACGGCGGTGATGCCCGACTCGTCGTAGGCGCGGAGCAGTTCGTTCTTCCCGGGCGTCCAGTCGTGGCTGTTGCGGCCGCCGCTCGCGACCAGGCGGGCCACCGGCCCGCGCGCCACCGCGCGGGTGGACTGGACCACCATCTGCAGGTCGAAGCGGTCCGCGAAGCGCCAGAGGATCTGGCGGACGTCGTCACCGGGCAGCGTGCGCAGGCTCTCGCCGGCGGCGGGATCGTGGGCGGCCATGCAGGTCCTTTCCGAAACGTGAAACGGCCGTGGTTGCGAGTGGATGCAGCGCCTCGCCGGCCGCGCCTCCCCCTCCGGAGGACGGCGGCAAGCTACCACTTTCGAGGTGAGCCGAGAAGCGCCCCGGATGCACCGCCAGTGTGGCGCGGCGCGTCGAGACGGAGAGTCACGGAGCGGCGCGGTCCACGGGGATCACCCGCTGCGCCACCTCGGCGGCGGCCGCGCGGCAGGAGACCCGTCCCACCTCGACCATCAGATCGCGCGTGTCGGGGACGAGGAGCAGCGCCTCGCACCGGCCGCCGCGCCACTCGACCTCGGCGCGGTGGGCGCCGGGCGGGAGCCGCTCGAAGGAGAACCGGCCGCTCTTCTCGATGGGCGAGGACCAGACGCGCTCCCCCTCGCGGATCGTCAGCTCGCCGTAGGCGGGGCGCTCCTCCGGCCGGCCCTCGAGCCGGACCTCGCCGCCGACCATCTGGATGGGCTCGACCGGGAACCTCGCCAGCGCGCCGCCGCGGACCGGGGTGGCGATCAGCAGCTCGGAGCGGGGCACGTCGAAGGTCATCGGCACGTCGGTGGCTCGGATGGAGACGTGGTTGCCGTAGTACGCCTGGAGGTTGGGGATGAGCAGGTCGCCGCGGGCGTCGGTCCGCCCCACCTCCTGTCCCTCCAGGAAGGCCCGCACCCCCTCCACCCCCGGCACCTGGACCAGCGCGTAGCCGTCCTGGACCGGCCGCGTCGGGAGGACCCGGTCGCCGATGGCCACGAGCCCACCCGCCACCGTGGCGGACGCGAGGGATCCCCCGCCCCGCCGGTCGTAGGTCACCTCGTAGCGCCCGTAGCGCCCCTGGTACTGGAGGTCCCCGCTCGCGAGCCCGCTCGAGTCGCCCTGCCCGGCCCGGAGCTGGTAGCCGTACCCTTCGCCGAGCGGGAGGCTGCGCTGCAGCCCGACCGACGCCGCGCCGCCGTTGGCGGAGTCGGCGCTCAGATCCCCGAGCGTCCCGGCGCCGAAGGACCAGCTCAGCATCGCCGACGCCGAGAAGGCCGCGCCGCTCGAGGGAGACCGCGACCAGCCGCCGCCGACGAGGAGCGACGCCCGGGCGCCGAGCCGGAAGTCGGTTCGCAGGAGCACCGCGTCCAGGTTGCCGGCGTCGCGGTAGTGCGACGCGCTGTACTCGAGGTTGAGCGTGGCCTTGTCGCCGAGCGGGACGCCGACGAAGGAGCCGGCCTGCAGCAGGGGGCGGTCGTCCAGCGCCGTGGCGGCGAGCGTGGCGTACCGCTCCGTCTGCGCCCGGACGTAGCCGCCGACCCCGAGCTGCCGCCCGCGGTACGACCACGAGAGCGCGCCCGCGCCGCCGCCGTGCCGGTCCGACCCGCTCGCGCCGGCGGAGGCCTCCAGCTCTCCCAGCCAGAGCGCGGCGGTGGCGGTGACGCCGCCGCTCACGCGATCGGTCGTGCCCTCCAGCCGGTACCCGGCCGTGAGGTGCTCCGTGAGCCCCCACCGGTGGCGGGCCGCGAAGGCGAGCCCCCCGTAGTCGAAGCTCTCCCGCCCGAAGTTCTGGCGGAGCAGGCCGGCCTGGTAGGCGTAGTCGTCGAGCCCCTTCGCGAGGAGCCCCGACGAGTAGTAGTAGCGGGCGTCGAGCTCGGTGGCCCGCCCGAAGGCGTCGCGCACGACGGTCCGGATGTTCCCGTTGCCGGTGGTGACCGGGAGGTTGGCGAGCTCGAACGTGCCCGGCGCGACCGGCACCTGCTTCACCAGGGCGCCGTTCACGTAGACGTCCACGGTGGACGGGGTGGTCGCGAGGCCGGTCGTCCTCGGCAGCGGCCCCCGGACGAAGTACGGGTCGAGCGAGAACTCCCGGGAGATCCCGAGGCCGGCCAGGACGGCGCTGCCGCCGAGGGGGCCGGTGGAGGCGACCGCCTCCCCGGCGGTCACGCGCCGGAGCGCGGCCGGCGCGTCGAGGGTCAGGGCGGAGAGGCCGCGCACCCACCCGGCCGTCGGGTTCCGGCTCACGCCGCTCGTGAAGAGGAGGCCGCCCGCGCCCGCCCCGCCCTCGAGCGCCGCGTCCACCTGGTCGTTGCTGCGGCCCTGGACGGAGTAGTTGAGGAACGCGCTGCGGGCCTCGCCCAGCACGAGCCCGGCCGGCCGCTGCAGGGGCGCGAAGTCGATGACCGCGGCCCCGAGCAGCCGGGGATCGACCGTCAGCCGGAGCGCGAGCCCGGGCTCGTCGAGCTCGTAGCGCACCTCGGGCGCCATCGAGCGGAGCGAGAGCCAGGGGGCGTCGCGGACGAGGAGCCGCCGGCCGAGCCGCTCGAGGTGCAGCCTCGTGGCCACGTCGAGCGGCAGGAGCACGTCGTCGGCGCCGAGGAGGACCGTGACGACGCCCTCCTGCGCGACCTCGTTGACCTTGAGCTCCAGGGGCGCGGCGGCCCACTCCTCGGCCGCCGCGGGCGCGGCGGGCACGGCGAGCAGCGCGAGCGTCAGCGCCAGCGGGGCGGCGACGTGGCTACGGAGCGCAGCCGCCATGGGGAGCCGCGGCCTCGGCGCTCACCGGCTTGTCGCCGAGCACCGCCTCGACCCGGACGCTCCGGACCTGCGCGCAGATGCCGGCGGGCAGGGCCGCGTCGTAGCGGCGCTCGCCGTCGGCGAGCACGTACCAGCCATTGAAGTCCTGGACGTGCAGCACCTCGCCCGCGGCGCCGCGCGCCTGGAGCTTCAGGCTCGTGGGCCGGAAGTGCGCGTTCCCCCGGTTGCGCAGGACGAAGCTGGCCCGGCCGGCGCGGACCTCGACGCCGTCGATCTCGGGCCGGGCCGCGGCCTGGGCGGGCTCGACGAAGACCGGGATCCCGACGCGCGACAGGACCCGCACCGCGCTCGGGCCGCCGGGCTTCTCCGCCGGCGGGAGCTGCTCCACGAACAGCCGGTAGCTCCGCTCGCGCGCCCCGGGCGGCTGGGTGGTGCCGACCCGGAGGTTGCGGCTCTCCTTGGGCGCCAGGGTGAAGAGCTGCGGGAACCAGACCACGTCCTCCGCCGGCGCGAGCTGCATCTCGCCGCTGCTCGACTCCTGCCAGGCGAGCACCGAGACCTTGAAGCGGACCGGCTCGGGCTCGTCGTTGGTCACCGAGACCACGGCGTTCCGCTCGTCGGCCGTCAGCCGCACCAGGATCGGGTTCACCACCAGCCCCGCCGCGCGGACGCGCCCTCCCGGCAGGAGGAGGACGGCGAGCGCGGCGAGGGCCAGCGGCCGGAGACGGCGCAGCGTGCGGCGGTGGACCAAGGGGCCCCTAGAACGTGACGGTGGCGACCACGGTGTCGCCGTAGGTGTCGGCCTGGACGTCCTGGCCGGCCGCGATGCGGCCGTACACGGTGAAGGGGACGGCGGTGTTCTTGTTGGCCGCGGTCCCGGTCATCTTGTTGGTCGCGTTCCAGACCGTGCCGCGGGCGTTGTCGGTGTAGAGCTCGTACGGCAGCAGGTCGGTGTTGCCCGTGGTGGCGCCCTTCATGTTGCGAACGGCGCCGCTCCCGTTCGCGCCCTGGTCGAGGGTGACGCTGAAGGCGGTGCCCTTGTTGCAGTTCACGCTGATGGTGCCCTGCTTGTCCACGTTCCCGGCGGCGAGCGGGTCGTAGTTCCCGAAGGCGACGCTGCCGCCGGTGATGCTGCAGCTGGTGATCACGGTCGCGTTCACGGCGACGTTGGCGGTGGCGGTGCCGGCGGCGCGGGCGTTGCCGGCGGAGACCAGGGCGGCGAGAGCGGCGAGGGCGAGCTTGGAAGGGATCTTCACGGGTGACTCCTTGGCCGAGAGCGGCCAGTTGACGAGCGACAACGTAGCGGACCCTACCCCCAAGTCAAAAACACGGCAGCGCCATGACCATGGCTCCGGACGCGCGTTCATGTGGTGCCGCGGGAGCCGGCGGCGCACGCGTCGGTCCTTCGCGCCGGCCCTGCCACCCGCACCCACTCCGCGCCGGCCGAAAGCTTGCGCTGGCGGGGAGTTCCGGCGTATCTCGTTGCCCGGGACCGCCGCCCCGCGCGCCATGTCGCCGAAGAGAATCCTGCTCGCCGCCGCCTGCGCGGCCGCCTTCGCGACGGCGGGGACGGCGCGCGCCGCGAGCTGCAAGGTGAATGGCGCCACGGCCGTGTCGTTCGCGCGCTACGACACCTTCAGCGCCGCCCGCCAGCAGCTCCGCTCCACCCTGAGCTACGACTGCGCCCCGCCCGCGAGCCCGAGCCTGACGCTCAGCGCCGGGAGCTCCGGGAACGCCTCGGCCCGCTACATGACCAGGGCGGGGAGCGCCGACCGGCTGCTCTACAACGTCTACACCGACGCGGCCTGCACCTCGGTCTGGAGCGACCAGCCCTCGCAGGCGATCCCCGGCGTCGGCGACCACAACCAGACGTTGAGCTTCTACACCTGCGTCCCGCCGCTCCAGGACGTGTCGGCCGGCAGCTACGCCGACACCCTCATCGTCACCATCAACTTCTGACCGCGCGCGGCGGGCCGCCCGTCGCGCGCCCCTCCGGCGCGCCTACAGACCGGACAGGTACGTGTACCCCCGCATCACCGACTCGTAGAAGTCCTGGAGCTGCACCCCCTCCTTCGGGCGGAGCACCCCCTCCTTCACCCGCTGGTCGAGCGCGCCCTTCACGCGGCGGGCGAGGTCGGGCGTGTCGTACTGCACGCTCGCGAGCACGTCCTTCACCGTGTCGCCCGGGATGACCTCCTCGATGTAGAAGTCCTCCGGATCCTCGTCGTCCACGAACACGTGGACCTCGTTGACCCGGCCGAAGAGGTTGTGCATGTCGCCCATGACGTCCTGGTAGGCGCCGGTCATGAACAGGCCGATGAAGTACGGCTCGCCGTTGCGGAGCGGGTGGAGCGAGAGCGTCTCGTCCACGCCCTCCCCCTCGATGAACTGCTCGATCTTGCCGTCCGAGTCGCAGGTGATGTCCACGATGGTGCAGTCGCGCGTGGGCGCCTCGCCGAGCCGGTGCAGGGGGACGACCGGGAAGAGCTGATCGAAGGCCCAGTGATCGGGCGCGCTCTGGAAGAGCGAGAAGTTCGCCATGTACTGGTCGGCGATCTTGTCGCCGAGGTCGCGCGTGTCGCGCGGGAGCCGCTTCTTGCCGCGGTTCAGCGCCACCAGGCCGTGGCAGAGCTTCCAGAAGAGCGTCTCGACCAGCGCGCGCTCCTCGAGGCCGAGGATGCCCAGCTTGAACATCTGCAGGGCCTCCTCCTTCTTGGCGGCGGCGTCGTGATAGGCCTCGGCCTTGTTGCGCGGCGAGAGCGAGTCCACGATCTCCCGCATCTCCCGCACCACGTCGGGCTCGTCGGGGCGGGGCTGGGAGGCGAGCGCGATCTCCTCGGGCGAGCCGATCTCGATGCTCCCGAAGACGTTCATGAGCACGCAGGCGTGGTGCGCGGTGATGGCGCGGCCCGACTCCGAGACGATGTTCGGCTCGGGAACCTCCTCGTCCTTGCAGATGCGCTGGACGTTGTAGACCACGTCCGAGACGTACTCCTCGAGCGTGTAGTTCATCGACGAGGAGAAGCCGGCCGAGTGGCTGCCGACGTAGTCCACGCCGAGGCCGCCGCCCATGTCGAAGTAGTCGATGGGCAGCCCCATCTTGCGCAGCTTGGCGTAGACGCGGGCGCCCTCGTTCACGGCGTCCTTCACCACGCGGATCTCCGTGAGCTGGCTGCCGACGTGGAAGTGCAGCAGCCGGGCGCAGGACTCCCGCCCCTTCTCCTTCAGGATGCGCACCGCGTCGATGAGCTCCGGCACGGTGAGCCCGAACTTGGCGAAGTCGCCGGAGGAGCCCTCCCACTTGCCGGTGCCCTTGGTGGTGAGCTTCACCCGGAGGCCGATCATCGGCTCGACCTGCATCTCGTCGGAGAGCCGGAGCAGGTGCGGCAGCTCGGAGAGCTTCTCGATCACCACCACGATCTTGCGGCCGAGCTTGCGGCCGAGGAGCGCCAGGCGCAGGAACTCCTCGTCCTTGTAGCCGTTGCAGACGGTGATCGCCTCGGGGTCGGTGTTCATCGCGAGCACGATGAGCAGCTCGCCCTTGGAGCCGGCCTCGAGGCCGTAGTGGTAGGGCGCGCCCGCGTCGAGCACCTCCTCCACCACCTCCCGCATCTGGTTCACCTTGATCGGGAAGACGCCGTAGTAGCGGCCGCCGTAGCCCAGCTCGGCGATGGCCCGCCCGAAGGTCTCGTTGATGCTCTTCACCCGCGCCCGGAGCACGTCCTGGAAGCGCACCACGCAGGGGAAGCCGAGCCGGCGCTCCTGGATGTCCTCCACCACGTCCATCACGTCGATGGTGGGGCCGCCCGGGCCCATGGGGTGTACGACCATGTGCCCCTTCTCGTTGATCGAGAAGAAGCCGGCGCCCCAGCCGGTGACGTTGTAGTACTGGGCGGCGTGATCGATGGACCACTTCGCGGGCTTGGTGGCGACGGTGGCGTCGCTCTTCGGCTCGGGGAACGTCATCGCCGCCTCTCATACGACGATGCCAACCAGAAATAAAGCGGGGGTCGCGTTGCCGGCACGAGGCGCCGGAGTTATCGAGCGGCGGACGTGACGAGCGCCTCCTCCAGGCACCTCCGCGCGCCTCGCGGCGAGCGTCCGCAGCGGCTCCGCGATCGGCTCGCCGGGGCCGCGGCGGGCTTCGCCCAGGCGCCCGGCACCTTCCGGCTCGTCTGGCAGGCCGACCGCGCCGGGGCGCTGCTGCTCGCCGGCCTCACCGCGCTCGCGGCGGTCCTCCCGGCCGGCATCGCCTGGGTCGGCAAGCTCATCGTGGACGCGGTGGTGGCCGCCTCCCGCGGCGCGCCCGGCGCCGGCGAGGGGCGCGTCGTCGGGCTCGTGCTCCTCGAGCTCGGCCTGATGGCGGCCGCCATGGCCGCCGCCCGGCTCTCCTCGCTGGAGCGCGAGCTGCTGCGGGCCCGGCTCGGGAACCTCGTCAACGAGCGGATCCTCGAGAAGGCGCTCGCCCTCGAGCTGCGCCACTTCGAGGACTCGCTCGTCTACGACAAGATGCAGAACGCGCGGCGGGAGGCCTCCGCCCGGCCGCTCTCGCTGGTGGTCCAGTCCTTCGCCGTCATCCAGAACACCGTGACCCTGGCCGCCCTCTCGGCCCTGCTGGTGCGCCTCTCCCCCTGGAGCGTGGCGGTGCTGGTGGCCGCCTCGATCCCGGCCTTCCTGGCCGAGGCCCGGCTCGCCGCCGAGACCTTCCGCGTCAACACCTGGCGGGCGCCCGAGGGGCGGCGGCTCAACTACCTCGAGTGGATCCTCACCCGCGACAGCCACGTGAAGGAGGTGAAGCTCTTCGGGCTCGGCCCGCTCGTCCTCTCCCGCTACCGGGCGCTCTTCGGGAAGTTCTACGAGGAGGACCGCGCGCTCGCGGTGCGGCGCATGGGCTGGGGGGTGCTCTTCGGGCTCCTCTCGCTCGCCGCCTTCTACGGCTGCTACGCCCTGGTCGCGGCACGCGCCGCCCGGGCCGAGATCACCCTCGGCGACCTGACGCTCTACCTGACCGTCTTCCGGCAGGGCCAGACCGCGGTCCAGAACGTCCTCTCCGCGGTGACCACGATGTACGAGGACGCGCTCTACATGTCGGAGCTCTTCGCCTACCTCGGCATCCCCACCGGCGGCGAGGCCGCCCGCGCCCTGCCCCCGCGCGCCCCCCCGCGCGGCCGGCCGCTCGCGCTCGAGCTCGACCGGGTCTCGTTCCGCTACCCCGGGCAGGAGGAGTGGGCGCTGCGGGACGTGTCGCTCACCCTGGCGCCGGGCGAGAAGCTCGGGCTCGTGGGCGAGAACGGCGCGGGCAAGAGCACGCTCGTGAAGCTGCTGCTCCGGCTCTACGACCCGACGGAGGGCAGCATCCGCTACGGCGGCGTGGATCTCCGGGACATGGACCCGGCCGACCTGCGCGCCCGCGTCGGCGCGGTCTTCCAGGACTTCGTCCGCTACCAGTTCACCGCCGCGGAGAACATCGGCCTCGGCGAGCCGGCGCACCTCGACGACCTCCCGCGCATCGAGGCCGCGGCGCGGCGGGGCGGCGCCGACGGCGTGATCGCCGCCCTGCCGCTCCGCTGGGAGACGGTCCTCGGCGGCTGGTTCGAGAAGGGGCACGAGCTCTCGGCCGGGCAGTGGCAGAAGCTCGCGGTGGCGCGCGCCTTCATGCGGGAGGAGGCGGAGGTCCTCATCCTCGACGAGCCCACCGCGTCCATCGACGCCGAGGCCGAGCACGAGCTCTTCGAGCGGTTCCGGGCGCTCGCCGCCGACCGCAGCGCCATCGTCATCTCGCACCGCTTCTCCACCGTGCGCATCGCCGACCGGATCGCGGTGCTCCGCGAGGGCCGGCTCGAGGAGCTGGGCTCGCACCGCGAGCTCATGGAGAAGGGCGGCCGCTACGCCGGCCTGTTCCGGCTCCAGGCCGAGGGGTACCGGGAGTGATGCGCGGACTGGAGCGGATCCCCTGGCTGTACGACGCCTTCATGGCGGCGGTCGAGCGCACCGGGCTCGGCCGCTGGCGGGCCTGGCTCGCCGGCGGCGCGCGCGGGCGCATCCTCGACCTCGGCTGCGGGACCGGCCGGGACCTGCCCTTCTATCCGCGCCGCGCGGCGGTCGGCGTGGACCCCCACCCCGAGAACCTCGCGCGCGCCCGCCGCCGCGCGCCCGTCCCGCTGGTGCGGGCGCGGGCCGAGGCCCTGCCGTTCAAGGACGGCGCCTTCGACACGGTGGTGAGCGGGCTCGTGCTCTGCAGCGTGGACGACCCCGCCGCCGCGCTCGCGGAGCTGCGCCGGGTGCTCGCCCCCGGGGGCACCCTGCGCGCCCTGGAGCACGTCCGGTCGCTGCGCCCCTGGGAGGCCCGCCTCCAGGACCGGCTCCAGCCGCTCTGGACCCGGCTCTCCGGCGGCTGCCGGCCCAACCGCGACACCGAGGCGTCCGTCGCGGCGGCGGGGTTCCGCGTCCTGCCCGAGGGCCGGCGGAGCAGCGGCGTCATGCGGCGGTTCGCCGCGCGCCGCCCCGATTAGGCGGGCGGGGCCCGGAGCACCGCGAGCGCGCGCAGGAAGTCGGCCGGCAGCGGCGCCTCGAAGCGCAGCCGCCGCCCGGTGCGGGGGTGGTCGAAGGCGAGCCGGGCGGCGTGCAGCGCCTGGCGGCCCAGCGCGGCGGCGGCCCGGCGCACCGGGTGATCCTCCGGGAGCCGCGCTTCTCGGCGCGCCCCGCCGTAGACCGCGTCGGCCACGAGCGGGTGGCCGGCGTCGGAGAGGTGCACGCGGATCTGGTGCGTCCGGCCGGTGTGGAGCGCCACCTCGGCGAGGCAGGCGGCGTCGCCGAAGCGCTCGACGAGCTTCCACTCGGTGACCGCCCGCCGCCCGCCGCGCGCCTTGCTGGTGTAGCGGGTGCGGTCGGTCGGGTGGCGGCCGTAGAAGGTGTCGAGCCTCCCGGCGGGGGCGAGCACGCCGTGGCAGAGCGCGAGGTAGGTCTTCTCCACCGACCGCGCCTTGAAGGCGGCCTGCAGCGCGGCGAGGGCGGCCTCGGTCTTGGCGACCACCAGGCAGCCGGAGGTGTCCTTGTCGAGCCGGTGCACGAGCCCGAGCCGCTCGCCGCCCGGCCCCTGCCCGAAGCGGTGCAGGAGGGCGTTCACCACCGTCGAGTGGGGCGTGCCGCGCGCCGGGTGGACCACCATCCCGGCCGCCTTGTCGAGCACCACCAGGTCGCGGTCCTCGTACAGCACCGCGAGCGGGAGGTCCTGGGCGAGCATCCCCGACGGCGCGGGGTCGGGGAGCTCGATGGTGAGCTCCTCGCCCCCGCGCAGCTTCGCCGCGGGCCGGGCGGCGCGCCCGTCGAGCCGCACCGCGCCGTCCGCGAGGAGCCGCTGCACGCGCGAGCGGGTGAGGTCGGGGGCGAGGCGGGTCACCGCCACGTCGAGGCGCGTCCCGGCGAGCTCCGCCGGCACGCGCGCTGTGCGGAGCTCGGCCAGGGCTCACCAGATCCGGGAGCGGACGCTCTTCTTCCGCGCCAGGATCACGTCGCAGATGGCGCGATCGTAGTAGTTGCTCCGCGCGTACAGCGACGGCGACAGGCGCGACCGGTAGAGCTCCCGCCCCTCCTCGAGCTCGTCGTGGAGCGCGTCGAAGAAGGTGTCCTCCTCGATGCCCTTCACGATCTTCTCGACGTTGTAGAGCGAGATGTCGGAGCAGATGGCGCGCGCCAGCCGCTGCGCCTGCTCGGGAGTCTCGATGAGGGGTTGCATGCGCCGATGGTAGGGCCAGCCGCGCGGGGGGTCAACGACGCGACCGCCCGGGCCCGGCGGGCCGCAGCGCGGGCGGCTCGGCGGCGGGGGGCGCCGCCTCCAGCGCCGCGAGGTAGGCGCGCACCACCTTGAGCGAGTCGAGCCGGAGCTCGCGCGCGATCCCGACCAGCATGCCGCGCAGGTAGACCGCCGCCGGCAGCTCGGCGTAGCGGTCCGCCTCGATGTTCTCGATGTGCCGCTTCAACACCCGGGTGCGCTCGGCGAGCTGCTCGAGCGAGACGCCGCGGCCCACCCTGGCCTCGCGCAGGGCGCGGCCGGTCCAGACCACCTCGTTCGTCAGGGGCGTCGGCTTCACGGGCGCGGCCCTCCGCGCGGGATGGTAGCCCAGCGGGGCCGTCAATCCAACAGTTCCACGTTCCAGTAGGCGGCCTCGGCCAGGCTGAGGTAGGGGCGCCACTCACGGTGGAACGCGCGTCGGGAGAGGTGTCGAAAGGTGGGCGTCCACCGCGGCCGGACCGGGGCGCGCAGGAGGTGCATGTGGGCCTCCTCCGGCGTCCGCCCGCCCTTGCGCAGGTTGCAGGGCACGCAGGAGCAGACCACGTTGTCCCAGCTCGTGGTGCCGCCGCGCGAGCGGGGCACCACGTGATCGAGGTTGAGGTCGGCGCGGGAGAACCGGCGCCCGCAGTACTGGCAGGTGTTGTCGTCCCGCGCGTAGATGTTGAACCGCGAGAAGCGGATCCGGTTCTTCGGGAGGTGGTCGTAGCGGGTGAGCACCACCACCCGCGGCACCCGCAGCCGCCGCCCCACCGTGCCGATGGAGTCGTGCGCCGCGGCCGAGAGCGCGCTCCAGCTCTCGAAGTCGAAGAGCTGGAACTGCTCGTCGATCGCCCTGGCGGCCCCCTGGTAGAGCAGCGCGAACGCGCGCCGCACCGAGGTGACGTGGACCGGCTGGTAGACCCGGTTGAGGACGAGACAGGCGGAGTCGAGCATCCCCGCTCAAGCTAGCGACCGCGAGCCCGCCCTGCCACGGGGGTCCGGCCGAGCGGGCAGCGCCGGGGCGCCGCCGGCCCGCCGGCCGGGGCGGACCGCGCCGGCTCAGGACTGGCCGGGGAGCTTCTGGGACAGGGCGATGGGCGGCTCGCCGCCGGTGCCGTACAGGAGCCGGTAGGCGCCGTAGGACCGCAGCACCCGCTTCACGTAGCCCCGGGTCTCCTGCAGCGGGATCTCCTCCACGAACTCGTCCAAGGCGAGCGAGCCCTGGGCCTTGAGCCAGCGGCCGACCGCGTTCGGGCCGGCGTTGTAGGCGGCGGCGGCGAGCGCCGGCGAGCCCTCGAACCGCTGCAAGAGCTGCCCCAGGTAGGCGGCGCCGAGCCGGATGTTGAGCGGCCCGCGGGTGAGGTCCACCGGCGTGGGCGGGCGGAGCTTGAGCCGCCGCGCCACCTGCCGCGCCGTCGGGAGCATGAGCTGGGTGAGCCCCACCGCGCCGGCCGGCGAGACGACGAGCGGGTCGAGCCCGCTCTCCTCGCGCATGAGCCCCTGCAGGAGATCGGCCGGGACGCCGGCCGAGCCGGACCAGCGCTCGATGTCCCCCCGGAACGCCGGCGGGTACGCGATGCGCCAGATGCGCAGCGCCTGGCCCTCCGGCTTCTCGCGCAGCGCGGCGCGCCCGGCGGTGCGGACGAGGTTGTGCGCGGCCCGATGGTCGTCGGCGCGGTCGAGGAGCTCGGCGAGGAGCAGGAGCGGCTCCGGCGCGGCGTCGTGATCGCCCGCGGCGAAGGGCCGGCGATCCGCGGCGCGGAGCTCCTCGGCGGCGGCGCGCGGGAGCCCCATGCGCAGGAGCCGCACGCCGGCGCGGAAGTGGCGATCGGCGGCGAGCGCGCCCGCGTCGTAGCGGAACTGCTCGGGCGAGGGCGGGAGCCGGAGCGTCGCCTGGGCGAAGCGCTCCCCGGGCGCGAGCTCGGCGAGCCGGGCCCGCGCGAGCAGGCCGTAGTAGTCCGCCGGGTACCTCGACGCGAGGGCGGCGAAGGCGGCGCGCGCCTCCTCCCGGTCCGCGGGCTGGCCGCGGGCGGCGAGGGAGCGGGCGCGCCAGTAGCCGGCCCGGGCGTGCTCGTACGGATCGCGGTCCCGGAACTCCTGCTCGAGCTTCGCGAACGCCTCGACCGCCCGGTCGAGCCGCCCGGCCCGCTTCTCCATCCAGGCCAGCCGGAAGAGCGCCTCGGCGCGGAACTCGGTCGCCGGGTGCTGGGTCAGGAGATCCGAGAGCACCTGCCGGGCCTCGTCGGCCTGCCCCTGCCGCGCGAGCTGGTCGGCGGCGTAGAAGAGCGCGTCGTCGGCGAGCCCGTGATCCGGGAAGTCGCGCGCCATGCGGCGGTACGCGGCGATCCCCTCCTCGGGCGAGAGGACGAGCGCCGACTGGGCGAGCAGGTAGGCCGCGCGGGCGCGCAGCCCGCCCTCGTCGCACAGCTCGGCCACCGGGCGGAGCACCTCGACGGCCCGGGTGTGCTGCCGCGTGCGCCGGAGCGCCTTCCCGGCCGTGAAGCGGGCACGGCACGAGAGCGCCTCGCCCGGCCCGGCCGGCGGGAGCCCGGGGAGCAGCGGCGCGAGGTCCCGGAGCGCGGCGTCGTTGCGGTTCGCCTCCACGAGGCTCTCGGCGTGCCGCACCACGTCCTCGACCGGCGGCGGCCGTCCGGCGTCGCCCGGGAGCCGGCGCAGCGCCACGAGGCAGGCCGGTGCGACGCCCGTGAGCGGGTGCGCCGCCCAGCAGTCGAGGAAGTCGCGCCGGGCCCGGGCCGCCTCGACCGGCTCCCCCCGGGCGGCGCGCAGCTCGCCGGAGAGGAGCAGCGCCTCGGCCGCGGGATCGCCGCGGGTCGGCTCGTCCGGCGCGGGCGTCGAGAGGATGGGGCGCAGCGCGGCGAGCGCCTCGTCCGCCTCGCCGAGCTCGCGCAGCACCCGGGCCCGCGCGAGCTGGGCCTGGGCGAAGAAGAGCGAGCCCTGCGGCACCCGGGCGTACGCCTCGAGCGCCTCGCGCGGCTGGCTCGAGAGCTCCCGCGCCCGCCCGCGCCACCACCAGACCCGATCGGCGAGGGCCGGCAGCTCCTGCTCCAGGCCGGCGAGGGCGATGCCGGCCTCGTCGCCGCGCGAGAGCTCCACCAGGGACACCGCCCGGAGGTAGCGCGCCTCGGGCGCCCGCGCGTGGGCGAACCCGGCCGCCGCCTCGGCGTACCGGTTGGCGTCGTAGGCCGCCTTGGCGCGGACGAGGGAGCCCGCGAAGACTGGCGCGAGCTCGGCCGGGGTGAACCAGGCGTGCGGCGGCTCGGACGCCGGGGCAGCGGGCGGGGGAGCGGCCGCGAGCAGCGCGGCCAGGGCGAGGACGGCGGTCATCGAGGCACTCTCATGGACCCGCCGGGGCCAGCGGTCAAGCCACCCCCGCGCGGCGGGCCGCGGGCCTCCGGGCAACGCGCGGGGGCCGCTCGCCATTTCCGGCGCCCGTCCGCCCGCCGGCACGCCCGCGGGGCGCGACCCGGCGCCCCGCTTGGCATAGGATCCGCCCGTGGACATCCGCACCCAGGCCTCCCTCCTCTGCGCCATCGTCACCCTGGCGCTCGCCGGCGCGGCGCTCCTGCGCCAGAGCCGGCCACGGGTGTTCACGCTCTTCGCGCTCTTCGCGCTCGACCTCTGCGCCTTCTCCCTCGCGCAGTTCCTCCAGCGCTGGACCGTCACCCCGGCCGGCTTCGACGTCTGGGAGCGGACCGCCGTCGTCGCGGGCTCCCTCACGCCCACCGCCGCCCTCGCCTTCTTCCTCGAGTTCCTCGGCGTCGCCCGCCGGCCCGCCCGCCGCGCCCGCAACGCCATGCTCGGTGGCTCGCTGCTCGGCTTCGCGGTGGCCACCTCGCCCCTCGTGCACCTCAGCCTCGCGAAGCTCGCCGTCACGGCCTACGTGGTCGGCGGGCTCGCGGTGGTCCTGTCCGTGCTCTGGGGGAAGCTGCACGCCGCGCCGACGCGGGTGGAGCGCGCCCGGCTGCTCTACCTCTTCATCGGCGCCTGCATCGCGGTGGTGCTCTCCACCCTCGACCAGCTCCCGCGGTTCGGCGTGCCCTACCCGCTCCAGGGGCTCGGCGCGGTGGTGCTCACGCTGTTCATGTTCTTCCTGTCGCAGACGCTGCAGCGCCACCGGCTGCTCGACCTGCACGAGTTCCTCGGGAAGATCGTGGTGGTCTCCTCGCTCGGCCTGGTGCTGGTCGCGATCTACGGCGGCCTCGTGAGCTGGGTCGGCAACCGGACCGAGCTCTTCTACTTCAACACCCTGGTCGCCTCCTTCGTGATCCTCTCGCTCTTCGAGCCCTTGCGCGAGAAGGTCGAGGAGTGGGTGGTGGCGACCCTCTTCCGCGAGCGCTACGAGCTGGTGCGCAGGCTCGAGGGGCTGCGCGACCGGATCGGCAACGTCATCGATCCGAGCCAGCTCGCGGCGGTGCTCCTCGACGGGCTGGTCGAGACCCGGCGCGTCACCCACGCCTCGCTCTGGCTCCTCGCCGAGGACCGGCCCGGCTACCGGCTGCTCGACAGCCGCGGCCCCCCGCCGGCGGGGTTCCTCGAGGCGGCCACCGCCCGCGCCCTCCTCGGCGCGGCCTCCTCGGGGCAGAAGGCGCTGCTCCTTGAGAACATCGACCGGCGCATCGCCGAGCTGAAGGCCCACCTGCCGCCCGGGCCGGACGAGGCCGCCGCCGCGAGCGCCGCCCCGGTCGCCGTCGCCGAGGAGCTCCGGCGCCTCGCCGACGCCCGGACCGCCATGGCGACGATGAAGGCCGGCATCTGCATGCCCCTGACCGCCGGGGATCGGGCGGTCGGGTTCCTCGCCTGCATGGACGAGCGGGTGCCCGAGGCCTTCGCGTCGAACGAGATCGCGGCGCTGCTCGAGGTGGCCGACCGCTGCGCCCTCGTCATCGAGAACTCGAAGCTCTACCAGCAGATGAAGGAGCGCGACCGGCTCGCGGCGCTGGGCGAGATGGCGGCCGGCCTGGCCCACGAGATCCGCAACCCGCTCGCGGCCATCAAGGGCGCCATCCAGTTCATCCTGCCCGAGCCGCCCGGGACCGGCCCGGCCGCCGGCGGCGGCGAGGGCCGCCGCGGCGCGGAAGGCGAGGGCGACGGCCGCGGGGATCCGGCGAGCGACGAGCAGCTCGTCCCGCGCGAGTTCCTCGCCATCATCGTCGAGGAGGTGAACCGCCTGAACGGCGTGGTCACGCAGTTCCTCGACTACTCCCGTCCGGCCAAGAGCGCGCTCTCGCCGCTCCACGTGAACCAGATCCTGGAGCGGACCTTCCAGCTCCTCGGCCCGGACCTGCCGCCGCAGGTGCGGCTCACGCTCGACCTCGCCCCGGACCTGCCGCGGGTCCAGTGCGACGCCGAGCAGCTGAAGCAGGTCTTCCTCAACCTGGCGCTCAACGCGGTGCAGGCGATGCCCGAGGGCGGCGCGCTCGCGGTCTCGACCCGCCTCGCGCGCGACGAGGCGGCGGTCTGGCGCGAGTCGGCCGGACCGATCGCCGCGGTGGAGGTCCGGTTCCGCGACACCGGGCCCGGGGTGCCCGAGGAGGCGCGCGAGAGCATCTTCGTGCCCTTCTACACCACCAAGGAGAAGGGCACCGGGCTCGGCCTCGCCATCTGCGAGCGGATCGTGAAGGCGCACCAGGGCTCGATCCGCGTCCGCCAGGCGCCGGGCGGCGGGGCCGAGTTCGTGCTGTCCTTCCCGGCCGTGCGGGAGGACCTGCCGGAGCTGCCGCGCGAGGCCGCCCCGGCCCGGCCGGCGCGGGCGGGGTCGCGCATCCGCCGCCGGCGGCGCCGCCGCCCGGCCTGACCGGCGCCGCCGCGGTCGCCCCCCGGCCCCCTCCCGTGCTAACTAGGGGGCGTGGCGCACGTCCTCATCGTCGACGACGAGATCAACATCCGCCGGGTCCTCGCGGCCATGCTCAAGCGCGAGGGCTACGAGGTCACCACCGCGCAGGACGGCGAGCAGGCCCTGGCGGTGCTGCAGAAGGCCCCGGTGGACGTGGTCGTCACCGACCTCGTCATGCCGCGGCTCGGCGGCATGGAGCTCCTGCGGCGGGTCTCGGCCGAGTTCCCCGACGTCCCCTGCATCGTCATCACGGCGCACGGGACGGTGGACAGCGCCGTGGCGGCGCTCAAGGCCGGCGCCTTCGACTACATCACCAAGCCCTTCGAGCAGGACGACCTCAAGGCGGTGATCGCCAAGGCGGCCCGCGCGCACGACCTCGAGCGCCAGAACGTCCACGGCGGGCCGGGGGACGGCGACCGCGCGCCGCTGGTGGGCGGCTCGCCGGCGATGCGGGCCATCTACGACATCCTCGACCGGGTGGCCGACTCCCCCTCCACCGTGCTCATCACCGGCGAGAGCGGGACGGGCAAGGAGCTCATCGCCTCTGCGCTCCACCGCGGCAGCTCGCGCCGCGACCGGCCGCTCATCAAGGTGAACTGCGCCGCCATCCCCAAGGACCTCGTGGAGAGCGAGCTCTTCGGGCACGAGAAGGGCGCCTTCACCGGCGCGGTGGCCTCGAAGCCGGGCCGCTTCGAGCTGGCCGACGGCGGCACGCTCTTCCTCGACGAGATCGGCGAGGTGCCGCTCGAGATGCAGGTGAAGCTCCTGCGCGCCCTGCAGGAGTCGGAGTTCGAGCGGGTGGGCGGCATCAAGACGCTCAAGGTGGACGTCCGGCTCGTCGCCGCCACCAACCGCGACCTGCAGAGCCTCATCGCCGACGGCCGGTTCCGCGAGGACCTCTTCTACCGGCTCAACGTGGTCCCCATCGCGCTCCCGCCGCTCCGCGACCGGCGCGAGGACATCCCCCTGCTCGTGCAGCACTTCCTCGAGAAGTACAACAAGCGGCTCGGCAAGCACGTCGAGCGGGTCGAGGACGAGGCGCTGCAGCTCCTGCTCGGCTACCCGTGGCCGGGGAACATCCGGGAGCTCGAGAACCTGATGGAGCGGTCGGTGCTGTTCGCCGACGGGCCGGAGATCCTGGCCTCGTCCCTGCCCGACGCGCTGCGGGAGCGGCCCGGCGTCCCGGCCACCCCGATCGCCGCCGTGGGCCACATCGGCGCCATCGCCGCCCCGAGCGGCGCGTCGATGAAGGAGATCGTCCGGCAGGCCCAGGCCGAGCTGGAGCGCGAGCTCATCACCCGGGCGCTCGAGGAGACCGGCGGGAACGTCACCCGGGCGGCGAAGCGGCTCCAGATCAGCCGCAAGTCCCTGCAGGTGAAGATGAAGGACCTCGGGCTGCGCGGGACGGACGACTAGCGCGCCTTCTCGCCCTTGAGCCGCTGCAGGGCGTCGTAGACCTCGGCGCGCGCCAGGCCGCGCGCCCGCGCCACCGAGCGGGCGATCTCGGTCGGCGGGTGCCCTTCCGCCAGCCTCCGGCGGAGCTCCTCCTCGAGCGGCTCCTCGGGGGCCGCCGCGGCGCGGGCCGCCTCCTCCGAGGCGCCCCCCACCACGAGCGTCACCTCCCCGCGGACCTCGCCGGCGAAGCGCGCGGCCAGCTCCGGGAGCGTGCCCCGCGCGATCTCCTCGTGGAGCTTGGTGAGCTCGCGGGCCACCGCGGCGGGGCGCGGCCCGAGCTCGCGCGCCAGGTCGGCGAGCGTCGCGCCGGTCCGGTTGCCGGCCTCGTAGAGCACGAACGTGCACGGGAGCGCGGCGAGGAACCGGAGCGCCTCGGCGCGCGCCGCCCCCTTGCGCGGCAGGAAGCCCTGCACGAGGAACCGGTCGCTCGGGAGCCCGGAGCCGGTCAGCGCGGTCACGGCCGCGCACGGGCCGGGCACCGGGACGACCTTCGCCCCCGCCTCCCAGGCCGCCGCCACCAGCGCCTGCCCCGGGTCCGAGACCCCGGGCGTCCCGGCGTCGGTGCAGAGCGCCACGTCCTCGCCGGCGGCGAGCCGCTCCAGCACCGCCCCGGCCCGGCCGCGCTCGTCGAACGCCGGCAGCGAGATCATCCGCGGGGCCGGGACGCCCAGGTGCGAGAAGAGCTGCAGCGTGCGCCGGGTGTCCTCGGCGGCGACGGCGCGGACGGCGCGGAGCACCTCCGCCGCCCGGGGCGAGAGGTCGCCCAGGTTGCCGATGGGGGTGGCGAGCACGAAGAGGGTTCCCTGGGACACGTGACCTCGCTAGAGCGTGGGCCGGCCGTCGGCGTCGAAGGCGTTGCGCCAGAGCTCGAGCCGCGGGCCGGGCTCCTCCCAGTGCACCGCCACCACGTCGAAGCGCATCGGCTGGTCGAGCCCGCCGTGGCGCACGGCGTAGTCGGCGGCGGCGGCGACCACCCGGCGCGCCTTCCGCACCGTGACCGACTCGGCGGGGCTGCCGTAGTCCTCGCGCGAGCGGCTGCGCACCTCCACGAAGACCAGCATCCCGTCGTGGCGGCAGACGAGGTCCACCTCGCCGCGCCGGGCCCGGTGGTTGCGGGCGACGACGAGGTACCCCGCGGCCTCGAGGTGCCGCGCCGCCAGCGCCTCGGCCGCGGCGCCGCGGGCCCGGGCCTCGCGGGCGCGCTCCCGCGCCTCCTCCGGGCCGGTCCGGCGGCGCTCTCGGGCCGGCGCGGTCATGCCGAGTGATCCGCCGCCTCGCGGAAGACCGGATCGGCGGTGGCGTGCAGCACCTGCCCGGCCCGGGCGAGCTGCTTCAGGAAGGCCGCCGCCGCGCGGCGGGCGGCGAGCGGGAGCCGGTCGAAGACCTCGCCGACCACCAGCACCTGCCCCGCGACCTCGCGCTCCGCGGCGGCGAGCTTGAGCGCGAGGTACACGAGATCCTGGTCCGGCGGCGGGAGGCCCGCGGCCGGCACCGCGCGCCCGCCGGCCTCGACCGAGAGCGCGCCGCGGGCGTCGAGGAGCACCGCCCCGAGCCGCCCGCCCGAGAGGTTCCCGGCGAGCTGCCGCGCCCGCGGGCCGATCGCCCGCAGGAGCTCGCCCGCGGGCTCGCCGTCCGCCGCCGTGGCCGCGAGGAAGGCGCCGATCGGATCGGCGGGCCGCGGCGCGGCCGCCGGCTCCGGCGCCGGGGGGCGCGCCAGCTCCGCCTGCACCCGCGCCACCTCGGCCTCGATGCTGCGGGCGTCGCGGAGGTAGCCGCCCGCCTGCCCGGCTATGGCGGCCTCCACCCGCGCCAGCTCCGCCGCGGCGCGCGCCTTCTCCTCCACCGCGCCGCGGGTCTCCGCGCGCGCCTCCCAGGCCGCGAGGGCCGCGCGCGCCGCCTCGACCGCCCGGTCGGCCTCGGCCACCCGCTGCGCCGACTCCGCCAGCGCCGCGGGCCCCTTCAGCTCCAGGGCCGTCACGGCCGCGTCCACCTCGCCGGCCTCCTTCGCGTAGGCCTCGGCGGCCTTGCGCTCGTACTCCTCGACCAGCGCGCGCCGGCGCTCGCCGCGCTCCCGGCCCTCGAGGTCGCCGATGGCGCGCAGCGCCGCCCAGGCCGCCACGCCGAAGGCGGGCACGTCGAGCAGCGCGAGGTAGCGCCAGTTGCTGCCCTGCAGCGCGCCGGCCACGCCGCCCGCGAGGGCGAGCGCGCCGAGCGCCAGCCCCGCGACGAAGACCGGCGAGCGTCGCAGCGGCCGGGGCGCGCGCGCCTCCGCCTCGCGCTCCAGCGCGCCCCGCTCCTCGGCCGCGCGCGCCAGGGCCTCGTCCCGGCGCGCCACGGCCCGGGCGTGGCCGGCCAGGCGCGCCTCGAGCTCCCCCAGCCCGGCGAGCACCGCCGCCACCCGGTCGAGCTGGGCGCGCGCGGCCTCGGCCGCGGCGACCGCCTCCCGCAGCCGCGCGCCGTCCTCGAGGAGCTTCTCCTGCTGGAAGAGCCGGCTCTGCAGCCCGTCGAGCTGGAACTGGAGCCGGTCGGCGGCCCGGGCGCGCTCGAGCTCGTCGGCGAGCGCCGCCAGCTTCGCCGCCGCCGCCTCCGGCGCGAGCCGGGGGCGCGGCGCGGCGGCCGTCGCGCTCCGCGGCAGCCCGGCCCCCGGGGCGCGGGACGGGAGGTCGGCCGGATCGAGCATCCGCACCCGCTCGAAGCGGGCGCGCGAGGGCGCGCCGGCGGCGAGGAGCTGGCGCGAGATCTCGGCGAGGTCCTGGGCCAGCGGCGCGAAGGCGCGCCGCGCCGCATCGAAGCGCTGCAGCTGCGCGCTCCGGCCGAACTCGCGCACCAGGCGGAGCGTCAGCCGGTCCTTGCCGGCCAGCGTCGCGCCCGCCCGGGCCGGAGCGGCGGCGACGCCGGGGAGGGCCTCGCCGTCGCGCTCCCCCGGGGCCACCAGCGCCGCCACGAGCCGCGCCAGCGCGGCGCCGTCGGCCGACGGCACGACGTTGTAGCCGGGGCGGAGCGCCAGGCGCCCGCCGGCGGGGGCCACGCCCTTCACCCCCTGGGCGGCGAGCTCGAGCAGGATCACGTGTGCGGATGGTACTCGCCCGGCGACGGCCGGAGAAGCGCCACGAGCGAGAGAGGGACGGGCCCCCTCTCGCTCGAGGATGAACGCAGCGTGCTGCCGCCAGGCGCGCGCACGCCGACCGCGCCGCGCGCTCGCGAGGCGGGACGGCCGCGCGCGCGGGAGAGGCAACGCCCCTCCCGCACGGACGGGCCAGGGGCCCGGCTACGCCGGGGCCGGCTCGGCGGCGGCGGGGGCCGCGGCCGGAGCGGCGGCCGCGTGGCCGCCCTCGTCCTGGACGAGGCGGGCCGCCTTGCCCTGCAGCTCCCGGAGGTAGTAGAGGCGCGACCGGCGGACCTGGCCGTGGCCGAGCACCTCGATCTTGTCGATGCGCGGGCTGTGGACGGGGAACATGCGCTCCACGCCGATGCCGTAGCTCACCTTGCGGACGGTGAACATGGCGCGGGCCTCGCCGCGGCGGTGCGCGATGACGACGCCCTCGAAGACCTGGATGCGCTCCTTGTCGCCTTCCTTGATCTTGGTGTGCACGCGCACGGTGTCGCCGGCGCTGAACTCGGGGACGTCCTTCCGCACGTACTTCTGCTCGATGTCGGCAATGGCCTTGCGAAGCATGTTCTGCTCTCCTTTACAGCTCGTCGTCTCCGGCCTCGATGAGCCGGAGGTCCTCTTGCGTGGGCTCGAACCTCTCGAAGAGGTCGGGCCGCTTCTCTCGGGTGGCCCGGAGCGACTCGCGCCGCCGCCACCGCTCGATCCGCCGGTGATCTCCCGAGAGGAGGATCTCCGGAACCTTCATCCCCCGGAAGTCCGGGGGCCGGGTGTAGTGCGGGTGCTCCAGCAGCCCGCGCTCACCCTCGAAGCTCTCCGCACCGGCGGAGGCCTCGTTGCCGAGGACTCCCGGCACCAGCCTGGCCGCGGCGTCCACGATGCAGAGCGCCGCCAGCTCGCCGCCGGTGAGGATGAAATCTCCCAGCGACACTTCCATGTCAACCACCTGCATCACCCGCTCGTCCACGCCCTCGTACCGGCCGCAGACGACGATCACCCTGCCCTGCGCGGCGAGGTCCCGCGCCAGCGGCTGATCCAGCCGCCTGCCGCGCGGGCTGGTCAGCAGCACCCTCGCCCCCGGCAGCCGCGCCCTCGCCGCCTCGATGGCGTCGGTGAGCGGCTCCGGCTTCATCACCATGCCCGCGCCGCCGCCGTACGGGGCGTCGTCGCAGACCTTGTGGCGCCCGGGCGCGTGCGCCCGGATGTCCTGCACCCGGACGTCGACGAGCCCCGCCTCGCGGGCCTTCCCGAGGATGCTCTCGGCGAGGTAGCCCTCGCACATCCGCGGGAACAGCGTGAGGATCTCCGCCTCCAGCCCCGGCGACCTCCGCGCCACTCCTCCTTCGTCCGTCAAAGCTCCAGCAAGCCTTCCGGCGGATCGACGACGACCTTCCTGGCCGCCCCGTCCACCTGCACGTAGGGCGCGAGCGGGATGAGCCGCTCCCGATCGCCCTTCACCACCAGCACGTCCACGCCGCCGGTGGCGTAGAACCCGGTCACCACGCCGAGCGGCGCGCCGGCCGCCGTCTCGACCGGCATCCCCTCCAGGTCGCCCCAGAAGTGGCTGCCGTCCTCCAGCTCGCCGAGGTCGTCCCGCTCGGCCAGCACCTCGGCGCCCACGAGCGCCTCGGCCCCGCTCCGCTCGGCGACGTCGCCGAGCCGGACCGCCCAGAGGCGCCCTTGCGGCCGCGCCTCCCTCACCGCCAGCACCCGCTCCGCCCCGCCCGCCCGGAGCGTCACCCGCGGGAGCTCGGCGAGCGCGCCCTCGGAGCCGCCCACGCCGACGAAGCCCTTCAGCCCGATGGCCTTCACCACCTTGCCGATGCGGACGAGCGCCATGCGGGACCGCCCTCCGAGCGGCTAGTCGAGGATGTCGAGCACCGCGCGACGGCCCTGCCGGCGCGCGGCGATCTCGAGGACGGCGCGGAGCGCCTTGGCGGTGCGGCCTCCCCGGCCGATCACGCGGCCGAGGTCGTCCGGGTCCACCGTCAGCTCGAGGACCGTGGAGCGGTCGCGCTCGATGGTCTCGACGCGGACGGCGTCCTTCTTCTCGACGAGCTCGCGGGAGAGCCAGAGGACGAGGTCGCGCACGGCGCCACCGTGGCCGGCTAGGCCTTCTTCTCGGCCGGCGCCGCGGCGGCGGCCTTCTTCGCGGCGCGCTTCAGCACCACCGCGACCGTCTGGCTCGGCACCGCGCCGGCCTTCAGCCAGTACTCGACGCGATCGGCCTTGAGGTCGATGAGCTCGGGCTGCTGGGTGGGATCGTACACGCCCACGTCCTCGAGGTACTTGCCGTCGCGCGGCTTGCGCGAGTCGGTGGCGACCACGTGATAGAAGGGCGCCTTGTGCGTGCCCGCCCGGGAAAGCCGAAGAACGACCGCCATCTGTACTGCCTCCTGAAAGACCGGATGCGAAATGGGCCGCGCCGGGAGGGCGCAGCGCCCGCCCGGAGGGCCCGGGTCCGAAAAGCGGACTCTTTTAGAGGAGATCAACCACGAATGTCAAGGCTCCGCGACGAGCGGCGCCAAGAAAGATGGCCGCCGGGGCGGGCGCGCGCCGCCAGGGTCGCCGCGACGAGGCCGAGCAGCGCGCCGAGCGCCCATCCGGCCGCCACGTCGAGCGCCCAGTGGGCGCCCACGTACACCCGCGAGAGCCCTCCCAGGAAGGCGAAGGCCCAGAGCCAGGAGAGTCGCCGCCCGTACACCGCGGTGCCGTAGGCCGCGAGCACCGCCACCGAGGCGGAGTGGCCGGAGGGGAACCCGAGGGCGCGGAGCGGCTCGAGCCCCACCCGCACCTGCGCCGGGCCGTAGATCGCCAGCGGCCGGGGGGTGTGGAACAGGTCCTTCGCCAGCGTCACCAGGATCCCCTGGGCGCAGAGCGCGAGGAAGAACGGGAGCGCCACCGCCGCGAACCGGCGCCAGTCGCGCTCGAGCAGGCCGAAGAGCCCGGCCCCGAGGCCCGCGACGGCGAGCCCCAGGCAGGCCAGGGAGAGCGCCGCCATCGGCAGGTCCAGCCAGCGCGACTGCAGGGCCTGGTGGATCGCCAGGAAGGGATCGTGGGCGTACAGGGGCGGCATGGTGGGCGCAGCTTCTTGTAGCAGCCTGCCGCTCCCCCGCCCAGCGCCACCCCGGGCCGAAAAAGGTGACGCGCGGCCCCCGTGAGGAGGCCGCGCGTCGCGAGCTGCTCGAGCGAGGAGGCGGGCCTACTGGCCGCGCTGCGCGCTCTTGGCGCCCTTCGGCGCCTTGTCGGTGACCTGGGCCTTGGGGGCCTTGGCCTTCTTGGCGGGCTTCTCGGCCTTCTCGGCCTTCGGCGCCTTCTCGGCCTTGGGGGCCTTGGCCTTCTTCTCGGCCTTGGGCTCCTCGCCCTCGGCGGCGGCCTGGGTGCGCTCGACGAGCTCGATCATCGCCGTCTCGGCGTTGTCGCCGGCGCGGCGCCCGATCTTGACGATGCGGGTGTAACCGCCCGGGCGCGCCTTGAAGAGCGGCCCGAGGACGTCGAAGAGCTTCGACAGCACCTCGACGTCGCGCACGTCGCGGTACGCCTGGCGGCGGGCGTGCGGGGTGCCGGTCTTGCCCAGCGTGATGATCTTGTCGGCGATGCGCTTCAGCTCCTTCGCCTTGGGCGTGGTGGTGACGATGCGCTCGTGGCGGAGCAGCGAGGTCACCATGTTGCGGAACATGGCGGTGCGGTGCTCGGTGGTGCGGTCGAGCCGGCGGCCGGCTACGCGGTGCTTCATGACGGTTCTCTCCTAGGTGAGGTGCGCCGCTAGACCTTGGGCGCGGCGGGCTGGGTCTTCGGCGGCCAGTTCTCGAGCTTCATCCCGAGGGAGAGCCCCATCTCGGCCAGGATCTCCTTGATCTCCTTCAGCGACTTCCGGCCGAAGTTCTTCGTCTTCAGCATCTCGGCCTCGGTCTTCTGCACCAGGTCGCCGATCGTCTTGATGTTGGCGTTCTGGAGGCAGTTGGCGCTGCGGACCGAGAGCTCCAGCTCGTCCACCGAGCGGAAGAGGTTCTCGTTCAGCTTGGTCTCCTCGACCGGGCTGATCTCGGCGACCGGCTCCTCGACCTCGTCGAAGTTGATGAAGATCGAGAGCTGCTCCTTGATGATCTTGGCGGCGTAGGCCACCGCGTCCACCGGAGCGACCGACCCGTCGGTCCAGAGCTCGAGCGAGAGCCGGTCGTAGTCGGTGACCTGCCCGACGCGGGCGTTGGTCACCTGGTAGTTCACCTTGCGGATCGGGCTGAAGAGCGCGTCGATCGGGATGACGCCGATGGGCGCCCCGGCGATCTTGTTCCGCTCGGCCGGGACGTACCCGCGGCCGCGGCGGGCCGTGAGCTCGACGCGGACCCGCCCGCCCTCGCTGATGGTGAAGAGGTGGTGGTTCGGGTTGAGGACCTCGACCTGGCCGTCGGCGATGATGTCGCCGGCCTTGATCTCCTTGGGACCGTCCGCCTCGATGCGGAGGGTCTTGACCTCGTTGGTGTGGATCTGGAGGAGGACCTCCTTGAGGTTCAGGATGATGTCGGTGACGTCCTCGGCCACCTCGGGGATGGTCATGAACTCGTGCTCCACCCCCTCGATCTTCACCGAGGTGATGGCCGCGCCCTGCAGGCTCGAGAGGAGCACGCGGCGCAGGGAGTTCCCGAGGGTGATGCCGAAGCCGCGCTCGAGCGGCTCGGCGACGAACTTGCCGTAGGTCGGGGTGAGGCTGTCCTGGTCGACCACGAGCCCACGGGGCTTGATGAGGTCGCGCCAGTTCTTGGTCACGATCGCGTCTGCCATCGGCTGTCTCCTTGGTCGCCGCCCCCTCCCCGCACCGCCAGCCAGAGCGGTGCGGGGCGCCGTGGGGCGCGCGGCCGTATTCGGTTGGGAGCTGTGAAGCGCTTACTTCGAGTAGAGCTCGACGATGAGCTGCTCCTGGATCGGCATCGTGATCTCCTCGCGGGCCGGCGCCGTCTTCACGGTGCCCTTGAAGCCGCCCTTGTCGAGCTCGAGCCAGGCCGGGACGCCGCGGCGGTCCACCGCCTCGAGCGCCTCGTTGATGCGGACCACCTTCTTGCTGCGGTCCTTCAGCTCCACCACGTCGCCGACGCGGAGCCGGTACGACGGGATGTTCACCTTGCGGCCGTTGACGCGGAAGTGGCCGTGGCGGACGAGCTGGCGCCCCTCGTTCCGGGTGTCGGCGAAGCCGAGCCGGAAGACGACGTTGTCGAGCCGGAGCTCGAGGGTCTGCAGCAGGTTGTCGCCGGTCTTGCCCTTGGCGGCGGCGGCGTTGTGGTAGGCGTGGCGGAAGTCGGCCTCCAGCATGCCGTACATCCGCTTCACCTTCTGCTTCTCACGGAGCTGGACGCCGTACTCCGAGAACTTGGTGCGGCCCTGGCCGTGCTGGCCCGGGGGGTACGGGCGGCGCTCGATGGCGCACTTGTCCGTGTAGCACCGGTCGCCCTTCAGGTACATCTTGAGGTTCTCGCGGCGGCAGAGCCGGCACACGCTTTCACTGTAACGAGCCACTGATTGCTCTCCTGTTCCTGATCAGACGCGGCGGCGCTTCGGGGGCCGGCAGCCGTTGTGCGGGATGGGGGTGACGTCGCGGATGAGCGTGATCTTCAGCCCGGCGGCCGAGAGGGCGCGCAGGGCCGACTCGCGGCCGGCGCCCGGGCCGTTCACCTCGACGGTGACCGTCTTCAGGCCGTGCTCCATCGCCTTGGCGGCGGCGTCGCCGGCGGCGACCTGGGCCGCGAACGGCGTGGACTTGCGCGAGCCCTTGAACCCGCGGGCGCCCGCCGACGACCAGGAGAGGACGTTCCCGGTCACGTCGGTGATCGTGACCATGGTGTTGTTGAACGTCGCCGCGATGTGGACCACGCCGGCGGCGATGTTCTTCTTCACCCGCTTCTTGCCCTTCTTCGGGACCACCGGCGAGGCGGTGACCGGCTCGATGCCGCCCAGGTTCGGGGCGGCGGGGGCGCTGCTCTCCTCGACCTTGGCCTCGGCCTTGGCCGGCGCTTCCGGCTTCTTCGTCTGCTTCTCGTCAGCCACTCTGGTTCTCCGTGTCCGCACGCCGCGCGCCGCGCGGCTGCAATCGGGTTCGAAAGCTCGTTAGGCCTTGGGGGCGGGGGCCGGCGCCTTGCGGATCAGCCCCTTCTTCGGGCCCTTGCGCGTGCGGGCGTTGGTGTGGGTGCGCTGGCCGCGGACCGGGAGACCCTTGCGGTGGCGCAGGCCGCGGTAGCAGCCGAGATCCATGAGCCGCTTGATGTTCATCGACACCTCGCGGCGGAGGTCGCCCTCCACCTTGAGGTTCTGCTCGATGGTCTCGCGGATGCGGCGGACCTCGTCGTCCGTCAGATCCTTGGTCCGCGTGGTCGCGGCGACCTGGGCGCGCTCGAGGACGAGCCGGGCGGTGGTCTTGCCGATCCCGAAGATGTACTGGAGCGAGATCTCGATGCGCTTCTCGCGGGGAAGGTCGACGCCTGCAATACGAGCCATCTTTCCGTTGCTCCTGACGTGTGTGCTGCGTGACGCCCCTGCCCGCGTCAGCGAGCCTTGGGGCCTTGGGCGACTAGCCCTGGCGCTGCTTGTGGCGCGGGTTGGCCGGGCAGATGATCCGGACCACGCCCTTGCGCTTGATGACCTTGCACTTGTCGCAAATCTTCTTGACCGACGCGCGGACCTTCATGACTCGAACCGCCTCCCGAGGAACTACAGAAGTCTTCCAGACGAAAAAGCCCCGCCGCTGCTTCCGGCGGGACCGGCGGCGGGCGTGAGCCCGAAGACCGCCACGTTGTGCTCCCGCGCCCTTCCCTCCCCCGAAGCGGGACGGAACGCGAGGGGCGCCCTATAACACAGCCACTTTGCCACTGCAACCTCCCTCGTGCAAACCGCGCGCGAGGGACCCAACGACGCTGCCCCGGGACCGGCCGTCCTCCTGCCGGGCTACGACGGCCGGGTGAGGATCTCCGGGCCGTCCTCGGTGATCGCCACCGTGTGCTCGAAGTGGGCGGAGAGGCTCCCGTCCACCGTCACCGCGGTCCAGCCGTCGCCGAGCACCCGGACGTCCGGGCCGCCGGCGTTCACCATCGGCTCGATGGCGAGGATCATCCCCGGCCGGAGCCGGGGCCCGCTCCGCGCCGCCCCGAAGTTCGGGACCTGCGGCAGCTCGTGGAGCCTGCGGCCGATGCCGTGTCCCACGAAGTCGCGAACCACCGAGTAGCCCCGGGCCTCCACGAGCCCCTGCACCGCGGCCCCGATGTCCCCTACCCGTCCGCCGGCCGTGGCGGCCTCGATGCCGGCGCCGAGGGCGGCGCGGGTGGCGTCGAGCAGCCGCCGGGCCGCCGTCGAGATGCCGCCGACCGGCACGGTCACCGCCGAGTCGCCGAACCAGCCCTTGTAGACGACGCCGAAGTCGAGCCCGACCACGTCGCCGGCGGCGAGCCGCCGCCCCGGGCTCGGGATCCCGTGGACCACCTCGTCGTTGATCGAGATGCAGATGACCGCGGGATAGCCGTGATAGCCCTTGAACGCGGGCCTGGCGCCCCGCCGCTCGGTCAGGTCGGCCGCCAGCGCGTCGAGCTCCCCGGTGGTGACGCCGGGCGCCACGACGCCCGAGACCGCCTCGAGCACGTCGTGGACGATGAGGCAGGCGTCCCGGATCCGCGCCACCTCGTCGGCGGTCCGAAGCTCGATCCGGTCGCGCGACATCGACGTTAGCGGGGGCCCAGCACCGTCTTGGTGGCGGCGAGGATGCCCTCGGGGGTCCCCACGCCCTCGACGTCGGACACGAGCCCGCGGCCCGCGTAGAACGCCTTGAGCGGCGCGGTCTTGGCCGCGTACTCCTCCATCCGCTTCTTCACGTTCTCGGGCTTGTCGTCGTCACGCTGCACGAGCCCGGCGCCGTCGCGGTCGCAGTACCCGGTCTGCTTCGGCGGGTTCTGGCTCACGTGGTAGACGGCCCCGCACTTCGGGCAGCTGCGCCGCCCGCTGATGCGCTCGACCACCATCTCGACCGGGACCTCGTACGAGAGCGCCCGGTCGATCTTGCGGCCGGCCCGGGCGAGCAGCTGCTCGAGGAACTCGGCCTGCGCGGTGGTGCGCGGGTACCCGTCGAGGATGAAGCCCTTCGCCACGTCGTCCCGGCCGAGCCGGTCGCGGACCATCTCGTTCGTGATGTCGTCCGTGACGAGCCCGCCCGAGTCCATGATCGCCTGGACCTTCTTGCCGAGCTCGGTCCCGCGGGCCTTGTGGTCGCGGAACATGTCCCCGGTGGAGATGTGCGGGATCCCGTACTCGGCCGCGAGCAGCTTCGCCTGCGTGCCCTTGCCGGCGCCGGGGGGACCGAGGAGGACGAGGATCATGCGCTTCTCCTTGTGCGCTTGGCTAGGCGCCGACGGCCTGGCCGGCCATGCGGCGGCCGCGGATGCGCGGCCCGCGCGGGCCGGTGAAGCCCTCGTAGTGGCGGGTGATGAGGTGGCCCTCGATCTGCTGGACCGTGTCGAGCGCCACGCCGACCACGATGAGCAGCGCGGTGCCGCCGAAGTAGAACGGGACGCCAAACTGGTTGATGAGCAGCGTCGGGAGCACGCAGACCGCGGCGATGTAGATGGCGCCGCCGAAGGTGATCCGGGTGAGGACGTGGTCGATGTAGTCGGCCGTCTTCTTGCCCGGGCGGATGCCGGGGACGTACCCGCCGTACTTCTTGAGGTTGTCGGCGACGTCCACCGGGTTGAAGGTCACCGCCGTGTAGAAGTAGGCGAAGAAGATGATGAGGAGCACGTAGAGGACGTTGTAGACCCACGTGCCCGGCCGGATCTCGTCCGAGACGCGCGACAGGAACGGGAACCAGGAGGCGAGCGTCGCCGGGAAGAGCAGGATGGAGCTCGCGAAGATCGGCGGGATGACGCCGGCGGTGTTCACCTTGAGCGGGAGGTGGGTGCTCTGCCCGCCGTAGAGGCGCCGGCCCACCACCCGCTTCGCGTACTGGATCGGGATCCGCCGCTGGCCGCGCTCGAAGAAGATGATGACGGCGACCACCGCCAGCATCACGGCGGCGAGCACGATGGCCTTGAACTCGTCGAAGTTCGAGCCGTTGGTCCGGTAGGCCGCCCAGGTCTGGTAGGCCGCGTCGGGCACGCGGGCCACGATGCCGGCGAAGATGATGAGCGAGATGCCGTTGCCGATGCCCCGCTCGGTGATCTGCTCGCCCATCCACATGATGAAGGCGGTGCCGGCGGCGAGCGAGATGACGGTGAGGATCCGGAAGCCCCAGCCCGGCTCGACCACCACCGTGGCGCCGGACGGATCGCGGAGCGACTCGAGGTAGCTCGCGATGCCGAAGCCCTGGAGCACCGAGAGGACGATGGTGCCATACCGGGTGTACTGGGTGATGCGGCGCCGGCCGACCTCGCCCTCCTTCTGCATCTTCTCGAGGGCCGGGACCACGACCGTGAGGAGCTGGAGGATGATGCTCGCCGAGATGTACGGCATGATCCCGAGGGCGAAGATCGAGAGCTGCTCGAGCGCGCCGCCGGAGAACAGGTTGAAGAGGCCGAGGAGGCCGCCCGACGACTGCACCACCCGGCGCATCGCGATGCGATCGACGCCAGGGGTGGTCACGAAGATCCCGAGCCGGTACACGGCCAGGATCCCGAGCGTGAACAGGAGCCGCTTGCGCAGCTCCGCGATGCGGAAGATGTTGGCCAGGCCGCTCGTGATCATCCAGAGGTCCCCTTCGACTACCCACCAGTGAGGGCCGCCCACGCGGGGCGGCCCCCCATCCTACCTCTTCGCGGCCTCGGAGGCAGCCCGCTTGGCCGCCTTGGCCTTCTGATGCATCGTCTGGGGGGCGGGAATGATCTCCACCTTGCCGCCCGCCTTCTCGATGGCGGCGCGGGCCCCGGCCGTCACCCGGTGCACCTTGACGGTGTGGGCGTTCTTGACCTCGCCCTTGCCCAGGATGACGACGCGGATGGCGTCGAGCTTGCGCCCGCCGCCGATGAGCCCGGCGGCCTTGAGGGAGGCGGCCTCGACCGTCTCGCCCGCCGGCATGGCGTCGAGGTCGGCCACCTGGACCTCCTGGAACTCCACCCGGAACTGGTTGATGAAGCCGAACTTCGGGAGGCGGCGCTGGAGCGGCATCTGGCCGCCCTCGAAGCCCTCGAAGTGCATGTTGCCGGAGCGGGCCTTCTGGCCCTTGCCGCCGCGGCCGGCGGTCTTGCCGAGGCCGGAGGCCTGGCCGCGGCCGACGCGCTTGCGCTCGCGGTTCGCGCCCTTGGGCGCCTTGAGCTTGCCGAGGGACATTCTAGGCCTCCTTCTTCTTCTTCGCGGTTCGGCGGGCCGGGGGGGCCTCGTCGACGCGCTCCCACTCGATGAGGTACTTGACCTTCTCGATCATGCCCATGGTGGCGGGCGTGTCGGGGAGCAGCTTGGTGGAGTTCGTCTTCTTCAGCCCGAGCCCCTGCACCGTGACGCGGTGGGGGGCGGGGCAGCCCGCGAGACCGCGGACCAGCTTCACCTTGATGGCAGCCATTTCTCTGGACCTTCCTAGCCCTGGAGCTCGGCCGCGGTCTTGCCGCGGAGCCGGGCGCTGTCTTCGGGGGAGCGGAGCCGCTTCAGCCCCGCCACCGTCGCCTTGAGGACGTTGTGCGGGTTGCGCGAGCCCTGGCACTTGGAGAGCACGTTGCGGATGCCGGCCGCCTCGAGGACGGCGCGGACCGGGCCGCCGGCGATGACGCCGGTACCCTCGCCCGCCGGCTTCAGCAGCACCCGCCCGGCGCCGAAGTGCCCGAGCACCTCGTGCGGGATGGTGGTGCCGGCGAGCGGGATCTTGAACAGGTTCTTCTTCGCCTGCTCGCCCCCCTTGCGGATCGCCTCCGGCACCTCGTTCGCCTTGCCGAGGCCGACGCCCACGTGCCCGGCGCCGTCGCCGACGACCACCAGGGCCGAGAAGCTGAAGCGCCGGCCGCCCTTGACCACCTTGGCGACGCGGTTGATGTGGACGACCTTGTCGGAGAGCTCGAAATCGTTCGCGTTGATCGGAGCAGCCATTCTTTACCCTCGGCCCTTAGAACTTGAGGCCCGCGTCGCGGGCAGCCTGAGCCACCGCGGCGATCCGGCCGTGGTAGTCGAAACCGTTGCGGTCGAAGACCACCGCCTCGACGCCCTTCTCCAGGGCCGCCTTGGCGATCGCCTCGCCCACCTTCTTGGCCGCGTCGGTCTTGTCGGCCTCGCCGAGCTCGCCCTTGAGCGCCTTGGAGGTGGTGCCGGCGAACGCCAGCGTCTTGCCGGTGGTGTCGTCCACCACCTGGGCGTAGATGTGCTTGAGGCTCTTGTAGACCGTGAGCCGCGGGCGCGCCGTGGTGCCCGAGATCTTCTTGCGGATGCGCGCCTTGCGCTTCTCGTGTGCGGTGAGGTGCTTGGCCATGGTGCTTCTCCGTGCGGCGGCGCAGGGACAGCCGCCGCATGAGGGTGGTGGTTGGACGCGCGGCTAGGCGGCGCCGGTCTTGCCTTCCTTGCGGCGGATGATCTCCTCCGCGTACTTCACGCCCTTCCCCTTGTAGGGCTCGGGGAGGCGCAGCGACCGCATCTTGGCGGCGGTCAGGCCGAGCAGGTGCTTGTCCACCGCCCGGATGGTGACGCGGGTCTGCTTCGCGTCCACCTCGGCGGTGACGCCCTCGGGGAGCTTGAAGACCACCGGGTGCGAGTAGCCCAGGGTGAAGTTGATCTCCTTCCCCTTGACCTCGGCCTTGAAGCCGACGCCGTTGATGTCGAGGGCGCGCTCGTAGCCCTTGACCACGCCGTCGATGGCGTTGCGGACGAGGGTGCGGGTGAGGCCGTGCAGGCCCTTCGCCAGGCGGGACTCGTCGGGACGGGTGACGGTGACCTCGCCGTTGGCGACGGTGACCTTCACCTTGGGGTTGTACGCGAGGGTCATCTTGCCCTTGGGGCCTTCGACCTTCACGTGGGACTCGTCCACGGAGACCTTCACCTTCTCCGGGATCTTGACGGGCAGCTTTCCGACGCGGGACATGGTGAACTCCCTACCAGATGGTGCAGATGAGCTCGCCGCCCACCTTCTGCTTGCGCGCCTCGCGATCCACCATCACGCCCTTCGACGTGGAGAGGATGGCGATGCCCATGCCGTTCAGCACGCGCGGGATTCCGTCCGTGGGGACGTAGCGGCGCAGGCCGGGCTTGGACACGCGCTTGATGTCGCTGATCGCCGGCTCGCGATCGGCGCTGTACTTGAGGAGGACGGTGATCGCCCCCTGCTTGTCGTCCTGGTGGAGGACGAAGTCCTTGATGTAACCCTCCTCCTTCAGCACCTCGGCGAGGCGCTGCTTGAGGCGGGAGGCCGGGATGACGCACTTCTCGTGACGCGCCGAGGAGGCGTTGCGGATGCGCGTCAGCATGTCGCCGATGGGATCGGTAAAGCTCATTTGGCTCTTCTCTCCGTCTACCAGCTCGACTTGATGACGCCGGTGATCTCGCCCTGCAGCGCGCGCTTGCGGAAGCAGATGCGGCACATCTGGAACTTGCGCAGGAAGGCGCGCGGGCGGCCGCACAGCTCGCAGCGGTTGTACTGCCGCACCCCGAACTTCAGCTTGCGCTTGGCCTGCGCCATCTTCGACAGCTTCGCCATGTCTTCTCCTTGGACCTTTCCGGGCGCCTACTGGCGGAAGGGCATGCCGAGGTGCCGCAGAAGCGCGCGGCCTTCCTCGTCGTTCCGGGCGGTGGTCACCACCGTGATGTTGAGGCCCTTGATCTTCTCGACCTTGTCGTAATTGATCTCCGGGAAGATGATCTGCTCCCGGACGCCGAGGGTGTAGTTCCCCTTGCCGTCGAAGGCCTTGGGGGAGACGCCCTTGAAGTCGCGCACGCGCGGCAGGGCGATGCTGACCAGGCGGTCGAGGAACTCGTAGGCCCGGTCGCCCCGCAGGGTGACCATGGCGCCGATGCTCTGGCCCTGGCGCAGCTTGAAGTTCGCGATCGACTTGCGCGCCTTCGTGACCACCGGCTTCTGGCCGGTGATCGCGGTGAGGTGCTCGACCGAGGCGTCGAGGATCTTGCCGTTGTTGATGGCCTCCCCGAGCCCCATGTTCACGACGATCTTCTCGAGCTTCGGGGCCTGCATCGGGTTCTGGTACCCGAGCTCCTTCATCAGGGCAGGCCGGACTTCCTTCTCGTACCGCTCCTTCAGACGCGCAGCCATCTCATCTCCTTGCCTTCGGCCGGCCTCTTCGCGTGCCGGGCGATGCGGTTTACTACGGAACCTCTCCTACTCCCACTTTTCGTTGCACTGCTTGCACGCCCGGACGCGCCGGCCGTCCTCGCGGGCCACGCGGGCCACGCGGGTGGGCTTGCCGCACTTCGGGCAGACCACCTGGACGTTGGAGGCGTTCAGCGTGCCGTACTTCTCGACGATGCCGCCCTCCGGGTTGGCCGGGTTGCGCCCCTTCTTGTAGGCGCGCTTGACCGTCATGAGCTTCTCGACGCGGACGCGGCCCTTGCCGTGGAGCACGTCGAGGACCTTGCCGGTCTTGCCCTTCTCCTTGCCGGAGAGGACCTTCACGGTGTCGTTCTTGCGGATGTCCATGGTTACAGAACCTCGGGCGCCAGCGAGATGATCTTCATGAACTTGCGGGCGCGGAGCTCGCGGGCCACCGGCCCGAAGATGCGGGTGCCGACCGGCTCGAGGTCCTTGTTGATGAGGACCGCCGAGTTGGCGTCGAAGCGGATGTAGCTGCCGTCCGGGCGGCGCACCTCGCGCGCGGTGCGCACGATGACGGCCCGGGCGACCTCGCCCTTCTTGACCTTGGCCTGCGGGATGGCCTCGCGGACGGAGACCACGATCACGTCGCCGATGGAAGCGTACTTGCGCTTGCTCCCGCCGAGGACCTTGATGCACATCACCTTCTTGGCGCCGCTGTTGTCCGCGACGTCGAGGATCGTCTGCTGCTGGATCATGGCCTAGACCTCCGCCGCCTTCTCGATGGTCTCGACCACGCGCCAGCGCTTGTCCTTCGACAGCGGGCGGGTCTCGACGATGCGGACGCGATCGCCGGGCTTGCAGGCCTGGTCCTCGTCGTGCGCCTTGTAGTTCGTCGCCTGGGTGATGATCTTGCCGTACTTGCGATCGGCGGTGCGGCGCTCGACGCGGACGACGACCGTCTTCGTCATCTTGTTCGAGACCACCACGCCGATGCGGGACTTGCGGTTTCCGCGCTCCATGGTCGTTCGCTCCTTAGGCCTTCGGGCCCGCGCCGGCCGCCGCCGCGCGCAGCTCCGTCTCGCGCGCCACCGTCAGGACCCGGGCGATCTCGCGGCGGGTCTTCTGCAGGTCGGCGGTCGAGTCGAGGACCCCGGTGTTCTTCTTGTTGGTCATCTCGAAGATCTGCTTCTTGAGGTCGGCGACCCGACCCAGCAGCTCTTCGCGCGACAGCTCGCGCAGCTCTTTCACGGTGGCCATCGGGCGCTCCTTACAGCGTGGTGCCGCGCTTCACGATCTTGGTCGCGATCGGCAGCTTGTGGGCGGCGAGGGTGAAGGCCTTCTTGGCGATCTCGTCCGTCACGCCCTCCATCTCGTAGAGGACGCGGCCCGGCTTCACCACGGCGACGTAGAACTCCACGGCGCCCTTGCCGGTGCCCTGCCGGGTCTCGGCGGGCTTCTTGGTGATCGGCTTGTCCGGGAAGACGCGGATCCAGATCTTGCCGCCGCGCTTCACGAAGCGGGTCATGGCGACGCGGGCCGCCTCGATCTGGCGGCTGGTGAGCCACCCGCACTCGGTCGCCTGCAGGCCGTACTCGCCCTGGTTGAGGTCCGAGCCACGGTAGGCCTTGCCGCGCATGCGGCCCTTCATCATCTTGCGGTACTTGGTACGCGCCGGCTGAAGCATGTCGTCTCCTGATCCCTCTGGCGCCGGGCCTTAGGCGCGGGCGCCGGCGTTGCGGGGCGCGCGGCCGGGGGCGGACTGCGGGAGCACCTCGCCCCGCATGATCCAGACCTTGCAGCCGATCTTGCCGTAGGTGGTCTTCGCCTCGGCGAACCCGTAGTCGATGTCGGCGCGGAGCGTGTGCAGGGGCACGCGGCCCTCGCGGTACCACTCGTAGCGCGCCATCTCGGCGCCGCCCAGGCGGCCGGAGCAGGCGACGCGGATGCCCTTGGCGCCGAACTTCTGCGCGGTCTGGACCGCCTTCTTCATGGCGCGGCGGAAGGCGATGCGGCGCTCGAGCTGGGTGGCGATGTTCTCGGCAACCAGCTGCGCGTCGGTCTCGGCCTTCCGGACCTCGACCACGTTCAGGTAGACCTCGTTGGCGGTGAGGGCCTGGAGGTCCTTCTTGATGGTCTCGATCCCGGCGCCGCGCTTGCCGATGACGATGCCGGGGCGCGCGGTGTGGACGTTGATCTTGACCTTGTTGGCGGCCCGCTCGATCTCGATCTTGGAGATGCCGGCCTGGCCGAGCTTCTCCTTCACGAACTCACGCAGGTGGATGTCCTCGTGGAGCCACTTGGCGTAGTTCTTCTCTTCGTACCACTTGGATTCCCAGGACCGGATGACCCCGAGGCGGAAGCCGATAGGATGGACTTTCTGACCCACGTTCTCTCTCCTCCCGCCTAGGCGCGGGCGCCGGTCCCGAGTTCCACGTAGACGTGGCTGGTCTTCTTCTCGACGCGGAAGGCGCGCCCCATCGCCCGCGGCATGAAGCGCCGCATCTTCGGCCCGCCGTCCACCGTCAGCCGCTTCACGAAGAGCGCGTCGACGTCGACGTTGCCGCCCTTCTGCTCGGCGTTGGCCACCGCGGAGCGCAGCAGCTTCGCGAGCGGCTTGGCGGCCGACTGCGGCGTGTACTTGAGCAGCGCCAGGGCGTCGCCCACCGGCATGCCGCGCAGGTGGTCGGCGACCACCCGCACCTTGCGGGGGGCGATGCGCAGGAAGCTCAGCCGGGCGTGCGGCCCGGCCACCGCGGCGCGCGCCGCCTTGGACCGCTGCTTCGCGGACGTGCTCTTCTTCACGCCCGCCTTCTTGGTCTTGGTGTCAGCCATTGCTCAGGCTCCTCACTTCTTGGGCGGCGGGGCGGCCGCCACCTTCTTCTCGGCCGAGTGCCCGTGGAAGGTCCGCGTGGGGGCGAACTCGCCGAGCTTGTGCCCGACCATGTTCTCGGTGACGAAGACCGGCACGAACTTGCGCCCGTTGTGGACGGCGAGCGTGTGGCCCACGAACTCGGGCATCACGGTGCTGCGCCGCGACCAGGTCTTGATGACCGACTTCTTGTTGCCCTTGTTCGCGTCCTCGACCTTCTTGACGAGGTGCTTGTCCGCGAACGGGCCCTTCTTGATGGAACGCGCCATGTGTGGGTATCCCTTCCCTGCGCGCTAGTGCGGCTGGTTGCGCACGCCAGGGCGGCGGCGCGAGACGATGAGCTTGTCGGTGCGGCGGTTGTTGCGCGTCTTGAGGCCCTTGGTCTTCTGGCCCCAGGGCGAGACCGGGTGCGGGTTGCCCTGCCCGCTCTTGCCCTCGCCGCCGCCGTGCGGGTGGTCCACCGGGTTCATGGCGAGGCCGCGGACGGTCGGGCGGATGCCCTTCCAGCGGCTCTTGCCGGCCTTGCCCACGCGGACCGACGAGTTCTCGACGTTCGAGAGCTGGCCGATGGTCGCCTTGCAGTCCTGCGGGACGAGGCGGACCTCGCCGGACGGCATGCGGATCTGGGCGTGGGTGCCCTCCTTCGCCATGAGCTGGCCGAAGGAGCCCGCGGTGCGGATCATCTTGGCGCCGGACTTCGGCTGGGTCTCCACGTTGTGGATGACGGTGCCGAGGGGGATGGCCTTGATGGGCAGCGCGTTGCCGGGGCGGACGTCCACGCCGTCGCCGGAGAGGAGCGTGTCGCCGACGCTCACGCCGAGGGGGGCGAGGATGTAGCGCTTCTCGCCGTCGGCGTAGTGGAGCAGCGCGATGCGGGCGGTGCGGTTGGGATCGTACTCGATCGCCGCCACCTTGGCCGGCACGCCGTCCTTCTCGCGCCGCCAGTCGATCACGCGGTAGCGGCGCTTGTGGCCGCCGCCGATGTGGCGGGTGGTGATGTGGCCGTGGTTGTTGCGGCCGCCCGACTTGCGCAGCGGGCGGGTGAGCTTCTTCTCGGGCGTGGCCTTGGTGATCTCGGCGAAGTCCGAGACCGTCATCAGGCGGCGGCCCGCGCTGGTCGGCTTGTAGGTCTTGAGGCCCATGGCTTTTCCTTACGCGCCCTCGAAGAGCGAGATGGTCTCGCCCTCCTTGAGGGTCACGATGGCCTTCTTCCAGTTGGGGCGGCGGCCGATGTTCTTGCCGACGCGCTTGTTCTTGCCGCGGGCCACCGAGGTGCGCACCGCGGTCACGTGGACGCTGAAGAGCTTCTCGACCGCGTTCTTCACCTGGATCTTGGTGGCGTCCTGGTGCACCTCGAAGGCGTACTGCTGGGCGGCCTCGCGGGCGCGCTCCGCCTTCTCGGTGATGAGGGGACGCTTCACGATCTCCTGGTCGGCGAGCATCATGACAGGGACGCCTCCAGCTTCTTCGCGGTCTCGGCCGTCAGGACGAGCGCCTCGTGGTTCAGGATGTCGTACACGTTGAGCCCCTCGGCGGCGAGGAAGTCCGCGCCGGCGAGGTTGCGCACCGACTTCGCCAGCGCCTCGTTGGCGGCGGCGTCCACCACGAGCGCCTTCTTGGCGCCGAGGGCGGCGAGCACCTGGGCCGCGGCCTTGGCCTTGGGGGCCTCCGGGCTCCACTTCTCGACGATGATGAGCTGCTGGTCGCGGCTCTTCAGGGCGAGGGCGGAGCGCAGCGCGGCCTGGCGCACCTTGCGGGGCACGTCGTAGGAGTAGTCGCGCGGCTTCGGCCCCATGGCCTTGCCGCCGCCCACCCACTGGCTGGCGCGGGTCGAGCCCTGGCGGGCCCGGCCGGTGTGCTTCTGCTTCCAGGGCTTCTTGCCGCCACCGGAGACGAGTGAGCGGTTCTTGACGGCGTGGGTGCCCGAGCGATCGGAGGCGAGCTTCGCCTTCACCACCTCGTAGAAGAGGTGCTCGTTCACTTCACCCGCGAAGACCTGGTCGGCGAGGTCGAGCTCGCCGACCTTCTTCTTCTCGAGGTCGTAGACGTCGAACTTGGCCATGATTTCCTCGAACTACTTGATCTCCACGTCAACGCCGGCGGAGAGATCGAGCTTCATGAGCGCGTCGAGCGTCTGCGCGGTGGGCTCGAGGATGTCCAGCAGCCGCTTGTGGGTGCGGATCTCGAACTGCTCGCGCGACTTCTTGTCGACGTGCGGGCTGCGGAGGACCGTGAACTTGTTGATCCGGGTCGGGAGCGGGATCGGGCCGGCCACCTTGGCCCCCGTCCGCCGGGCCGTCTCCACGATCTCCCCAGCCGACTGGTCGAGGAGCTTGTAGTCGTAGGCCTTGAGCCGGATGCGAATCTTCTGAGTCGCCATTGAAAGAAGCCTTCTCTGAATGGACCAGGCGCGGCGCGGCGCCCGTCGGGCGCCGCCGTTCGCCAGGCGTGCGTCGTTACGCGATCACCTCGGCCACCACGCCCGCGCCCACCGTGCGGCCGCCCTCGCGGATCGCGAAGCGCAGCTCCTTCTCCATCGCGATGGGGGTGATGAGCTCCACCTCCACCGAGATGTTGTCGCCCGGCATCACCATCTCGACGCCGTCCGGCAGCTTCACCGAGCCCGTCACGTCCGTGGTCCGGAAGTAGAACTGCGGGCGGTAGCCGTTGAAGAACGGGGTGTGACGCCCACCCTCCTCCTTCGTCAGCACGTACACCTCACCCTTGAACTTCGTGTGCGGCGTGATCGACCCCGGCTTCGCCAGCACCTGACCGCGCTCCACCTCCTCGCGCTTCAGGCCGCGGAGCAGGCACCCCACGTTGTCGCCCGCCTGCCCCTCGTCGAGCAGCTTGCGGAACATCTCCACGCCCGTCACCACCGTCTTCGTGGTCGCGCGCAGACCGACGATCTCGATCTCCTCGCCCACCTTCACGATGCCGCGCTCGATGCGCCCCGTCGCCACCGTCCCGCGCCCAGAGATCGAGAACACGTCCTCGACCGGCATCAGGAACGGCTTGTCCGTCGCGCGCTTCGGCGTCGGAATGTAGCTGTCCACCGCCTTCATCAGCTCGAGGATGGCCGGCTCGCCGATCTCCGACTTGTCCCCCTCGAGCGCCTTCAGCGCCGACCCCTTCACGATCGGGATCTCGTTCCCAGGGAAGTCGTACTCGGTCAGCAGCTCCCGGACCTCGAGCTCCACCAGGTCCAGCAGCTCCTTGTCGTCCACCATGTCCACCTTGTTCAGGAAGACCACGATGTACGGCACGCCCACCTGCCGCGCGAGCAGGATGTGCTCGCGCGTCTGCGGCATCGGACCGTCCGCCGCCGACACCACCAGGATCGCGCCGTCCATCTGCGCCGCGCCGGTGATCATGTTCTTCACGTAGTCGGCGTGGCCCGGGCAGTCCACGTGCGCGTAGTGGCGGTTCTCCGTCTGGTACTCGACGTGCGCCGTCGCGATCGTGATGCCGCGCTCCCGCTCCTCCGGAGCCTTGTCGATCTGATCGTAGGCCTTGAACTCCGCCCAGCCCTTCTGCGCGAGCACCTTCGTGATCGCGGCAGTCAGCGTCGTCTTGCCGTGGTCCACGTGACCGATCGTCCCGACGTTCGCGTGCGGCTTGCTGCGTTCGAACTTTTCCTTGGCCATGTCGTTCTCTCCGGATCTGTAAGTCGGCGGCCTACTTCGCGGCGGCCGCGCCCTTGCTCTTGGTGATGATGGTCTCGGCGATGTTGTTCGGGACCTGCGCGTAGTGCGCGAACCGCATGGTGTACGTCGCGCGGCCCTGGGTCTTGCTGCGGAGGTCGGTCGCGTACCCGAACATCTCGGCGAGCGGCACCTGGGCCGTGATCACCTGAACGCCGGTGCGCGGGTTCATACCCTGGATCTTGCCGCGACGCGAATTCAAATCGCCGATCACGTCGCCCATGAAGCTCTCGGGCGTCACGACCTCCACGTCCATGATGGGCTCGAGCAGGACGGGGGTGGCCTTGGCGGCGCCCTCCTTGAAGCCCATGGAGCCGGCGATCTTGAACGCCATCTCGGACGAGTCGACGTCGTGGTAGCTGCCGTCGAAGACCTCGACCTTGATGTCCACCATCGGGAAGCCGGCGAGGACGCCGCCCTGCATCGCCTCGACGATGCCCTTCTCGATGGGGTTGATGAACTCCTTGGGGATCGAGCCGCCGACGGTGGCGTTCTCGAAGGTGAAGCCGGTGCCCGGGGCCTGCGGGATGAGGCGCACCCAGCAGTGGCCGTACTGGCCGCGGCCGCCGGTCTGGCGCACGAACTTGCCCTCCGACTCCACCTGCCTGGTGATGGTCTCGCGGTAGGCCACCTGCGGCTTGCCGACGTTCGCCTCCACCTTGAACTCGCGGAGCATGCGGTCGACGATGATCTCGAGGTGGAGCTCGCCCATGCCCGAGATGATGGTCTGGCCGGTCTCCTCGTCGGTGCGGACGCGGAAGGACGGGTCCTCCATCTGGAGGCGGTTGAGCGCCATGCCCATCTTGTCCTGGTCGGCCTTGGTCTTCGGCTCGACCGCGACGTGGATCACGGGCTCGGGGAACTCCATCCGCTCCAGGATGACCGGCTTCGACTCGTCGCAGAGCGTGTCGCCGGTGGTGGTGGAGCGCAGACCGACCGCGGCGGCGATGTCGCCGGCGAGGACCTCCTTGATCTCCTCACGCTTGTCGGCGTGCATCTGGAGGATGCGGCTGATGCGCTCCTTCTTGTCCTTGGTCGCGTTGTAGACGTACGACCCGGCCTCGAGCTTGCCCGAGTAGACGCGGAAGAAGGTCAGGTTGCCGACGAACGGGTCGTTCATCAGCTTGAACGCCAGCGCGGAGAAGGGCTCGGAGTCGGCGGTGTTGCGGATGATCTCCACGCCCTTCATGTCCACGCCCTTGACCGGCGGGACGTCGAGCGGGCCCGGGAGGTAGTCCACCACCGCGTCGAGCACGTGCTGCACGCCCTTGTTCTTGAAGGCGGTGCCGCAGATCACCGGGAAGAACTTCATCCCGATGGTGGCCTTGCGGATGCCGGCGCGAACCTCGTCGTTGGTGAGGGCGTGGCCGTCCAGGTACTTGGCCATCAGCTCGTCGTCGGCCTCGGCGACGGCCTCCTCGAGGGCGGCGCGGTACTCCTTCGCCTGCTCGACGAGCTCGGCGGGGATCTCGATCTCCTGGTACTTCGCCCCCATGGTCTCGTCGTCGAAGGTGATGCCCTTCATCTTGACGAGGTCCACCATGCCGCGGAACTTGTCCTCGCGGCCGATGGGGATCTGGAGGGGCACCGGGCGGGCGCCCAGCTTCTCCTTGATGGTGTCGACCGACATGAAGAAGTCGGCGCCGACGCGGTCCATCTTGTTGATGAAGCAGACGCGCGGGACCTCGTACTTGTCGGCCTGGCGCCACACCGTCTCGGACTGCGGCTCGACGCCGTTCACGGCGTCGAACACGGCCACGGCGCCGTCGAGGACGCGGAGCGAGCGCTCCACCTCGATGGTGAAGTCCACGTGGCCGGGGGTGTCGATGATGTTGATGCGGTGATCGCGCCAGTGGCAGGTGGTGGCGGCGGAGGTGATGGTGATGCCGCGCTCGCGCTCCTGCTCCATCCAGTCCATGACGGTGGTGCCCTCATGGACTTCGCCGATCTTGTGGGTGACGCCGGTGTAGAAGAGGATGCGCTCGGTGGTGGTGGTCTTGCCGGCATCGATGTGAGCCATGATGCCGATGTTGCGGTAGCGATCGAGGGGTTGCGTGCGAGCCATGTTTCTTCCGAACCTTCCGGTGGAACGAACGAGACGCCGCTACCGCGGCGACCAAACCGACCGAGCTGTCAAAGAGCGCGAGGCGCTTGCTGCTGCGACTTGAGGCCGGCCGTCCCGGCCTGCTCTTTCCTCGATCCTCCTAGAGACCCTTACCAGCGATAGTGCGCGAAGGCCTTGTTGGCCTCGGCCATCTTGTGCGTGTCTTCACGCTTCTTCACCGCGTTGCCGCGGTTGTTGGCGGCGTCGATGATCTCGCCGGCCAGCTTCTCGACCATCGTCTTCTCGCCGCGGCCCTTGCTGTACTCGATGAGCCAGCGCATGGCAAGCGCGACGCGGCGGTCCTGACGGACCTCGACCGGCACCTGGTAGGTGGCGCCGCCGACGCGGCGGCTCTTCACCTCGACCATGGGCTTCACGTTGTCGAGCGCCTTCTTGAAGATCTTGAGCGGGTCGTCCTTCAGCTTGGTCTCGACCTGGGAGAAGGCGCCGTAGATGATCTTCTCACCCACCGACTTCTTGCCTTCCTTCATCAGGTTGTTGACGAACTTCGCCACCACCCGGTCCTGGAACTTGGGATCGGGGAGGATCTTCCGCTTCACCACCACGCGACGACGAGGCATCGAAACCGTTCCTTCTTAGCTCGGGCGCTTGGCGCCGTACTTGGAGCGACCCTGCTTGCGGCCCTGGACGCCGACCGCATCGAGCGTCCCGCGAATGATGTGGTAGCGCACGCCCGGGAGGTCCTTCACGCGGCCCCCGCGGATGAGCACCACCGAGTGCTCCTGCAGGTTGTGGCCGACGCCCGGGATGTAGCTCGTCACCTCGAAGCCGTTGGTGAGGCGGACGCGGGCCACCTTGCGGAGGGCCGAGTTCGGCTTCTTGGGGGTCGTGGTGTAGACGCGGGTGCAGACGCCGCGCTTCTGCGGCGACTCGACGAGCGCCGGCGCCTTCTTCTTCGTCTTGAGCTGCTCGCGCCCCTGGCGCACAAGCTGGCTGATGGTCGGCATGCTGAAGAGGTCTTTCCCTCAATAAAAACGCCCCGCGACGGTTCCGGTGGGGCGCTGGAAGCTTCACCCTTCTTCCGAGCGAAGGGGCGCGAATTATACGGTTCTCCCGCAGGGTGTCAAGCGATTTCGGACGCTCGACGCCGCGCGATGCGGAGCGGGCGCAACCTAGTCGAACCAGGGCCCCGGACACAAGGGGTGTTTTCGAAAAAGTGCGCGTCAGAGCCGCTCGAGCAGCAGGCGCGCCGCGGTGGGGAGGCCCAGGGTCGCGAGCTCGCCGGGGGCCGCCCAGCGCAGCTCCCCTCCCCCGCCCCGGGGCCCCGGCCGTCGGAGGACCGCGTGGTAGGCGCGCAGCGTGAGCGCCCGGTGGGTCAGGGTGCGGCGCAGGCTGGCCCGTTCCTCCCCGATGTCGCCCGGTATCCCCAGGGCGGCGAGCGCGGCGGCGAGCGCCGCCCGCGGCTCCCCCTCGCGCACCTCCGCGCACGGCGGCGCCCAGAGCCCGGCGAAGAGCCCGCGGGCCGGGCGGCGCGCCAGGAGCAGGCCGCGGGGCCCGCGCACCACCGCGCAGGCGAGGAGGAGCGGCGCCGGGGCCGGCCGCCGCCGCGGGGCCGGGATCCCCGCGACCCGCCCCGCCGCGCGCGCCGCGCAGCGGGCCGCGAGCGGGCAGCGGGGACAGGCGGGCCCGGCCGGGGTGCAGACGGTGGCGCCGAGGTCCATGAGCGCCTGGTTGAAGTCGCCCGGCCGCGCGGGCGGGACGAGCGCCTCGGCCCTTGCCGCGACCTCGCGCCGCACCGCGGCGTCGCTCGCGCTCCCCGGCAGCGCGAAGACCCGCTGCAGCACGCGCGCGACGTTCCCGTCCACCGCCGCCGCGGGCACCGCGAAGGCGATGCTCGCCACCGCGCCCGCCGTGTACGGCCCGAAGCCGGGCAGCGCGCGCAGCTCGGCCACGGTGCGCGGCAGCCCGCCGTGGCGCGCCAGCGCCTCGCGGGCGGCGGCGTGGAGATGGCGGGCGCGGGCGTAGTAGCCGAGCCCGCTCCAGAGCGCGAGCACCTCCTCCTCCGGCGCGGCGGCGAGCGCGGCGAGCGTCGGGAAGCGCGCCACGAAGCGGCGGAAGTACGGCGCGGCGGTCGCCACCTGCGTCTGCTGCAGCATCACCTCCGCGAGCCAGACGCGGTAGGGATCGGCCCCGTGCTGCGGCCCCCGCCACGGCAGCGCGCGGTGGCCGGCGTCGTACCAGGCGAGGAGCGCGCGGCGGAGCGCGGCGCGGCGGGCGGCGGGGACGGGCACGCCCGGAGTCTGGCACGGCGGCGGCGGAGACGAGAAGAGCCCGGCCGCAGCGACCGGGCTCCTCGGGACCGCGCCGGACGGCGCGGGGCGCGGCGACGGGCCTACTTCAGCCGCTTCTCGCAGGCCTCCCAGCTCACGTTCTTGAAGAACGCGTCCACGTACTTGGCCCGCTCGGTGGCGAGGTAGTCGCGCATGAAGGCGTGCTCCCAGCCGTCCATCACCAGGATGGGCTTGAAGCCGGCCGGGTGGCCGTCGTTGTGCAGCGTGACCCAGTGGTTCGAGAGCCAGCCGGTGTTCGGGTCCTGGTACAGGATCGCCCAGCCGACGCCCGGCATGGTGGCGATGGCGCGGAAGTCGCCGAGCCAGGTCTCGTACTTGCCGAAGGAGGCCTCGAGGGCCTGGCGCAGCTTGCCGCCCGCGGGGGGCTCGGCCTGCGCGCCGGCGGTCATGTTCCCGAAGTAGTACTCGTGCAGGATCATGCCGTCGTACTCGAAGCCGAGGCGGCGGGTGAGCTCCGCGAACACCGGGTCGGCGCCCGAGGCCTGTCCTGCGGCGCACATCGCCGAGAGCTTCTCGGTGAGCGCGTTGGTGCGCTTGACGTAGCCCGCGTAGAGCTTGAGGTGCTCCTCGAGCTGCTTGTCGGAGATCCCGGTGAGCCCGCGGACCTTGGAGAAGTCCTGCTCCGCGTACTTCTTGACGTCGGCCATTCGTTTCCCTCCAGTGAAGGCCCTGCGGCCCGATCGTGACTGGTTGTGACTGGCGGGCATCTAAGCGGGCGGGCGCCCGGCGTCAAGGCGAAGCGGGGGCTGGCCCCGCGGGCTGCGTCCGGTGCAGCGCCGGCGTGGCGAGCAGCAGCGCCGCGGCGGCGCCCGCGAAGGCGGCGCAGGTCCCGAGCGCGACCGCCGGGCCGCGGGCCTCCCAGAGCCAGCCGGTGAGCAGCCCGGCGGGGAGCGCGGCCGCCCCGGCCGCCCCGTAGTACCAGCCGAAGGCGCGACCCCGCCCGCCCGCGGGCGCGAGGTCGGCCACCAGCGCGCGCTCCGCCCCCTCCGTGAGCCCGTGGTAGAGCGCGTAGAACCCGAAGAGCAGCGCCACCTCGAGGCGGGTCCCCGCGACCGAGAACCCGGCGTAGGCGAGCGCGTAGGCCGTCCACCCCCCCGCCACCACGAGCCCGCGCGGGAGCCGGTCGGAGAGCGCGCCGCCGGGGGCCCCCGTGAGCGTCTTGACGAGGTGGTGGCCGAACCAGAGCAGCGGCAGCGTCGCCGCCGGGTAGCCGACGAGGCGCGCCTTGGCGAGCAGGAACGCGTCGGTGGAGTTCCCCATCGCGAAGAGCGCCGCGAGGACGAGGTAGCGCCGGAGCGGGGCCGGCAGTGGGGCGGGCGGGGGCGCTCCCGCGCGCGGCGACCCGGTCCCGGCGCCCGCGCCCGCCCGCGGCTCGCGGAGCCCGCGGAGCAGCAGCGCCGGCGCGGCCATGCCGAGCGCCGCCGCGATCCAGAACGTGGCGCGCAGCCCGACCCCCGCCGCGAGCAGCCCGGCGGCGAGGAGCGGCCCGATGGCCGCGCCGAGGTGGTCCATCGATCGCTGCAGGCCGAACGCGCGCCCCACGTCGTCGCCCGCCACCGCGTCGGAGAGGAGCGCGTCGCGCGGGCCGGAGCGGATCCCCTTGCCGAGCCGATCGAGGAGCCGCGCCGCGAGGACGTGCCACGGGGCGAGGGCGGCGGCGATCCCGGCGCGCGCCAGCGCCGGGAGGCCGTAGCCGCCCGCCACGAGCAGCCGCCGCGGCCCGCGGTCGGACCAGCGTCCGGCCGCCACCTTCACCGCCGCGGCGAGCGCGTCGGCGCCGCCCTCGACCGCGCCGAGGTAGCGCATCCCGCCCGCGAGCACCTGCGTGAGCAGGAGCGGCAGGAGCGGGAAGATCGCCTCGCTCGAGACGTCGTTCAGCAGGCTCGCGAGCCCGAGCAGCCAGGCCGTGGCCGGCAGTCCACGCAACCCCCTCCGCGACACGCGCTCGTCCCCTCCCTCCCCCGGCGAGCGAGCATAGTGTAGGGTGCGCGCCGTGGCACCCCGTCTCTCCATCCGCGCCCTCGTCCTCCTCGCCCTCGCCGGGCTCGCGGCGCTCGCCGCCGGTCTCTGGCTCACCCTCCCCGACCCGCGCCCCCTCGCGGCGAAGCCGCCCCGCACCACGGCGGTCATCGAGCAGCGGCGCCGCGAGGCGGAGGCGGCGGGGCGGCCCTTCCGGCCGCGGCTGGCGTGGGTGCCGCTCGAGCGGATCTCGCCCCGGCTCGTCGCCGCGGTGCTGGCCTCGGAGGACGCCCGCTTCTTCGGCCACGGCCCGTTCGACTGGGACGCCATCCAGCTCGCGGCCGAGAAGGACTGGGAGGAGCGGCGCTTCGCGCGCGGCGCCTCCACCATCACCCAGCAGCTCGCCAAGAACCTCTACCTCGGCACCGAGAAGAGCCTCTGGCGCAAGGGGCGCGAGGCGCTCATCGCGACGCGGATGGAGCGGGACCTCAAGAAGCGGCGGATCCTCGCGCTCTACCTCAACGTCGCGGAGTGGGGCGACGGGGTGTTCGGCGCCGAGGCGGGCGCGCGGGCGCGCTTCGGCGTCTCCGCCGCGGGGCTCTCGACGGCGCAGGCGGCGGTGATGGCGGCGATGCTGCCGGCGCCGCGCCGCTGCGACCTCCACCACCCCTCGCGCTGGCTCAAGCGGCGCGCCCGCCACGTGCTCCGGGAGCTCGTCGCCAGCGGCCGCGTCGGCCCGGGCGAGGCCCAGGCCGCGCGCGACGAGCTCGAGCGGATCCTCGGCGAGGCGCCGCGCGCCCCGCTCGCCGAGCCCCCGCCGGACGACGGACCGGACGAGCCGCCGCCCGACGACGTCTGAGCGGCCGCGCGGCGCTCGACGCGCGCCGAGGCGGGGCCGCCCCTCGGCCCGAGGCTCGCGCAGGGCTTCGCGCCCGTGCCCGGGAGCGCATAGCTTTCCGCGGGGGCGCATGGAGCTCGTCGTCTTCGGACTCACCGTCAGCTCGAGCTGGGGCAACGGCCACGCGACGCTCTGGCGAGGCCTCGCCGCCGCGCTGGCGCGCGCCGGGCACCGGCTCCACTTCTTCGAGCGCGACCTGCCGTTCTACCGGCCCTGGCGCGACCTCGACCGCCTGCCGGCCGGCCGCCTCGTGCTCTACCGCGACTGGGCCGAGGCGCTGCCGCTCGCCCGGGAGGCGCTGGCGCGCTGCGACGCCGCGCTCGTCACCTCCTACTGCCCGGACGCGCTCCCCGCGACCGCGCTCGTCCTCTCGGAGGAGGTGCCGGTCCGCGCCTTCTACGACATGGACTCGCCGGTCACGCTCTCGCGGGCGCGCGCCGGCGAGGAGGTGGCCTACGTCGGCCCGGCGGGGCTCGGCGGGTTCGACCTCGTGCTCTCCTACGCCGGCGGGCCGGCCCTGGCGGCGCTCGAGGAGACGTTCGGGGCGCGCCGCGCCGTGCCGCTGTACGGCTCGGTGGACCCCGGCGTCCACCGGCCGGCGGCGCCGCTCGACCGCTTCCGCGCCGACCTCTCCTACCTCGGGACCTGGGCCGCCGACCGGCAGGCGGCGCTCGAGGCCCTGCTCCTCGAGCCGGCGCGGCGCCGGCCCGCGCGCACCTTCGCCATCGCCGGCGCGCAGTACCCGGCCGACTTCCCCTGGCGCGAGAACGTCCTCTTCGTCCACCACCTGCCGCCCGCGGAGCACCCGGCCTTCTACTGCTCCTCCTCGCTCACGCTCAACGTGACGCGCGGGCCGATGGCGGCCATGGGCTTCTGCCCGTCCGGCCGGCTCTTCGAGGCCGCCGCCTGCGGCGTCGCGGCGCTGTCGGACCGGTGGGAGGGGCTCGAGGGCTTCTTCGAGCCGGGGCGCGAGATCCTGGTGGCGCGGACCGCCGAGGAGGCGACGGCGGCGGTGGATCGCCCCGCCCCGGCGCTGCGCGCCCTGGGCGACGCGGCCCGCCGCCGCGTGATGGCGCACCACACCGCCGACCACCGCGCCGCCGAGCTGGTCGCGTACCTCGAGGAGGCGCGCCGCCCGGCGCGCCGGCGCGCGGGGGCGGAGCCGGCGCCGGCGGGCGCGTGAGGGGGGAGCCATGTGGGGGATCATCCCGGCCGCGGGCGTGGGGAGCCGCATCCAGCCGCTGGCGTTCTCGAAGGAGCTCCTGCCGGTCGGCACGCAGGTGGTGGACGGCACCGAGCGCCCGCGCGCGGTGAGCGAGTACCTCGTCGAGCGCATGCTGCGGGCCGGCGCCGACAAGCTCTGCTTCGTCATCTCCCCCGGCAAGAGCGACATCGTGGAGTACTTCGGGGGCGCGGTCGGCGCCGCCGCGATCTGCTACGCGGTGCAGCCCCGGCCGCTCGGGCTCTGCGACGCGCTCTTCCGCGCCCTGCCGCTGGTCGCGCCGGAGGAGCCGGTGCTGGTGGGGCTCCCCGACACGGTCTGGTTCCCGGAGGACGGGCTGGCGCGGCTCGGCCCGGGCCTCTCCTTCCTCTGCTTCCCGGTGGACCGGCCCGAGCTCTTCGACGCGGTGGACGCCACGCCGGAGGGCGAGGTGCGGCAGATCCAGGTGAAGCACCCGGCGCCGCGGACGCGCTGGGTGTGGGGCGCGTTCCGGCTCACGGGCGCGATCCTGCGGGCGCTGCACCGGCTCTGGCTCGAGCGCGACCGGCGCGACGAGTACGTGGGAACGCTCGTGAACGCCTGGCTGGCGCGCGGCGGCGCGGCGCGGGCGGTGCGCGCCGGGGAGGCGTACGTGGACACCGGGACGCTGCACGGGTACCACGAGGCGATCCTGATCCTGCGCCGGCGCGCCGCGGTGGCGGCGGCGGACGCCGAGGCCGGGGCGCCGCTCGCGCCCTGAGGCCGGCGCGCGCCGCGCGGAGCCCTCCGCCCGCTCAGGGCCGGCCGATGGCGTAGTAGGCGAACCCGAGCTCGCGCATCCGCGCCGGGTCGAAGACGTTCCGGCCGTCGAAGATCACCGGGTGGCGCATGAGCCGCTTCACCTTGCGCAGGTCGGGCTTGCGGAACTGGTTCCACTCGGTGACCACGAAGAGCGCGTCGGCCCCCTCCACGCAGTCGTAGATGGAGCGCGCGTACTCCACCCGATCGTGGAACCACCGCCGCGCCGCCGGCTCGGCGACCGGATCGTGGCAGCGCACCTGGGCGCCCTTCCCGAGGAGCCCCTCCATCACCTCGATGGCGGGCGCCTCGCGCATGTCGTCGGTGCGCGGCTTGAACGCGAGCCCCCAGACCGCGGCCAGCAGCCCCTCGAGCGCGCCGAAGTGGCGCACCGCCTTCTGCACCAGCGCCCGCTTCTGGCGCAGGTTGGTCCGCTCCACCGCCTTCAGGATCTCCAGGTCGAGCCCCCCCTCCCGGCCGGTGGCGATGAGCGCCTTCACGTCCTTGGGGAAGCAGGAGCCGCCGTAACCGACGCCCGGGAAGAGGAACGAGTAGCCGATGCGGGCGTCCGCTCCCATCCCCTTGCGGACGAGATCCACGTCGGCGCCGGTCCGCTCGCAGAGCAGCGCGATGTCGTTCATGAAGGAGATGCGCGTCGCCAGCATGGCGTTGGCCGCGTACTTGGTGAGCTCGGCCGAGCGCGGGTCCATGAACAGGATGGGCTTCTCGGTGCGGACGAACGGGGCGTAGAGCTCGCCCAGGAGCGCGCGGGCCCGCTCGGAGAGCGTGCCGATCACCACGCGGTCGGGCTTCTGGAAGTCGGCGACCGCCGCCCCCTCCTTCATGAACTCCGGGTTCGACGCCACGTCGAGGTCGAGCCCCGGGTTGACCTGCAGCATGACCCGCCGGATCCGCTCGCCCGTGCCGACCGGCACCGTGCTCTTCACCGCCACGAGCGTGTAGCCCTCGCGCACGCGGGCGAGCCCCTCGGCCGCCTCGAGCACGTGGGCGAGATCGGCGCTCCCGTCCTCCCCCTCCGGCGTCCCGACCGCCAGGAAGACCACCTCCGCCTCGGCCGCGGCGGCGACGTCGCTCGTGAACGAGAGCCGGCCGGCGGCGCCGTTCTTCCGGACCAGCTCCTCGAGCCCGGGCTCGAAGATGGGGACCCGCCCGTCCGCGAGCGCCCGCACCTTGCGGGCGTCGGCGTCCACGCAGACCACCTCGTTGCCGGAGTCGGCGAGGCAGGCGCCGGCCACGAGCCCCACGTACCCCGTCCCGATGACCGCGATCCTCACGACAGGTAGCCCTCCAGGGCGCGCGCCCGGTGCGCCGCCGTGTGCTCGGCGAGCACGCGCCGCCGCGCCGCCGCGCCGATGCGGCGCCGCGCCGCCTCCGGCGTGTCGCGCACGATGGCGAGCGCCTCCTCGGACGACCGCGCCAGGAGGAGCTCCTCCCCGGGCCGGAAGAAGTCCTCGATCCCGGGCCACCGATCGCTCACCACCGGCGTCCCGCAGGCGGCGGCCTCGAAGAGCCGCACGCTCGGCGACCAGCCCGCCTGCACCATGTCGGCGCGGGTGACGTTGAGCGTGAAGCGCTGCGCGCCGTAGAACCCGCGGTGCTCGCGCGGCGAGAGGTGGGCGCTCCGGTCCACGTTGGCGGGCCAGCGGAGCCCGGGCGGGAACATCGGGCCCACCACCGCGAAGCGCCCCGCGGGCCAGCGCCGGGCCGGCTCGACCAGCAGCGCCTCGAGCGCCGGCTGCCGGTCGGCGCTGTAGGTCCCGAGATAGCCGAGATCCCACCGGAGGGGCACCTCCGCCGGGCGATGCTCCTCGGGGTCGCAGCTGCAGTAGAGCGGGCGGGCGCGCCGCGCGCCGAGCTCGCGCTCGATCCGCTCCAGGAGCGGGCCGCCGGTGAAGGAGAGGTAGAGATCGTAGCGCGGCACCTGCGCCGCCGTGAGGTAGCCGCACTCGCCGCGCCGGACGTTGGCGAGCGTCACCGGGGTGTCGATGTCGTAGAACGCCGTCCGCCCGCGGGCGGCGGAGAGGGCCCACTCCCCCACCGCCACGCCGTCGGGGACGTAGCTCCCGACCACCACCAGGTCGGCCTCCCGGACCTGCTCCGCGAAGCGCCCGCGGAGCTCGTCCAGGCTCCGGTACAGGGCGGTCCGGCCGAAGGGCGGCGCCGGCAGATCGCGGTTCTCGGCGTACCAGGGGACGTCGCGCTCGAGGAAGAGCACCCGGTGACCGGCGCGGCAGAGCTCGCGCACGAGCCCGCGGTAGGTGACGGCGTGGCCGTTCCCCCACGACGAGGTGATCGAGAGGCCGAGGAAGACGATGTCGAGGGGTGCGCTCACGCCGCCGCCCCCGCCCCGGGCCGCAGGCCGAGCGCCGCCTCCACCTCGAGCGCGCGGTGGGCGTAGGTGTGCTCGGCCAGCACGCGCCGGCGGGCCGCCGCGCCGATCGCCGCCGCCCGCGCGGGCGTGAGCCCGCCCAGCGCCTCTGCCACCTCCGCGCCGCTCTCCGCGAGCAGCACCTCCCGGCCCGGCTCGAGGAACCGCTCCATCCCGACCCAGGCGTCGGAGACGAGGCAGGCGCCCGCGCCCGCCGCCTCGAAGACCCGCGTCGCCGGGGAGTGGCCGAAGCGCGCCATGCTCTCGCGGCTCACGTTGAGCACGGCGAGCGCGGAGCAGTTGAGCGCGTTGTGCTCGCGCGTGTAGACGTGGCCGAGCCAGCGCACGTTGGCCGGGAGCGCGAGGTCGCCCCAGCCTGCCCCGCCGAGCAGGAAGCGGCGCCCGGGGAGCGCCGCCGCGGCGCGCAGGAAGAACTCGCGGACGCGGGCCTCCCGGTCGGGCAGCCGGTTCCCGAGGAAGCTCAGGTCCGCGGCGAAGCGGGGCTCGGCCGGCGCCGGGTGGTGGGTGTCGGGATCGAGCGCGTTGTAGATGGGCACGCAGCGGCGCGCGCCCAGCCCGAGGTAGGCCTCCACCACCGGGGGACCCCCGCCGTAGGTGAACACCAGGTCGTAGCGGGGGACGAGCGGCCGGAACGGATCGTCCGCGTCGGCCCGCAGGCGCTCGAGCGTGGCCGGCGCGTCCACGTCCCAGAACGCCACCAGGCCCCCGGCGCGCCTGAGCCGCAGCGCTTCCCGCTCCAGGAGCGCGTCGAGCACCCCGACGCCGCTGGCCTTCACCACGAGATCGGCCCGCGCGGCCTCCTCGAGGCAGCGGAGCGCGTCGGGCTCGCGCGGCTGGTAGATCACCACACGCGCCCACGGCGGGTCGGGGATGTCGCGGTGGGCCTGCCGCTCGTAGGCGTCCGGCTCGTAGAAGGTGACCTCGTGCCCTCGGCCGGCGAGCGCTCGCAGCACGCCGCGGTAGTAGGTCGCCGCGCCGTTCCAGTACGCCGAGACCAGGCTCGATCCGAAGAAGGCGATCCGCATGGAGGTGCACGAACCATGAGCCTCTCCGCTCGCCCGTGCATCACCCCACCGGGAATGAACGTCGCCCCCGGGCTCCACCCCGCGTTGCAGTGCAAGGGGGCGATCCTCAGCTTCTTTTCCAGGGGGGCACATGGGAGGGCGCAGGGTACTCATCACCGGCGGTGCGGGCTTCATCGGATCCCACCTGGCCGATCACCTCCTCGCTCGCGGCTACGCGGTGCGGGCGCTCGACGCGCTCAGCCCGCAGGTGCACGGCGAGGACCCCGCCCGCCCGCCGTGGCTCGCCCCCGAGGTGGAGCTGCAGGTCGGCGACGTGCGCGATCCGGCCGCGGTGCGGCGGGCGCTGCAGGGCGTGGACGCGGTGGTGCACCTCGCCGCCGCCGTGGGCGTGGGCCAGAGCATGTACCAGGTGGCCCACTACACCTCGGTGAACGGCCTCGGGACGGCGGTCCTCCTCGAGGCGCTCATCGAGCGGCCGGTGGCGAAGCTCCTCGTCGCCTCGAGCATGAGCATCTACGGCGAGGGGCTCTACCGGGCGGCCGACGGGCAGGTGCGCCCCGGCGCCGAGCGGAGCCTCTCGCAGCTGCAGGCGCGCGACTGGGAGGTGCGGGGCCCGGACGGCGAGCCCCTCGCGCCCGTGCCGACGCCCGAGGGCAAGGCGCCCTCGCTCCCGAGCGTGTACGCGCTCTCGAAGTTCGACCAGGAGCGGCTCTGCCTGACCCTCGGCCGCGCCTACGGCATCCCGACCGTGGCGCTGCGCTTCTTCAACGTGTACGGCGCGCGGCAGGCGCTCTCGAACCCGTACACCGGCGTGCTCGCGATCTTCGCCGCGCGCCTCCTCAACCGGCGGCGGCCGCTCGTGAACGAGGACGGCCGCCAGCGGCGCGACTTCGTGGCGGTGGAGGACGTCGCCCGCGCCTGCCGCCTCGCCCTCGAGAGCCCGGCGGCCGACGGCCAGGCGGTGAACGTGGGGAGCGGGCGGAGCTACACCGTGCTCGATGTGGCCGCGCGCCTCGCCCGCGCGCTCGACCGGGAGGCGCTCGAGCCGGAGGTGGTCGGGAAGTACCGCATGGGCGACATCCGCCACTGCTTCGCCGACATCGGGCTGGCGCGCCGGCTGCTCGGGTACGCGCCGCGGGTGGACTTCGACGACGGGCTCGCGGCGCTCGCGGGCTGGCTCGAGGGGCAGGTGGCGCACGACCGGGTGCACGAGGCGCAGCGCGAGCTCGCGGCGCTGGGGCTCCAGGTATGAGGGCGCGCGGCGGCGGCAGGCCGGTCCTCGTCACCGGCGGCGCGGGGTTCATCGGCACCAACCTCGCGGAGCGGCTCCTCTCGGCGGGCGAGCGGGTGAGGATCCTCGACGACCTCTCGCGGCCCGGGGTGGAGGAGAACCTGCGCTGGCTGTCCCGCCGCCACCCCGACCGGCTCGAGGTGGAGGTGGCCGACGTGCGCAGCCGGCGGGCGGTGGCGCGCGCGGTCCGCGGCGCCGGGTCGGTCTTCCACTTCGCCGCCCAGGTGGCCGTCACGACGAGCCTCACCGCCCCGCTGCACGACTTCGCGGTGAACGCCCGGGGCACGCTCAACGTCCTCGAGGCGATCCGCGCCGAGCCCGACCCGCCGGCCATGATCTTCACGTCCACGAACAAGGTGTACGGGGCGCTCGAGGACCTCGCGGTCCGGGCTCGCGCCTCGCGCTACGAGCCGGCGCGCCCCGACCTCTACGGCCAGGGCGTCGGCGAGGGACGTCCGCTCGCCTTCCACAGCCCCTACGGCTGCTCCAAGGGCGCCGCCGACCAGTACGTGCTCGACTGGGCCCGCACCTTCCGGCTGCCCCTGGCGGTCTTCCGCATGAGCTGCATCTACGGGCCGCACCAGCACGGGAACGAGGACCAGGGCTGGGTGGCGCACATGCTGCGGGCGGCGCTGCGCGGGGAGCCCATCACCATCTACGGCGACGGCAAGCAGGTCCGCGACGTGCTCTTCGTGGAGGACCTCGTGGAGGCCTTCCTGGCGACCCGGGCCCGCATCGGCGCGCTGGCCGGGCGGGCCTTCAACGTCGGCGGCGGCCCGGCGAACACGGTGAGCCTGCTCGAGCTCATGGAGCTCATCGCGCGGCTCGAGGGAGAGCGCCCCGCGCTGCGCTTCGACGCCTGGCGGGCCGCCGACCAGCGCTGGTACGTCTCCGACACCTCCCGCCTCTCCGCCGCCACCGGGTGGCGACCCCGCGTGGGAGTGGCCGAGGGCGTGGCGCGCCTGCACGGTTGGCTCACCGCCTCCGGGCGCGCCGCCGCGCGGGCGCCCGCCGCCGGGCTCGAGGGGCTCGGCGCCCGGGTCTGAGGCGGCCGTCCGGGGACCCCGGCTCGGGAGGAACATGCGCGCCGCCGTGCTCACCGCCCCCGGGCGGTTCGACATCGCCGACCGGCCCCTGCCCGAGCCCGGCCCGGGGCAGGTGCGGATCCGGGTGGAGGGCTGCGGGCTCTGCGGCTCGAACCTCCCGGCCTGGGAGGGCCGGCCCTGGTTCACCTATCCGTTCGCGCCCGGCGCGCCCGGCCACGAGGCGTGGGGCGTGGTGGACGCGGCTGGCGCGGCGGTGTCCGGCGTGCGCGAGGGGGAGCGGGTCGCCTTCCTCTCCGGCCACGCGCTCGCCCAGTACGACGTCGCCGCGGCGGCGGAGGTGCTGCCGCTCCCGGCCGCGCTCGCCGCGGAGCCCGCGCCGGCCGAGCCGCTCGGGTGCGCCTTCAACGTCTTCCGCCGGAGCGGGATCGGGCCGGGGCAGACGGTCGCGGTGGTCGGGGTCGGGTTCCTCGGCGCGGTCGTGATCCGGCTGGCCCACCTCGCGGGCGCGCGCGTGATCGCGCTCGGCCGCCGACCCTTCGCGCTCGAGCTGGGGCGCCGCTTCGGCGCCGGCGCGGTCGTCCCGATGGACGACCACCGGCGGGTGATCGAGCGGGTGGAGGCGCTCACCGGCGGCCGGCTCTGCGACGTCGCGGTCGAGGCGGTCGGGGCGCAGTGGCCGCTCGACCTCGCCGCCGAGCTCACCCGGGAGCGGGGCCGGCTCGTCATCGCCGGGTACCACCAGGACGGGCCGCGGCAGGTGAACCTGCAGCTCTGGAACTGGCGCGGCCTCGACGTGGTGAACGCCCACGAGCGCGACCCGCGGGTCTACCTCGAGGGGATGCGCGCGGCGGTCGCGGCGGTCGCGGAGGGCCGGCTCGACCCCCGGCCGCTCTACACCCACCGGTTCGCGCTCGGCGACCTCGACGCCGCCTTCGAGGCGATGCGCACCCGCCCCGACGGCTTCCTCAAGGCCCTGGTGATCCCGTGACCGCCGGCGTCCTCTCGCCGCGCGCCCGCCCGCGGCTCGGGTTCCTGGGGGTGGGCTGGATCGGGCGCAACCGGCTGGAGGCGGTCGCCCGGAGCGGGCAGGCCGAGCTGGTCGCGGTCAGCGATCCGGCGGAGGTGGCAGCCCGCGCCGCGGCCGAGGCCGCCGGCGGCTGCGCCGTGCTCCCCGATCTCGACGCGCTCCTCGAGGCCGGGCTCGACGGCCTGGTGGTGGCCACCCCGAGCGCCGCCCACGCCGAGCAGGCGATCCGCGCGCTGCGGCGCGGCGTCGCCGTGTTCTGCCAGAAGCCGCTCGCCCGCGACGCGGCCGAGGCGGCCCGGGTGGTGGCCGCGGCGCGGGAGGCGGACCGGCTCCTCGGGGTGGACCTCTCCTACCGCTTCGTCCGCGGCGTCCCGGAGCTGCGGCGGCTGGTGCAGGCGGGCGAGCTCGGCCGGATCTACGCGGTGGAGCTCGCCTTCCACAACGCCTACGGCCCCGACAAGCCCTGGTTCTACGACGCCCGCCTGTCCGGCGGTGGCTGCGTGATGGACCTCGCCATCCACCTCGTGGACCTGGCGCTCTGGACGCTCGGCTTCCCGGCCGTCCGTCACGTGGAGAGCCGCCTCTTCGCCGGCGGCGCGCCGGCGCGGGGGCGCAGCGGCCCGGTCGAGGACTACGCCGCCGCCACGCTGACCCTCGACGGCGGCGCGGCCGTGCGGCTCGCCTGCTCCTGGAAGCTCCCCGCCGGCCAGGACTGCGTCATCGAGGCGGCGTTCTACGGCACCGGCGGCGGCGCCGCGCTCCGGAACGTGGGCGGCTCCTTCTTCGACTTCACCGTGGACCGCTTCCGCGGCACGGCGCGCGAGCGGCTCGCCGGCCCGCCCGACGCGTGGGGCGGCCGCGCCGCGGTGGGCTGGGCCGCGGCGCTCGCCGAGGGGGCCCGCTTCGACCCCGCGGTGGAGGGGGTGGTGGCGGTGCACGAGGCGCTCGACCGGATCTACGGGGCATGAGGGTCCTCCTGACCGCCGACACCGTGGGCGGGGTCTTCACCTACGCCGCGGAGCTCTCCCGGGCGCTCCTCGCTCGCGGCGTGGAGGTGGAGCTCGCCACCCTGGGCGCCCCGCTCTCGGTCTCGCAGCGGCGCGCCCTCGCGGGCCTGCGCGGGCTCGGGCTGCACGAGAGCGCCTTCCGGCTCGAGTGGATGGACGACCCCTGGGACGACGTGGCGCGGGCCGGCGAGTGGCTCCTCGCGCTCGAGGCGCGGCTCCGCCCCGACGTCGTCCACCTCGGCCAGTACGCGCCCGGCGCCCTCCCCTTCGCCGCGCCGAAGGTCGTGGTGGGCCACTCCTGCGTCCTCTCCTGGTTCGAGGCGGTGCGCGGCGCGCCCGCGCCGGCCGCCTTCGACCGCTACCGGGCCGAGGTCCGCCGGGGGCTCGGCGCGGCCGGCCGGGTGGTGGCGCCGAGCCGGGCCATGCTGCGCGCCCTCGTCCGCCACCACGGGCCCCTCCCGCCGGCGCGCGTCGTGCCGAACGGCCGGGACGCGGGCGGCTTCCGCCCCGCGGCGAAGCGCCCCTTCGTCCTCGCCGCCGGCCGGCTCTGGGACGAGGCCAAGAACCTCGCCGCGCTCGACGCGCTCGCGTCCCGCCTCCCCTGGCCGGTGTACCTCGCCGGCGACGTCGCCGAGCCGGGCTCGGAGCGCCGCCTCGAGTCGGGCGGGGGGGCGCTCCTCCTCGGCCGGCTGTCGAGCGACGAGCTCGCGACCTGGCTCGGGCGGGCGGCCGTGTACGCGCTGCCGGCGCGCTACGAGCCGTTCGGGCTCTCGATCCTGGAGGCGGCGCTCTCCGGGTGCGCCCTCGTGCTCGGCGACGTCGAGAGCCTGCGCGAGAACTGGGAGGACTCCGCCCTCTTCGCCCCGCCGGACGACCCGGAGGCGCTCGGCGCCGCGCTGCGGCGGCTCGCCGCCGACGACGACCTGCGGGCGCGGCTGGCGGGACGCGCGCGGGCGCGGGCCGCCCGCTTCACCCCCGAGGCGATGGCCGAGGGCTACCTCGCCGTCTACCGCGAGCTGCTCGAGCCGCGGGCCGCGGAGGCGCCGTGCGCGCCGTAGCCTTCTGCCACTCGCTGCTCTCCGACTGGAACCACGGCAACGCCCACTTCCTGCGCGGCGTGCTCTCGGAGCTGGTCCACCGCGGCTGGGAGGTCCGCAGCTACGAGCCGCGCGACGCTTGGAGCCTCGCGAATCTCCTCGCCGAGGCCGGCGAGGCGCCCCTCGCCCTCTTCCGGGCGGCCTACCCGGAGCTCGACGGCGTGGCGCGCCGCTACGACCTCGCGGCCCTCGACCTCGACGAGGCGCTCGACGGGGCGGACCTGGTGCTGGTGCACGAGTGGAACGAGCCGGAGCTGGTGCGGCGGGTGGGCGCCCACCGGCTGCGTGGCGGGCGCTACGCGCTCCTCTTCCACGACACCCACCACCGCGCGGTGAGCGACCCCGGCGCCATGTCGCGCTTCGACCTGTCGGGCTACGACGGCGTGCTCGCCTTCGGCGAGGTGATCCGCGAGCTGTACCTCGCGCGGGGGTGGGCGCGGCGCGCCTTCACCTGGCACGAGGCGGCCGACGTGCGCCGGTTCCGGCCGCTCGCCGCCGGCGCGCCGGCCGGCCACCTCGTCTTCGTGGGGAACTGGGGAGACGAGGAGCGGACTGCCGAGCTCTCGGAGTTCCTGCTCGAGCCGGCCCGGGCGCTCGGCCTGCGGGGCCGGGTGCACGGCGTCCGCTATCCGCCGCAGGGGCTGCGGGCCGTGGCGGAGGCGGGGCTCGCGTACCGCGGCTGGCTGCCGAACGTGCGGGCCCCCGCGGCCTTCGCCGCCCACCGGGTGACCGTCCACGTGCCGCGCCGGCCCTACGTCGAGGCGCTGCCGGGCATCCCCACCATCCGGCCCTTCGAGGCGCTCGCCTGCGGCATCCCGCTCGTCTCGGCGCCGTGGCGCGACGCCGAGGGGCTCTTCCGCGAGGGCGACTACCTCGTGGCCCGCGACGGGGGGGAGATGCGGGCCCGGCTCCGGGACGTGCTCTCGGACGAGGCGCTCGCCGCGTCGCTCGCCGCCCGGGGGCTCGCCACGGTGCGCGCGCGCCACACCTGCGCGCACCGCGTGGACGAGCTGCTCGCCATCCACGCCGCGCTGAGCGCTCCCGCGCCGCCCGCCGCGCCCCCGGCCAGGGAAGAGGCAGGCGACGGGGGGCGTTCCGCCGGGTGATGCCTGGCACCTCCTCCGATCCCGGCTACCGGCTCGTCCGCCGCGGCATGCGCTTCCTCTGGCCCTTCCGCGGCGCGGCCCTCGCCATCCTGGGGCTCGCCCTGCTCGGCGCGGCGCTCAACGCCGCCGAGCCGCTCGTGCTGAAGCGCATCTTCGACGCGCTCGGCGGCCCCGGCGCGGCGCGCGCCCTCGTCTCCGGCCTGGGCCTCCTCGGGATCCTGTCGCTCTCGCGGGAGGCGGCGCTGGCGCTCTCGAACTGGCTCAGCTGGCACACCCGGCTCAAGGTCCACTTCGCCATCACCGAGGCCACCGTGGACCGGCTCCACGGGCTGCCCATCTCCTTCCACCGGCAGGAGCCGGTCGGCGCGGTGATGCAGCGGCTCGAGCGCGGCATCCAGGGCTTCGTCGGCTCGCTCACCGAGCTCACCTTCAACACCCTGCCGTCGCTCGCCTACCTCGTCCTCTCCGCCGCGGTGCTGCTCCGGCTCGACTGGCGCGTCGGGCTGGTGGTGCTCGCCTTCGCGCCGATCCCCGGCATCATCGCCGCCCTGGCCGCCCCGGCCCAGACCCGCCGCGAGCGGGGGCTCCTCGAGCGCTGGGTGGGCATCTACTCCCGCCTCAACGAGGTGCTCGCCGGGATCGTGACGGTGAAGAGCTTCGCCATGGAGGAATCGGAGAAGAAGCGCTTCCTCTCGCAGGTCCGCTCCACGAACGAGGTGGTCTCGCGCGGCGTCGCCTTCGACGCCGGCGTGGGCGCGGCCCAGAGCCTCGCCACCGCGGCGGCCCGCGTGGCCGCCATCGCCGTCGGGGGCTGGCTGGTCGTCACCGGCCGGGCCACCCTCGGCACCGTGGTCGCGGTGCTCGGCTACCTGTCCGGCCTCTTCGGGCCGGTGCAGGGGCTCTCGGGGCTCTACAAGACGCTCCAGACCGCGCGCGTGTCGCTGGAGCAGGTCTTCGCCATCCTCGACGCCGAGGACCACGTCGAGGACGGGGCCGACGCCGCCGAGCCGGGGCCGCTCCGGGGCGAGGTGCGCTTCGAGGACGTCCACTTCGCCTTCCCCGGCGGGCACGAGCTGCTGCGCGGGATCGACCTGCACGTCCGCCCCGGCGAGGCGGTGGCGCTGGTGGGCCCGTCGGGCGCCGGCAAGACCACCCTCATCACGCTCCTGCAGCGCTTCTACGACCCCTCCGCCGGCCGCATCCTGGTGGACGGCCGCGACCTCAAGGGGCTGAAGCAGCGCTCGGTGCGCGGGCAGATCGGCGTGGTGCTGCAGGACTCGCTGCTCTTCAACGAGAGCGTCCGCGACAACATCGCCTACGGCCGTCCGCAGGCGACCGACGCCGAGATCGAGGCCGCGGCGCGCGCCGCCCACGCGCACGAGTTCGTCGAGAGGCTCCCGAACGGCTACCGGACCGTCGTCGGCGAGCGCGGCTCCCGGCTCTCGGCCGGGGAGCGGCAGCGGATCGCCATCGCGCGGGCCCTGCTCAAGGACCCGGCGATCCTGGTCCTGGACGAGCCGACGAGCGCGCTCGACGCCGAGTCCGAGGCGCTGGTCCAGGAGGCGCTCGATCGCGTCATGGCGGGGCGGACCACCTTCGCCATCGCCCACCGGCTCTCCACGGTGGTGAACGCCGACCGGATCCTGGTGCTCCGGAAGGGACGGATCGTCGAGCAGGGCTCGCACGCCGAGCTCATGTCCCACGGCGGGTACTACGCCTCGCTCGTCTCGCGCCAGACCCGCGGCCTGGTGCGCGCGCTGCCGCGGCCCGCCCCCGCGCAGGGCTCCCGGCGGGCCGCCGGTGAATAGATTGAAGCGGCAGGCCCGCGCCCTCCCGCGCGGGCGGGAGGGGCGCGCGGATGGAGCGGGGGCAGATCGAGGCGCGGGTGCGCGCGCTCGGCGAGTGGTTCCACAACCTCGACCTCGGCGGCGTGGCCACCGCGCCGGACCACTTCCTCGGGGACTACCCGCGGGCGGTCTGGGAGAGCATCCAGGGCTCCGTCCCGGCCGACCTGCGCGGCAAGACCGTGCTCGACGTCGGCTGCAACGCGGGCTTCTTCTCGCTCGAGATGAAGAAGCGGGGGGCGGCGCGGGTGGTCGGCGTGGACCACGACGAGCGCTACCTGGCGCAGGCCCGGCTCGCGGCCGAGGTCTCCGGCCTCGACGTCGAGTTCGAGAACCGATCGGTCTACGACCTGGCGCGGCTGGGCGGGCGCTTCGACGTGGTGCTCTTCATGGGCGTGCTCTACCACCTGCGCCACCCGCTGCTCGCGCTCGACCTGCTCCACGCGCACGCGGTGGGCGAGCTGCTCGTCTTCCAGAGCATGATCCGGGGCAGCCAGGGCCGGATCCCCGTCGCCGAGGACTACCGGTTCGAGGAGCGCGAGGTCTTCGACCACCCGGCCTGGCCGAAGCTCCACTTCATCGAGCGGGCCTACTGCGGGGACGGGACCAACTGGTGGATCCCGAACCGCGCCTGCGTCGAGGCCATGCTCCGCTCCGCCGGCTTCGACCCCCAGCCGATCGCCGGCACCGAGGTGTACGTCTGCGGACGCCTGCCGCGGGATCCCGCCGAGAGCGGCGCCGTCTACCCCGCCCGAGAGTGAGCGCGCGACCATGGTCGAAGCGGTGATGCTCTGGAACGAGCCGAACAACCTGTCGCACTGGGACCGCGACCTCGATCCCGACTGGGCGCGCTTCGCCCGGATGGCCCGGCTCGCCGGCGAGGCGGTCCGGGCGGAGGCGCCGGCGCTCACCCGCGTGCTCGGCGGCATCTCGCCCATCGACCCGGCGTTCTTCCAGCTCCTCGCCCGCCACGGCGCGCTCGGCGCGGTGGACGCGGTGGCGGTCCACGGCTTCCCGCTCGACTGGAACCACTGGCAGCTCGACGAGTGGCCGGCGCGGCTCGAGGAGGCCCGGCGGGCGGTGGCGTTGCCGGTCTGGATCTCCGAGGTCGGCGTCTCCACCTTCGGCGCCGAGGAGGTGCAGGAGTTCGGCCTCCGGCGCACCGCCGAGCTGCTCGCGGGGAAGGCGCCGCGCGTCCACTGGTACAGCCTCTTCGACCTGCCGCGCGCCTGGCCCGCCACCACCCGCCACCGGGAGGCGGAGGGCTCCTCGTACTACCGCCACTTCTACATGGGGCTCGTCCGCGAGGACGGGCGGCCGAAGCGCGCGCTCCGGCTCTTCCCGGAGTACGCCCCGGCGCTCGGCATCTGCCAGTGGTTCCACTTCGAGGACCCGCGGCTCGACGCCGGCGTGCGCTGGCTCCAGGAGCTCGGGGTGCGCAAGCTCCGGACCGGGCTCTCCTGGGCCGACAGCTTCCGCCCCGGCGCGGAGGCCTGGTTCGACCGGCAGATGAAGGCGCTCGAGCCGTTCGACGTCACGGTCACCTTCTGCTTCACGCCCGAGCACCTCGGGCTCCGGCCGCACCACACGAGCCCGCCGGTCGAGCCGGAGCGCTTCGCCGAGTTCTGCGCGCGGATGACGCGCCGGTACGCCTGAGGCCGCGCTCAGGGTCCCCCCACGGCGAGCCGGGCGCGGCCGAGCTGGAAGGCGCGGTAGGCGAGCCGGTAGAAGGCGAGGTGCGCCTCCGGCCGCGCGCCCGCGGCGCGGAGGCGGCCGAGCAGCTCGCCCAGCTCGCCTCTCGACAGCGCCAGCTCCGCCTCGGCGCCGGCCACGTCCCAGAGCAGGTCCTGGCAGCCGACGAGGTCGTGCGCGGCGCAGTGATCCACGGCGTCGGCCTTGAGCAGCCGGCCGTCGCCGGCGACGAGCCACTCCCAGGGTTGCAGCTTGCCGTCCACCTCGATCGGCCTCGCGCCCGCGGAGATGGCGTCGAGCGGCGCGGCGGCAGCCTCGAGCGCGCGGAGCGCCGCCGCCTCGCCCCCCTCGGCGAGGTTGGTCCGCGCCATCTCGAGGAGCTCGCCCGGCGCGGCCCCCTCCCCCGCCCCGGCCGGCAGCGCCGCGGCGCGGAAGGCGAGGTACTCGGCCACCCGGGCGAGGAGCGCGGCGCGCGGGACCGCCGCCTGGGGGAGCGGCCGCGCCTCCACCCAGCGCTGCACCAGGAACCCGCGCGCGAGCCCGGCCACCTCGGCGGCGAACCCGGCGCGGGCGAGCGCCCGGGCCCGTCGCAGCGCCGCCGCGCCCGAGCGGCCCAGGCCGGCGAAGCGCAACAGCCACGGCCCCGCGCGCGTCCGGACGAGGAGCTTGCGCCGCTCGCGCGGCGGGTCGGCCGGCGGCCACGGCGGCGCCCCGCACACCAGCGCGCGCCAGGCGCCGCCCGACAGGTCCCGCGGCGGCTCGAGCGCCAGGCCGATGAGCGGGGCCGCCCAGGCCGCGATCCCGCCGGCCTCGCGGTGGAGCGCCTCGAAGGAGACCGCGCGCCTCGGCCAGCGACGGTACGCGGCGGCGGCCTCGGGGTTGACGCCGCCCGGCTCGCCGTCGTGCCCGGGGAGGAGGTGGATCCGCTCCGGCGCGACGCCCCGCGCCTCCAGCCAGCGGCCGACCGCGGCGAAGGAGCTGCCCGAGAGCCCCGGCCCCTCGTCCACGACGGCGTAGCGCGCCTCGGGATCGCCGACGAGCTCGCGCTCCAGGGCGGCCGACACCGCCAGCCGGCGCGCGAAGGGATGCCCGACCGGCCGCAGCGTCACCGGCGCGCGCGTGGCCCCCGCCGCGGCGGCGACGAGCGCGGCGAGCCCGGTGCCGACGCTCCGCAGCCCGATGACGCGCAGCCGCGCGCCCGCCGGGGCGAGCGCCTCCGCCGCCTCGCCGTACGCCTCGGGGTAGAGCGCGTAGAAGGCGTAGCCCTCCGGCGCCTTCACCTCGACGGTCGCGGGCAGCCCGGCGCGCGCCACGGCCAGCGCGAGCGCTCCGGGCGGCCACTCCACCCGGGAGAAGCCGGAGCGCCAGGAGCTCCAGAGCGCCCGCGCCACGCCGCCGGCGAGCGCCATCGCCGCGTCTCCCTCCGGCGAGCGCCCGTCCGCGCCCTCCGCCGCGAAGCGCGCGTCGAGCACCCCCTGCGCGAGCTCGCCCGCCTCCACCAGCGCGTCGAGCAGGAGGTCGTGCCGCGCGCGCCCGCCGGCCGCGCGGGCGTCGCCGAGGAGCGCGCCCAGCCGGGCGAGCTTCTCGCGCGGCGCCTCGCGCCGCAGCCGATCGCCGTAGACCCGCATCGCCTCGTGCGGGCGTCAGCCGGAGCGGAGCGTGCCCGTCCCCACCTCGCCGCGGCGCAGGTGGCTGTAGGCGATCCCGGCGAGCTCCTCGAAGCTCGGGATGGGCCAGGCCGCCCCCGCCCGATGCTGCTCGCGCCGGCACCAGACCTGGAAGGCCTGGAGCTGCTCCGGGCTGGGCGAGACCTGCCAGCGGGCCGACTTGGCGCGCGCCAGCGCCTCCAGCGGCGCGTCCCCCTCCGCGACGAGCACGCAGAGCGCCAGGAGCGCGCTCCGGCCCACGCCGTACTCGCAGTGGATGAAGACCCGCTCCCCCCGCCCGAGCCGCTCGCGCACCCAGCCCACGCCGTCGTCGATCACGTCGAGCGAGATGGCGCAGCGGTCCTCGGTGGGGAGGTGGAGCAGGGTCACCCCGCAGCGGCGCAGCACCGCCTCGTCGTCGCGCGCCTCCACCCGCACGTCCACCACGTGCCGGATCCCGTGCTCCCGAGCGAGCCGCTCCGCGTCCCGCTCGGGGTAGCTGCCGCCCACCGCGAGCCGGTCGGTCACGAAGTCCAGGTTGAGCCGCTCCTCGCCCGAGCCCGCCACCTACCGCCGCCTCCCGCCGCGGCCGGTGGTGCGCGACCCGGAGCGCGAGCCGGACCTCGAGCGGCCCTGGCCCTGGCCCTGGCCGCCCTTCCGGGAGGTGCCGCGCCCGGCCGGCGCGCCCCCAGCCTTGGAGCCGCCGCCGCGCCGCGCGGTCCGTGCCGCCTCGGAGCGGGGCGCGCTGCGCGTGCCGCCGCGCGAGCGGGTGGAGTTCGCCCGGGCGCCGGAGCGCGACCCCGAGGAGCGCGAGGCGCCGCCGGAGCGGGACCCCGCGCTCGACCCCGTGGACCGAGACCGGGCGCTGCTCCGGGATCCCGCGCTGGAGCCGGCGGACCGCGATCGGCCGCCGGCGCGGGACCCGGACGTCGCGCCCGACCGCGACCGGCCGCCGGACCGGGACCCCGCGCCCGCCGAGCGGGACCGCGCGGCCGCGCCGGCGCCGCGTCCGCCGCCCGCGCCGCGCGACCTCGCCGCGCCCGACCCGCCCTGCCGCTCCCGGCCGGTGCCCCGGCGGGCGCTGCCGCGGCCGCCGCGCGCGCGCAACTCCGCCGTCTCGCGTGCCACGAGCTTGTTGAAGTTGCTGCGCTGCCCGCCCGCCGTCCGCTCCTGGAGCACGAGGGCGAGCCCGCTCTCGTCGAACTTCTGGAACCACTCGTCCCAGGAGATCTCGCGCAGTGAGCCCTCGCCGGAGTAGCCGGGGAAGTCGATCCGGATCATCCCGGTGCCGCCGCCGCGCTCGGTGCCCATCACCTCCGAGGGCTTCCCGCCGCGCTCCTCCGCCCAGCGCCGGATCTCGTCGTGATCGGTGGTGGTCCTGCCGGTTCGTGACGCCATGACGCCTCCTTGCGGCAACAAGGTGGGCACGGAGGCCGGGGCGAGCAGCCCCACGCCCGTCGAACCGCGGGCGTCAGGGCGCCGCGCGACGCTGGCGGAACCACTCCAGGGTGCGGCGCAGCCCCTCCTCGAGGGGCACCTCCGGCTGCCAGCCGAGCGCGCCCCGGGCCGCGGACGGATCGATGCAGGAGCGCCGCTGCTCGCCGGCGCGGCCCGGCGCGTACCTCGGCGGCGCGGCGCTGCCGGCGGCCGTCGCGAGGACGGCGTAGAGCCGGTTGACGTCGGTCTCGATCCCGGTGCCGACGTTGAGCGGACCGTCGTGGCCCCGCTCCGCCGCGAGCAGGTTGGCGCGCGCCACGTCCTCGACGAACACGTAGTCGCGCGTCTGGGTCCCGTCGCCGTAGATGGTGCAGGGCTGGCCCTCGAGCAGCCGGCCGGCGAAGATGGCGACCACCCCGGCCTCGCCGTGAGGATCCTGGCGCGGGCCGTAGACGTTGGCGAAGCGGAGCGCGGTCGAGGTGATGCCGTGGCTCGCCCGGTAGACGCCCAGGTAGATCTCGCTCGCGGTCTTGGCGGCGCCGTAGTGCGAGACCGGGTGCGGCGGCTCGTCCTCGCGCGTGGGGACGTGATCGGTCTCCCCGTACATCGCCCCGCCGCTCGAGGCGAAGAGCGCGTGCCTCACCGAGCCCGCCGCCACCGCCGCCTGCATCACGTTGAGCAGGCCGCCCAGGTTCACGTCGGCGTCGTGGCGCGGGTCGGCCATCGACTTGCGCACGTCGATCTGCGCCGCGAGGTGCGCCACCACGTCGGGCCGCTCCTTGCGGATGGCCTCGGCCGCCGCCGCGCTGCGCACGTCGCAGGGGTAGAGCCGGGCTGCCGCCGGCACGTTCTCCCGCTTGCCGGAGCTGAGGTCGTCGATGACGGCGACGTCCCAGCCGGCCCCGACGAAGCGATCCGCCACGTTCGATCCGATGAACCCGGCGCCGCCGGTGATGAGGATCTTCCTGCCCATGGCCCCCTCGTGGACGGCTACACGTGCTCCCGGAACCACTGGATGGTCCGCCGCATGCCGTCGTCGAACGGCACCGCCGGCTCCCACCCCAGCAGCTCGCGGGCCCGCGTGATGTCGGGCCGGCGGATGCGCGGGTCGTCGGTGGGGAGCGGGCGCTGCACGAGCTCGCACCGCGAGCCGACCAGCCGCTGCACCGACTCGGCGAAGGCGAGCACGGTCATCTCGTGCGGGTTCCCCACGTTCACGGGCTCGTGGTAGCCGGCGTGGAGCAGCCGCCAGATCGCCTCGACGGTGTCCGAGACGTAGCAGAAGCTCCGCGTCTGCTTGCCGTCGCCGAAGATGGTGATGGGCTCGCCCCGCAGCGCCTGCGCCACGAAGGCGGGGACCACCCGGCCGTCGTCGAGCCGCATGCGCGGCCCGTAGGTGTTGAAGATGCGCGCGATGCGGGTGTCCACCTTCTCGTACCGGTGGTAGGCCATGGTGATGGCCTCCGCGTAGCGCTTCGCCTCGTCGTAGACGGCGCGCGGGCCGATGGGGTTCACGTTGCCCCAGTAGGTCTCGCGCTGCGGGTGCTCGGCCGGATCGCCGTACACCTCCGAGGTGGAGGAGAGCAGGAAGCGGGCGCCGGCGCGCTGGGCCAGCTTGAGCGCGTTCTCGACGCCGATGGAGCCGACGTGCAGCGTCTCCATCGGGTGCTGCAGGTAGTCCACCGGTGAGGCCGGCGAGGCGAAGTCGAGGATGGCGTCGATCCGCCCCGGCACGTGGAGCGGCTCGCAGATGTCGGCCCGGAGGAACTGGAACGCGGGCTCGCCGCGCAGGTGCTCGAGGTTCCGCAGCGTGCCGGTGATGAGGCTGTCCACCCCCACCACCTCCCAGCCGCGCGCCAGGAAGAGGTCGGTGAGGTGGCTTCCGATGAAGCCGGCGGCGCCGAGGATCACGGCGCGGTTTCTGTCGGCCATGGCGGAGGGTTACTTCTTCGAGCCCACATCATCAAGGGTAAGCTGACCCGGCAGCGCTGCACGGTACTGATCGAGCACCAGGTCGATGCCTTGCCGGATGTACTCCGCCACCGGGACCTTGGTCCGCTCGTTGAGCAGCTTGAGCCGCTCCGCCTGTTCGGGCGTGATGTAGATGGTGGTGGAGATCTTCTTGCGCGCCATCGGCGAAAACCAAGCTATGTGACCATGGATGTAGTGTCAAACCCGAAGGCAAGCGGGATCGTTGAGGAATCGTTCCGGACCCGCGGTTCGCCCCTTCGGGGTCTACTCCCCTCCTGAGCGCGCCGGGAGGCGCGAAGTCCGCGGCGCGGCTCGTCGGTCCGCGGGGCGGCCCGGCGCGGCCCGCGCCCCTCGCGCCGTTCGCGGACCGCCGGGAGCGGGACCGTGGCACGCGCATGGCAAAGCGCCGGGTGATGCGTCCGCTCCGCCGCTCCGCCTCGCTCGCCCTCCCCGTCCTCCTCCTCGCCTGCGCGCCGCGTCCGGTGCACGAGCGCGCGCTCGAGGAGGTCCGCAAGGGCTACGACTACCTGCAGCGCGGCGAGCTCGAGCGGGCGGAGGTGGCCTTCCAGCACGCGCTCGAGTTCAACGACGAGCTCCCCGAGGCGCTCAACGGCGCCGGCGTGGTGGAGCAGCGCCGGGGGCGGCCGGGGCCCGCCCGGCGCTGGTTCGAGGCCGCGGTGAAGGCGGACCGCGACTTCGCCGAGGGGCACAACAACCTGGGGGTGGTGCTGCTCGAGGAGGGCGACCGCGAGGCGGCGCGGGAGCGCTTCCGGCAGGCGCTCCAGGTGGACCCGGACTTCGCCGACGCGCGGCTCAACCTCGCCCGGGCGCTCGTGGAGGAGGGGCGCGCCGAGCCCTCGCGCCGCGCCGAGTCCTTCGCGGAGGCCCGCCGCGCCTACCTGCACCTGCTCGAGGGCCACCCGGAGCTCTACGAGGCCCACCACGACCTCGCGTTCCTCTCCTGGCACGCGGGCGATCCGGCCGGGGCCGCCGAGAGCTACCGGCGCGCGGTGGAGCTGCGGCCCGGCTCCGCCGAGGCCCTGCACGGCCTCTGCATCTCGCTCGTGCGGCTCTCGCGGTGCGCCGAGGCGGCCCGCGCCTGCCGCCGCTGCCTCGAGCTCGCGGCCGGGAGCCCGCGGTGCGAGCAGAGCCTGCGCGCCGCCCTCGCCTGCGGGGGCTGACCGCGGCGGCGGGCGCGGGGGCACCCCGAAACGAAGCGGCGCCGCGACCCCGGAGGATCGCGGCGCCGGTCTCTCGTCGCGCGGGCGGTCAGCGCCCGGCGCGGCTCACTTCACGGTCCAGGTCTCGCCGCTCGCCAGCAGCTTCTCGAGCGTCGGCTCGCCCTTCTTCTCCTTCACCTCGGCGATCTGCTGCCAGGTGAGCTCGTCGCAGGTCGGCTGCCGCACGTCGCGGAAGACGCCGATCGGCGTGGGGAAGCCGGGCTTGCCGGTGAGGTTCGCGAGCATGAAGGCGATGGTCGGATCCTCGTGCGTCGCGTCGTGGACCAGGATGTCCTTCTCGGTGATCCCGTTCTCGCCGACGGTCACCACCTCGAGGTGCACCGTCTGCGGGTTGAACCGGATGCCCTTCTTGCCGTCCTTGCCGAAGAGGAGGGGCTTGCCCTGCTCCATCCGCAGGATCGAGTCGGCGCGGACGGCCTTCTCGGTCATGTAGGTGTAGGCGCCGTCGTTGAACACCGGGCAGTTCTGGTAGACCTCGACGTAGGTGCTGCCCTTGTGCTCGGCCGCCGCCTTGAGCACGCCACCCATGTGCGCGCCCTCCACGTCCACGGTGCGGGCGACGAAGGTGGCGCCGGCGCCGAGCGCCAGGGCGGGCGGGTTGAACGGGTAGTCGGGCGAGCCGTACGGGGTGGTCTTGGTCTTCTTGCCGAGCTCGGAGGTCGGCGAGACCTGCCCCTTGGTGAGGCCGTAGATGCGGTTGTTGAACATCACCAGCTTGATGTCCATGTTGCGCCGCATCGCGTGGATGAAGTGGTTGCCGCCGATGGCGAGCGCGTCGCCGTCACCGGTGATCACCCACACCATCAGGTCCGGCCGCGACACCTTGAGGCCCGAGGCGAAGCTCGGGGCCCGGCCGTGGAGCGTGTGCATCCCGTAGTTGTTCATGTAGTACGGGAAGCGGCTCGAGCAGCCGATGCCGGAGATGAAGACGATCTTCTCGCGAGGGACGCCCACCGTCGGCAGCAGCTTCTGGACCTGGTTGATGATCGAGAAGTCGCCGCAGCCCGGGCACCAGCGCGGATCGACGCCGGACTCGAAGTCCTTCTTGGTGTAGAGGGGCAGCGCGGGGGCGCCGTTCTGGCCGTTGGTCGTGGTTTCCATGGTCGGTCCTCTCCTGGCCTAGAGCAGCTCGCGAACGGCGGCGGCCAGCTCGAACGTCTTGATGGGCTTGCCGTTGATCCGGTTGAACTGCACCGGATCGACGCCGGGGAAGCTGGCGCGGACGTAGAAGGCGAGCTGACCCGCGTTCACCTCGGGGATGACCACCTTCTCGTAGCTGCGGAGCACCGCGCCGAGGTTCTTCGGCAGCGGGTTGAGCCAGCGCAGGTGCGCGTGGGCCACGCTCTTCCCCTCCGCCTGGAGCGCCTCGGCGGTGGTGCGGACGGAGCCGTAGGTGCCGCCCCAGGAGAGCAGGAGGACCTTCCCCTTCTCCGGGCCGCTCACCTTCACGTCGGGGACGTCCTCGACGACGTTGGCCACCTTCTGCGCGCGGGTGCGGACCATCTTCTCGTGGTTCGCGCCGTCGTACGAGACCATGCCGGAGAGCGAGTCCTTCTCGAGGCCGCCGACGCGGTGCTCGAGGCCGGCCGTGCCGGGGACCGCCCAGGGGCGGACGAGCTTGGCGTCGCGCTTGTACGGGAGGAACTCGCCGGCCTCGCCGTTCGCCGCCGTCTGGTAGCTCACCTTCACCTTCGGCAGCTCGGACGGATCGGGGATACGGAACGGCTCGGAGCCGTTGGCGAGGTAGCCGTCGGTCAGCAGGATGACCGGGGTCATCCACTTCACCGCGATCTTCATCGCCTCCATCGCCGAGTAGAAGCAGTCGGCGGGGCTCTGCGCCGCGAGCACCGGGACCGGGCACTCGCCGTGCCGCCCGTAGAGGGAGAAGAGCAGGTCGGCCTGCTCGGTCTTGGTCGGCATGCCGGTGGACGGGCCGCCGCGCTGCACGTTGACGATGACGAGCGGCAGCTCGGTGATGCAGGCGAGGCCGATCATCTCCGACTTGAGGGCGAGGCCCGGGCCGGAGGTGCTGGTGCAGGCGAGCGCGCCGCCGAAGGCCGCGCCGATGGCCGACCCGATGCCGGCGATCTCGTCCTCGGCCTGGAAGGTCACCACCCCGTCCTCCTTCAGGTTCGACATCTCCTGGAGGATCTCGGTGGCGGGGGTGATGGGGTAGCTGCCGAGGAAGACCTGCCGGCCGGTCTGGCGGGCCACCGCGGCGAACCCGAGCGCGGTGGCGTAGTTGCCGGTCATGTTCCGGTAGACGCCGGGCGCGAGCTTCGCCGCCGGGACCTCGTAGGAGGCGTGGAACAGCTCCGAGGTCTCGCCGAAGTTGTAGCCGGCCTTGAACACCGCCACGTTGGCCGCGGCGATGGGCGGCTTCTTGGCGAACTTCTTGTTGATGTTGCCGATCTCGTGCTCGGCGTCCCGGTTGTAGAGCCAGAACATGAGGCCGAGCGCGAAGTAGTTCTTGCAGCGGGCGATCTCCTTGGCGGAGAGGCCCGAGCCCTGGAGCGCCGCCTCGGTGAGGGCGCTGATGTCCACCGCGAAGACCTTGTAGTTCTGCTTCAGCGCCGCGTCGTCGAGCGGGTTCGACTTGTACCCGGCCTTCTCGAGGTTCTGCGCGTTGAAGGCGCCGGTGTTCACGATCAGCATCCCGCCGACCTTGAGATCGGCGAGGTTGGTCTTGAACGCGGCCGGGTTCATGGCCACGAGCACGTCGGGCGCGTCGCCCGGCGTGTGGATGTCGCGGGAGGAGAAGTTGAGCTGGTAGCCGGAGACGCCGAAGAGCGAGCCGGCCGGCGCGCGGATCTCGGCCGGATAGTCGGGGAAGGTCGCGAGGTCGTTGCCCGCGAGCGCGGAGGCCTTCGTGAACTCGGTTCCGGTCAGCTGCATGCCGTCGCCGGAGTCGCCCACGAAGCGGATGGTGACGGTGTCGACCTGCTCGATTTTGCGGTCGCTGGGGGTGGCTGGTGTGGACATTCGGCCTTCACACTCCTTCGGGTTAGGAGCCGAACAGCGCGAAAAAGGCCCGTCGTCGGCTTCAGCGACCGTCTCCGGTCCCGGCGAGCCCCGTCAAGCAATCACAGGCGTTTTCGGGTGGTCGTTATCCCCACTTTTCCTATGAGTGTCAAGGCGTCCGCAGTTTTTGCGCCCCACCCGGGACTTCCCGTCCTTGCGGGCAGATAGGGCGCTCTCCGGGCTCGGGATCGGCCCCCGGCGACCCCGTTCGATCAAGTCGCCCCGTCCCGACCTTGATCGCCGACAGCCCCTCACCCAGCGCGAAAAATAGTTGGGCGCTCCCCCGCGCCCGCGCGGCCGGCGCCCGCCCCGGCGGAAGTGGCCTGCATCACAACGGGATCGCCGCGCGCGGCGCAATCGTCGTCACCGCGAGTCGAATACACGGATCGTCAATGACGCTTGTCAGACCCACACGCGGGGTGTAGGAGCGGGACTCTTCGTGAACCCGTTCCCGGCCCGCGCGCCGAGGGAGAGACGATGACGACGGAGACCGCGCCAGCGGCCAAGAAGGACAAGAAGTTCCGCGGGGTCGTGGTGGTGAACCGCGAGCACTGCAAGGGCTGCGGCTTCTGCGTGGAGTTCTGCCCCCTCGAGGCCCTCGACCTCGAGGCCGGCTACAACGCCAAGGGCTACCACCCCCCGTTCCTCGCGAAGCCCGAGAAGTGCAACGGCTGCGACATGTGCGGCCTCTACTGCCCCGACTTCGCCATCTACGGCTACCGCGAGAAGCTCGAAGGCGCGGCCGCCTGAGGAGACCGACCATGTCCAACGCCAGCTCCCCCGGAGTCCTTACCGGCAGCCACTACCTCGACGGCGACCACGCCTGCAGCGAGGGCGCCATCGCCGCCGGCTGCCGCTTCGCCGCCGGCTACCCCATCACCCCGTCCACCGAGGTGGTGGAGCGCATCGCCCAGCGCTTCCCGCAGGTCGGCGGCCGCTTCCTCCAGTTCGAGGACGAGCTCGCCGCCTCCATCGCCCTGCTCGGCGGCGCCTGGGGCGGCGCCAAGGCCCTCACCGTCACCTCCGGCCCGGGCTTCTCGCTCATGATGGAGCACCTCGGCTACGCCGCCATCACCGAGACCCCCTGCGTCTACGTCGACGTGCAGCGCGCCGGCCCCTCCACCGGCCTCCCGACGCAGCCGGCGCAGGGCGACATGATGCAGGCCCGCTTCGGCTCGCACGGCGACTACCGGATCATCGCCCTCTGCCCCAACTCGCCGCAGGAGTGCTTCGACCTCACCGTCGAGGCGTTCAACCTGGCGGAGGAGTTCCGGGTCCCGGTGCTGGTGATGCTCGACGAGGTGGTCGGCCACATGACCGAGAAGGTGGTCATCCCGTCCGCGGAGCGGATCCCGGTCACCCCGCGCAAGTTCACCAAGAAGACGCCCGGCACCTTCAAGCTCTTCGAGCCCGCCGAGGGGACCCTCGTCCCCGAGATGGCGATGCCGGGCCAGGGCCACCGCATCCACGTCACCGGCCTGACCCACGACGAGCGCGGCTACCCGGCCATGACCGTCGCGGCGCAGGAGAAGATGCAGCGCCGGCTCTTCGACAAGATCGTCCTCAACGCCGACCGGATCGTGCGGTGGGAGGAGAAGCACCTCGACGACGCCGAGGTGGTGGTGGTGAGCTACGGCATCACCTCCCGGATCGCCGAGAAGGCCATCCAGGCGGCGCGCGATCAGGGCGTGAAGGTCGGCTCGTTCCGGCTCATCACCGCCTGGCCCTTCCCGGAGAAGCAGATCATCGAGCTCTCGCGCAAGGTGAAGGCCTTCGTGGTGCCGGAGCTCAACATGGGCCAGATGATGCTCGAGGTGGAGCGCATCGCCGGCGGCCGCTGCAAGACCGTCGGGGTCCCGCACGTCGGCGGCACCGTCCACAACCCCGAGGTCATCCTCAACGCCATCCTGGAGGCCGTTCGATGAGCGCGCCCGTTCGTGAGAACCCGGTCGACAAGTACCTGCGCAAGGAGCGCATGCCGAGCATCTGGTGCCCGGGCTGCGGCATCGGCACCACGGTGAACTGCTTCACGCGCGCCCTCGACGCCTCCGGCTTCGACCTCGAGAAGGTGGCGGTGGTGAGCGGCATCGGGTGCACCGGCCGCGTGGCGGGCTACCTCAAGCTCGACTCGTTCCACACCACCCACGGCCGCGCCATCCCGTTCGCGACCGGCCTCAAGCTGGCCCGCCCGGACCTGAACGTGGTGGTCTACTCCGGCGACGGCGACCTCTCGGCCATCGGCGGCAACCACCTCATCCACGCCGCCCGGCGCAACGCCGACCTCCTCGTGGTCTGCGTGAACAACTTCACGTACGGCATGACCGGCGGCCAGGTGACCCCCACCACGCCCAACCCGGCCATCGCCTCGACCACGCCCTACGGCGCCTACGAGCAGTCCTTCAACCTGCCCCACCTGGTCGCGTCCTGCGGCGGCGTCTTCGTCGCGCGCTGGACCGCCTACCACGTGCGGCAGATCGCGAAGACCATGGGCGAGGCGCTCTCGAAGAAGGGCTTCCGCTTCATCGAGATCATCGCCCCCTGCCCCACCCTGTACCTGCGCCGCAACAAGCTCGGCGAGGGGCTCGACGAGATGAAGTTCTACCAGGAGAAGAGCGTGGTGATGAACGGCGCCGACACCCGCGAGGTCGGGCTCGACTTCCGCGACGAGATCCCGGTCGGGAAGTTCGTCGACATCGAGCGCCCCACGCTCGAGGAGGCGATGGAGGCGCGCCTGTCGAAGGCGCTCGGCACGAAGTACGTCCCCTACACCTCGCCGGGCAAGGCCTAGGAGGAAGACAATGGGTCCCACGGAGATCAAGATCGGCGGCCTCGGCGGCCAGGGCGTCATCCTCGGCGGCATCATCATCGGCAAGGCGGCGGCGCTCTTCGACGACAAGCACTCCTGCCTCACCCAGGCCTTCGGGCCGGAGGCGCGCGGCTCGGCGTGCAGCGCCCAGGTGGTGGTGGACACGAGCCCCATCCTCTACCCGTACGTCCACCGGCCGCACCTCATGGTGGCGATGTCGCAGGACGCCTTCGTGAAGTTCTCGCCGGAGCTCCGGCCGGACGGCACGCTCCTCATCGAGGAGGACCTCGTGAAGCCGGCCGGGCTGCCGCCGACGGTGAAGGTCTACGCCGTCCCGGCGACGCGCATCGCCGAGGAGCTCGGCAAGAAGATGGTGCTCAACATCGTCATGGTGGGCTTCTTCACCGCCGTGACCGGGCTCGTGAGCGAGCAGGCCGCGCGCGAGGCGGTGAAGGACTCGGTCCCGCCCGCCACCGTCGAGCTCAACATGAAGGCGTTCGACCGCGGCTACGCCTACGGGAAGCAGCTGCTCGCCGCGAAGGCGTAGCGCCCGCCCCCGCCCCTCCCTCACCCTCCCCCGCTCCGCGGGGGAGGGAACCTTCGAGCGCCCCCCGAGGCGCTCCCTCCCCACCGCGTGGGGAGGGGCGGCGCCTCCCCTCAGCCCCGCTCCGGGAAGATCTTCCCCGGGTTCAGGATCCCGAGCGGATCGAACACCGCCTTGAGCCGCCGCTGCAGCGCCACCTGCTCGGCGCCCTGCTCGTACTCGAGGAAGTCGCGCTTCGCGAGCCCCACCCCGTGCTCGCCGGTGATGGTGCCGCCGAGGTCCACCGCCGCCCGCAGCACCTCGCCCACCGCCGCCTCCACCCGGGGCCGCTCCTCCTCGGCGTCGAAGAGCACGTTGGCGTGCAGGTTGCCGTCGCCGGCGTGGCCGTAGGTCGCGACCTCGAAGCCGTGGCGCCGCCCGATCTCGCGGGTGACGGCCACCATCTCCGGGATGCGCGAGCGCGGCACCGCGACGTCCTCCGAGAGCTTCCTCGGGTGGAGCGCCTTCAGGTTCACCGAGAGGTACTTGCGGGTCTCCCAGATCTCGCGCCGCTGCGCCTCGTTCTGGGCGACGATCACCTCCCCGGCCGCGTCGCCCGCCACCGCCTCCGCGACGCGGGCGATCTCCGCGAAGACCTGCTCCTCGTCGTTGCCGTCGGTCTCCACGAGCAGCGCCGCGCCGGCCTCCTCGGGGAAGCGGAACGGCGAGGTGCGGGCGCAGGCCCGGAGCGCCACGTCGTCGAGGAGCTCCAGGCAGCGCGGGATCACGCCCTCGGAGAGCACCCGCGCGACCGCCCGCGACGCGTCCTCCACCGAGCGAAAGCAGACCAGCGCCGTCGCCACGTGGCGCGGCCGGGGCAACAGCTTGAGGGTGATCCCGGTGACCACCCCGAGCGTCCCCTCGCTGCCCACGAAGAGCGCGGTGAGGTCGTACCCGGCGACCCCCTTGATGCTGCGCTTCCCGGTGCGGAGCACCTCGCCGGTGGGCAGCACCACCTCCAGCCCCAGCACGTACTCGCGCGTGACCCCGTACTTGAGCGCCCGCGGCCCGCCGGCGTTCTCGGCCACGTTGCCGCCGAGCGTGCAGAGGTCGAGCGAGTTGGGGTCGGGCGGGTAGAAGAGCCCGCTCGCCTCCACCGCCGCCTGGAAGCGGCCGGTGATCACGCCCGGCTCGACGCGCGCGGTGAGGTCCTCGGCCCGGATCTCGAGGATCCGGTCCATCCGCTCGAGCGAGAGCGCGATCCCGCCGCGCAGGGCGAGCGTGCCGCCCGACTTGCCGGAGCGGGCGCCCACCGGCACCACCGGCACCCGGTGGCGGCTCGCCACCTCGAAGACCCGGCGCACGTCCTCGGCGCCCGCGGCGAGCACCAGCGCGTCGGGCGGGTAGAGCCCCAGCTCCGACTCGTCCCGGCCGTACGGCTCGAGCCGCTCCCGGTCCGCGCTCACCTTCTCCGGCCCGAGCGCCCGGACCAGGGCCTCCAGGACCTCGGGGGCGAGGCTCATCCGAAGACCTCCACGTTGGCGCCGTTCATGGCGTCGGGCGCCTCGAGCGCGCAGAAGGCGATCACCTTCGCCACCTCGGCGGGGGTCATCTGCGGCTCGAACGGCGTCTCCCGCAGCATCTCCGTGTCCACCGAGCCGGGCGAGACCGAGAGCGCCTGCACGCCGGCGCCGCGCAGCTCCTCGGCGAGCGACTTGGTGAAGCCGATGAGCCCCCACTTCGACGCGTTGTAGGCGCTCCCCTCGGGCGTGCCCAGGGTGCCGGAGATGGAGGCGACGTTGACGATGCGCCCGCGCCGCCGCCCCTTCATGCCGGGCAGCGCCGCCCGGGCGCAGAGGAAGGCCCCGGTGAGGTTCACCTCGAGCACGGCGCGGAACCGCTCCGGCGCGAGCCGCTCGACGAGGCCGCGCTCGAGGATCCCGGCGCAGCAGACGAGCACGTCGCACGCGCCCACCCGGGCCTCGTGCGCGGCGACGAGCTCCGCCACCTCCGCCTCCCGGGTGACGTCGCACCGCGCCGCCATGGCGGCGTCGCCGCGCCGCACCACCGCCTCGAGCTGCGCCAGCGATCGCGCCGCCACCGTGACCCGCCCGCCGGCGCGCGTCAGCGCCGCCGCGACCGCCGCGCCGATGCCGCGGCCGCCGCCGGTCACCACCGCGCCGAAGGGGCGGACGTCCACGCTCACCGCGCCCCCCGCCGGCCTCCGGCGCTGCGCCGCCGCGGCTCCTCCTCGGGCAGCGGCTCGCCGGTGAGGGACAGGAAGCGCCGCTGCAGGGCCTCGTCGCGGGCGAACGCGCCGAGGAAGCACTGCGCGTGGGCCCGCGCCTCGCGCCGGCGCTCGCCCCGCACCGTCATGCAGAACTGCTCCGCCTCGAGCACGCAGGCCGCGCCGCGGGCGCCGAGGTGCTCGACGAGCGCCCGGGCGACGTCGGCGGCGAGCTCCTCCTGGAGGACCAGCCGGTGGGCGAAGCAGTCCACGAGCCGGGCCAGCTGCCCGAAGCCGACCACCTTGCCGCCGGGCACGTAGGCGACGTGGGCCACGCCGCGCGAGGGCAGGAGGTGGTGGGGGCAGACGGAGTGGTAGTCGATGCCGGTCACCGCGACGAGGTCCTCGCCGGCCCGGGCGATCGCCCCGCCGAGGATCCGGGCCGGGTCCTGCCCGTAGCCGTCCACGAGGTCCTCCAGCCAGGCCTCGGCCACGCGCGCCGGCGTGGCGGCGAGGTCGGGCCCGCGCCGCACGCCGGGCGGGAGCGCCAGGGCGTCGAGGAAGCGGGCCGTCGCCTCGGCCACCGCCGCGCGGGCGGGCGCGGGGCGCCGCCGGGCCGTGCCCCCCTTACGCCGGGCCGGCAAGCGCGCCCCGGTAGACCACGCAGCAGCCCGGGATCTCGAACAGCCGCACCTCGGCGAGGCCCGGGAGCCTGGGCGCGAGGGTCTCGAAGATCCAGCGGGCGATGTTCTCCGCGGTCGGGTTCTCGAGGAAGTCGTTCAGGGTGCGGTGATCCACCCGCTGGACCACGTGCTCCTGGACCAGCTCCTTCACCCGCCCGAAGTCGGCCACCATGCCGGTGCGGGGATCCACGTCCCCCTCCACCGCGACGAGGAAGCGGTAGTTGTGGCCGTGCATCCGGAAGCACGGCCCGTCGTAGCGGGGCAGCCGGTGGGCCGCGGCGAAGTGGAACTCCACCTCCAGGCGAGCCGGGCGGTGGTCGGTGTAGTCGATGGTCGCCATCGCCGGGGTTATAGCCCGCGCCGGGGAGTCCCGGCACAGTCCTCGACCGGACACCGTCCCCCTTTTCCCCGCCGCGCCAGCTCCCCGCGCCCCGCCCGCGCCGCGCCGGGCGCCAACCGGGCGTCATTGCTGGAAGAACGGCGGAGCGGCCGAGCGGCACGCCGATTGCGAAGCACCGGAGCCGGACGGAACGGATTCGTCCCCAGAAACTCCATCAGGGAGAGACACCCATGAAGATCCTCAGCGCCCTCGTCGCCTCCGCGTTCCTCGCCTCCTCCGCCGTCGCCGCCGAGCCGGCCCCGGCCGCCGCCGCTGCCCCGGCCGCCCCGGCTGCCCCGGCCGCCGCCGCCCCGGCCGCCCCGGCCGCCCCGGCCGCTCCGGCCGCCGAGGTGAAGAAGGAGGAGAAGAAGGTCGAGAAGAAGGCGGAGAAGAAGGCCGCCAAGAAGGCCAAGAAGGCCGAGAAGAAGGCGGAGAAGGCCGAGAAGGCCGAGGCCGCGAAGTAAGTCCGTCCGTTTTCGGATAGGCTTTCGGGGCCGGTCGCGATCGCACGCGGCCGGCCCTTTTTCTTTCCGCTCGCGGTGGAGCGCCCGCATGTCGCTGCGGCTCCAGATCACCCTCCTCTTCGGCGCCATCCTGGTGCTCACCATGTCCACCGCCGCGGGGGTGGGCGAGCGGATCGCCGCGCGCGCCGTGGAGCAGGCGGTCCGCGACCGCTCGCTCGAGGTGGCGCGCTCCATCCGCGGCGACCTCGACCTGTCGCACGACGTCTCGCGCGGCTTCGATCCGGCCCGCGCCGCCGACCGGCTCACCGCCGCGCTGCGCCGGCACCGGAACATCCGGGCCGCCGAGCTCGCCATCCGCCACCCCGGCGTGGACGACGTCATCCGGATCCAGTTCACCACGGCCGGGCCGGAGACCCTCTTCGCCCAGCGCGAGTACGACTTCCCCGACCAGCCGGCGGCGCTCCTGGTGGGCTCGGGCGAGGCCCGCGCCTGGCAGGTGGACCTGCCGGTGAAGGACTCCTACGGCCGCACCGTGGCCGCCCTGCGCGTCGAGACCTTCGTCTCCGACGCGGAGTCGCTGGCCGAGAAGGAGCGCCGCGCCTTCCTCGCCGTCACCGGCGTCTCCGGCCTCGTGCTGGTGGTCGCCTTCACCCTCATCCTCCGCCGCATGCTCGCCCGCCCGCTCGAGGCGCTGGCGTCGTCGATGGCGCGCGTCGAGGAGGGGGCGCTCGAGGAGGTCCGGGTCCCCGGCACCGGCCGGCCCGACGAGATCGGCCAGGTGGCGCGCGGCCTCGAGGCGATGCTGGAGCGGCTGCGCGGGTTCAACCAGCAGCTCCAGGAGCGGGTGGACGCCGCCACCGCCGACCTCGCCCAGAAGAACCGCGAGCTCGCCGAGCTGAACGACCTGCTCGTCGAGGCCCGGCGCGACCTCGGCAGCAAGGAGCAGCTCGCCGCCCTCGGGCAGCTCTCCGGCACCATCGCCCACGAGCTCGGCAACCCGCTCAACGCCATCAGCGGCCACGTGCAGATGCTGGCCCGCAGCGCGGCCATCCCCGGCGACGAGCGGGAGCAGCTCGCCATCGTCGAGGGCGAGGTGAAGCGGATGACCGCCATCATCCGGCGCTTCCTCGACTCGGCCCGCGCGCTCACGCCGGCGCCGGAGCCGGTGGAGGTCGGGGCGCTGGTGGACGAGGCCCTCTCGCTCACCCTCTCCGCCGACGTGCGCGGCCGGCTGCAGGTCGCGCGCGAGGTGCCGGGCGACCTGGGCCGGGTGGCGCTCGATCCCTCCCTCGTCCGGCACGTGCTCACCAACTTCATCGCCAACGCCGTGGACGCCATGGCCCAGGGGGGCAAGCTCACGGTCCGCGCCCGCCGCGACGACGGGCTCCTCGCCCTCCAGGTGGCCGACACCGGGCCGGGCATCCCGCCGGAGGAGCGCAAGCGGATCTTCGAGCCGTTCTACACCACCAAGCCGCGCGGGAAGGGCACCGGCCTCGGCCTCGCCATCTGCCGCGAGATCGCGAGCGCGCTCAAGGGGCGCATCGAGGTGGACAGCCAGCCCGGGCGCGGCGCCACCTTCACGCTGCTCGTGCCGGCCCCGCCCTCGGCCCCACCGCGTTAGGATCCCCGAGATGGAACCCGCCCGCATCACCGTCATCGACGACGACCCCTCGAGCCGCGACCTCCTCACCCGGCTGCTCCGCTCCGAGGGGTACCAGGTCACCCCGCTCGCCGACGGGCGCGAGGCGCTCGACCGGCTGGGCGCCGAGGGCGCCCCCGACCTCGTGGTCTCCGACATCCGCATGGGCGAGGTGGACGGGCTGCAGGTCACCGACGCGTTCAGGCAGAAGGCCCCCGACACGCCGGTGATCCTGGTGACCGCCTTCGGCAACATCGACGGCGCGGTCGAGGCCATCCGGCGCGGGGCGTTCGACTACGTCTCCAAGCCGTACGACATCGACGCCATCAAGGTCGTGGTGGCGCGCGCCGTGAAGCAGCGGCAGCTCGCCCTCGAGAACAAGGCGCTCCGGCGCGACCTGCGCGAGAAGTACCGGCTCGAGAACGTGGTCGGCCGGAGCGAGGCGATGCTGCAGGTCTACAAGACCGCGGCCCGGGTCGCGGCCACCGACGCGACCGTCCTCATCCAGGGCGAGAGCGGCACCGGCAAGGAGCTCGTCGCCCGCGCCATCCACGCGGCCTCCCCGCGCAGCGGCGGCCCCTTCGTCGCGGTGGACTGCGGGGCCATCGCCGAGGGCGTGCTCGAGTCGGAGCTCTTCGGCCACGCCCGGGGCGCCTTCACCGGCGCGCAGGCCTCCCGCCGCGGGCTCTTCGAGGAGGCCAACCAGGGCACGCTGTTCCTCGACGAGATCGGCGACATCGGGCCCAACCTCCAGGCGCGGCTGCTGCGCGCGCTCCAGGAGGGGACCATCCGGCGGGTGGGCACCAACGAGCCGGTCGCGGTGGACGTGCGCGTGGTGGCGGCGAGCAACAAGGACCTCGCCGCCGAGGTGAAGGCCGGGCGCTTCCGCGAGGACCTCTACTACCGGCTCAACGTGGTCACCATCCGCATCCCGCCCCTGCGGGAGCGCCGCGAGGACATCCCGCTGCTGGCCGAGCACTTCGCGGCCAAGCACGGGCGCGCCGAAGGGGCCGCCATCTCGGCGCCGGCCCGCGATCTCCTGGTCGCCCACGACTGGCCGGGCAACGTCCGCGAGCTCGAGAACGTGGTGGCCCGCGGCCTCGCCCTGAACCCGTCGGGCGTCATCCTGCCGGACGACCTGCCCGAGGCGATCCGGCGCGCCGCGCCGGCCGAGTCGGCGGCCGCGCCCGAGGCGCTCGCCCCCGGGGACCGCCCCACCCTCGCCGAGCTCGAGCGGCGCTACGCGGTCCAGGTCCTGCGCGAGACCGGCGGGAACAAGACGCGCGCCGCCGAGATCCTCGGGATCGACCGGAAGACGCTCTACCGGCTCCTCGGCGACGAGCGCGAGAGCTAGGGGACTCGCGCCCCGCGCGTCCGCGCGCACGCCGGGCCCGCGCCGTCCCACGCTTTCGGGATGGCGCCGCCGCTGGCGCGTCTGCTGAGGCCCGGAGGCTCAGCCTTGCGAGGGCTTCTCCTGCTGCGCGGCAGCCGCCGCAGCCTGGGCGGCCGCTGCAGCCTCGGCCTCGGCGCTGGCGTTGAGGGCGTTCTTGAGCACCTGGCTCGGCCGGAACGTGAGCACGCGACGGGCGGAGATCTCGATCTCCTCGCCAGTCTGGGGATTGCGGCCGACCCGCGACTTCTTGTCCCGCACGATGAAGTTGCCGAACCCGGAGATCTTGATCTTCTCCCCGCGCTCGAGCGTCTCCTTGATGGTGTCGAAGACCATCTCGACGATCTCAGCGGCTTCCTTCTTGGAGAAGCCGACCTTCTCGTAGACGCTCTCGATGATATCGGCCTTGGTCACGTCCGCCTCACAATGCTGTGGAGACCGGGTAAGTGGCTACAATCGTTAGCTGATTCACTGTCGGCTGTCAAACAACCGCGACGCGGCTCACCGGCGTCCCCCGCCACCATCGCGCCCCCGCGGGCTCGCGGGCTCCTGTCCCTCCACGCGCGACAGCTCGGCGCGGGCGCGGGCCCTTGCCTCCGCCGTCCGCTCGGAGAGCCCCTGGAGCGCGGCGTCGGTCTCGGCGGGGCTGCGGGCCTCGACCACCGGCTCCTCGCGCCCGCCGCCCAGCCGGCCGGCGCTGACGAGGAGCACGCCCGTCGCGGCGGCGAGCGCCAGCGCGGAGAGCCCGACCGCCGCCCTCCCCCTCCTCCGCGGCGCCCCGCGCCGGAGCGCCACCGCCCCGGCGACCACCCCGGCGAGCCCTAGCCCGAGCCCCAGCGGGGCGGCGAGGGCGTTCCAGCAGGAGAGGAGCGCCGCCACGGCCAGCGCCAGCGCGACCGAGCCGCGCGGCGGTCGCCGCTTCCCCTCTTCGGCCGGCGCGACCGTGGCCACTCCCGCCTCCGGGCTAGCTCGTCCGGAGCTCGGCCTTGACGGCCGGGTCGGCGGCGAGCCGCTCCAGGATCCGCTGGTGGGCCGCGTCGGCCTCGGCATCGGTGAGCGTGCGCTCGGGCAGCCGGTACCGGAGGGCCATCGCCAGGTTCTTCTTGCCCGCGGCCAGCGGCGCGCCGCGGTAGACGTCGAAGAGGGTCACCTCCTCGACGAGCGGCTCGGCGCGGACGCAGCGCAGCACCTCACCGGCCGGGACCTCCTCCGCGACCACCACCGCCAGATCGCGCAGCACGGCCGGGAAGCGCGGCACCGGCCGGTACCCGGGGACGATGCGGGCGAGCGACGCCAGGGCGGCGAGGTCGAGCTCGAACGCCAGCACCCCGCGCGGCAGCTCGAAGGCCTCGGAGACCCGAGGATGGAGCTCGCCCAGGTGGCCGAGCTCCCGTCCGCCCGCGAGCACCGTGGCGGCGCTGCGCGGGTGGAGCCACGACGGGCCGCCGCTCCGGAAGCCGGCCCGGGCGACGCCGAGCGCCTCGAGGAGCCCCTCGACGGCCGCCTTGAGATCGTAGAAGTCGGCCGCCTCCGAGCCCGCGCTCCAGCCGAGGGGGCTGCGCCGGCCGGCCAGCACGGCGGCGAGCCGCCAGGCCTCGTGCGCGGGGGCGCCGTCGGGCCCGTCCGCCGGGGCCGCGCCCTCGGGGTGGGGCGCGTAGACGCGGGCGGCCTCGTAGAGCCGCACGTCGCCGACCCGCTGGCGCAGGTTGTGGGCCGCGTTCTTGAGGAGCGACGGGACGAGCGCCGTCCGCATCACCGCCAGGTCCGCGCTGATCGGGTTCCGCAGCGCGATCGGCGCGGCGGAGCTCACCGCGGCGAGCTCCTTCTCGGCGACGAAGCTGAAGTTCACCGCCTCGCAGAAGCCGGCCGCCTCGAGCGCCTCGCGCGCCCGGTCGAGCGCCTCGGCGTCGCGGGGGCGCGACGGGGTGACGCCGGCGAGCGGCGGGAGGGTCTCCGGGATGGCGTCGTAGCCGACGGTGCGGACGATCTCCTCGACGAGATCCTCCTCGCCGGACACGTCCACGCGCCAGCTCGGGACGAGGAAGGTCGCGCCGTCCGCGCCCGCGTCGCGGGCCTCGAAGCCCAGCCCGGCCAGGATCCGCTCCGCCTCGGCGCGCGGGACCGGCATGCCGAGCAGCGCCGCCGGCCGGTCGAAGGAGAGCCTCACCTCGGCGCGCTGGTGCGGCCGGGGGTGCGCGTCCACCACGCCCGGGCGCACCTTCCCCCCGCCGAGCTCGGCGATGAGGGCGGCGCAGCGGTCGAGGGCCGGGAGCACCATGCCCGGGTCCGCGCCGCGCTCGAAGCGGTGGGAGGCCTCGGTGTGCAGGCCGTGCCGCTTCCCGGTGCGCCGCACCGTGGCCGGCGCGAACCAGGCCGACTCCACCAGCACGCGCGTCGTGCCCTGGGAGATCTCGGAGTCGCCGCCGCCCATCACGCCGGCGAGGGCGCTCGCCCGGTCGCGGTCGGCGATGACGAGGTCGTCGGGATCGAGCGCCCGCTCCTTGCCGTCGAGCGTGGTCATCCGCTCGCCCGGCCGGGCGGCGCGCGCCACGATCTCGGCCCCGGCCACCTGGTCGAGGTCGAAGGCGTGGAGCGGGTGGCCCAGCTCGAGGAGCACGTAGTTGGTCGCGTCCACCACGTTGGAGATGGAGCGGACGCCGCAGGACTCGAGCCGCCGGGCGAGCCACGCCGGCGACGGGCCGATCGTCACGCCCTCCACCACGCGCGCGGCGTAGCGGCGGCACTTCTCCGGCGCCTCGATCCGGACCTTCACCGCGTCCGAGGCCGGGCCGCCCGCCTCGGCGAGCGCGGCCCGGGGCGGCCGCACCGGCGTGCCGAGCAGCGCGGCGACCTCGCGCGCGATGCCGAGGTGCGAGAGCGCGTCGGGGCGGTTCGGGGTGACGTTCACCTCGAGCAGCACGTCGTCGAGCCCGAGCGCCGCCGCGATGGGCTGGCCGGGCGCGGTCTCGGCCGGGAGGATCAGGAGCCCCGCGGCGTCGGCCGAGAGCCCGAGCTCGCGGGCCGAGCAGAGCATGCCGAAGGACTCGACCCCGCGGAGCTTCGCCTTCTTGATCTCCACGCCGCCGGGCAGCTTCGCGCCCACGGTCGCGAGCGGCACCACGTCGCCGACGCGGTAGTTCTTCGCCCCGCAGACCACCTGGAGCGGCTCCGGGCCGCCCGCGTCCACGCGGGTGACCGAGAGCTTCTCGGCGTTGGGGTGCGGGTCGGAGGCGACGATGCGCGCGGTCACGACGCCGGCCAGCTCGGCGCCCACCCGCTCCACCGCCTCGACCTCGAGCCCCACGGCCGTGAGCCGGCGGGCCAGCTCGTCGGGGGCCGGCAGGGAGACGTACTCGGAGAGCCACTTGTAGGAGATGCGCATGCCGTTCCCGAACCGGCCGCCGGGGTCCCTAGAACTGCTCGAGGAACCGGAGGTCGTTCTCGAAGAAGAGGCGCAGGTCGTCGATCCCGGAGCGGAGCATGGCCATGCGCTCCACGCCGAAGCCGAAGGCGAAGCCGGACACCTGCGCCGGATCGAAGCCGCCGTTGGCGAGCACCTTGGGGTGGACCATGCCGGCCCCGAGCACCTCGAGCCAGCCGGTCTCCTTGCAGGTGCCGCAGCGCTTGCCGTCGCGCCGGCCGGTGCCGCCGCAGATGGAGCAGGAGACGTCCACCTCGGCGCCCGGCTCCACGAACGGGAAGTAGCTCGGGCGGAAGCGCGTCCGCGTGCCCGGGCCGAAGAAGGCGCGGGCGTAGGCGGCGAGCGTGCCCTTCAGGTCGGCGAAGGTGACGCCCCGATCGACGCAGAGCCCCTCGACCTGGTGGAACATGGGGCTGTGGGTCTGGTCGTAGTCGGAGCGGTACACCCGGCCCGGGCAGATGACCCGCAGCGGCGGCTGGCCGGCCCGCTGCATCGAGCGGACCTGCACCGGCGAGGTGTGGGTGCGGAGCAGCACGCCCGGCCGCGCGGAGGGGCCGAGGGTGCCGCCGTCCACGTAGAAGGTGTCCTGCATGTCGCGGGCGGGGTGGTCCGCCGGGATGTTGAGGGCCTCGAAGTTGAACCAGTCGAGCTCGATCTCGGGGCCGCTCGCCACCTCGTAGCCGAGGCGGGAGAAGATGGCCGCGATGTCGTCCATCGCGCGCGTGACGGGGTGGCGGTGCCCGCGCGGCACGAGCCTGCGGCCCGGCAGCGTCACGTCGAGCGCGGGGCCGCGCAGCTCGGCCTCGAGCTTCTCCTGGGCGAGCCCCTCCTGGCGGCGCGCCAGGAGCCCCTCGACCTCGTCGCGGACGCGGTTGACGACCTCGCCGACGCGGGGCCGCTCCTCGGGCGGGAGCTGCCCCATGCCCCGGAGGACCTGGGACAGCTCACCCTTCTTGCCGAGGTAGCGGACGCGGAGGTCCTCCAGGGCCCGCTCGTCGGGCGCGGCGGCGATGGCCGTCCGCGCCGCCTCGGCGAGCGCCTGGAGCTGACCTGTGGGATCCGGCACGGGGACGGCTCCCCCGCTAGGCCTGCACCGACTTCACGACCTGGGCGAAGTCGCCCGGGACGAAGAGCGCGAGGTCCGCGAGCACCTTGCGGTCGAGCGCCACGCCGGCCTTGGCGAGCGCCGAGACGAGCTTGGAGTAGCTCGTGCCGTTGAGGCGGGCCGCGGCGTTGATGCGGGTGATCCAGAGCGAGCGGAACTCGCGGCGGCGGCGGCGGCGATCGCGGGTGCTGTAGTTGAGGGCGCGCTCGACGGCCTGGTTGGCGCGCTTGTAGCAATTCTTGCGGCGGCCGCGGAAGCCCTTCGCGAGCTTCAGTACGCGGTTACGACGGCGACGAGCCTTGAAACCCTTCTTGACGCGCATCTCTCTTCTCCTGTTTGCCGGCGGGAGGCGGACCGTCCGTCACCTCCGGTGACGTCCGCGCCGCGCTTCGTGAGCCCCGCTTGGGCGCTGTGGGACCGGGCTTGCGACTACGACCGACTACCGGGCGTAGGGGAAGCACTCCTTGATCTTCTTGGCGTCCTCGTCCGTGAGGTGGCTCGTGCCGCGCAGGCCGACCTTCTGCTTCTTGGTCTTGCCGAACGTGGCGAGGTGCCGGACGCCGGCCCGGCGGAACTTCACCGCGCCGCTCTTCTTCACCTGGAACCGCTTCTTCGCGGCGCTCTTCGTCTTCAGCTTGGGCATCGTTCTCTTTCCTGTTCGTTACTGCTGTTCGACCGCCGGGGGGCGCGGGGCCTCCGCCGGCGTCTCGGGGCGAGGGGCGGCCGCGGGCTGGGCGGCGGCCTGCGGGGCCGGGGACGCCGCGCCGGCGGCAGCGGCGGCGCCCTTGGCCTCCGCCGCCCGGGCGCGATCGCGCTGGGCCTGGAGCATCTTCGGGTTCGGGGCCAGGATCATGAACATCTGGCGCCCTTCCATGCGGGGCGCGGCCTCGATGACGGCCACGTCCTTCATGTCCTCGATGACCCGCTGCAGCACCTTCTGCCCGAGCTCGCGGTGGCTCATCTCGCGGCCGCGGAAGGTCACGGTCACGCGCGCCTTGTTGGACTCGGCGAGGAACTCGCGGATCTTGCGCACCTTGACGTCGTAGTCGTGCTCCTCGGTGCGCGGGCGCAGCTTCACCTCCTTGAGCTGCACCACGACCTGCTTCTTCTTCGCCTCGTTCTGCTTCTTCTTCTCGAGGTACTTGAAGCGCCCGTAGTCCATGATCTTGCAGACGGGCGGCTTGGCCATCGGGCTGACCTCGACGAGGTCCATCCCTTCGGCCTGGGCGCGCGCCAGCGCCTGATCGATCGGCAGGACGCCGAGCTGCTCCCCGGTGGGGCCGACGACTCGAACCTCGCGCGCCTTGATGCGCCGGTTGGTGCGTGCGTCGCGCTGGCTGCGTGTGTCTCGCGGGTTGATGGCCTACTCTCCAGTACCTGTGAGCGTCGAGGCGGAACGCTCTGGAATGACTCGCTTTTGTGGTGAATCCACGCCGCCGCCGGACGGCAAAGGACAGCGTACTTTAAGGATTTCGTTCGAGAAGTCAACGCTCCTCCGCCTGCGGAGGAGCGTCGACCCCGATCGCCGGACGGGCTAGCGGCTGCCCGGGTCCGACGAATCCTTCTTCGCCTCGCGAATCCAGCTCATCATGTCGCGCAGCTTGCGCCCCACCTGCTCGATGGGGTGCTCCTTCCCCTGCTCGCGCATGGCGAGGAACATCGGCCGGCCGGCCTGGTTCTCGAGGATGAACTCGCGGGCGAAGGCGCCGGTCTGGATCTCCTTCAGGATCTTCTTCATCTCCGCCTTGGTCTGCTCGTTCACGAGGCGCGGGCCGCGGGTGTAGTCGCCGTACTCGGCGGTGTCGGAGATGGAGTGGCGCATCCAGGAGATGCCGCCCTCGTACATCATGTCGACGATGAGCTTGAGCTCGTGGAGGCACTCGAAGTAGGCGCTCTCCGGCTGGTAGCCCGCCTCGGTGAGCACCTCGAACCCGGTCATCACCAGGGCCGCGGCCCCGCCGCAGAGGACCGCCTGCTCGCCGAAGAGGTCGGTCTCGGTCTCCTCCTTGAACGTCGTCTGCAGCACGCCGGCGCGGGTGGTGCCGAGGGCGCGGGCGTAGGCGAGGCCGAGGGCGTGGGCCTGCCCGGTCGCGTCCTGCTGCACGGCGATGAGCGCCGGGGTGCCGCGGCCGTCCTGGTACTGGCGGCGCACCATGTGGCCGGGGCTCTTCGGGGCGATGAGCACCACGTCCACGTCGGCCGGAGGCTGGATCTGCTTGAAGTGGACGTTGAAGCCGTGGGCGAAGAACAGCGCCTTGCCCTTGGTGAGCGCCGGGGCGATCTCCTCCTCGTAGACCTTCCGCTGGGTCTGGTCGGGGATGAGGATCATGATGAGGTCGGCCTCCTTGGCCGCCTCCGCGACGCTGAGGACGCGCAGCCCGGCCGCCTCCGCCTTCTTGCGGGAGGCGGAGCCGGCGTGGAGGCCCACCCGCACGTCCACGCCCGAGTCCTTCAGGTTGAGGGCGTGGGCGTGGCCCTGGCTCCCGTACCCGACGATCGCCACCTTGCGGTTCTTGATCAGGTCGAGGTTGGCGTCCTTGTCGTAGAAGATCGTGGCCATTTCGGTTCCTTGTACGGGTTTGCGGTTGCGGGGAGCTACTTGAGGTTGGGGGGAGCGAGGGTCTTGAAGCCGCGCTCGAGGGCGATGCGGCCGCTGCGGCAGATCTCCTGGATGCCGTAGGCCTTGAGCCGGTCCTCGAGGGCGTCGAGCTTGCCGGCGTTGCCGGTGGCCTCGACGATGAGGGCGTCGGGCGAGACGTCCACGATGGAGGCCTCGTAGGTCTCGGCCAGCGCGCGCAGCTCGGAGTGGTTCGCCTCCGGCGTCTTGATCTTCACGAGCATGAGCTCGCGCTCGACGAGGTCCTGGGGCTTGAGCTCGCGGACCTCGACCACCGGGACGAGCTTCTGCACCTGGCGGACCACCTGATCCACCGTCATCGAGGACAGGCGCACCACGATGGTCATGCGCGAGTACTCGGGCCGCTCGGTCGGGCCGACCGTGAGGCTCGCGATGTTGTAGCCGCGCCGCGAGAAGAGGCCGGCGATGCGGTGGAGCACGCCGGGCAGGTTCTGCACCAGCAGGCTGATGGTGTGGAGCGAGTAGTTCTGGGCTTCCTCGGTGCGTTCCATCTACTCACCCCCGATCATGTCGTTGAGCGGCGCGCCGGCGGGCACCATCGGGAACACCTTCTCCTGGCGGCGGACCCGGATGTCCACGATGACCGGCCCGCCCCGGGGCGCCAGCGCCTGATCCACCACCGGCTCGAGCTCCTCGAGCGTGCGGGCGCGCAGGCCGAGGCAGCCGTAGGCCTCCGCGAGCTTCACGAAGTCGGGGCAGTCCTTGAGCGGCGTCTGGCTGAAGCGGTTGTCGTAGAAGAGCTCCTGCCACTGGCGGACCATGCCCAGGAACAGGTTGTTGAGGATGAAGATCTTGATGGGCAGCTCGAGCTCCACCGCGGTGGCGAGATCCTGCAGCGTCATCTGGAAGCTGCCGTCGCCGTCGATGCCGATGACGAGCTCGCCCGGCTTGCCGAGCTGGGCGCCGATGGCCGCCGGGAGGCAGAAGCCCATCGTGCCGAGGCCGCCGGAGGTGATGAACTGGCGCGGGAAGTCGGTCTTGTACCACTGCGCGGCGAACATCTGGTGCTCGCCCACGCCGGTGGCGACGATGGCCCGCCCCTTCGTCTTCTCGTAGAGGACGTCGATCGCCTTCTGCGGGAGGATGGGCGCACCCGGCTCCTGGGCGTAGCGGAGCGGGTGCTTCGTCCGCCAGGCCTCGACGCGGGCCAGCCACGGCCCGAGGTCGGGCCGCCCGCGCGCCTCGAACACCCGCTGCACCTCGGCGTGCAGCCGGGGGAGGAGCACCTTCAGATCGCCGACGAGCGGCACCGTGGCGGTCACGAGCTTGGAGATCTCGGCCGGGTCCACGTCGAGGTGCACCACCTTCGCCTCCGGGGCGAAGGCCGAGAGCTTGCCGGTGACCCGGTCGTCGAACCGGGCGCCGAGCGCGACGATGAGGTCGGAGTCCTGGACCGCGTAGTTGGCGTACCGCGATCCGTGCATGCCGAACATGCCGAGGCAGCGCGGGTGGGTCTCGGGGAAGACGCCCTTGCCGTGGACGGTCGTGACCACCGGCGCGCCCACCAGCTCGGCGAAGGCGAGCACCTCGGCGTAGCTGCCGGAGGAGCGGACGCCGCCGCCGAGGTAGAGCACCGGGCGGGTGGCGGAGCGGATGAGCGTGGCGGCGTCGGCGAGCCGCGGCGGCTCCTTCGGCGCCGGCATGTACCCGGGGATGTTCACCGTCTCCGGGTACTCGAACTCGAAGGTCGCGTTCTGCACGTCCTTGGGGATGTCCACCAGGACCGGGCCGGGCCGGCCGGTGCGCGCGAGGTAGAAGGCCTCCTTGATGATGCGCGGCAGGTCCTCCACGTCGGTCACGAGCCAGTTGTGCTTGGTCACCGGCATGGTGATGCCGGTGATGTCGGCCTCCTGGAAGGCGTCGGTGCCGATGAGCGACTTGGGCACGTTGCCGGTGATGGCGACGAGCGGCACCGAGTCCATGTAGGCGTCGGCGATGCCGGTGACGAGGTTGGTGGCGCCCGGGCCGGAGGTGCCGAAGCAGACCCCGACCTTGCCGGTGGCGAGGGCGTAGCCCTCCGCGGCGTGCGCCCCGACCTGCTCGTGGCGTACGAGGACGTGCTTGAGGTGGTAGCCCTTCTGGTGCGTCGCCTCGAACAGGGCGTCGTACACCGGCAGGATGGCGCCCCCGGGGACGCCGAACACGTACTCGACGGCTTCGAGCTCGAGGCAGCGCAGGAGCGCCTGCGCGCCGGTCATCTTCTCTTTCGCCATGGATCCCTCAGACTACAGTCGATTCGAATTCACCTCAACGCTCCCGCGACGTCCCATTGCGGCGGCCCGGCGCGGCCGACGCGGAGGCCGGCCGGGCGCCCCTAGGCTACGGCTACGAGCGACTCGAGCGCCTGGACGACGGCCGTGCCGGCCGCCTCGGTCGAGGTGCTCCCGCCGAGGTCGGCGGTGAGCGCGCCGCCGTCCACCGCGCGGGCGACCGCCTGCTCCACGAGCGCCGCCTCCCGCTCGAGGCCGAGCGAGTGGCGCAGGAGCATCGCCGCGCTGGCGATGGTGCCGTAGGGGTCGGCGAGGCCGCGCCCGGCGATGTCGGGCGCCGAGCCGTGGATGGGCTCGTAGAGGCCGAAGGTCCCCTCGCCCAGCGACGCCGACGGCAGCAGGCCGATCGAGCCGGCGATGACCGAGGCCTCGTCGGTGAGGATGTCGCCGAACATGTTCTCGGTCACCACCACGTCGAAGTCGGCCGGGCGGCGGACGAGCTGCATGGCGCAGCTGTCCACGAGGTGGTGGTCGAGGACGACTTCCGGGAACTCCTCCTTCACGACGCGGGTGGCCACGTCGCGCCAGAGCCGGGAGGTCTCGAGGACGTTCGCCTTGTCCACGCTGGTGAGCTTCCGGCGCCGGCCGCGGGCGAGCCGCGCCGCGACCCGCACCACCCGCGCCACCTCGTCCTCGGTGTAGGTGCAGGCGTCGAAGGCGCTCGCGCCCTCGCGCCGCTTCTCGCCGAAGTAGATGCCGCCGGTAAGCTCGCGGACCACGAGCAGGTCCACGCCGGCGATCACCTCGGCCTTGAGCGGCGAGGCCCCCGCGAGGCGCGGGTTCACCGTCACCGGCCGGAGGTTCGCGAACAGGCCGAGCCCCTTGCGCAGGGCGAGCAGCCCCTGCTCCGGGCGCACCTTCGCCGAGGGGCCCCACTTCGGCCCGCCGATGGCGCCGAACAGCACGGCGTCGGAGCGCCGGCAGGCGGCGAGCGTCTCCTCCGGGAGCGCCGAGCCGGTGGCGTCGATGGCGGCGCCGCCGACGAGCGCGTCCTCGAGCGTGAACACGTGGCCGCGGGCGGCGGCCACGGCCTCGAGCACCCGCACCGCCTGCTCGGTGACCTCCGGGCCGATGCCGTCGCCGGCGAGGACCGCGATCCGGGCCTTCACCGGGGCCGGGGCGCCGCTCATCGCGCCCTCTCGTAGGCGTCGATCGCCGGCCGCTGCGAGAGCAGGAAGCCGAGCTCGTCCACGCCGTTCAGGAGGCAGTAGCGGCTGAAGGCGTCGAGCGGGAAGCGGACCGCGGCGCCGTCGGGCAGCGTGAGGGTCTGCGCCTCGACGTCCACCCGCACCGCGGCCCCCGGCGCCGCGAGCAGGCGCGCGTGGGCCGCCGCGTCCACCACGATGGGCACGAGCCCGTTCTTGAGCGCGTTGTTGCGGAAGATGTCGGCGATCCGGGTCGAGACCACGGCGCGGAAGCCGGCGTCCACGAGCGCCCAGGGGGCGTGCTCGCGCGAGCTGCCGCAGCCGAAGTTGTCGCCGGCCACGAGCACCCGCGCCCCCTCGGCCTCCGGGCGGTTGAGGACGAAGTCGAGGCGGGGCCGCCCCTCGCCGTCGTAGCGCCAGTCGGCGAAGAGCGCCTTCCCGAGCCCCTGCTTGTCGGTCACCTTGAGGAAGCGGGCGGGGATGATCTGGTCGGTGTCGATGTTGGCCTGCGGCATCACCACCGTGCGGCTCTCGATCGTGCGCAGCGGCTCCATCTAGGCGGCTCCCATGCGGCGGGGGTCGGCGACCGCGCCGGCGACGGCGGCGGCGGCGGCGGTGGCGGGGCTCGCGAGCAGCGTGCGCCCCCCGGCGCCCTGGCGCCCCTCGAAGTTGCGGTTGGAGGTGGAGACGCAGTACTGGCCGCGCTCGATCCGATCGCCGTTCATGGCGATGCACATGGAGCAGCCGGCCTGGCGCCACTCGGCGCCCGCCTCCGAGAAGATCCGGTCGAGCCCCTCGGCCTCGGCCTGGGCCTTGATCTCGGCGGAGCCCGGGACCACCAGCGAGCGCACCTTCACCTTGCGCCCCTTCAGCACCGCCGCGGCGGCGCGCAGGTCCTCGATGCGCGAGTTGGTGCAGCTGCCGATGAAGACCACGTCGATCGGCTGCCCCAGGATCGGCTGGCCGGGCGCGAGGCCCATGTAGCCGAGGGCCTTCTCCACCGCGCCGCGCTCGGCGCCGGCCGCCTCCGGGGTCGGCACGCGGCCGGTCACCGGGATGGCCATGCCGGGGTTCGTGCCCCAGGTGATCATCGGCTCGATGGCCGAGGCGTCCACGGTGACCTCGCGGTCGTAGCGCGCGCCCGCGTCGGAGGGGAGCTGGCGCCAGGCCGCGACCGCCTGCTCCCAGGCGGCGCCGTGCGGCGCGCGCGGGCGACCGGCGAGGTACGCGAAGGTGACCTCGTCGGGCGCGATCATGCCGGCGCGGGCCCCCGCCTCGATCGACATGTTGCAGAGGGTCATGCGCGCCTCCATGGAGAGCGCGCGGATGGCCGGGCCGAGGTACTCGATGACGTGGCCGGTGCCGCCGCCCACGCCGAGCCTGGCGATGATGGCGAGCACGAGGTCCTTGGCGGTCACGCCGGGGCCGAGCGCCCCCTCCACCCGGACCGCCAGCGTCTTCGGCTTGCGCTGCAGCAGGCACTGGGTGGCGAGCACGTGCCCCACCTCGCTCGTGCCGATGCCGAAGGCGAGCGCGCCGAAGGCCCCGTGGGTCGCGGTGTGGCTGTCGCCGCAGACCACGGTGGCGCCGGGCCAGGTGAGGCCGAGCTCCGGCCCGACCACGTGGACGATGCCCTGCGTCGGCTCGCCGAGCGGGTGGAGCTCCACGCCGAACTCGAGGCAGTTGCGGGTGAGCATCGACACCTGGGCCTCGGCCTGGGCGTCGGCCCAGGGATAGCTCCCGTCGGCCTGGCGCGGCAGCGTCGGCGTGGAGTGGTCCATGGTGGCGACGGTGCGGTCGAGCCGCCGCACCGGCAGGCCGTGGGCGCGCAGCTCGGCGAAGGCCTGCGGCGAGGTCACCTCGTGGACGAGGTGGAGGTCGATGTAGAGGACGGCGGGGGTCTCGTCGGTCTCGGGGCGGACGACGTGCGCGTCCCAGACCTTCTCGAACAGCGTGCGCGGGCTCATCAGACGGTTCCCATCTCCTCCCGGCCGGCGGGCGACTGGGCGCCCGCGCGGACGGCGATGCGGTTCACCACGTCGAGGAGGGCGCGCGCGCTCCCCTCGATGATGTCGGTCGAGAGGGCGCGGCCGCGGTACACGCCGGTCTCGTGCTCCACCTCGAGCACCACCTCGCCCTGCGCGTCCTCCCCGGTGGTCACGCTGGCGATGCTGTAGTCCCGCAGCTTCACCGAGACGCCGGTGATCCGCTCGATGGCCTTGAAGACCGCGTCCACCGGGCCGTCGCCGGCGCTCGCCGCCTGGTGCCGCTCGCCGCCCGCGTCGGTCAGGGCGATGGAGGCGGCCGGCAGCGTGCCGGTCCCGGAGGTGGTCGAGAGCGCCGCGAGCTCCCACTTGCGGGCGCCGGCGCCGAGCACCTGGCCGTGGATCACGAGCGCCTCGAGGTCGGCGTCGTAGATGTCCTTCTTCTTGTCGGCGAGCGTCTTGAAGTCGGCGAAGACGAGATCGAGCTGCTTGTCGTCGAGCCCGTAGCCGAGCGCGGCGAGCCGCTCCTTGAGCGCGTGGCGGCCGGAGTGCTTGCCGAGCACGAGGCTGGAGCGGGCGAAGCCCACCTCCTCCGGCCGCATGATCTCGTAGGTCTCGCGGTGGGTGAGCATGCCGTGCTGGTGGATGCCCGCCTCGTGGGCGAAGGCGTTCTGGCCGACGATGGCCTTGTTCCGCTGCACGGCGAGGCCGGTCACCTGCGACAGCAGGCGGCTCGTCGGGTAGAGCCGGTCGGTCCGGATGCCGGTCTCGACCTTGAGCACGTCGCGGCGGGTCCTCACCGCCATGACGACCTCCTCGAGCGAGGCGTTGCCGGCCCGCTCGCCGATGCCGTTGATGGTGCACTCCACCTGGCGCGCGCCCTCGAGCACGCCGGCGAGGCTGTTGGCGACGGCGAGGCCGAGGTCGTTGTGGCAGTGGACGGAGATGACCGCGCGCTCGATGCCGCGCACGTGGGCGCGCAGGTAGCGGATGGTCTCCGCGTAGGTCTGCGGGAGCGCGTACCCGACCGTGTCCGGGATGTTCACCGTCGTGGCGCCGGCCTCGATGGCCCGCTCCACCACCTCGGCCAGGAACTCGAGCTCGGTGCGGGCGGCGTCCTCCGGCGAGAACTCGACGTCGTCGAACCGCTCGCGGGCGCGGCGCACCCCCTCGACCGCCCGCTTCACGATCTCCTCCTTCGCGAGCTTCAGCTTGAAGTCGCGGTGGATGGGGCTCGTGGCGAGGAAGACGTGGATGCGGCGGCGGGGCGCGTCCTGCAGCGCCTTCCAGGAGGCGTCGATGTCGCCCTGGGTGCAGCGGGCCAGGCTGCAGATGATCGGGCCGGAGACGTGGCGGCTCACCCCCTGGATGGCCTCCAGGTCGCCGGGCGAGGCGGCGGCGAAGCCGGCCTCGATCACGTCCACCCCGAGCGCCTCGAGCGCCTTCGCGATCTGGAGCTTCTGGCCGAGGTCCATGCTGGCGCCCGGCGACTGCTCACCATCCCGCAGGGTGGTGTCGAAGATCACGACGCGGTTCGAAGCGGCCTCAGTCACGGTCTCCCCTTCGCCGCTCCGGCCCGGCATCGGCCGGAGCAAAGTGTGAATCATCGAGAGTAGCAGAAGGTACGCGGGCTGTGAACCCGCGCAACGATCGATCCCGATCGGGGCGCGACTAGAACGGCGGCGCCGCCTCGCGGCCCAGGAGCTCGAGGAAGGCCTCGAGCGGCATGGTCTTCAGGTCAGTCGTCTGCTCCGGCTTCGCCTCCGCCCGCCGGTCAGCAGAGCCGCCCGGCTCCGTGCCGCCGTACCGCCGCGGCGCGACCCCCTTCACCTCGCACTCCTTCTCGCCCACCACGAGCGTGAAGGGGATCTTGGCGAGCTGCGCGTTCCGGATCTTGGCGCCGAGGGTGTCGCTCGAGCGGTCGAGCTCGACCCGGTAGCCCGCCTGCCGCAGCCGCGCGGCCGCCTCCTCCGCCCAGGCGTCGTAGCGGTCGGAGATGGTGACCACGCGGGCCTGCACCGGCGCCAGCCAGGCCGGGAAGGCGCCCGCGTAGTGCTCGGTGAGGATGGCGATGAACCGCTCGAAGGAGCCGTAGATGGCGCGGTGGATGACCACCGGCCGGTGCTCGCGGTTGTCGTCGCCCACGTAGGTGAGGTCGAAGCGCTCCGGCGCCGCGTAGTCCACCTGGATGGTGCAGAGCTGCCAGGTGCGGCCGAGCGAGTCGGTCACCGCGAAGTCGATCTTGGGGCCGTAGAAGGCGCCGTCGCCCGGGTTCACCGTGTACTCGAGCCCGAGCGTGTCGAGGGCGTTGCGGAGCGCCCCCTCCGCCCGATCCCAGAGGGCGTCGTCGCCGATGCGCACCTCGGGCCGGGTGGAGAAGCGGGCGCTGAACGGCAGCCCGAAGGCGCCGTACACCTGCTTCATGAGCCCGACGATGCGCGCGATCTCGTCCTGGACCTGCGACTCCATGAGGTAGATGTGCGAGTCGTCCTGCTGGAACTGGCGCACGCGGGTGAGGCCGCCGAGCGAGCCCGAGGCCTCGTTCCGGTGGAGCACGTCGCTCGTGTAGTAGCGGAGCGGCAGCTCGCGGTAGCTGCGCTTGCCCATCCGGTAGATGAGGTGGTGCGACGGGCAGTTCATCGGCTTCAGCGACTGGGTGCAGCGCTCGTCGAGCGGCAGCTTCTCGTCGGTCTCGCTGTCGACGACGAGGAACATGTTCTCCTTGTACTTGCCCCAGTGGCCGCTGGTCTCCCAGAGCCGCTTGTTGAAGAGCAGCGGCGTCTTCACCTCCTGGTAGCCGTTCGCGTTCACGAGGCGGCGCATCGCGTCCATGAGGACGTTGAAGACGGCGACGCCGTGCGGCAGCCAGAAGGCGGCGCCGGGGGCGTACTCGTGGAACGCGAAGAGGCCGAGCGCGGGGCCGAGCTTGCGGTGGTCGCGCTTGCGCGCCTCCTCCAGCCGGACCAGGTGGGCCTCGAGCTGCTTCTTGTCGAAGAAGGCGGTGCCGTAGATGCGCTGCAGCATCGGGTTCTTCGGGTCGCCGCGCCAGTAGGCGCCGGCCACGCTCATGAGCTTGACCACCCCGATGCGCCCGGTGGAGGGGCCGTGGGGCCCGAGGCAGAAGTCCACCCAGTCGCCGTGCCGGTACAGGGTGAGCGTCTTCGCGCCCTTGGCGGCGATGTCGCGGACGATCTCGACCTTGAACTTCTCGCCCTTGGCCTCGAAGAGCCGGATCGCCTCGTCCATCGAGATCTCCTCGCGGACGAACGGCTTGTCGGCCTTCACCTCCTCGGCGATGGCGGCCTCGATCTTCTCGAGGTCCTCGGGCGTGAAGGGCTTCTCCCGCGCGAAGTCGTAGTAGAAGCCGTCCTCGACCGAGGGGCCGATGGTGACCTGCGCGTCGGGGTAGAGCCGCTGCACCGCGCTCGCCAGCACGTGGGCGGCGTCGTGCCGGGCGATCTCGAGCGCCTCGGGGCTCTTGGTGGTGATCACCTCGAGCCGGGCGTCCTTGTCGATGGCGCGCGACAGATCGACCGGCTCGCCGTCCAGCCGGGCGGCGTAGGCCGCCTTGGCGAGGCCGGGGCCGATCTGCTCGCGGACGAAGTCGATGATGCGCACGCCGCGCGGCGCTTCCTTGGAGCTGCCGTCGGGCAGCGTGACGTTCACGTTCTCGGACATGGGATCGTTTTTTCTATCGCCGGATCGGCGAAAAGGCCAGCGCGCGACGCGGTCCGGCGAAGTCCGCGCGCGGCGCTCGGCCGGCGCTCGGCCGGCGCTCGGGCCGCTCAGGCCGCGCCGGCCGGACGGGCCGCGGCGGCCCGCTCGCGCCGCGCCAGCCGCCAGGCGAAGGCGCCCGCGGCGGCGGAGAGGATCCAGATCGGGTGCGGCAGGACCAGGAGCCGCCACGCCGGGCCGCCGGTCAGCGCCTCCGGGAGCCGCCCGGACCGCGCCAGCAGGTCGAGGACCACCGGCCCCGGGACGAGGAAGGCCGCGTAGCCGGCGGCGGCCGCCCGGCGCGTCCAGGGTCCCAGCCCGCGCCAGCCGCGCGCCACGGCCGCGATGGGCAGCCAGAGCAGCACGCCGTCGTAGGAGCGATGGTACATCGAGAGCAGGCCGGCGAGGCACAGGAGCGCCGCGGGGGCGAGCTCCGCCGGCCCGGCCGCCGCGGCGCGGGACCGCCGGAGCGCGAGCGCGACGAGCGGCAGGGCGAGCGCGATCGAGACCGCGCCCGGCGCGCGCGACAGCGGCTCGGGGAGCAGCTGCGCGAGCAGCACGTCCCAGTTCAGGAGGGTGATGCGGTAGGGGTTCTCCGGGAAGGGCGCGTTCATGCCGCCCGGGCCCGCCGCGAGCGCCACGTTCCGGAGCCAGTGGCGGACCCCCTCGACCCCGGCGAGGCGCAGGCGGGCCTCGGCGAGCGCGCTGGCGGCGGCGAAGGCGGCCCCGGCGCTGGCCACGAGGGCCGGGGCCGGGCGCGCGAGCGCCGCCAGCACCACGGGCAAGGCCAGCGAGGGCTTCAGGGCCGCCCCGAGCGCGAGGAGCAGGCCGGCCCGGACCGGCCGCGCGCGACGCTCGCACCAGCCGAGGCAGAGCAGCGCCGCGGCCGGCACCGCGCCCTGGCCCATGGCGAGCCCGGTGTGCAGGGGCGCCAGCGCCAGCGCCGCGAGCGCGAAGGCGAGGGCGCGCGCCGGGGGGAGCGCCGCGGCCCGCGCCAGGGCGCGGATCGCCGCCAGGGCCAGCGCCAGGCTCGCGGCCTGCCAGAGGATCACGGCGGGGCGCCAGCGGAGCAGCGCGAGGGGCGCCTCCACCAGGTAGGTGACGGGCGGGTAGACCGACGGCATCCAGGTGGCCGTCGGCGTGAGCCCCGGCGGCCCGCCGGCCCTCCGGAAGGCCTCGGCGAGGAGGCGCGGGTCGTACGGATCCCGCCCGTCGACGAACAGCCGGGCGGCGGCGGCGTGGACGGCGAGGTCCTGGCTCTCGCGGAGCCCTCGCGCCGGTCCCCGCGCCAGGAGCTCCGCCACCACGGCGCCGGCGAGGAGCGCGAGCCCGAGCCGGCGCGGCCAGCCCGGGGCGAGCCAGCTGTCCGGAGACGCGCGCGCTCCCGCTCGAAGCATCGACACAGCGTACGCGGCCGGGCTCCGCGCCGGCGGTCCCGGTGGGGGTGGCGGGGCGGCACGCCTCGCTTGGCCCGTCCGTCGGAGCCCTCCCAGGCTACACTCCGGGGCGCTCCGCCCGGCGCCGCCGGCGACGAGCCCCGAGATGCCCCTCCTCCCGCCCGGAGATCGCGCCGCCCGCCTCGCCCTGCCGCTCGCCGCGGCCGCCGCGGTGGCCGCCTACCTCGCCCTGCTCGGGTCGCTGGGAGGGCTCCCCTTCTGCGATCTCCCCAACCACCTCGCGCGGGCCGACATCCTCTCCGACCTGCTGTTCCGGGGCGGCGCCCGCTTCGGCGGGCAGTACCGGCTCGAGCTCGCCGCGGTCCCGTACGTGCTCGGCGACCTCGCGCTCGCGACCCTGGTGCGCCTCTTCGGACCCTACCCGGCCGGCCGGATCTGGATCTGCCTGTGCGCCCTCGGCGTGCCCGCGGCCGCGGCCGTCTACCTGCGCGCGGCGGGCCTCGGGCTGCGCAGCGTGCTCGTCGGGCTCCTCCTCTCGCTCTACCTCTCGACCGACTGGTTCCTGGTCAACGGCCTCGGCCACTACCGGCTCGCGATCGCGGCCACGCTCCTCGCGGCCGCGGCCTGGGAGCGCTTCCTCGCCACCGGCCGGCCCGGCGCGTTCGCGGCCTGCGCGGCGGCGCTCCTGGGCGGCTACCTCCTCCACCTCTCGGCGCTCCTCTTCGGCGCCGCCGCCCTGGCCGTCGCCGCCGCGGTGGCGCTCCGGCAGGGCCGGACCACCTGGCGCCGGGCCGCGAGCGGCGCCCTGCCCGTGCTCGCGCTGGGGGCGTGGCACGCGGCGCACCTCACGCCGAACCCGGGCGGCGACCGGCTCTTCCTGCTCTCGCCCGCGCACAAGCTGCTCGCGACCGCGAGCCCCTTCGTCCGCTACGGGCTCCCGGGCGAGGCGGCGCTGCTGGGGCTGTTCCTCCTCGCCGCGGGCCTCCTCGCCTGGAGCGGCCGGCGCGCGCTGCGCCGCCCCGAGGTGGTCGCCGGGGGCGCCGTCGCGCTCTCCTTCCTCGCCCTCTACGCCGCCCTCCCCCACGGCCGCGGGACGGTCACGTACGTGGACGTCCGGGCGGTGCCGCTCGCCGCGCTCTTCGGCGCCTTCGCCGCGCTCGCCGCGGCCGATCGGGCCGCCCGCCCGAGCCCGCTCGCCGCCTGGGCCGCCGCCCTGCTCGCCTTCGCCAACCTGGGCACGCTCGCGGCCCACCTGCGCCCCGCCGATCGCGAGATGCGGGCCTACCGGGAGATCGCGGCGCGGGTGCCGCCCGGCGCGACGGTGCTCCCGGTGGCGACCCGGCCGCTCGACGGGCGCTCCAACCCGTTCCTGCACGCGGGGACGCTCGCCACCGTGGAGAGCGGCGCGGTCACGCCGTACCTCTTCCTCGGCGGGGTGACGCCCTACGTGCGGTGGGCCCGCCCGAAGCCGCCCGCCCCGTCGGAGTTCTGGTACCAGGGCGACGGCGCCGCGCGGGCGCCGGCGTCGGTGCGGGGCGCGTTCGGCTACTGCCTGGTCATGAGCCCTTACGACCCGGCCCGCCTCCCGGGGCCGGTGTCGGTCGTGGCCGAGAACCGGTCCGCCGCCCTGCTCGCCTTCGTGCCGTGACCGCCGGCGAGCGGCGGCGTCAGCGCCCGGGGGCCGCCGCGGGCCGGGCCGCGGGCGCCGCCGGCGCGTCGGCGGTGCGGGAGAAGAGCAGCAGCCTCACCCGCTCCTGCCGGCCCCGGAAGAGCGCCTCGGCCGCGAGCGGATAGCGCGCGCCGAGCTCCGCCTCGAGCGCCCGGGCCGTGGGCGCGGTGAAGCGGAACTCGTCGTGGAAGAGGACGAGCCAGACGCGCGGGTGCCGGGCGGCGAGGTCGTCGGCGAGCCCCGCCGGCAGCGCCGGGAGGTACGCGAGCGCCTCCGGATCGTGGGACGGGTCTCGCCACGGCGGGTAGGCCACCTCGATCCCGGGGTCGGGCCTCGCCGGGGCGCCGCGGTAGTGGTCGAAGAGGAGCCGCCCCGGCGCGACCAGGAAGACCGCGGCGTCGCCCGGCCGCGCGCCGGCGAGGAGCGCCGCGGTGGCCGACGGCCACTCGCGGTCGTTCGCGCGGGACCGGTAGTACGCCGGCAGCATCGCGAGCGAGACCGCCACCATCACCCCCAACGCCGCGCGGCGCGGCCAACCGGGGCGGATCGCCAGCAGGCCCACCGCGGCGAGGAGCGCGGTCCCGGGCATGCTGACGAGGAGGTACTTCGCGACGAAGACCGGCTTCGCGAGCGACGCCCCGAACGCGATCAGCGCCGGGACCACGGCCAGGGAGGCGAGGAGGACGAGCCCGTCTCGCGTGGCGCCCTCGCCGCCCCCGCGCGCTCCGCGGACCAGCGCCAGCCCGCAGAGCGCGACGTAGAGCAGCGCCAGGGGGATCCCGGGCAACAGCTCCGCCGTCCCTCGGCTGGAGTCGAGGACCGGGTTGCCGGCGAGCAGCCAGAGCAGCGCGCCCAGGCTCCGCGCGCCGACCGGCGCCACCCAGCCGAGCGGGGCGGTCGGTTCCCGCGTCCGCGCGGTCAGGAGGAGCGCCAGCGGGGCGAGGAGCGCGAGCAGGGCCGCCCCGCTCGCGAGGAGGCGCCGCCAGGCCGTCGCCCCGCGCCGGCGGCGGAGCAGGAAGGCGACGCCGTGCGCCGCCAGCGCGAGCGCCGCGAAGACGTGCGCGTAGACCGCCAGGGCGCCCGCCAGGACCCAGCCCGCCCACGCCCGCCGGTCCCCCGCCTCGAGCGCCCGCGCGAAGCACCCGGTCGCGAGGGTCACGAGCAGGATCACGAGGGAGTAGGCGCGCGCCTCCTGCGAGAACTGCACGTGCACGCCGTTCACCGCCAGGAGCGCCGCGCCCGCCAGCCCGAGGCGCGCCCCCCCGAGCCGCGCGCCGAGGAGGTAGACGGCCGGGACGGTCGCGGCGCCGAGGAGGGCCGAGAGCAGCCGGACCGTCCCCTCCCCCTGCCCGAGCCCGATCCAGCCGTGGAGCAGGGCGTAGTACAGGCTCGCGTTCGAGTCGCGGTGCAGCACCACCGAGAGCACGGCGGCGCCGTCCATGCGGGCGGTGGCGATGCTCCACATCTCGTCGAGCCAGAGGCTCGCCCGGCCGAGGAGGACGAGGCGCAGCACCAGCGCCGCCGCAGTGATCCCGGCGAGCGCGAGCCCGGTCCTGCGCGCGGAGGGGGGCATCAGTGGGCGTTCCCGAGATCGACGAGCTCGCGCTCGCTCCGGGCGAGCCGGAGCGGGAGCTCGGCGCCGTCGTAGACCCGCCGCCCCCGGAAGACCGTCGCCCGGACCCGGACGTCGCGCAGCGCCTCGAGGGGGGCGTGCAGCAGGTCGCGGTCGAGGATGGCGAGGTCGGCCGACTTGCCGGGCTCGATCGAGCCGACCTCGCGCTCCATCCCGAGCAGGCGCGCGTTGTCGAGGGTGTAGGCCCGGATCGCCTGCGCGAGCGTGATGGCGTTGCCGGGCCCGAGCGCGCCGCGCTCCGGGTGACCGGGCGACCGGCGGGTGACGAGCACGTACATGCCGAGGAACGGGCTCATGCTGGCCGAGGCCCAGTCGCTGTGCGCCCCGACGAGCGCCCCCGCCTCGCGCAGCGCGCGGAACGGCAGGTATCGCTCGCGGCGGGCCGGCCCCAGCGCCCGGCCGACGGCGTCCCGCACCGCCGGCTGGGCCAGGTAGGCGTCGAGGCTGGCGGCGACCCCGAGCGCGGCGAAGCGCGGCAGGTCCTCCGGGCGGACGAGGTGCGCGTGCACCACCGCGTGCTGCGGCCCCGGGCCGGCGCGGCCGCGGCGCGCGGCCTCGAAGGCGTCGAGCGCCGCCCCCACCCCCCGCTCGCCGATGGCGTGCGCCTGGATCGGGAACCCGGCGCGATCGAGCTCCCCCACGAGCCGCTCCAGCACCGCCGGCGCCACGGTCAGCCCCCCCCTGCCCCGGGCGCCCTGGTACGGCGCGTCGAGCGCCGCGCTCTGGTCCCAGAAGTAGCCGTCCACCCAGAGCTTCGCCCCGAACCGGACGTCGGGGAGCGGCTGCCGGCCGGCGATCTGGACCACCTGGGCCGCGGAGCGCAGGGCGGGCGACCGCCGCGGCCCGAGCGCCCGGACGAAGAAGACCGCCCGCTGGGCCGGCGCGCGCCGGCGCAGGAGCTCCTGCCAGAGCGGGAGGATCTCCGGCTCGACGCAGCCGTCGCCGAAGGAGGTGATGCCGTAGCTCGAGATGATCCGCGTGGCGTCGGCCAGCGCGCCCACCCGGCGGGCGCGGGTCGGGATGAGCCACCGGCCGAACACCCGGTGCCGGCGCAGCCAGTCCCAGGGCACGCCCGCCTCGAAGTGGAACGGCTCCTCCGCCTCGAAGCTCGGGTGGGTGTGCGGGTCCACGAGCCCCGGCAGGACGAACGCGCCGCCGAGGTCCACGACCTCGGTCCGCGGGCCGATCGCCCCGGCCACGTCCTCCCGGCTCCCCACCCGGAGGAACCGCCCCTCCAGGATGGCGACCGCCTCGACGTGGGGAGCCCGCGGGTCGAGCGTGTAGAAGTCGCCGTTCAGGTAGACGGCGTCGGCCCACGGCCCGCCCGGGCCGGCAGCGCTCAGCGACAGGAGCAGCGCGATGACCGCGTGCGGCATCTCGGTGAGCATCTCCCCCCCGGATGCCCCTTCCCACCGCACAGACGGGTGGGCCCCTTTCCGCGGAGGCCCGAGGAGGGCCGGAGACGGACGGAGCGTGCCGCCGTTAGCATGTCTTCGTGGCGAGCGGAGGTTCCCTCGCTCCGCCCACGCCGAGGGGAGCACCATGGCCGCCACTCCCGATGCGATCCGCTGCTCGATGGGGATCATGGCCTACAACGAGGAGGCCAACATCGGGCGGCTGCTCGAGGCGGTCGCGGGCCAGCGCACCGCGGCGGCCCGGATCACGGAGGTCATCGTGATCGCGAGCGGGTGCACCGACGACACCGTCGGCGTGGCGCGCCGCTTCGCCGCCTCCGAGCCGCGGGTGCGGGTGGTGGTGCAGGAGAGGCGCGAGGGGAAGTCGGCGGCGGTGAACCTCTTCCTGTCGCAGGCGCGGGAGCAGGTGCTGGTGCTCTGCAGCGCCGACATCCTCCCGGCCCCCGACACCGTGGAGCGGATCGTGCTCCCCTTCGCCGATCCGGAGGTGGCCATGACCACCTGCCGGCCGGTGCCGGTGAACGACCGGACCCGGTTCATGGGGTTCGCGGCCCACATGCTCTGGGACCTGCACCACGAGATCAACCTGCGCGAGTTCAAGGCGGGCGAGATGATCGCCTTCCGCAAGGTCTTCGAGCGCATCCCGCGCCGCTCGGCGGTGGACGAGGCGAGCGTCGAGTCGGTGATCCGCGGCCAGGGGTACACGGTCCGTTACGTGCCCGACGCGGTCACCTACAACAAGGGGCCGGACACGGTCCGCGACTTCCTCTCCCAGCGCCGCCGGATCTTCGCCGGCCACCTGGCGCTCCGGGACGGCTGCGGCTACCGCCCGAGCACCCTCGGCAGCCTCAAGATCCTCGGGCTGGTGCTGCGACGCCTCGACTGGCGCCCCAAGTACTTCGCCTGGACCTGGGCGGTCGCGGCGCTCGAGGCCTGGGGGCGGCACCTCGGGCGCCGGGACCACCGGCGGCGTCTCGACCACAGCGTCTGGGCCATGGCCTCGACCACCAAGGCGCTCGGCCTGACCGCGCCGCCCGACCCGCTCCCGCTCCCGGACGCCGCGCTCCTCGCCCACGCCCGCGCGCTCCAGGCGGCGGACCTGCCGGTCGCGACGGCTCGCCTGGCGCCGCTCCCGACCGCCTCCGGCGGGGCGCCGCAGGAGCACGCATGAACCGGATGGCCGGCGTCCTGGCGCGCATCCCGCTCTTCCGGCTCCAGCGCCGGACCGGCTGGCCGAGGCTCCTCCCCCTCAACCTCACGCTCTCCCCGTCGCCCCGCTGCAACTCGCGCTGCCTCACCTGCAACATCTGGATGAAGCGCGAGGACGAGCTCACGCTGGAGGAGTGGGACCGGGTGCTCCGGTCGCTCGGGCGCGCGCCCTACTGGTTCACCATCAGCGGCGGCGAGCCGCTCATGTACCCGCACGTCGTCGAGCTCGCGCAGCTCGCCTACGAGCACTGCCGCCCGGGCATCATCAACATCCCCAGCAACGGGATCCTCTCGTCGATCCCGGACCGGGTGGAGCGCATCGCCCGCGCCTGCCCCGAGAGCCAGCTCGTGGTGAACCTCTCGCTCGACGGCGTCGGCGAGGCCCACGACCGCATCCGGGGCGTGCCCGGCAACTTCGCCAAGTTCGAGGAGCGGCTGGCGGCCCTGCTCGAGCTGCGCCGCGCCCTGCCGAACCTCACCGTGGGCATCCACTCGGTCGTGTCGCGCTTCAGCATCGGGCACCTCGACGCGCTCATCGCCTACGCCGAGCGGTCGGGCGCCGATCAGTTCATCACCGAGCTGGCGGAGCCGCGGGTCGAGCTCGACACGGTCGGGCTCCCCATCACGCCCAGCGCCGCGCAGTACGCCGAGGCCGCGGACCGGCTCGTCGCCTACGCCGGCCGGCGGCGCTTCCGGGGGCTCTCGCGGATCACGGAGGCGCTCCGGGTCGAGTACTACCGGCTCGCCACCCGCATCCTCGCGGAGCAGCGTCAGGTCATCGACTGCTACGCCGGCTGGGCGAGCGCGCAGATCTACGCCGACGGCACGGTCTGGCCCTGCTGCGTCCGCGCCGACGACCTCGGGAACCTGCGCCAGCACGGCTACGACTTCCGCGAGGTCTGGTTCGGCGAGAAGGCGAAGCAGGTCCGCCGCAGCATCGCCGCGGGCGAGTGCCACTGCCCGCTCGCCAACGCGTCCTACACCAACATGCTCCACGACGTGCCGACGCTGGTCCGCATCGGCGCCCGGCTGGCGCGCCCCGCGCCCGAGCCCCCCGAGCCGGCCACGGCGCCGGCCCCGGCGGCCGCCGCGTCGCCCGCGCCCGCCGCCTCGGCCGAGGAAGGACGCTGACCATGGCGCTCGAGTGGCTGAAGCGGTTCCAGGCCTCGCAGGAGAAGCCGCCCGGCTACGCCGAGAAGACGCTCGCGGCCTACGCGCTCGGCATGAAGGCGGGCGGGGCGATCGAGGGCGTGACGGTCGAGGTCGGACCGGAGGCGTGCGCCGCCGCCCTGGCGCTGCCGCCGGGCGCGGTCTACCGGCCCGAGGAGGCGCCGCGGCTCCCCCTGCCCGGCTGCCCGCGCGCCGGCCGCTGCAGCTGCGTCTACCGGCCCGCGATGCGCTACGCGCGGAGGGGCGAGCCGTGAGCCGCGCGCCGGGAAGGAGAGCCCGGGCGTGAGCCGCTCGCGCTCGCTGCTCCGCTCCGGCGGGGCCTGGCACGGGCTGGTCCTCAGCGGCTCGATGGTGCTCGCGGGCGGGCTCGACTACGTGGTGAACGTGGTCGCGGGCCGCTGGCTCGCCCCCGCCGAGTTCGGCGTCTTCGTCTCGGTGATGGCGGTGGTCCAGGTGGTCACGCTCTTCACCATCGCGATCCGGATGGTGGTGGCGTACCAGGTGTCGACGATCGGCGTCGGCGCGGAGGGCGCCGGGCGGGTGGCGGCCTTCGGCCGGGCCGCGTGGGACTGGGCCTGGCGGTGGGGCGCGCTCGCCACGCTCGCGATGGCCCTCGTCGCGCACCCGCTCGCGCGGACCCTGCGCCTGCCGGGGGCGCTGCCGCTCCTCCTCGCGAGCGGCATGGCCTTCCTGCTCTTCCTGCGCGAGGCGGCCTTCGGCGTCCTCCAGGGGACGCAGCGGTTCGGCGCGCTCGGGCTGGTGCAGGTGATCCAGGCGGCGCTCCGGGTGGCGCTCTGCGCCCTGCTCGTCGGCGGCGGCCTGCGCGCGCCCGGCGCGATCCTGGCGCAGCCGCTCGCCGCGCTCGCCTGCGTGGCGCTCACCCTCGCCTGGCTCCGCCCCGCGCTCCGGGCGCCCCCGGGACCCGCGCCCGCGGTCGCGCCGGTGCGCCTGCCGCACGCCGCCTCCATCGTGGCCGGGCTGGCCGTGTTCGGCCTCCTCACCAACGCCGACGCGCTCTTCGTGAAGCACTACTTCGACCCGCGCTCCGCCGGCGACTACGGGCCGGTGGTCACGCTCGCGAAGATCTGCCTCTTCCTGCCCTGGGCCCTCGGGCTCGTGCTCTTCCCCAAGGTGGCTCGCCGGCGCGCCGCCGGGGTGGACCCGCGGCCGCTGCTGCTCCTCGCCCTCGCGGCGGCGCTCTCGCCCGGGCTCCTGCTCACCGGCGTCTACTTCCTCTTGCCGGGCGAGGTGGTGCGGCTCGTCTTCTCCGGCGCGTACCGCTCGCCGGGGGTGGTGCTGGGGCTCGCCGGCCTCGCCGCGACCCTCCAGGCCGGGCTCCACATCTGGCTCAACTACGCCCTCTCCCTCGACCGGCGGGCGTACGTCTGGGTCCTCGGAGGGGTGCTCCTGCTGCAGGTGGGCGCGATGCTGGCGTTCGGCCGCCAGGACCTCGCGCGCATGGCCCTCGCGCTCGTCGGCGCTGGCCTCGTCGGGAACGTCGCCGGGGCGCTGCTCACCTGGGCGCCGGAGCCGGCCGCCTCCCGGCAGCCCGCGGCGGAGGCGGTCTCGCCGTGACCGCGCCCGCCCTCGCCGGCGCGCGCGTGGCCGTGACCGGCGCGACCGGCTTCCTCGGCGGCGCGCTGGCCCGGGCGCTCTGCCAGGCCGGCGCGGAGGTCCACGCGCTCCGGCGCGCCGGGAGCGACGTCCGCCCGCTCGGGGACCTCCCGATCGCCTGGCACGAGGGGGACGTCCTCGACCCGGCCGGCCTGCGCCGGTTCCTGCGCGGCGCCGACCGGGTGGTCCACGCCGCCGGCCGGCTCGGAGAGGCGGGGGTCCCGGAGCAGGTCTACCGCCGGATCAACGTGGACGGGGCCGGCAACGTCCTCGCGGCGGCGCTCGCCGTCGCCCCGGGGGCCCGCGTGCTCCACCTCAGCAGCCCCGGCGTGCTCGGCCCCACGCCCCGCGCGCCGGCCGACGAGTCGGCGCCGCACCGCCCCGAGAACCCGTACGAGCGGAGCAAGTCGGAGGCGGAGCGGCTGGCGGTGGCCTTCGCCGGGAAGGGGCTCGCGGTCCGCATCGCCCGCCCCGGCTTCGTGTACGGCCCCGGCGATCGCCACGTCCTCGGCCTCTTCCGGGCGGTGGCGCGCGGCCGCTTCTTCCTGGTGGACGGCGGCCGGAGCCTCTGCCAGCCCACCCACGTGGACGACGCCGTGGACGGCATGCTGGCCTGCCTCGAGTCCGGGCGCGACGGCGAGCCCTACCACCTGGTCGGCCCCCGGGCCGTCAGCTTCCGCGAGCTCGCCGACGCGCTCGCGCGGGCCCTCGACGTCGCGCCGCCGCGCCTGAACCTGCCGCGCGCGGTCGCCCTGGCCGGCGCCGCCGGCCTGGAGCTCGCGGCCCGCGTGGCGCGGCGCCCGGCCCCGCTCAGCCGGAGCGGCGTCCGCTTCTTCAGCGAGGATCGGGTCTGCTCCTTCGCGAAGGCGGCGCGCGAGCTCGGGTACGCGCCGCGCCGCGATCTGGCCGAGGGGCTCGCCGACACGGTGGCCTGGTACCGCCGGCAGGGCTGGCTCTAGGCGGGATCCCGGCGCTCCGGAGGACACCTGGGCGGTCGCGCGGCGGCCGGTCAGGCGGCGCCGCGGGCCGCGGGCCGTCCCCCGGCGCCCAGGTACCAGGCGGCCGCCCGCCGGACGCCCTCGCGCACGGCCACCCGCGGCGCGTAGCCGAGCTCGCGGCGGGCCTTGTCGATGGCGTGCCGGTTCTCCCAGCCGAAGAGCTCCACGCCGAGGCGGGTCACGAGGGGCTGCGTCCCCGGTCGGATCCGGGCCACCTGCTCCGCGACGAAGGCGGCGGCGTGGAGCGCGCGGAACGGCACCCGGAGCCGCGGCGGCGGCACCCCGAGCTCCTCGGCGATGGCCCGCCAGAGCTGCTCCTGGGTGATGGGCGCGTCGGTCGAGAGGTTGTAGGCCTCGCCGGCGGCGCCGTCGCGGGTGGCGGCCAGGATCATCCCCTCGACGACGTCGGTCACGTCCACGAAGGGGAGCGCGTTGTCGCCGCGCCCGATGAGCACCGCCTTCCCGTCCCGGAGCCGATCGGCCATGCGGCCGAAGTTGACCCGGTCCCCGGGCCCGAACATCGTCCCGGGCCGGACCACCACCGCGGGCAGCCCCTCGCGCGCGCGGCGCTGCACCAGCAGATCGGCCTCGGCCTTGGTCACGGCGTAGTCGTCGGGCCGCGGCGCGAGCGGCTGGTCCTCGCGCACCGCCCCGGAGAGCCCCATGCCGTAGACGGTCCAGGAGCTCACGTGGACGAGCCGCCCCACGCCGGCCGCGGCCGCGGCGGCGCAGACGTTCTCGACCCCGCCCACGTTCACCGCCCGGTACTCCTCCCGCGGCCGCCAGAGCCCGTGGACGGCGGCGAGGTGGAAGACCGTGTCGGCGCCGCGCATGGGCGCGTCGAGCGACTCCCGCCGGCGGACGTCGCCGCGGTGGACCGCGACCTCCGGCCCGAGCGACGAGACGTCCTCCTCCGGGAGGGCGAGCACGCGGACGCGGCAGCCGCGCGCGCACAGCGCGGCGACGAGGTGGTGGCCCACGAAGCCGGCGGCGCCGGTGACCAGGACCTCTCTCATGTCCGCGCCTCCTCGGCGCGCGCCCGCGCCTCCGCCCGGTACCAGGCCACGCCGCGCCGGACCCCCTCGGCGAGGCCGACCCGGGGCTCGAACCCGAGCTCCTCGCGGGCGCGGCGGATGACGAACCGGTTCTCGCCGCCCAGCATCCGCACGCCGAAGCGGGTGAGCGGCGGGGGCCCGGCCCGGCCCGAGACGCGGACCAGCGCCTCCGCCAGCTGGGCCAGCGTGAGCGCCACCCGGTACGGGATCCGCCGCCGCGGCGGCGGGACGCCGAGCTCGGCGGCGAGGGCGGCGAGGTACTCGCGCTGCGTGACCGGCTCGTCGTTGACCACGAGGTAGGCGCGCCCGGCGGCGCCCGGCGCCTCCGACGCGAGCACCACCGCCTCGGCGACGTCGCCCACGTAGACGAGCGGGAGGTGGTTCCGCCCGTCGCCGATCTGGACCATCTCGCCGCGCTCCAGCATCCGGGCGAAGCGCCCGAAGCTGCCGGCGTCGCGCGGGCCGAACACGAGCCCCGGCCGGACCACCACCACCTCGAGGCCGCCCTCGCGCGCCGCCGCCTCGAGGAGCCGCTCCCCCTCGATCTTCGACCAGCTGTAGGGGTTGGGCTCGGGCCGGAGCGGGGCCGACTCGTCGCGCGGCGCGGGCGCGTCGGTCCCGTGGACGATGGCGGAGCTCACGTGGACGAGCCTGCGCACGCCGGCCGCCCGCGCCGCCTCCAGCAGCGCCCGGAGCCCGGCCACGTTGGCGCGCTCGTACTCGGGGCGCGGCCCCCAGGGCCCGGTGCGGGCGGCGCAGTGGAGCACCCGATCCACCCCGGCGACCGCCCCCCGGAGCGAGGCGGGGTCGCCGAGATCGCCGCGCACCACCTCCACGCCGGCCTCCAGGAGCCGGGCCGCGGGCTCGCGCGGCAGCAGGAGCGCCCGGACGACCGCCTTCCGCCTCAGCAGGGCGTCCACGACGTGACTCCCGACGAGGCCTGCCGCTCCGGTGACCAGCACGGGCATTCGAGGCTCCCCGGCGCGGCTCCCTGGACCCGTCTCCCCCTGCGCGCCTCCCTGAGGTTACCCCTGCGCGCGCCCCCCCCGGCGAGGACCTCCGGGGTCAGGACCCGGGCGGCCCCGACGCAAAAAAAGAGGGGCCGGACTCGCGTCCGACCCCTCTCTGCTCAGTAGGCCCGGTCGGTATCGAACCGACGACCCCCACCGTGTCAAGGTGATGCTCTACCACTGAGCTACGGGCCTCTGCTGCGCTGCTCCGCCGAAACGGAGGCCGCTTTATAGCGCGCCCTGCGCAGGTGTCAACGGTCGGATGGCGTCGCGGGCGCGTGCCTAGAAGAAGACGTCCTCCGCCGGGCGCTGCAGCCCCTTCCACTCCCGCAGCCGCGCGCGCGGCCGGCCGTCCACGTACTCGACGTGGGCGTAGGTCAGCACCTCGGTCCGCCCGAGGTTGCCCATGTCGAGCGAGGTCATGGCGTTCCAGGTGCCGGTGTTGATGTAGACCTTGTCGCGCGCGTACTCGCGGTAGAGCGGCACGTGCGTGTGGCCCATGATCACCGTGTGGTAGCCCTTGCGGTTGAGCAGGTGCTTCGCCTCGGCCTCGAGGGACGGGTAGGCCGTGTAGTCGAGGAGCCGCTTGGCGAGGTCGGCGAGCGGCATCGGGTCGAGGTGCGGGATCCGCTTCAGGGCGGCGGCCGCGGCGAAGTTGAAGCTGCGGAGGGCGAGCCGCGCGGCGAACTTGGGGTCGTTCACCGCGGCCCACTGTAGATAACGCCGGAAGGGCGCGACCTTGTCGATGAAGGGGCGCTGCGCCTTCTCCTGGTTCAGCACCGAGATGATGTACCTCGACCCGAGCGGCAGGTTCAGGATCTGCTCCCCGTTCCGCTCCTGGAAGTAGCGCGACGGGTTGAAGGCGTTCATCGGCTCGCGCTGCATGCCGTGCTCGACGTGCACGCCGTCGAAGTCGTAGGCGTCGAGGAGGTAGACGTGGCGGCCGCCGACCGCGAGCGACACCGCGGCCCGCACGCCGGCGAAGAGGAAGCCCGGGTCGTGGTTCCCCATCATGAAGACCACGTTCCGCCGCGGCGTGGCCGCGAACCGGCGCAGCGCCTCGAAGACCACCGGGTGGCCGCGGATGATGGCCTCGGTCTTCTCGACCGCCACCCGCTCGGTGATCGCCTCCTGGAGCCGCCCGTCGAGATCCACCGAGAGCAGGTTGAAGAAGTCGCCGTTGACGACGAGCTCCACGTCGTCGTCCGCGTGCTCGCCCGCGCAGTGGTAGTCGAGGAAGGCGGCGAACTTCCCGTCGCAGCGGAAGTCCTCGAAGACGTTGACCGAGCCGTCCTCGCGGTAGGGGCCCTTCCCGAGGTGGAAGTCGGAGACCACCAGCTTGATCACGCGCCCCATCGAGACTCAATCTTAGTACGGATCGGGCGGTGGCAAGCCCGGCGGTGCGGGTGGGGCTCGCTCGCCTCCTCCCCCTCCGGGCCTGGGGCAGACGCGCGCCTCGGGCTCAGACCGGGTCGGGCGCGCGCGGCAGCCGCCAGCTGCGCACGAAGTAGAGGAAGTACTGCGCGAAGCTCACCAGCACGCACTCGGCCGCCAGGGTCCCGAACGCGGCGACGAGGGGCGCCGCCCGGGCCCGCGGGAAGGCGCCGAGCTCGGCCGCGAGCGCGAGCAGGACCGTCACGGCGAGCGCGAAGGTGGCGTACTTGCCGATCCGGGTGGGCGCGATCGGGACCCGGTGGTGGCTGAGCCGGAGCGCCCCGGCCCCGAGCAGCTGCGCCGCGTCCCGGGAGATGGTCAGCGCCGGCAGCCACCAGGGCAGCCCGCCCCGCGCGGCCAGCGCCACCAGCGCGCAGGCGGCGAGCAGCTTGTCGGCGGCCGGATCGAGGAACGCGCCGAGCCGGGTGCGCTGGTCGAGGGCCCGGGCGACGAGCCCGTCGAGCACGTCGGTGGCGGCGGCCGCCGCGAAGGCCGAGAGCGCCCGCACCGTCTCCCCCCGCACGTAGAGCACGAGGAAGACCGGCGCGAGCAGGATGCGCGCGAAGGTGAGCAGGTTCGCGAGCGTGAGCACCTGCCCCACGGCCCCTCCTACCAGGCGTCCTTCAGGCGCCGGAGCGCGAGGAAGACCTCCTCGCCGGGGGCGGGGCGCGCGCCCCGGGCGGCGAGGGCGTCGGCCACGGCCGGGTCGGTGGCGCGCAGGAACGGGTTCACCGCCCGCTCGGCCGCGAGGCTCGCCGGCGCCGGGTCCTCGCCCCGCGCGTGCGCGGCCCGCGCCGCCTCGAGCGCCGCCCGGGCCGCCGCGTTCCCCGGCTCGAGCGCCAGGACGAACGGGAGGTTCAGCTCGGCGTAGTCGTGGCCCGGGTGGACCTCCAGCCCGCCGTCGAGCGCCGGGAGCACCTCGAGGAAGGTGCGCGCGAGCCGGCGCGGGTCGCCGCCGTGCCGGCAGTTGCCGCTCCCGCCGCGGAAGAGGGTGTCGCCCGTGAGCAGCCGCCGGCCGGCGCGGAAGAGCACCGAGCCCGGGGTGTGGCCGGGGGCGGCCACGACCTCGAGCGCCAGGGCGCCGAACCGGAGCTCCCCCTCGCCCGCCAGGTCCCGGTCGGGCGCGAACCAGGCCGCGTCGGCGGCGTGCGCCACCACCGGCGCGCCGAGCCGCTCCCGGAGGGCGGCGCTCCCGCCGGAGTGATCGGCGTGCCCGTGGGTGTGGAGGATGGCCCGCACCTCGGCGCCGGCGGCGCGCCCCTGCTCCGCGAGCCAGAGGCCGGCGGCGAGATCGCCCGGATCGACCAGCACCGCGTCCGGCCCTTCGGCGAGGAGGTAGGCCCAGTTGTCCCTCGCGTACCGCCGGCGCAGGAAGGTCACGCGGCCTCCTCCGGGTGGTGCGACAGCCCGACCCGGTTCCCCTCGGGGTCCCGGGCGTAGAGGGTATAGCGGGTGCGGTGCACCACCTCCACGCCGGCGCTCGCGAGGCGCGCCTCCCAGGCCGCACGCTCGCCCGGCGCGATCCGCAGCGCGAGGAGGTGCAGGCCGGCGGCGCCGTGCCGGAACCCCGACTCCGCCGGCGGCTCGGCGGCGCGCTCCAGGGCGAGGAACCCGTCGCCGAGGGCCAGCCAGACGCTCCGGTCGCCCCCGCCCTCGCGGGGCCAGCGGCGCAGCACCGGAAGCCCGAGCACCTCCACGTAGAACCGCTCGCAGCGAGCGAGGTCGTGGCACTGCAGGGCGAGGTGGTGGAAGGCGAGCGGCAAGCTGCCCGCAACTTAGCGGACCCGCCCCTTGCCGGGAAGGGCTCGGGAGGACTATACAATCCGCCCTTTTCACCCCCCGGAAGCGAGCCCTCACCAGATGACCCCCCGCGAGAAGATCCGCAACGTCGCCATCGTCGCCCACGTCGACCACGGCAAGACCACCCTCGTCGACCACATGCTGCGGCAGGCCGGCGTCTTCCGGACCAACGAGGCGGTCGTCGATCGGGTCATGGACTCGAACGACCTCGAGCGCGAGAAGGGCATCACCATCCTCGCGAAGAACACGGCGGTCAACTACCAGGGGGTGAAGATCAACATCGTCGACACCCCCGGCCACGCCGACTTCGGCGGCGAGGTGGAGCGCGCGCTGCGCCTCGTGGACGGCGTGCTGCTGCTCGTGGACGCCGCCGAGGGGCCGCTCCCGCAGACGCGCTTCGTGCTCTCGAAGGCGCTGGCGATGGGGCTGCCGTCGGTGGTGGTGATCAACAAGGTGGACCGCCAGGACGCGCGGGCGAAGGAGGTCCTCGACCTCGTCTACTCGCTCTACATCGACCTCGGCGCCAACGAGCACCAGATCGACTTCCCGGTCATCTACGCCGTGGCCCGCGAGGGGCGCGCCGCCCACACCGTGGCCGACGCCTTCCACGCCGAGACGCTCAAGCCGCTCTTCGACGCCATCCTCACCCACATCCCCGCCCCGCTCCCCGGCGAGCGCGAGGGGCTGCAGATGCTGGTGGACAACCTCGACTACGACGACTACGTCGGCCGCCTCGCCATCGGGCGCATCACCTCCGGCGTGGCGCACGAGGGCGACGCCATCGCCGTCATCCGCGAGGAGGGCAAGATCGTGCCCGCCCGGATCGTGCGGCTCTACGCCTACGAGGGGCTGAAGCGGACCGAGGTGAAGGACGCCGGCCCGGGCGAGATCGTCTGCATCGCCGGCGCCGAGGAGATCGGCATCGGCGACACCCTCAGCGATCCCAACTTCCCGGTGGCGCTCCCGCGCATCAGCGTGGAGGAGCCGACCATGTCGATGGTCTTCAAGGTCAACGACGGGCCCTTCGCCGGCAAGGAGGGCAAGTACGTCACGAGCCGCAACATCCGCGAGCGGCTCTACCGCGAGGCCTACCGGAACGTCTCCATCCGCGTCGAGGACACCGACTCGCCCGACTCCTTCAAGGTGGTCGGCCGCGGCGAGCTGCAGCTCGCGGTGATCGTGGAGAACATGCGGCGCGAGGGCTACGAGCTCACCGTCTCGAACCCCGAGCCGATCCTGAAGGAGGTCGAGGGCGAGGTGCAGGAGCCGATGGAGCTCCTGGTGGCCGACCTGCCGGCCGACGCCGTCGGCGGCGTCACCCAGAGCATGGGGCCGCGCAAGGGGCGCATGGTGGACATGCAGCCGCTCGGGTCGAGCCGCACCCGCCTGCAGTTCCGGGTGCCGGCCCGCGGCCTCATCGGCTTCCGCAACGAGTTCCTCACCCTCACCCGCGGCGAGGGGATCATGTCGTCGCAGTTCGACGGCTACGAGCCCTGGCAGGGCAAGATCGAGAAGCGGAAGAGCGGCGCCATCGTCTCCGACCGCGAGGGCGACGTGGTGGCCTACGCCTGCTTCTACTGCCAGGAGCGCGGCGCCCTCTTCGTGAAGCCGGGCGACAAGGTCTACACCGGCATGATCGTGGGCGAGCACAGCCACGACAACGACCTCGACTTCAACATCTGCAAGGAGAAGAAGCTCACCAACATCCGCGCCGCCGGCCGGGACGAGAACATCATCCTCACGCCGCCGCGCGACATGGGGCTCGAGAAGGCGCTGGAGTGGATCGCCGAGGACGAGCTCGTCGAGGTGACGCCGCAGTCGATCCGGCTGCGCAAGAAGTTCCTCGACCCGAACATGCGCTACAAGATCGAGCGCGACCGCAAGCGCGGCTCGGCCGGCGTCACCGCCTAGCCCGCGTCCGCCAGAGGGCGAGCCCCCAGGCCGCCCAGGCGGCGAGGGCGACGGCGATCCCGGCGCGCAGCCACGGCGTCCGGTACCGGAACGTCACCCGGTGCGGGCCGGGGCCCACCGCCACCGAGCGGAAGAGCCCGTCCGCCCGCGCGATCGCGGCCGGGGCGCCGTCCACGGCGGCGCTCCAGCCCGGCGCGGTCTCCTCGAGCAGCACCGCCTGCCCGCCGTAGGGCGCGTCGCAGGCGAGCTCCACCTCCTCCGGCCGCCGGACCGTCACCTCGCACGGCGTGAGGGGGGCGCGCTCGGCGCCGGCCGCGGGGGCGGCCTCCCCACCCCCGCCCACCCGCACCACCCGGCCCGGATCGGCGTCGCGGCCCGGCGCGGCCAGCTCGGCGAGCGCCTCCTCGAGCGGCGCCGTCCGCCAGCGCGGCGCGACGAAGGCGCGCGGGCGGACCGGCCCGGCGTCGAGGAGCACGGTCCCGACCTCGCTCTCGCCGACCGCGGGCCAGGGGGTCGTGGCCGCCATGTCGCGGTCGAGCAGCACCCAGGGGACGCCGAACAGGGCCGCGAAGCGGCGCATGCTGATGGAGCGGTGGCCGTCGATGAAGCTCGCGTACGGCCCGCTGAAGGCGCTGTCGGCCCCGGGCAGGCAGGCGAGCCCGTGGAGGGCCGGGAGGTTGGTGTAGGCGCGCTGCACGAAGGCGCGGGCCAGCCGCTCGCCCGAGCCGAAGTCGGCGGGGTCGAGGCGGGAGTACCCGAGGTAGACCCGCGGCCGCGGCCGGCCCGGCGCGACCGCGGCGAGCGCCGGCGCGAGGGCCGCCGGGGGCTCCCAGGCGAGGGCGCGCGGCGCGGTGGGCGCGAAGGCCCGGCCGTTCCAGACCAGCCCGCCGATGGCGGCGGCCGCCGCCAGCGCCGGCGCGAGCGGCCCCAGGCGCGCGTCCTCGCGGAGCGCCAGCGCGCCCACGAAGACGGCGAGGAGGAGCGTCGAGACCGAGCCGGCGAGCAGCGCGAACCGGATGGCGCCGGCGACGTCGAGCGGCGGCACGAGGGCCGCCGCCGCCGGCGCCAGGGCCGCCGCGAGCGCGTCGCCCCCGAGCGCCAGCCCCACGAGCCAGGCGGCGCTCAGCGCCAGCCCCGCCAGCGCCGGGCGGAGCAGCCGGCGCGCCCCGGGCCGGAAGACCTCGTCGAAGCCGGCGCCGGCGAGCGCCGTCCAGAGCACCAGCGCGCCGAGGAGGTGCTTCTCGGGGTAGCGCGCCAGCCGCTCGGGCGGGAAGACCGCCCGGAGCAGGCCGTGCACGGGGGCGTACCTCCCGAGCGCCAGGAGGACGAAGGCGAGCGCGAGGGCCGCCAGGGCGCGGCGGCCCGGCCGCCAGGCGCCGGCCGCGCCGAGCAGCAGCACCGGGATCCCGAGGTGGACCGTCGCCGCCCAGGTCGGCCCCGGCACGCCGCCGCCCCCGCCGCCGCTGGCGTCGGCGACCACCCGGGCGAGGTTGCGCGGGAGCGACGCGTCGCCGAGCGCGCCGGGCCAGACCAGCTCGAGGAGCCGCGCCGGCGGCAGCGACCAGCCCCCGACCATGATCCCCTTGAGCCCGCCGGCCCGGTCGCTCCAGGCCACCAGCGCGAGCAGCGGCAGCAGGGAGGCGGCGGCGAGGGGGAGCGCCGCGGCGCCGGAGAGCGCCAGGTGCACCACCGCCCGCCCCCGCCCCCGCCGGCGCGAGAGCGCGAGGAGCACCCCGAGCGCCAGGAGCCCGCTCGTCACCACGTGGGCCGGCTCGCCCACCGCGAGCTGCCCGGCGAGCGCGGCGGCGAGGAGGAGCCCGGCGCGGACCCGCTCCCGGCGCCCGCCCCCGTCGCACGCCGCCGCCAGCGCCGCCGCCCCCGCCCCGACCCAGGGCGTCCAGGCGAGGAGCTGCGCGTTGTTGTTGGCGGGCATCGACGCCACGTAGCCGCAGGTGAGGAAGGCGGCGCCCCCGAAGAGCGCGCCGCGCGCGCCGGCTCCGAGGCGGCGCGCCAGCACCGCCACCCCGGCCGCGCCGAAGAGGAGGTGCAGCACGATGCCGAGATCGGCGCCGAAGGAGACCGGCAGCACCGCGGAGAGCCACGCGGGCGGGTAGGTGACCCCGTGGATGGGGTTGGCCGCGAACGGCGCCCCGAGCCCCACGCCGTCGGTCCACTCCGGCAGGCGCCCGGCCCGGAGCGCGGCCGCGAGCTCGGCCCGCGACGGCAGGAGGTAGGTGAGCGCGTCGCGCTGGACGAAGGTCTCGCCCAGGAAGAGCACGCGGGCGTACGCCACCGCGGCGAGCCCGGCCAGGCCCGCGAGCACCAGGCCGAACCGTCCGCGGCTCTCTCGCATGGCCGCGCATGGTACCCAAAAAGCGCGAAGGGCGCCGCCGTCGCCGGCAGCGCCCTTCCCGTTTCGACCTCCGCCCGCGAGCGGGCGCGGGGGCTAGACCTTCGGCTTGGCGCGAGCGCGCTCTTCCTGCTTCTTCTTCACCCGCGGCTGGCCCTTGGCGGCGGTGTCGACGAACAGCACCGCGTCGTTGTGGCCCGGGACCGCGCCCTTGACGAGGAGGAGGTTGCCCTCGGCCTCGACGCCGGTGACGGTCAGGTTCTGCACGGTGACCATGTCCACGCCGTAGTGGCCGGGCATGTGCTTGCCCTTCCAGACCTTGCCCGGCGTCTTGCGCTGACCGATCGCGCCGATGTGGCGGTGGTGCTCGTGGGCGGTGGAGGAGTCGCGCGCGGCGCCCTTCATGCCCCACTTCTTGAAGACGCCGGCGAAGCCGCGGCCCTTGGTCAGGCCGGAGACGTCGATGCGCTGGGCGATCTTGAAGACCTTGTCCACCGTGAGGACGTCGCCCGCCTTGAGCTCGCCGAGGAGCTTCGCGTCCTTGACGCGGACCTCCTTCACGTGGCGGAAGATCGGGGTGCCGGCCTTCTTGAACACGCCGACCTCGGCCTTGGTGAGCCGGTGCGCGTGCTTCTCGTCCACCGCGTCGTAGCCGAGGACGACGGCGTCGTAGCCGTCCTGCTCCTTCGTCTTGCGGCGGACGACGGTGCAGGGACCGCAGGAGAGCACCGTCACGGGGATGCAGTCTCCGTTCGCGTCGAAGATCTGCGTCATGCCTACTTTTTTGGCCAGAAGACCGGTCGCCATGTGTACCTCGCAGTGGTCCGCCCCGCGGCGTAGGGCCGGGAAGGACGTGCCGTTGGAAAGGCGGTGCTTTTACTGGAACGGCCCCCGGGCGTCAAGGACGGCCGCGCAAGCCGTGCGCCCGCCGGCGCGGCGCCTCAGGGCGACGCGGCGTCGGCCCCCGCGCCGTGCACCAGGTCGGCCACCTGGGCGAGCAGGACCTCGATGTCGAAGGGCTTCGCGAGGTAGCGCCTCGCCTGGACGCTCGCCGCCCGCGCCGGGTTCCCCTCGGCGGAGATGACGATGATGGGGATGCCGTCGAGGCGGCGGCTCCGCAGCTCCCGCGCGAAGGTGGGCCCGTCCATGACCGGCATCATCAGGTCGAGCAGGATGAGGTCGGGCCGGCGGCGCATCACCTGCTCGAGCGCCTCCGCGCCGTGGCGCGCCCGCGCGACGTCGTACCCCTCGGCGTCGAGGATGTCGCAGATGGCGTCGAGGATGTCGGGGTCGTCGTCGACGACGAGGACGCGCGAGCGCATAGGGGGGGTCAGTGTCCCTCCTGCCGGTCGATCTCCGCCGGCAGGTCTCGTGACGGGAGCTCGAGCAGCAGCGCTCCCTGATCCAGGGCGAGGCGTCCCCCCATGGCCGCCACCGCCCGCTTCGACATCACCAGCGCCAGCGCCCGCCCCGTCGGATCCGAGGGAGAGCCCTTGTGCGGCTCCTCCAGCGCCTCCCCGGGTACCGGGGCGCCGGAGAAGCGCAGCGAGGAGGTGCCGTCGCCGGACGCCCCCTCCACCTTCGCGGTCGCGCCCTCGCGGGTCACGGCCGACAGGATGCCGTCCACCGCCCGCTCGAGCAGGCCGCGGTCGGCCCAGGCGGCGAGGTCGGCCGCCACCCGCACCTCCGGCGGCGCGCCCGGGGAGCGCGCGGCGACCGCCTCGACCAGCTCCAGGAGCGGCACCGGGTCGAGCCGCACGGCGAGCCCGCCGACGGCGAGCCGCTCGGACAGGAAGTGGTCCTCGACGAGGTGCCTGAGCCGGTTGAGCGAGCGCAGGCACATGCCGGCGAGCTTCTCCCCGCGCGCGCCGCCGCGGTCCTCGGGCGTCAGCTTGGCGAGGAGCTCCGCGCTCCAGAGCGCGGTGGAGAGCGGGTTGCGCATCTCGTGCGCCACGAAGCCGAGCTGGCTGCCGCGCAGCTGCAGCCGCCGCTCTGCCTCACCGTCCGGTTCTGGTTCGAGGTGCTGCGCGGGGGCAGCCTCGAATGCGTCTCGCTGGGACACTCGTTCACCTTCCAATGGAGACGCTAGCGCCGCATCCACCCGACGATCTAGGCGAATATGGGAACGGCCCGCCCTCCAGGCAAGGGGGCGAGCCACAGTTTTTTTGGCAGGGATCCCGATAGGTTCGCTGCACCCTGAAAAAACGACAGGCTAAAAACCCCGCTGGGTCGAGGTTTTTGGCGGACCCTGTAAAAACTATGGGCTCCAAGTTACAGGGAACCACCCCACCCTCCCAGGCACTTGCGGAGCAAGAGTCCGTCGCCTAAGGGGAAATCACAATTACCCTGAAGTGGCATACGGGTTGCTCCCGTGTAGGTCCGCCGCCCCCACGCGGAGGACCGATGAAGCGTACCACCCAGAACGGCATCACCTCCCTCGATCTCTACCTGGCCGAGATCAACCAGTTCCCGCTGCTCTCGGCCGAGGAGGAGCAGGCGCTCGCGCGCGAGTACCAGCGCAAGGGAGACAGCCGCGCGGCCCACCGGCTCGTCACCGCCAACCTGCGCTTCGTGGTGAAGGTGGCGCACGAGTACCGCTCCTACGGCTTCCGCATGCCCGACCTGGTCCAGGAGGGCAACATCGGTCTCATGAAGGCGGTGCAGAAGTTCGATCCGGCCAAGGGGATCCGGCTCATCAGCTACGCGGTCTGGTGGATCCGCGCCTACATCCAGAACTACATCCTCAAGTCCTGGTCGCTCGTGAAGCTCGGCACCACCCAGGCGCAGCGAAAGCTGTTCTTCTCGCTCGCCCGCACCCGCCGCGAGCTCGACCGCCACAGCGTCGAGCAGGGCGAAGGGTCGGACGGCCGCGACGCCGACAAGGTCGCCCGCAAGCTGCACGTGAAGACGGGCGAGGTGCACGAGATGGAGCAGCGGATGGACGGGCGCGACGTGTCGCTCGACGCTCCGCTCGGCGAGGACGGCACGCAGACGCACGTGGACTTCGTGGCCAGCAAGGGCCCCCAGCAGGACGACGAGCTCTCCGGCGCGCAGGAGCAGGAGATCGTCTCCGGCCGCGTCGCCGCGGCCCTGGCGCGGCTCGACGAGCGCGAGCGGTTCATCATCGAGCAGCGCGTCATGTGCGACCGCCCGCTCACGCTCAAGGAGCTGGGCGAGCACTTCGGCTTCTCCCGCGAGCGCGCCCGCCAGCTGGAGATCCGCGCCAAGGAGAAGCTGCGCGAGGAGCTGCAGACGCTGGCCGCCGAGATCGACTGGCCCACCGACGGCAAGCCGGTCGAGATCGACGACCGCGCGGCCGCCTAGCCCGGCGCGGCGCGCCCCCTCCGGCGCAGCCGCGTCAGCGCCAGCCCCCAGGCCGCCCAGGCCGCGAGCGAGATCGCGGCCCCGAGCCGCAGCCCCGGCGTGCGGTACCGGAACACCGCCCGGTGCCGGCCGGGCTCGACCTGCACCGCCCGGAAGAGCCCGTCCGCGAGCGCGATCGGGGCCGGGCGGCCGTCGAGCTCGGCGGTCCACCCGTCGGCGAGCTCGTCGAGGAGCACCAGCTGGCCGCCCCGCGGGGCCTCGCAGCGCACCTCCACCCGCTCCGGCTCCGGGCTCGCCGCCTCGCACGGCACGAGCGGCCCCTCCGCGCCGCCGGGCGGCAGCGGTCCCGGCCCGGCGAGCACCACCAGCGCCGGGTCCGCCTCCCGCCCGTCCGCCGCCAGCAGCGAGAGCGCCTCGTCCTCGGTCGCGGCCCGCGCCCAGCGCGGCGTCACGAAGGCCCGGGGCCGCACCCCCGGCGCCCGCTGCAGGCTCCAGCCGTCCGGTCCGGCGGCGATCGCGGGGAGCCCCGTCGCCTCCGACATGGGCCGCTGGACGTAGACCCACTCGACGCCGCAGAGCCGCGTCAGCGACTCCCAGGTCATCCGCGGGAAGACGGTCGCCCAGAAGCGCAGGGCGCGCCGGCTCTCCGAGGGCTCGAACCCCGGGAGCGCCGCCACCCCGAAGCTGGCGGGCACGTTCGGCTCGAGCGCCTCGCGGAAGAGGCGCGCGAAGTCGGCGCCGTCCTCGACGCGGGTGCGCATCGCGAACCCCTCCGGCCGCATGAGCCGGGGCGGCGGCCGGCCGGGGCTCGCCGGGATCGGGGCGAGGGCCGCCGGCCGGCTCTCCACGAGGGCGCGCGGCGCGACCAGCACGGCCGACCGGACGAGCCCCACCGACGGGAGGAGCGCCCCGGCCGCGGCGAGCCCCGCCGCGAGGCCGCCCAGGCGCGCCCGGGCTGCGAGCCCCAGCGCCACCGCGAACGCCGCCGCGCCCGCGGCGCCGGCGAGCCCGCCCCGGACCGCGGCCTCGACCCCGCCGGCGGCGTCGAGCGGGAGCGCCAGCGCCTGCGCCCGGGCCGCCACCCAGCCGGCGGCGACCGGCCGGAGCGCGCCCAGGCCGAGCGCGGCCGCGGCGAGCCCCGCGGCGGCCGCCCACGCGCCGGCGCGCAGCCCTCTCCCGGCGCGGCGCTCCTCGAAGCAGCGGGTGAACCCGACTCCCGCGAGCGCCGACCAGAGGACGAGCGCGCCGAAGACGTGCTTCTCCGCGTAGCGCCCCAGCTGCTCGGGGAGGAAGACGGCGCGCCAGGCCGGCCAGACGGGTGTGTGGGCGCCGAGCGCGAGCAGCAGGAGCAGGCCGGACCCGGCGAGGAGGCCGCGCAGCCGCCGCTCCCGTCCGGCCCAGGCCGCGAGCAGCAGCGCCGGCGCGCCGGCGTGGAGCAGGAGGGACCAGAAGGGCTCGCCGCCGCCCGGGGCCGGCGCGAGCGCGCGCGCCAGCCACCCCTGCCCCGCCGGATCCCCGAGCGCGCCCGGCCAGACGAGCTCGACGAGCCGCAGCGGGTGCAGCGCCCAGCTGCCGGCCTGCGCGCCCCGCTCCGAGAGGCGGGAGCTCCCGGCGAGCAGCGCGGCGGCCGGGAGCACCGCGACGGCCGCCAGGAGGAGGGCCGCGGCGCCCGAGGCCGCCAGGGCCCCGAGCGCTTCGAGCCGGCGCGGGCTCCGCGCGAGGAGCACGACGCCGGCGAGGTAGGCCGCGCCGAGGGCGCAGAGCGGCTCGCCGGTGGAGAGCTGGAAGGCGAGGGCCGCCGCGAGCCAGGCGGAGGCGGCGGCGAGCGCGCGGCGCCGGTGCGGCCCTTCCTGCCCGGCGGCTGCGGCGAGCCCCTCCGCCGCCCAGGCCACCCAGGGCGTCCAGGCGATGGCGGGGCCGAGCCCGTTCACCAGCACCGAGCCGGCGTACCCTCCGAGCGCGAGGCTGGCCCCGGCGAAGAGCGCGCCCAGGCGCGCGGCCCCGAGCCGGGCCGCGAAGGCGGCGGCGCCGAGCCCCGCCACGAGGAGGTGGAGGACCGACCAGGCCGCGAGCCCGCCCGGGCCGGGCAGCGCGGCGGCGAGCCAGCCGAGGGGCGTCGCCACGGCGTGCACCGGGTTCGCGGCGAAGGCGGCCCCGAAGCCGACCCCGTCCATCCACTCGGGCCAGCGGCCCGCCGCGAGCGCCCGCGACGCCACCTGCCAGGCCGGCAGCATGTAGCGCAGCGCGTCCCGCTGCACCCAGGCGCCGCCGAGGAGCACCGGCGCCCAGGCGAGGCCCAGCAGGGCGGCGAGGGCGAGCGCGACGCGAGCGAGGCCGGACGGGCACCCGCGCGGCGTCACCGCCCGCACTCCCGGCGGCCCGCGTCGGCGGCGGCGCAGGCGCGGCTCACGCCATCCCGTGCTTCTTCAGCCGGTACCGGAGGGTGTCGCGGCTGATGCCGAGCAGCCGGGCCGCCTTGGACTGGTTCCCGCTGGCGCGCTCCATCGCCTCCGAGATGAGCTTCCGCTCGACGTCCTCGAGCACGATCCCCTGATCCGGGACCGGCGGGACGAGCTTCTCCGGCTTCTTGGGCTGGACGCGGCGGAGCTCCGGCGGCAGGTGCTCGGGGCGGAGCTCCTCGGCGCTGGCGTGCAGGATGAAGGCCCGCTCGACCACGTTGCGCAGCTCGCGCACGTTGCCGGGCCAGTGGTACCCGGCGAGCGCCTCCATGGCGCCCGACGAGATCCCCTTCACCGCGCGCTTCATCTCCTGGTTGAAGCGGGCGATGAAGTGCGCGGCCAGGATGGGCACGTCCTCGGGGTGCTCGCGCAGCGGCGGCACCTCGATCCGCACCACGTTGAGCCGGAAGAACAGGTCGGCGCGGAACCGCCCCTCCTGCACCCGCTCCTCCAGGTTCACGTTGGTGGCGGCGACGACGCGCACGTCGGTCCGGAGCTCGTGCACGCCGCCCACGCGGCGGAAGGTCTTGTTCTCGAGGAGCCGCAGCAGCTTCGCCTGCCCGCCCGCCGGCAGGTCGCCGATCTCGTCGAGCATCACCGTGCCGCCCTCGGCGCTCTCGAACAGGCCGCGCTTCTGGGCGTGCGCGTCGGTGAAGGCGCCGCGCTCGTGGCCGAAGAGCTCGCTCTCGAGCAGGTGCTCCGGCAGGGCGGCGCAGTTCACCTGGAGGAAGGGGCGCTCGGCGCGGGAGGACTCGAAGTGGATGCTGCGGGCCACCACCTCCTTGCCCGACCCGCTCTCGCCCTCGATGAGCACCGTGGTGGCCTCGGAGGCCGCGAGGCGCGTCACCATGTTGCGCACCTGCTCCATCCCCGCGCTCCGGCCGACGAGGGCGTCGAGCGCGCTCTGGCGCCGCTCGCTCGTCAGCGCCGCGATCTGCCGGCGGGTGCGGGCGGTGGCGAGGGCCCGCTGCACCGCGGCGTCGAGCGACTGGAACGGGAACGGCTTCACGAGGAAGTCGGTGGCCCCGTGCTTCATCGCCTCGACCGCCACGTCCACGGTGCTGTGGGCCGACATCATGAGCACCGTGACGTCGGGGTGCAGCGCCAGCGCGCGCTGGAGCGTGGTGAGCCCGTCGATCCCCGGCAGGCGGACGTCGAGCAGCATCACGTCGGGCGCGTTCGCCGCGACGAGCTCCAGCGCCTGCTCGCCCGACTCGGCCGAGAGCACCTCGTACCCGTCGCGCTGCAACCGCTCGCCCACCGACCAGCGGATGAGCTTCTCGTCGTCCACCACCAGGATCCGTGCGGCGGCGCTGCTCATGCGGCGTGCTCCGTGGCGCGCTCCGGGCCCTGCCCTGGCCGCGCCTGCTGAAGGGTGATGGCGAAGACGGTCCCGCCGCCCGGTGGGCAGCGGTAGCCGATGTTGCCGCCGTGCTCGGCCACGATGCGCGCGCTGATGGCGAGCCCGAGCCCGTTGCCCTCGCGCTTCGTGGTGAAGAACGGCTTGAAGAGGTGCGGGCGCAGGTCGGCCGGGATGCCCGGGCCGGTGTCGGCGATCTCCACCGTGACGCGCTCCTCGGAGAGGAACGAGCGGACGGTGAGCGCGCCCTCCCCGTTCATCGCCTGGCACGCGTTGAGGCAGAGGTTGAGGAAGACCTGCTCGAGCTGGTTCGGATCGGCCAGCACCGCCGGGAGCCCCGGCCCGAGCTCGGGGCGCACGTCGATGGACGCCGCCTTGCGCTGCTGGCGGATGAGGAAGAGCACCTTCTCGAGCGTGGCGTTCACGTCGGTGGTGCGCAGGCGCGCCTTCGGCGGCCGCGCGAAGCTGAGGAGGCTCTCCATGGTGTGGCCGAGCCGCGCCACCTGGTGGCGCATCTCGCCCACCATCTCGGCCTGCCGCGGCGAGGCGGCGAGGTCCTCGGCGAGGAGCTCGAGCGCGCCCGAGAGCCCCGCCAGCGGGTTCTTGATCTCGTGGGCGAGGCCGGTCGCGAGCTCGCCCACGGCCGCGAAGCGGTCGGCGCGCACCATGCGCTCCCGGTAGAACGCCTCGAGCTCGGCCTGGCTGCGGCGCAGGGCCGCCAGCATGGCGTCGAAGCCCCGGGCCGCGACCCCGAGCTCGTCGGGGCGGCCGTTGTCCGCGCGCACCGCGAGGTCGCCCGACTCCGCCTGGCGCATCGCCCCGACCAGCCGCCGCAGGGGCGCGATCGACTCGCGGCCCTGGAGCCACCAGGCGATGGCGAGGAGCACCACGAAGGCCACCGTCGCGCTGAACGCGAGCGTGTGGCCGAGCTTCGCCTTGAGCTGGAGGGCCGGCGCGCGCGTGAACCGCAGGTCGAGCCAGCCGTTCACGTGCGACTCGGCGCCGTGGCAGCCGGCGCACGCCTCGGCGTTGGGGATGGGCTGCAGCACCGCGTACTGGCCCTCGTTCCCGCCGGGGGCGGCGAACACCGAGATGCCGGAGATCTTGCGCAGGTCGCCCCAGGGGCGGGTGCCGACGAGGGATCCCTCCGAAGAGACCCGGACCTCGCCGTCGCCCCGGATGACGCTCACCGTCTCGAGGTCGGCCCGGTGGCGCGCCACCATGGCGAGCATCTCGGGCAGCTGCTCCGGCGTGCCCTGCAGCATCACGTTGGTGACGCCGCTGGTGATCATCCCGGCGAAGAACTCGGCCCGGTCGTGCAGCCCCCGCTCCATGTCGGCCCCGTAGACCTGCACCGCCGCCACCACCATCGCCGCGAGCACGACGGCGAAGAGCACCGCCGTCGGGAGGAGGATCCGGGCCCGGAGGCTGGAGGCGAGGCTGCGCCAGAGCTGTCGCAGGAAGGGCATCATGGGCGTCGGCGCGGACCGGCCGCGCGAGGCCTCCCTAGTATCGCAAGGTCCGGACCACAGGTGGGTGAAATCGCGCGATCTGGGGGTCGCCGCCGCGAAAGTTGGGTTTTTCGGCCCATCGTCGCGTCACTTGACCTATGCACGGATCGTGCAGCCCGGTTTTCCGCCGGCTGAACTTGCGCCGGCACGCCGTCCCGTCGCCAACTCGCGCAAGAATTGCCGGAGCTCCGGTGACCCGGGGAGGCGATCTTCCCCCCGCGGAGCCATCCTCCGCAACGGCGCCTGGAATCGGTCGCTGGCCGGACCGCCGCGCCGGCGCGGCCCCTCACGTGGCAGCGCCGGTTTGGCGCCGGGCGCAGGTGCCGTTCGACCCGGCGCACCGCCCGGCTCCGGCGACCTTCTTCGCACATGCACCCACCACCCCGCCGCGGCACCCCAATTGCAGGCGGAGCCACTTGGAAAACCACCTCTCGACCGGATGATCCGCTGATGCGCTTCAGGAAGAGTCCCGCGCCCGCCACGACCGCCCGCAAGCCATGCGCCGCCCCGCGTCGCCACGCCGCCCGGTCCGCGCGTCCGGTCGGCCCGGCGCTGCTCGCCGCGGCCGCGGCCACCCTGCTCGCGGCCGGGCTGGCCACCGCGCAGGGCACCCCCGCCCCCCCGGCCCGGACCTCGCCCCCCGCCGCCAAGCCGGCCGCGGCGCCCGCCCCCACCCCGCTCACGGCGACCCCGTCCGTGCGGTCCGGCGTCGGCACCCGCGCCACCGCCGGCCTCACCGACAACTGCGCCGCCTGCCACGACTACAGCGCCCGCCGGCTCCCCCACCCCGCCACCCAGAAGCGGGCCTGCGCCGGGTGCCACGTGCCGGCCACCGGCGGCAAGAAGCGCGGGCGCTGCCAGTCGCAGTCGGTCCAGGCCTGGCAGCTCGCGAAGCCGGTCCAGGAGCTCTGCACGGAGTGCCACGGCGAGGTGATGAAGAAGGCCTCGTCCCTGACCGTCCGTCACGACGTGCTCAACAAGGGCCGCTGCGCCCAGTGCCACGACCCGCACGGCGCCGATCAGCCGGTGCTGCTGCGCGCCAGCGGCAAGGCGCTCTGCCTGCGCTGCCACTCGAACCGGTCGCCCCCCGGCACCGAGCGCCGCATCGACCTCTCGAAGCGCGTCGTCCACCGCGCGCTCGAGAAGAACGAGTGCCAGGACTGCCACGACGCGGGGCACGGCGGGAAGAACGCCTTCCTCCTCAAGAAGAACCAGCCCGAGCTCTGCTACGGGTGTCACAAGCGCATGGACCAGGGCAAGGCGGTCCACACCGCCGTCCGCCAGGGCGAGTGCCTCGTCTGCCACGACCCGCACTCGAGCGACCACAAGGGGCTCCTCAAGAAGCCGCGCGACCAGGTCTGCTTCGCCTGTCACGAGGTCGAGCCGCTCCTGACCCGGCCGGTCAAGCACGCGCCGGTGGCCGAGGGCAAGTGCCTCGACTGCCACGACTCGCACAACGCCGAGCTGCCGCGCGTGGTGCTCCTCCCCGGCAAGCAGCTCTGCCTCAAGTGCCACGACGCCCGCTCGCCCAAGGGCAAGGGGACGCCGAGCGAGAAGGCGCGCATCGACTTCACGAAGAAGGTCCAGCACAAGTCGGTGGTGAAGGGCGAGTGCCAGGACTGCCACGTCTCGGGACACTCCGGCGACAACCTGAAGCTGCTGCGCCAGCCGCCCGCCGACCTCTGCTACAAGTGCCACAACCGCAAGGACACGCAGCGCTACACGCACAGCGCGCTGCGGGTCGGCGACTGCGCGGTGTGCCACCTGCCGCACACCACCGACAACCGCGCCCTCCTCTCCAAGCCGGCCCTGAAGGACGTCTGCTTCACCTGCCACCAGGACGACGTCACCGGCCGCGCCGCCGTCCACAAGCCGGTCGGCGAGGGCAAGTGCGACGAGTGCCACAACGCGCACGGGGCCCAGAACCGGAACGTGCTCACCCGCGGCGAGGGCAAGGCGGCCTGCTACTCGTGCCACAAGGTGGTGGACAACGTGAAGGTCCGCCACGCGGCGCTCGACCGCTACGGCTGCGCGGTCTGCCACGATCCGCACGGCGCCGGGCAGAAGTTCCTGCTCCCCAAGAACGTGAACGCGCTCTGCATCTCCTGCCACCCGGACAAGCCCGACGGCCGCCACGTCACGGCGATGGTGCCGAAGGGGCACGTGGTGGGCGGGCCCATCGACCCGCGGCGCCCCGACCACGCCTTCACCTGCGCCAGCTGCCACAACCCGCACGGCTCGGACAGCCCCCGCCTCTTCTACGTGGGCGACAACGCGATGGAGTCGTGCGACGCCTGCCACGGCGACCGCACCGGCAAGCACCCCGAGCTCAAGAACGTCATCTCGCGGGCCAAGGCGAACCAGGGCTCCGCCGGCGGCGGCGGCCCGGGCGGCGGCGCGCCGGGTGCCGGTGGACCCGGCGCCGGCGGCCCTGGCGGCGGCGCGCCCGAGCCGGGCGCCGGCTCCGACCTCCCGGGCGCGGGCGCCGACGCTCCTGGCGCGGGCGCCGACATGCCGGGCGCCGGCGGCGGCGACGAGCCGGGCTCCGGCGCCGACATGCCGGGCGCGGGCGGTGGCGACGAGCCGGGCTCCGGCGGCAGCCTGCCTTGAGGTAAGGTGGCCGCATGCTCTCCTTGATCCTGGCGACGACGCTCGCCCTCTCCGGCGAGGCGGTCGCCGCCCGCGTGGACCAGCAGCCCATCCTCGCCGCCGAGGTGCAGGACCAGCTCCGGGGCTCCCGGGGCGCCGCCGCCTCCGGCACGCCCGCCGAGGCGGTGGACGTGCTCGCCGCCGAGGTCCTCCTCGCGGGCGAGGCCGAGCGGCGCGGGCTCCCGAAGGACCCGGCGGTCGCCGCGGCGATCGACGCCGAGCTGCAGCGGCTCGCCACCGAGCGCTTCCTCGCGAAGGAGGTGGACGGCGCCGTCCGCGTGGACGAGGCGACGCTCCGCGAGTTCTTCCACTCGCGCGCCGACGTGGTGCGCCTCCACGAGATCGTGGTCTCGACCGAGCCGCAGGCCCGGGCCATCCTCGACCGGCTGGCGAAGGGCGGCTCCTTCGCGGCCGAGGCGCGCAACTCGCTCGACGTCCGCAGCGCCCCGAACGGCGGCGACCGCGGCGACGTGGCCCGCGGCGACCTCGACCCGGCGCTGGCGGCGGCGGCCTTCCAGGCCCCCATCGGCAAGGTGATGGGCCCGGTGACGCTCCAGCTCGGCGTCGCGGTCTTCAAGGTCACGGCGCGCAGCATCGGCGCGGAGCAGGAGTACGCCGAGAAGCGGGCCGGCCTCGAGCGCTTCGTGCGCCAGCAGAGCGCCGCCCAGATGCGCCACCACTACCTCACCGCGCTGCGCGCCAAGGGGGGCGTGAAGCTCGACGAGGAGTTCCTGCGGGGCATGGGCGCGAGGCTGCGCCCCAGCCCGGAGGAGGGCCGGCACGTCCTCGCCACCGTGAACGGCGCGCCGGTGCGCTACGCCGACATCCTCCCGGACCTGCTCTCGCTCTCGCGCGGGATCGAGGGCGGACACCTCTCCGGCCCGAAGGTGAAGGCCCAGGTGGCGTGGAGCGTCATCGATCGCAAGCTGCTCGACGGCGCGGCCCGCCAGCGCGGCTTCGACAAGGATCCCGAGGTCGCGCTGCGGCGCGCCGGCGCCCGCCGGATGGTGCTCGCGCGCACCCTCCTCGAGCGGCTGCGCGGCGGCGCCGAGACCGCCCCCGCGCAGCGGGACGCGGCGGCGGTGAAGCTCCTCGACGAGCTCCGCGCCAAGGCCCGGATCACCGTGGACGACGCGGTCCTGCAGCAGGTCGCAACCCAGCACGTCGCAACGAGGTAGCCGCCCCCATGAACCAGAAGATCCGTCTCCTCCCCCTCCTCGCCACGTTCGCCCTCGCCTGCGCGGCGCAGCAGAAGAAGTCCGAGGTCGTCTGGCCCGACCCGCCCGAGGTGGCGCGCATCAAGTTCGTCCGGGCCTTCCGGACCAACGCCGATCTGGACGACTCGGGCTGGGCCAAGTTCCAGCGCGGCGTGATCGGCGGCGACAACAGCATCACCCTGCAGCAGCCGATGGGGCTCGCGATCTCGGACGACGGCAAGCGGATCTACGTCGCCGACTACCAGGGCTGCTCGGTCGTGGTCGCCGACCTCGAGAAGAAGTCCCTGGCCCGCTTCGCCCCCGAGGACCCGTTCGCCTTCCCGTTCAACGTGGCGCTCGACGGCGAGGAGAACGTCTACGTCACCGAGCCCACGACGCGGCTCGTCCGCGTCTTCAACAAGGCCGGCAAGCGGCTCCGGGCTTTCGGCGACAAGGACCTGGTGCGCCCCACCGGGCTCGTCATCGACCGCGCGCGCAAGATCCTCTACGTGGCGGACACGGCCAAGGTCGACTCGGACCTGCACCGCGTCCTCGTCTACTCCCTGGCCGGCGAGAAGCTGCGCGAGGTGGGCAACGGGAGAGGCAGCGACGAGGGCCAGTTCAACTTCCCGAGCTACCTCGCGCTCGACGCCCAGGGCAACCTGTACGTCGGCGACACCATGAACTTCCGGATGCAGGTGTTCGACGCGGAGGGGAAGTTCCTGCGGACCTACGGCCAGCCGGGCACCGGGCTCGGCACCTTCGCCCGCATCAAGGGCATCGACTTCGACGGGTTCGGCAACCTCTACGTCGCCGACGGCGAGCACTCGGTGGTCCAGATCTTCAACCGGGACTTCCAGCCGCTCATGTACTTCGGCGGCTACGTCAACGCGCTCGAGTACTTCGACATCCCGAGCTGCCTCGCCGTGGACCGGAAGACCAACCGCATCTACGTGTGCAACGAGCACTACGCCCGCGTGAACGTGTACGACCTCATCAACACCAAGGCCGAGGACTCCGCGGCGGCCTCCGAGGACGGCGCCGGCGGCCCGGTCACCGGCGGCAGCGCGGGCGCTGAGCCGGCGACGGGAGCGTCCGCCCAGGCCCATTGAGTCAGGTCGGGTGGGGGACGACGCGCACACCTGGGCGATAACACCCAAAGAGGAAGGGCGGCAGCAAAAAACCCCAACGTTTCTCGCTGTAGCCGAGCGGCACACGCGTTGCAACCTTCCGAATCGGCGACCGGCTTCGTTCCTGCGGGCGGCGCCGAAAAGCGGTCGGGCATGGTGCCCACCGCAGCCAAGCCTCGGGGCCTGAGTCGCCCCATCGGAGGGAGCAGTAAATGCGTAATCTTCTGAAGTTTCTCGCGGTGGTCGCGCTGGTGATGCCGCTCGCCGGGCAGGCTCAGATCAAGAACAGCCGGCACGACCTCTCGTCCTCGAACTCCACCAGCGGCGCCGTGAAGGCGACCTCGGTCGACCAGGTCTGCATCTTCTGCCACGTTCCGCACAACGCGCAGACCACCCTGGCGCTCTGGAACCGCAAGAACCCGACCTCGACCTACACCTGGACCGACTCCATCAACAACGGCAAGACCTCGCAGGGCACCACCCTGCCGACCACCGCCGCTCAGTTCAGCGCGAACGGCTCCCTCCGCTGCCTCAGCTGCCATGACGGCTCGA